>NZ_JBFUEG010000024.1:0-66064 GCF_056404315.1 Mesorhizobium sp. P2_D6 | reverse complement strand
CCGGCTCGACCGGAGCGACTGGCTCGACTGGTGCAACGGGCGATACCGGAGCAACAGGATCGACAGGGGCCACCGGCTCGACTGGTGCCACGGGCGCTACTGGTGCCACCGGTTCGACGGGTGCCACGGGTGATACCGGAGCGACAGGTTCGACTGGCGCCACAGGTGCAACCGGCTCGACCGGGGCAACTGGTTCGACCGGAGCGACTGGCTCGACTGGTGCAACGGGCGATACCGGAGCAACAGGATCGACAGGAGCCACCGGCTCGACAGGTGCCACGGGCTCTACCGGTGCTACCGGTTCGACCGGCGCCACGGGTGATACCGGAGCGACAGGTTCGACTGGTGCAACCGGYTCGACCGGGGCAACTGGTTCGACCGGYGCSACTGGCTCTACCGGTGCGACTGGCGATACCGGGGCAACCGGCTCGACCGGAGCAACTGGTTCGACCGGAGCGACTGGCTCGACTGGTGCGACTGGCGATACCGGGGCAACCGGCTCGACTGGTGCAACGGGCGCTACTGGAGCCACCGGTTCGACCGGTGCCACTGGCGATACCGGAGCGACAGGTTCGACTGGCGCAACCGGCGCCACAGGTGCAACCGGCTCGACCGGGGCAACTGGTTCGACCGGAGCGACTGGCTCGACTGGTGCAACGGGCGATACCGGAGCAACAGGATCGACAGGGGCCACCGGCTCGACAGGTGCCACGGGCTCTACCGGTGCCACCGGTTCGACCGGGGCCACGGGTGATACCGGAGCGACAGGTTCGACCGGCGCCACTGGCTCTACCGGTGCGACTGGCTCTACCGGTGCGACTGGCTCTACCGGTGCGACTGGCTCGACTGGTGCGACTGGCGATACCGGGGCAACCGGCTCGACTGGTGCAACGGGCGCTACTGGAGCCACCGGTTCGACCGGTGCCACTGGCGATACCGGGGCGACAGGTTCGACTGGCGCAACCGGCGCCACAGGTGCAACCGGCTCGACCGGGGCAACGGGCTCGACCGGAGCGACTGGCTCGACCGGAGCGACCGGTTCGACTGGAGCCACAGGCGATACCGGAGCAACCGGAGCTACAGGTGCGACCGGCGACACCGGCGCAACGGGTTCGACCGGCGCCACGGGTGATACCGGAGCGACAGGCTCTACCGGAGCGACAGGTTCGACCGGCGCTACTGGTGCGACGGGCTCGACCGGCGCCACGGGCTCGGCTGGTGCGACAGGTGCGACCGGAGCGACCGGCCCGGGCGGTGAGACTGGTGATAACCACCACCATGGCAATAACGGCTTTGGCAATGGAGATCAGGATGCACCTGGTGGTTCCGGGAACAATAACAATGCAGAAAACGGCCCTGGTCACAGCCACGCCAAGGTCACATCCGACTCGCTCGGCCTCAAGGACACTGCGAAATTCCTGCAGTCGGGCTCGACCGACGGCAACGGTGATCCTGGCAACCATGCGTCGTTCCGCAACCTGGTCGGCCTCGCGGCCACATCGGTAACGACGGACCTGCTGAATGTCCTCAAGACGATCAGCGGATTCGGCAACAACCAGAACAAGCCGTCCGGGGCGAGCACGGATCTCACCACGGACCAGACCAAGCCTGGCGCCGGCTACGCCAGCAACGACCACACGGTCAAGACGTCCCTGAAGGATCTCTTGAAGCCGCATGAGTGAGTAGGCAATGGACCTGGACAGGGACTGGTCCAGATTGAGAACAGGCGCGCGGGCTTCGCTGGAAAGCGGGACCCGCGCGCTGATTATTCTAAATTGTTGGCTCGCAAAGCATCATCCCGCAGCGCCTGGCTTGCCAACCATGGTCAGCCACCATGACCAGAGACCATCGATGAAGCGTACGCGCGGACTTCGCGGGAGAGCGGAATTCTCACGTTCACCACCTCCAGACACGGATTGGCATGAGAGTCGCGCGGCGGATCGGTTCGGAGTACAGTGCTGCGTTACCGGAAACCTCGGCGGAAACGCCTCGGCCCGGGCATTTTCGAACCCTCGCCCTGCGTACCGGATGAGAAGTCCATGGTAAACGTGCCCGTAAACGCCGAAAACCAGCCGGTCTCGATCCGTGCAAGCTCCGAAGTCGACGATGCAGCGCGCCAGGCCGGCGTGCACAACGCTGCTGAGCGGCCTCCCGGCGGCCCCGCCGAGCGCGACCAGATCGGGCCACGCCCGAAGGCAGTACTACAGGCCGCCCGTTATCATGGCGTCGAACTCGACCCCAACGAATTCAGGACAGCGAGCGCGGTTCCGACCGCTACCGATCTCTCCGAATGGGCACAGAACGCCGGCATGTGGGCGCGTGCCCTGCGCATCCGCTGGTCCCACCTCTTGCGCTTCCAGGATACCGGACCGGTCGTGCTCTTGTTCAGCGATGGCGGCGCGGCCCTCCTGACCGGAGCGAGTGCGGAGCGCAATGTCGTCTTCCTCAAAAGTGCCGACGCGCCAGACGACGGTGAGGCCACCGCCATCGATGAGCTTCGGCTGTCGCGGGTGTGGACGGGCGAGGCGGTGCTGCTGCGCGCGACACGGTCGCACGTGGCGGCGGATGCGCCTTTCACCCTTCACTGGCTCACCCAGCTGGTGCGGCTAGAAAGCCAGCCCCTGCGCGACATAGCCATTGCCTCGTTCACGCTGAGCATCCTGACCATCCTGCCGCCACTCATCGTGATGACGTTGGTCAACAAGGTGCTGCAGTTCAACAGCATCTCGACTTTGCTGCTCTTGTCTGCGGTGATTGCCGTGGTCTTCGCCTATGAGACACTTCTTGGCCATGCGCGGCGACTGATCATCAACGTCGTCGGCGCCCGCCTGGACACCAAGCTGCAGTTGCACGTCTTTAGCCGGCTCTTGCGCCTGCCGCTCGATTATTTCGAGCGTCATCCGGCCGGCGAGACGATGTATCATCTGGCCCAAGTCTATCGTATTCGAGAGTTCCTGACCGGAAAACTCCTCAGCACGTTCCTGGATCTAATCACACTGTGCGTGCTGGTACCGGTCATGTTCTACATCAACTCCACGCTCGCCTGGGTCGTAATGGCTTGCGCGGCCGTGATCATGCTGATCATCCTTGCCTTTCTCAAACCGCTGCGCCGCAGATACCAGCGAGTGGTCGAAGCCGAGACCTGGAAGTCGGCAGCGCTTGGCGAGACTGTCGTCGGCATCAAGACAGTGAAGGCGCTCGGCCTCGAGCCGCAGCGCAAGGCGCTCTGGGACGAGCGGGTGGCGGAAGCCGGAAAGGCTCGCCTCGCCTTCGGCCAGCTTGCAAGCTGGCCGCAGACGTTGGTCACGCCGATCGAACGCGTCATGGTGCTCGGCACCATGCTGATCGGCGCCTATCTCGCGTTGAACGACCGCTCGGGCTACATGGTTGGCAGCCTGTTCGCCTTCATGATGATCTCCCAGCGCGTAGCGCAGCCGCTGGTCGGCCTGGCGCGACTGGTTGAAGACTACGAGGAGGTCGGTGCAGCCATCGGCGAGGCGGCCTCGGTTCTCAACCGGCCGCTGGAGAGCAGTTCGAATTCCACCGGCCTGAGACCCAGGCTCGTGGGCGAGGTCACTTTCAGCGACCTGACCTTCAGCTACATCGCGACGAAGACACCGGCGCTTGACAGGGTCAGCTTCCACATTCCCGCCGGAAGCATGTTTGGCATTGTTGGGCGCAGCGGGTCGGGAAAATCAACGATCGCGCGCCTCCTGCAGGGAATCAACCGCGACTACAGCGGTTTCCTCAAGCTCGATGGCGTCGACCTCAAGGAGATCAACCTACGCCATCTTCGCCAAGGGCTCGGCGTGGTCCTGCAGGACAACTTTCTCTTTCGCGGGTCAATCCGCGATAACATCATCGCCGGGCGGCCAGGCCTGACGCTTGCCGATGCCATGCGTGCAGCACACCTCGCCGGCGCCCAGGAATTCATCGAGCGCATGCCCAATGGCTATGACACCTATATCGAGGAAGGTTCGCCCAATTTGTCAGGTGGTCAAAAGCAGCGGCTGGCGATCGCACGCGCCCTCATCCACGATCCGACCATTCTCATCCTCGACGAAGCGACCAGCGCGCTCGACCCGGAGAGCGAGGCGGTGGTAAGCGCCAATCTCATGCGCATCGCCAGCGGGCGCACGATGATCATCGTTTCGCACCGGCTGTCCTCACTGACAGAATGCGACAACATCCTGGTTATGGATCAGGGTAAGGTCCTTGACGTCGCGCCGCATGCGACACTGCTCGAGCGATGCGTGCTTTATCGCCAGCTGTGGTCGCAGCAAAACCGGCACCTCGACGGCCGTCATGGCCGCCCGGTCGCCATCCCACCGCGGTTGGTTTGACGATGCCACAATTCAGGTCCGGTAACCCATGAGTAGCACCTCTCTCATCGCCCTTCCGGCTCGGCGGCATCGGATGGAAACGAGGGATCCGACAACGCCGGCCATACTCGAGTTCCAGTGGCCGTCGACGGCTGTCGCCAATGCTCCTATCCCGCGGACGGCGCGCGGCATCGTCTGGATCATCGCGAGCCTGGTCATCGCGCTGATCGCTGTGGCCGGACTGATACCGGTCGATCAGGTTGTAACGGCCAGAGGGCTCGTGGTGTCAAAATCGCCTAATATGGTCGTGCAGCCGCTGGAGACGGCAATCGTTCGCTCGATCGACGTTCGTGAAGGACAGCACGTGCAGGCCGGTCAAGTGCTTGCTCGCCTCGATGCGACCTTTGCTTCTGCCGATCTGGCGACGCTCGCCATGCAGGTTTCGACGCTTGAAGCTGAAGTCGCGCGGTTGAAGGCGGAAGCGGATGGCCGGGCTTTCGATTATGACGGTCTCGATCCAAGCTGGACCCTGCAGGCATCGATTTTTGAGCGCCGCAAGGCGGTCTATGACGCCAAGGTTGAGAATTTCGACCGCCAGCGCGACGAACTCAGTTCCGTAATCTCGCGCTCGCTATCGGATGCAGATGGCTACCGCCAGCGGCTCGCGGTCGCCGGCTCGATTGAGCAGATGCGCAAGCAACTCGAGGCAAGGCAGGTAGGCAGCCGCCTCAATACGCTGCTTGCCGAGGACAATCGCGCTGAGATGTCCCGGGCGCTCGGCAATGCCGAGCAGACCGCGCAAGCCGCAAGGCTCCAGCAGGCAGCGGTGGCCGCCGAGCGCGACGGCTATATTCAGGGTTGGCGAGCGGATGTTTCACAGAGCTTGTCCGAGGCCAGTTCGCGCATGTCCGACGCCCGCGAACTTCTCAACAAGGCAAAGCTGCGTAAGCAATTGGTCGAGCTGAAGAGCGAAGCAGACGCCATCGTTCAGTCAGTGGCCAAGGTCTCGGTCGGGTCGGTCCTGCAGTCCGGCGAGCGATTGATTACGCTGGTGCCGGCCAACGCGCCGCTTGAGATCGAGACAAACATCGTCGGCCGCAGCAGCGGCTTTGTGCATGTCGGCGACTCAGTGGTCATTAAGTTCGACACCTTCCCCTATTCGCAATACGGCCTTGCTCATGGCACCGTGCGGGCACTTAGCCCCGATTCCTTCTCCGCGCAGGAGCAAGCACGCGATCCGAACAGCTCCCTGGCTATGCTGCCGCCCGACGCCGAGCCGTTCTATCGCACGCGCATTTCCATCGACCAGGTCGCCCTCCACGGCGTGCCTGCCGGTTTCACCGTGAGCCCCGGCATGCCGGTGACCGCCGACGTAAAGGTCGGCCGTCGCACAGTGCTCAAATACATTCTCGGTGTGATGCTCCCGGTCGGCCAGGAGGCAATGCGGGAGCCGTAGCGCACGGGGGTATCGGAGACTCGGATCGATGACAATCCTGGATCGGCTGACTGTTCTTGCTTCCCCGGCGGCAGCGTTGCGCCGGGCGATCCAGCTCGCTGACAGCGGCAAGCCCGCAGAAGCCTTTCCGCTGATGGCGAGCGCGGCGCGCGCGGGGATCGTCGACGCCGAGTACCGGGTCGCGCGTTGCTATCTCGAAGGCTCGGGTGTGCCGCCAAGCCGTGTGGAAGGCGCGCGATGGCTGATGCGGGCAGCCAATCACGGGAGCGCCGATGCGCAAGCGCTCCTCGCCGCTCTCTATTTGACGGGGCTGGTGGCTAAGGAAGCTGACGGCAACGGCGCCGAATCCAACCAATTGTTTGAACCAGATACCTCGGGCAAACCAGACTTCACAGCCGCGTTCGACTTTGCCACCAGGGCGGCCGAGGCGGGCTCGGCCGTGGGACAGGCTATCCTCGGCTATATACTTACCAGCGGCCCCAAACCAATGCGCAACGCAGATGCGGCGCACCGGTGGTACGAGAAGTCGGCTTCTGCCGGCTGCGCCGAGGGGTGTCTCGGCTTTGCCCTGTCGCTGGCCCGCAATGGCAAACGGGAAAACAGGGTCAGGGTTGCAAAAGAGGTAAGACGTGCCGCCGACGCCGGTCTGCCGACCGCAATCTACCTTCTCGCGGTTCTTACCGAGCACGGGCTGGGCGTCGCACGCGAAATGGCTGCAGCGGTTCAACTATATCAGGCTGCTGCGGAGAAAGGCCTTCCCTCCGCCCAGTTCCGGTTGGGATTGGCATTGATTGATGGTGCATTTGTCGACCAGGATATTGCTGCTGGAGAGGCGTGGATGCGGCGTGCCGCGTTGGCAGGCAATATCGAGGCCGCCTATCTCCTCGGCGAGCGCTATGTGAAGACGCAGCGGCCGGATTTTGCAGAATCCGCAAACTGGTACCGGCGGGCGGCCGAAGCGGGCCATCAGGCCGCCGCCCGCGCGTTGGCCTCGCTCTATTTGACGGGGAACGGCGTGGCTCAGGATCTCGAAGAGGGAGCACGCTGGCTGCGCGCCGCTGCAAATGGCGGCAATCAGGAAGCACAGGTCGATCTCGCCAATCTTGTTCTCGAAGGAGCCGGCGAGCCCGATGATCATGCAAGCGTTGCCGGATGGTTCGAAGCGGCCGCATCATCGGGGGACCTCATAGCGGCATTCAATCTTGGGCTCTGCTTCGCCAACGGAGTCGGCGTCCGCCAGGACGAGGGGCAAGCGGCGCAATGGCTAAGGCGTGCGGCTGAAGGTGTCGCCGAGGCGCAATATATGTACGCCCGCCTCCTGCAAGATGGACGCGGCGTGGCGCCCGACCCATCGCAGGCCCGCCTCTGGTTTGCTCGGGCAGCCAATGCCGGCATGCTCGACGCGCAGGTGGCGCTTGCCGAGATGCTGCTCAACGGGCGCGGGGGCACACGTGAGCCAAAGGTTGCCATGCAGCTGTTCGAGCGCGCCGCTCTCGACGGTCACGCCGGAGCGATGTTTGCACTTGGCGCGCTGTATGGTGCTGGCCAGGGCGTGCCGGTCAGCCAAACGGCAGCGCAGAAATGGTACGCAGCCGCTGCTGGACGTGGGCATGGCCAAGCCCAACTCATGCTCGGGCGTTATTTCTCAAGGGGTATCGCTGGGGAGCGCGACCCGGTAGCCGGTCGCCTGTGGCTCGAGCGCGCGGCAGCCTACGGTATCAGTGAAGCGGCCGACGAACTTGCCGAACTCGCCTCGGGTTGAGGTCCGCATAGTGCCAGCACGCCAAACGCATGTCTGCCACGAACGAGGATCCCGAAGAATTCTAGGTTTGGTGCGGAAGCCATTGGCCGCCCTATGACTACATCGAAACCGCCGAGCTGCAGGCTGATGCCGTCAGAGCGCTGATCCGACGCCAATTGACGATGTGGCGCAGATAGTCAACAAGAACGCAGATAACCTCCTGCTTTTCCGCGCTAAAATAGCCGTTTCGTCGAATTTTGCAGGTCTTTGCCCTACTCCCACTCGATCGTTCAAACAGCATATAACCAATTGAAATTACTGGCAAATACTTCTTGCCGCCGCCCAAACACCGGCATCAACACCGTCGAAAATTTACGCTTTTGATTTTAAAGGGAAAATCGACTCGAGAATATTTTCGACGTTTCACCAACTATCGAGACCAATCGGACGATTTCTCGCAGTTTGCGGCGTCCGATAGCGCTAGGTGGTCTTTCAAAAGTACCGTCACCACACCAACCGCGGCGAGGAGCTTTTGAGCCCGCTGCGTGCGCCCCCTTGGCCGGCGGTCGATCCAGGGTCATTGTGTGGCGAGTAAGCATTCACTAGTCTTTCGGCTGGGTCGAGGATCGCACGCATGACGCCGAAACTGAACCGCTGGAAGCGCTTCGCCGATTGGGACGAGCGGCCGTTGCGTCTGGACAAGTTTGCGGCGGAAGACCCTGCCAACGGCTTCTCCGCTTTCTCCAGTCCGGCCGATCCCAAACCTGGCATCGGCATCAAGGACGGGCGCGTCGTGTCCCTCGATGGGGTGCTCGAACACGACTACGATATGATCGACCGCTTCATCGCCCGCCATCACATCGACCCGGAAGTGGCGCCGGAAGCGATGGCCCTGGAGTCAGCGACCATTGCGCGCTGGCTGGTCGACATGAACGTTCCGCGCGAAAAGCTCGTGCGGCTCGCCCACGGCATGACGCCTGCGAAACTCGCTGAGGTCGTGTCGCAGCTCAACGCACTGGAGATCGCCTTCGCCTACTCGAAGATGCGAGCCCGCAAGACGCCAGGCAACCAGGCGCATGTAACCAACGCCAAGGACGACCCGCTGCAGCTCGCCGCGGACGCTGCAACCGCCGTCGCCTTTGGCTTCGACGAGATCGAGACAACAATGCGTGTGTCGCGCAACGCCTGGTCCAACGCGGTGGCGTGCGCGGTAGGCGGCGCGGTCGGTCGCTGGGGAACGCTGTTCCAATGCTCCAGTGAGGAAGCCGAAGAGCTGCGCATCGCCATGGCCGGCTTTACCTCCTACGCCGAAACCGTTTCCGTCTACGGCACGGAAAAGTCGTTCACCGATGGCGACGACACGCCGTGGTCCAAGGCATTTCTCGCCGCCGCCTACGCCTCGCGCGGCGTCAAGATGCGCTGTACGTCGGGTGCCGGCTCCGAATTGCTAATGGGCTTCCATGAAGCAAAATCGCTGATCTACCTGGAGGCGCGCTGCCTCTGCCTGCAGCGCGGCATGGGGGTGCAAGGCACGCAAAATGGCGGTATCGACGGAGCGCCTTTGACCGCCACTATACCCGGCGGTGTTCGCGAGCTGATGGCCGAGAACCTCATCGCCGTCTGGCTCGATCTCGAATGCGCCTCGGGCAATGACGCGCGCTCGACCGAATCGGAAATTCGCGTCGGCGCCAAGATCCTTCCCTACCTGATTGCCGGCTCGGATCTGATCTGCTCCGGCATGGGGTCGATCCTGAAATACGACAATTCGTTCAACCCGTCGCTGATCAACGGCGAGGAACTGGAAGATTATCTTGTGCTGCAGCGCGATTTCGAGGCCGATGGCGGGCTGACGCCGCTGCCCGAGTCGCGCGCGATCGAGCTGCGCGAGCGGGCGGTGGAAGCGATCGCCGCCGTGTTCGAGGAACTCGACCTTTCCTCACCGACCGAGGACATGAAAAGCAGCGTGGTCTACGCTTCCGGTTCCGACGATACGCGCAGCCTGATGCCGCGCGACGTCAGCTTTATCAGCGAAGCCATCAAGGAGCGCGGCATCACCGTGATCGACGTCGTCAAGGCGCTGGCCAAGCGTGGGTTCCGCGAAGAGGCGGAGAACCTCCTCGACGTGGTCAAGCTGCGCCTTTCCGGTGATTATCTCCAGACCTCAGCCATGATCCGCGATGGGCGGATCGTGAGTGCGGTCAACGATCCGAACGACTATCTCGGTCCCGGCTCCGGCTATCGTGTGTCCGAAGAACGGCGCCTGCAGCTCAATGACATCCGAGATGTGCTGGACCAGAAGGAAGTGCTGCGCTCGGAAGCCCTGCACGAGAAGGACGAGGCAAGGCACATCAGCTATCGCAACCTTGGGCCGGCAACGAACGGGCCAGCAAACGACGACGTGGTGATTGGCATCAGCCCGGCCTTCGGCTTGAAGCTTTACCGAACGACGGCCGGACATCGGCTGTCCGAGGTGCTTGGAGCCATGCTGGATGCGATCCGCGCGCGCGGGCTCAAGGCGCGCGTCGTTCGCTTTCGCCATACGGCCGATACGTCCTTCCTCGGCCTGTCCGCTGCGCGGCTTGCCGGCAGCGGAATCGGTATCGGTATCCAGGCCAAGGGCACGGCCGTCATCCATCAGCGTGACCGCCAGCCGCACAACAATCTGGAACTGTTTTCCAATGCGCCAATCACCAGGCTTGAGCACTATCGCGCACTCGGCGCCAATGCGGCAGCCTATGCGCTGGGCGAAATGCCAGAGCCCATCGTCGTGCCGCAGCGGGGCGAGGCCATGGGGTCTCGCTACCACGCCCGCGTCGCCCTCATCTACGCCATCGAAACCGGGCTGACGGAGGCCGGTGCGGCTCCCGAAGAGGTCGACATCACACTGACGGGGGTGAAATCGTGACCCACACGCGCGCCGACTATCCGCTCGCCGAAACACAGCCCGACACAGTTACGGGCAAGCGCGGCAAGTCGCTTCCTGAGATAACGCTGGATTCGGTGCTTGCGGGCGACGCGACGATGGAAGACCTTCGCATCACACCACGAGCGCTGCAGGCACAGGCCGATGTGGCGCGCGATGTCGGACGGCCGACACTGGCCCTCAACTTCGAGCGGGGGGCAGAGCTTGTCGAGGTGCCGCAGGATTTCATCATGCAGGTGTACGAACTACTGCGCCCAGGCCGCGCCAAGTCCAAGCAAGAATTGCTCGAGGCCGCCGCCACGATGCGCGAGACCTACCAGGCCGAACGCATCGCCCGTTTCATCGAGGAAGCCGCCGAGACCTACGCGGCGCGCGGCCTTTTCACGTTCCGCTTCTGAAAGGACCGCATGAGCTGGAAAACCGGATTCCGTTCGCTCTACTACCTCGGCGCACCCGAGCCGGATGATCCGGTGCTGGTGCCAGCACAAACCGCCATCCTGGTCATCGATGTTCAAAACACCTACCTGGAACGGCCGGATCGCGCGTCGCTTTCGTCGCAAGAACAGCACCGCTACGATCTGTGGACGCCGTTCCACGAGCGCATGCTCGGCACGGTCATACCGAACACGGCGAGACTGCTGGAGTTGGCACGGCAAAATGGCATCGAATGCCTTTTTGCCCGCATCGCCTGCCACACCAGGGACGGGCGCGACCGCTCGCTCTCCCAGAAAATGCCGGGCTGGAACAATTTGCTGCTGCCAAAGAACGATGCGCCGTCGCAGCTCGTTGCCGAGCTTCAGCCGGCCGGGGACGAAATCGTCGTGACCAAGACCACCGATTCCGCGCTGACTGGGACGAATCTGCGCCTGATCCTGCACAATCTCGGCATCAGGAATGTCATCTGCTGCGGTATCTTCACGGACCAGTGCGTGTCTTCGACTGTGCGAAGCCTGGCCGACGAAAGCTATGCCGTCATCGTGCTAGAGGATTGCTGCGCGGCGGCGACCGACGAGCTTCATCGCAAGGAGCTCGAAATCATCAACATGATCTACTGCCACGTGATGTCGAGCGGCGAGCTTTGCAAAATCATGGCCTTGGCAAAGTGACGCTGCGTCCGTAGTGTCATGGCAGCACTCGCAAGCCGGGACACATCGGCCGCCATGTGCGGGGAACTGCATACAGCTGTCACGAATGGAGAGGGCTTCATGGCCATAGAAACTGCACGGGGGACGATCGACGTCTCGAAAAGTAACAGCATCAACCTTTTGCACTCGAAGGCCGTGGGGCTCGCCGGAGTGCTCTTTCTCGCCGTCACCGGCGCGGCGCCAATGTCGGCGATGCTGGGCAACGTCCCGTTCGCGGCGGGCTACGGCATCGGCAAATATACCCCTGCCGCCTTCCTGATGGCGACGATCGTGCTGACCATCTTCTCGGTCGGCTATGCCGCGATGGCATCGCGGGTCTCCTCCGTCGGCGGCTTCTACTCCTTTATCAGCCAGGGGCTCGGCCGTGAGGTCGGCATGTCGGCGGGCATCGGCTCGCTCGCCTGCTACTCGCTGTTCGAAGCTTCCCTCACCGGACTGTTCGCATTTTTCGGCAATTTGTGGATTTCCCAGCATTTCGGCATCAACGTACCGTGGATCGTCCTTGCCCTGGTCATGATCGTGGTCATCGCGGCACTTGCCTACCGCGACGTGAAGGTGTCGGCGCGGTTGCTCGGCATAGCCCTCATTCTTGAGGTGATCATGCTTCTGATCTTTTCGCTGGGCGTGATTTTTGCCCATGGCGCAACGAATTTTTCTGGTGATTCGCTCAATGTGTTCAAGGTGTTCACGCCAGTCGCCGAACAGACCGTCGGAACCGTGGCCATCCCCGCGGGCGCGGCGGCCGTCGGCATCTTCATGGCGTTCTGGTCCTGGGTCGGCTTCGAGATGGCGCCGAACTATGCCGAGGAATCCCGCGATCCCAAGCGCATCATTCCGCAATCGCTGCTGATCTCGGTCATTGGCCTCGGCCTGTTCTACACCTTCGTCAGCTGGTGCGCGGTGGCGGCCTATCCCACCGAGGCCGACATGGTGGCCAAGGCATTTTCCGACGGGGTGAACTTCTTCCTGACGCCCGTTCAGACTTTTGTCGGCGGCTGGGGCTACCAGCTGATGTCGCTTCTGATCCTGACCAGTTCCTTCGCCTGCGGCATGGCCTTCCACAACACTGCTTCACGCTATTTGTATTCGCTGGCGCGCGAAGGCGTCCTGCCCCAAGCGATCGCCGAGACGCATGACCACCACAAGAGCCCACACAAGGCCTCGGCGCTGCAGTCGGTGCTGGCGGCAGTATGGGTGCTGCTCTACGGTCTGGCCTACGGCTTCGACGATCCGTCAGGACAGGCCTGGCTTGGCGTCTATACGCTGTTTGCTGTGCTTGGAACCGGACTGCTTTTGGTGCTGCAGGCCGTTGTCTCGCTGGCGATCTACATGTGGTTCAAGAAGAACGGCGGCGGCAGCATGCTGACGACTGTCATCGCGCCGTTGATCTCGCTCATTGTCCAACTCGTCCTCGTCTACACGCTGGTTGCCAATCTCGCGACTCTGGGGGGCACCAATGGCTTTGCCAGGAGCATCCCCTATGTCGGGCTTGCTATCCTTATCGTCGGTCTGATCTGGGGCTTCGTGCTGAAGTCGGCCAACCCCAAGGCATACGAGAACATCGGTCACATGGTGAATGAGGGCTAGGGCGCCTACCGCCCAGAATCCTTGCGACAACGGGGACAGGGTATCCGCCCTGTCCCCGTCTCATTTTGGAGCTTCAAGTCATGACCCAGTCTTTGAAGGGTCGGTCCGTCGTCGTTACCGGCGGATCGAAAGGCATCGGCAAGGGCATAGCGCGGGTGTTTGCGCTCTCGGGTGCCAAGGTCGCGATCGTTGCGCGCCATCCCGACCAGGCCGAAGCCGCGGCCGCCGAGATCGGCCATGGCGCCTTTGGCGTGGTTGGCGACGTTACCTCGCTCGCCAGCATCGAGAGCGCGCTTGCAGTGGCAGCCGCGAGAAACGGAAGTATCGACGTTTTGTGCGCCAATGCCGGCATCTTTCCGCAGGCACGGCTCGAAGACATGACCTCGCAGCAATGGGACGAGGTTGTCGACACCAATCTCAAGGGCACCTTCCACGCGGTCAAGGCAGCGGTTCCCTATCTCAAGACATCCGACCAGGGCCGCATCGTGCTGACGTCGTCGATCACCGGCCCGATCACCGGTTTTCCCGGCTGGTCGCACTACGGCGCCACCAAGGCGGGACAGCTCGGCTTCATGCGAACGGCCTGCATCGAACTGGCGAAATACGGCATCACCGTCAATGCCGTCATGCCGGGCAACATCGTGACCGAGGGCCTTGCCGGCCTAGGCGAGGACTACCAGAGGACCATGGCCGCCTCGATCCCGCTCAAGCGGCTCGGAACCGTGGAAGACATCGGCTACGCCGCGCTCTACTTTGCGTCGAAGGAAGCCGGCTACGTGACGGGACAGACGATCATCGTCGACGGCGGCCAGATCCTGCCGGAGAGCCTGGAAGCACTGGCGTAAGCGCAACGACGGAACCGATGGCTCGCGGTCGCGAAGGAAGATCGCGCGCGGCTGTGCGGAACTAGGAAAACTTGCTCAGATAGGCCTCGCACAGCCCGACCGTTCCCTCGGTATAGGGCAGGCCCATCGACCTGGCGAGGTCCGTCTCCGCGTGCGAGCCGATCCACGCGACCAAGAGCAGACGGCGCAGCATCACAAAGGTCGGGATCTCGTCCTCGTCCGCCTTGGGCAGGTCAAGCACGCGGCGATAGCCGGTCGTCCACGACTGGATAAGATCGGCAGCCTGCGGTTCATGCTCGTAGAAAGAGATGGGCGTCGCGGCGTCATACATATACCAGCCAAAGCCGCAGTCGTCGAAGTCGATGACCTTCACTGTCTTGCCGTCGATCAAAAGGTTGGCGAGCCGCAGATCGCAATGGATGAGGCCGAAGCGGTCATGGCCCTTGCCGAAGGCAGCGAGCCTGCGGCCGATCAGCTCCGCGGTGCTGCCAAAGAGCTTGGCTTTCGCTGCGTCGACGCCCATGCCGTCACGCCAGCGCCCCCAATGCGGGTTTTCCTCGCCGAGGCTCGTCTCGAAATCCCACACGTGGCGGCTGAACCACGAAGGGCGCCGCCACTGCCGGGCATGGATGTGCATGCGGGCCGTGACCTCGCCCAGCACCTCGAAAGGTTCCGCGAGCGCCTCGCCTATGCCCGGCTCCGAACCGGTCTCCCATTGCGACAACACGACATGGCGGGGATGCGCCAGTCTGGCATGGCCGACAAGCTGGATTTGCTCACCGTCCCTCCCCGCCACCGGCACGGGTGTGGGGACGATCCCGGTCTGGCGCAGATCGGCCAGCCAGGCCAGTTCAGATTGGATAGCCGTCCTTGAATGGTAGCCCTCGCGATGGATGCGGAGCGCCCACCGCCGGCCGTCGCGAGCCGCAATCTTGTAGGTCGCATTCTCCGACAGGTTGATCATCTCGACAGAAACGTCCGCCGGCAGATCGTAGTTGGCGGTGGCCGCCTCCGCCGTCTCCTGCAAGATGCCGAGTTGCTGGTCGTGCGTGAGTGCGTCGAAATCCGTCACTGTCCGCCCTGCCCTATCATTGCACCCTTGTCCCCTGTCAGAATCCGCGCGATCACGGCAAGCCCGGCCGCCAGCTCGAACCGGACGCCTGGCAGTTTCAACCAGGTTCGGGACATGTCAACTCGCCTTGCCTGCCTGATGCAGCAACTCTCGGGCGCGCGGCATTGCCGCGTCGAAGCGATCCATGATGTCCCGGCAGGTTTCTGGATCCAGCAGCACGCCGGGCTTCCACTGCAGCACCCGCTTGTCGAGCGACGAGAAGATCGCCCAGACGCCCTGCTCGTAGAGTGCACGCGACGCGAAGACGGCGCCCTCCGGGTGATTGCTGAATTCCAGACCGAGGATCACGCCCTTCTGCCGCACCCCGGTGAAGATATCGCCGTGACGAGCCAGCATCTCGCGCATGGCCTGTGCCATGAACTCAGTCACGGTGCCGACATTGGCCACCAGTTCGGGCCGCTGCAGCATCTCGATGACCTTGTGGCCAACGACACAGCCGAGCTCGGCCCCGCCGGTGGTCGAGATGTGGGCCGCACCATCCTCGTTGAGCCAGCCGCCGGCCTTGTCGTTCACTAGCGCCGCGCTGATCGGATAGAGGCCGCCGGACAGGCCCTTTGCCGTCACCATGATGTCCGGCTGGACGCCATAGGCCTGCCAGCCCCACATGCTGCCGGTCCGCATCAGGCCGGTCTGGACCTCGTCGGCGATGTACATCGCGCCATGCTTTTCGCACAGCGCCTTGCAGGCGTTGAGATAGCCGTCCTTCGGCATCGGGAAGCCGTAGGTGGCGGGGATCGTCTCCATGATCAGTGCCGCTACGTCTTCAACCTCGAGCGCCTGCGCCATGGCGTCGATATCGTTGAAGGGCACCTGGATGAACGTCTCCGGCTGGTCGGAGAGAAAGATCTTGGTGAAGCGATCGTCGCCGGTCGCTACCGCGAGCCCTGAATGTCCGTGATAACCTTTGATGATCGACACGATCTTGCGCCGCTTGGTAGCATAGCGAGCGCTCTTGATGGCGATGTCCACCGCCTCCGCGCCGCCCGGCGCGAAGATCGCGTATTTCATGCCGGGCGAGACATTGATGAGGGATTCGGCCAGCGCCGTTCGCGCCACGGAAGGGAACCAGTGGTTGCCGATGTCGAAATAGTCGAGCGCGCTCTTTAGCGTCTCGACCAGCTCCGGATTGCGGTGACCGAGATTGTAGGTGCCGCCATTGAGATGCAGGTCGATCAGGCGGCGCCCCGACATGTCGTAGAGGAAATAACCCTCCCGCCTGCCGATCACCAGATCGATCCCGGCCTTCTGCCAGAACCTGGTCTTGTCAGGATTCCAGAAACGCATTGCCTTGTCGAAAAAATCCTGCTTCGACTCGAACTCGAAGGGGCCGAAGTCGTACATGCCTGTCTTGTCCTCAAGGTTGATCCGCGCGCACCGGAGCGGCCGAGGCTCGCCCGCCGGATGATGCAGGATTACAAGCCGGCGAGAAAGGGTGAAGAGGGATGATCCTGAAGGACAGGACCGCGATCGTCACCGGCGCGGGATCCGGCATCGGCAGGGCTGCGGCGCTGATCATCGCGCGCGAGGGTGCAGTGGTCGGCGTGGCGGATCGTAGCACCGACGGCGCCAACGCGACTGTCGAACAGATTCTTGCCGCAGGTGGCCGGGCAAAGGCACTTGTGTTCGACCTGACCGACGATCAGGCGCTTGAAGCCGGCTTTCACGATTTCATCCACATTCAGGGCAGGATCGACATCCTGCACAATCATGCCGGCGTACAGGTCGAAGGCGACGTGCTCGGTGTGAGCGTGAAAGGCTTCGACACCTCCTGGACGCTCAATGTGCGGGCTCACTTCCTCGGTGCCCGCATCGTGATGCCGTTCATGAAGAAGGCAGGCCGCGGCGTCATCCTCAACACATCGTCGAGCTCCGGCGTGCTCTATGACCGCGAGATGATCGCCTATACGACGACCAAGCACGCGGTGATCGCGATGACCAGGCAGATGGCCGGCGACTATGGCCGCTTCGGCATTCGCGTCAACGCGCTTTGCCCGGGCTGGGTGGACACGCCCTTCAATGCTCCTTTCATCGCCCAGATGGGAGGCCGAGAAGCCATCGAAGCCTACATCCGCGAAAGGGTGCCGCTTGGCCGTTGGGCAAGCGTCGAGGAAATCGCGGAGGCAGTGCTGTTTCTGGTGTCTGACCGCTCCTCGTATATGACGGGCCAGATTCTGGTTGTCGATGGAGGAGAAACGGTGATCTAGCCGTTAGCCTTCAAGAAGAGGCTGTCAATTCGGACCGGGCTAGAATCTTTGATTTCATTGACTTTTTCGTGAGCCAAAACTGAAGCCCTCGCTTCCCGTACCGTTCCGCCGAGGCCGAACAAGCGAACTCAGTGACCCCATATTGTAGTAGCCGAATGCTGGCGATCACCTTGAAGAGATCGACACTGGAGCCGTCAAAAAACTACGCTATTGCTTTTAAAGGGAAAATTGCCACAAAAAAAATTCTGAGGTTTCGCCAACTATCGGGACCAATCGGACGAATTTTGCACTTTTGAGTCTCGACCAAGCGTCGTCTGCCGTCTCGAAAAGTACCGTCAACCACAGCAATTAGGGCATTATTTCATTGCAAAATCAATGATCATGGTGAGCCCGGAGAGCGTGTTAAGGTCGTTGATTTCATTGGCTTTTTCGTGGGCCAAAATCAGAAATCTTCCCGTATGGTTCCGCGAGCCAACGGCCGCGCGTCTTCGCAAAACTCGAGGGCTTGGACTATGCCAGACTTGTGATCGCCATTCAAAGCGGACGTTGGTATGCGCCGTGGTGATAGATCAGTGCCGGACCGGGCTCTCCGCTCGCCACATGCCGGACGCTGCCGAGGATCAGCGCGTGGCTGTGGCGAATGATGGTGTCCTCGACCGTGCAGTCGACCGCGGCAAGCGCACCTTCGAGTGCCAGCGCGCCGGTTGCATGGCTGGACCAGCGCGCTCCTTCGTAACGCGCCGAACCCTTGAGGCCGCCGCGGCCAGCAAAACGATCGGCAATCGCGATCTGGTCGGCGCGCAGCACATTAACGCAGAAATGCCGATGCCGGCTGATGGCTGTCCATGTCGACGAGCTCAGATTGATGCTGACGACCATCACCTCGGGTTCGACCGACAAGGAGTGGGCCGTGGTAATCGTTGCGCCCGTCCGTTCGTCGCCAATACCTGCAGTCACCACGGAGACGGCTCCGGCCAGATGTCGCATCGCGAATTTCAGCGGGATCCGGGTTTCATCCAGGAAAATGCGTTCGGTCAGTGTCATCTGGGTAACCTCATCGTGTTTGCAGTGTCACGACGCCTTGCGACGCAACACCGTCTGGTCTCCCAACCATTGGTGAATTTCGGCAGCGATGCCCTCGGCATGCGCGGTGACCTCGGGAATTCCCATCAGCTCGCCGACGCTGCCGCGCGCCAGTGGCCCGCTGATGAAAATATTGTCGGCCGCGTGACCTGACGCGCCGACCGCGCGGCCCTGTCTGTCGGTCTCCACACCGAGGCCGGTTGGGTCAAGACGAACCAGGCCCAGATGTCCAAGGGTGGCAATCGCCGTGTTGGTTCGAAGAATATCGGCATGCGCCGGCCCGGTCGTCACGATCACGCTGTCGAACGCTTCGACGATGAGCTTGTGTTGGCGCCTTGGCCGCTGGGTGACGCGGATGCGCCCGTCGGCCTCCTCGGCCTCGACAATCGATGCGGCGCGATAAGCGAGCGTGCCCTCGGCAAGGCGGCGATCCAGCACGGCCGCTACCTGCGGCGCGATGCGGAAGCGATGCACGTCCCAGAGCGCGCGAAGATGGCGCACCACGCGTCGCTGCTCGGCAAGCGGCAAGGCCTGCCAGATCAACTGCCCCTGACGCCGGACGCCGTCGAGGACCGGATACCAGTCTTCGCCTTGTCGCGTCGCGGTCGCGATCGTTGCCCGGATGCGCCGGAGCAGCTCTGTCGCGCTGTGTGAAGGCGGGCTGGTGAAGTCGCCAAGCGGGTCGCCCTGCATCGCAGCCTGCACATGCGAGCGATAGCCATGGCGCGACAGTGCAACGATGCGGCCGCGATGACCTCTGCGATCGAGCGTGGCGATGACGTCGGCCGAGGTCAGCCCGGTGCCGACGATAAGAACATGGTCGTCGCGGCCGATCGCCTGCAGCCGTTCGAGATCGTAGGGATTGCCCACCAACCCGGCGGCGGCGGCCACGCTGCGCAGCGGCGCCGGCAGCGCCGGCAATGGATGCGTCGCCGCGATCACCACAGCATCGGCGGCAAGCGTTGCGCCATCGGACAGGACGAGCCGGTAGCCCTCGCCACTGCGCTCCACCGAAGCAACTTCGGCCCTGACATGGCGGATCGCCTTGCTCTCCAGGAACGGCTGCAGGTGGGCTTCGACATAGCGGCCGAAGATCCGGCGCTGCGGGTAGATCGCGCCGCTGGCGGCGATGGCCTGCGTATCGTCCAGAATGGCGCCGGTCTGCTCCAGCCAGTCGGAAAAATGGCCCGTATCAGCGCAGATCAGCGTCATCCTGGACGCCCGCACGTTGATGCGGTGCGAAGGATCGGCCGTGGAATAGGCCAGGCCATGGCCGAGCGCCCCGCGCGGTTCGACGACCACGATATCGGCCACACCAGTCGGCAACAGCCGCGCCAGGTGAAAGGCGGTTGCGGCGCCGGTAAAGCCGCCGCCGATGATGGCGACCGCCGGTTTGCTGGCCAAGTGGGAAGCGCTCAAGATTGGCTCGCGCGCAGCGCCGACGGGCGATGATCGCCGGCCACGGTTTCGCCGAACGGTCCCATGTTCACGGTCGTCGGCCGCGTCGAGATTTCGTGATCGAGCGGCAACAGCGGCAGCACCAGTTCGCCGAAGCGATAGGCTTCCTCCAGATGCGGATAGCCGGACAGGATGAAGGTATCGATGCCGATGCGCCGGTATTCGTCGATCCGTTCCGCCACCGTCGCCGCATCGCCGACCAAGGCGGTGCCGGCGCCGCCGCGCACCAGGCCAACGCCGGCCCACAGGTTCGGGCTGATCTCGAGCTTGTCGCGGCTGCCGCCATGCAGGCGGCTCATGCGCGACTGACCGACCGAGTCCATGCGCGCGAAAACCTTCTGCGCCTCGGCGATGGTCTGGTCGTCGAGGCGGCTGATCAGCCGGTCGGCATCGGCCCAGGCCTCGTCATTGGTTTCGCGGACGATGACATGCAATCGGATGCCGAAGCTCACGTCGCGGCCGGCCTTCTCGGCGAGGCCGCGCACATGCTCGACCTTGGCCGCGACGTCCGCCGGCGGCTCGCCCCAGGTCAGATACTTGTCGATCTGCTCGGCGGCGACCGCATTGGCCGCGTCCGACGAGCCGCCGAAATAGAGCGGCGGGTGCGGCGTCTGCACCGGCGGGAACAGCAGGCGGCCATCCTCGATGCGGAAATGCTTGCCTTCGAAGGCGACGGTTTCGCCGCGCAGCACCGCCTTGTAGATGTCGAGGAATTCCCGCGTCACCTCATAGCGCTCGTCATGGCTGAGGAAGATGCCGTCGCCCTTGTTCTCGACCGGATCGCCGCCGGTGACGACATTGATGAGCAGCCGTCCGCCCGAAATGCGGTCGAGCGTCGAGGTCATGCGCGCGGCAAGCGTCGGCGACTGCAGTCCGGGACGGACGGCAACGAGGAAGCGCAGCCGCTGCGTCAGCGGCGCCAGCGCCGACGCCACCACCCAGCTGTCCTCGCAACTGCGCCCTGTCGGCAGCAGCGCGCCATAGTAGCCGATGGCGTCGGCCGCCTTGGCCACCTGCGTGAGATAGGGCAGGTCGACCGCCCTGCCGCCCTCGGAGGTGCCGAGATAGCGGCTGTCGCCATGTGTCGGGAGAAACCACAGGGCCTTGATCCTGTCGGGGGTGGCAGTGCTCATGAATAGTCCTTTGTGACTTTACGGCGTTCCCGCTCAGCTCCAGGCGTGGAGCGGCGGGTTAACGTCGTTCAGGTAATAGTTGCCCAAGATCGCGTATTTCCAGCGCACCGGATCGTGCAGCGTGTGGGTGCGGGCATTGCGCCAGTGGCGGTCGAGATTGTGCTCGGCCAGTGTGGATCGCGTGCCGGCGAGTTCGAACAGCTTGTTGGTGGCGTTGATGGCGATCTCGGTGGTGAGGATCTTGGATTCGGCAACCGCGATCTGGGCTTCGGCGACCGTCTTCTCGTTGGGGTCGGCCACCGCACGATCGACCGCAAGGCCGGCCTTTTCCAGAACCGCCTCGGCTGCATTGGCGCGCAGGCGAAGGTCGCCGATCGCCTGGATCGTATAGGGATCCTGCCAGGCATGATCGACGCCGCTGTCGATCCACGCGCGCGACTTGGTACGCACGAAGCTGACCGTTTCGTCGATCGCTGCCTTGGCGATGCCGAGGTCGACCGCGGCCTGGATGATCTGGAAGATGGGGCCGTCGGCTGTCGGTTTGTCGTAGCCCTTGTAGCCGGGGACGAGATGCGTCTTCGGTACCTTCACATTGTCGAGCAGAACCGTGCCGGAGAGCGTCGTCTTCTGGCCGAAGCTCGACCAGTCGTCGATGACGGTCAGTCCGGGCGCGCCGCGATCGGCGATGGCATACCAGGCGCGGCCCTCGTCATCGAGCGCCACGATCGGCACCAGATGGGCGAGCAGCGCACCGCTCGAATAGAATTTCTGGCCGTTGACGACGACATGGTCGCCGGCATCGACGAACTTGGTTTCGAAGTCGGCGGCGCGCTTGGAGCCGAACTCGGAAAACGCGTTGCCGAAGCGCGTGCCGGACAGCGCCTCGGCAAAGAGCAGCTTCTTCTGCGCCTCATCCGAGACCGTGCGGATGGCGGCGACGACGCCGAGATGGTTCTGCGGGATCTGGCCGAGCGAGGGATCGGCCGCGGAGATGATGGTGATCACCTTCGACAGCGTGACATAGGAGACCTCCGGCCCGCCATAGGCCTTCGGCACATTGATCGACCACAGGCCACTCTGCGAAAACGCGTCGAGCTCTTCCTTCGGCCAGATGCGCTCGCGGTCCCGCTTCGAGGCTTCCCTGGCGAACTCGATCGCCAGTTTTTCTGCGATCACGATCGCCTCGGCATCAGTCTTGATGACATGCGCCTTGGCCGACGGGCGCTCGACCGGAGGCACGGCGACGCGCGCGTCGGACGGCTGCTTGGATTGGATGGTCATGCTGCTGTCTCCTGGGGAAAGTGTTGCAATGGGAGCGGCGCGCCGCCGAGATAGTAGGTCTTGATGTCGTCGCGCTGGCGCAGGTCTGCCGCCGACCCTTCCAGCACGCTTTTTCCGTTTTCGAGCACGGTGGCGCGGTCGGCATATTTCAGCGCCACCGCCGAATTCTGCTCGGCGACAAGGATCGAAAGACCCTCGTCCTGATTGAGCCGCTTCAAGGCGCTGAATATCTCGTCGACGATCAGCGGCGCCAGCCCCATCGATGGCTCGTCGAGCACGAAGAGTTTCGGCCGCGACATCAGCCCGCGACCGATCGCCGTCATCTGCTGTTCGCCGCCCGAAGTGAGGCCGGACCGCGTGCGCCGCTTCTCGAGAAGCCTCGGAAACAGCGCATAGACACGCTCAAGGTCGGCCTTGACGCCAACGCGCGAGGACGAGCGTCCCAACGCGCCGGTCAGAAGATTCTCCTCGACCGTCAGTGACCGGAAACAGTGCCGGCCCTCGAGAACCTGGACCAGGCCCTTGCGAACGAGGTGCGAGGGGCTTGCCCTGGAAACATCCTCGCCATCGAAAATGATCCGGCCGGCGGTGACGGAACCACGTTCGGCCGGCAGAAGATTGGATACGGCGCGCAACAGCGTCGTCTTGCCGGCGCCATTGGAGCCGAGCAGCGCGACGATCTCCCCTTTGCCGACCGTCAGGTCGACGCCGTGTAAAGCGGCGATGGCGCCGTTGTAGACGGCCTCGACGCGGCTGACCGACAGGATCGGATTTTCCGGGCTGGACATCGATAACTCCGCTGCGAAGATGGATGGCACGGCCGGCCCGTGGGCCGGCCGTGAGTTCGTCAAACTCAGTTGCTGACCACCGCATCGGCGTCTTCGGCCGTGCGGATCTTGAGGCCCTTTTCCTTGGCATAGGCCTCGGACGACTTCTCGATGATCGGGCGCAGCAGCTTCCAGTCCGGCGCGATCCAGTCGGACACGACGTTCCACTTCTTGCCGTCCCACTGCTGGAAGGTCACGTAGCCGTCACCCTCGTGATTGTCCCAGGAGACGTTGATCGAGTGGAACAGGTCCTTGGCGCCGAGCGCCTCGACGCGCGCCGGGTCGAGCTTGAGGTGTTCGAAGCCCCAGCGAACCTCATCGCCGGTCAGCGTGCGATTGCCGAACGTGGCCTGCGCAATGCGGATGGCTTCGACATTGAGGATGCCGTTGACGATGCCGAGATTGTGGTAGACCGAGCCGATGCGGCTCTTGTCCTCGAGATTGCCCTTGCCGGCGCCATAGACGGTTTTGACGATCTCCTGGACCACCGGATACTGCTCACCCGAAGCCTGGGTGGTGATGGCGGTGTAGCCCTTCGCGGCGTCGCCGGCGGGGATGACGTCTTCTTCCGAATTCGACCAGACATTGCCGATGATGTGATCGACGGGGAAGCCGGTCTTCTGCGCGGTCTTCAGCGCAACCGGGTTCATCACCCCCCAGCCGCGCAGGACGACATAGTCGGGACGCTCGCGACGGATGGTCAGCCACTGCGCCTGCTGTTCGTTGCCCGGATGCGGAACCTCGATCTGCGACAGTTCGAAGCCGTATTTCTGCGACAGCAGCTCATAGATGGGAATCGTCTCCTTGCCGTAGGGTGAGCCGTGATAGAGCACGACGATCTTCTTGCCCTTGAGCTTGTCGAGGCCGCCTTCCTTGGAGGCGATGTAGTTCACGATGCCCGACGTCTCGCTGTAGGGATTGAGCAGCAGCGGGAAGACGTAGGGGAACACGCGCCCGTCGGTGGTGTCGGTGCGGCCGTGGTTGATGGTGATCAGCGGCACCTTGTCGTCGGTGATGCGGTCGATCATGGCATAGGCGATGCCGACCGAGAGCGGGTTCCAGGCGGCGATGCCGGGATTGCTCTTCAGGCGCTCATAGACCTCGACGCCCTTCTCGACTTCGTACTGGGTTTCGCCCTCGCTCCAGGTCAGCTTGACGCCATTGACGCCGCCGTCGCGGATGTTGATCAGGTTGAGGTAGTCGATGAAGCCGCCGAAGAAGCCGGTGCCGCCGGCGGCATAGGGGCCGACGCGGTAGCTCTGCAGCGGGAAATACTGTTCGTCGGCGTGCACGGCTGTCGCGCCGAGCACGAAAGCGGTGGCGATCGCCGCTTTCTTGAGGTGACTGAAGAAGGTCATGAGTTGCGTCTCCTGAGGTTTTGGGTCCGTGAGAGAATGTCGAGCGGCGCTCAGCTGGACCTTGAGCCGATCCGTCGTTTCAGGCGGTCGAAGAGGGCCGACAGCCCGTTCGGTTCCGCGATGAGGAAAATGATGATGAGCGCGCCAAGCACGATGCGCTGGCTCATATCGAGCACGCCTGAATCGAACAGGCCGCCGAACACGAAGGCGCCGAACCGGGACAGGAAAAGCGGGAAGACGACGATGAACGCCGCCCCCAGAAAGGCGCCGCGTATCGATGCCAGCCCGCCGATGATGATGATGAACAGGATCTGGAACGAGCGGTCGAGATTGAAGCCGGCCGGCTCGACGGTGCGCAGATAGGTGAAGGCCCACAGCACGCCGGCAACGCCGATGATGAAGGACGAAATGGCGAACGCCAGCAGCTTGGTCCGCAGCACCGGCACACCGATGACGCGCGCGGCGGTTTCGTTGTCGCGCACGGCGATGAAATTGCGGCCGGTGGCGCTGTTGACCAGGCGCCAGACCAGCGCCGTCAGCACGATGACGGTGGTGACGGAAAGCAAATAGCGGCCGGTGGCGCCGTCGAGCGAAAACCCGGCAACGCCAAGGTGCGGCGCGGAAATCACCCCTGACGGATTGTCGTTGGAGAACCAGCCGAACTTGGTCAGCGCCCACTGCACGAAAAACTGGGCGGCGAGCGTCGAGACGGCGAGATAAAAGCCGCGCAGGCGCAGGCTCGGCAATCCGAAGATGACACCGATGCCAGCGGCCGAAATCCCGGCCAGGATCATGGTTGCCGCCAGCGGCAGGCCTTCGACCCGCAGATTGAAATTGTAGGCGGCGAAGGCACCCACCGCCATGAATGCCGAGGAGCCCAGCGAAAGCTGGCCGCAATAGCCGGTCAAGAGGTTGAGGCCGACCGCCGCCAGGCTGAGCGCCAGGAACGGCAGCAGGATCGCCTCGACCAGATAGCTCGAGGCATAGGCCGGGATCAGGCCGTAGGCGACAACGATCAGCACGGCCGGCAAGCGAATTTCCGTGCGAATTTCAGCCAGTCGATAGGAGCCCTTGCGGCATCGAGCGCTTGCACGGCCATCGGTCAGACCCTTTCAACGGTTTTCTGGCCAAACAGGCCGGAGGGACGCACCAGCAGCACGACCAGCGCCAGCACATAGGCAAACCAGCCTTCAATGCCGCCGCCGACGAAGGGTCCGAGATAGACCTCGGCGAGCTTTTCGCTGGCGCCGATGATCAGGCCGCCGACGATGGCGCCAAGGATGGAATCGAAGCCGCCAAGCACCAGCACCGGCAGCGCCTTCAACACGATCAGCGACAACGAGAACTGGACGCCGAGGCGCGCACCCCACAGCAGTCCGGCGACCAGCGCCACGAAGCCTGCGGCCGTCCACACCGTTCCCCAGATCCGCGGCAGCCGAAGCCCGACGGCAAGGGCCGCGAACTGGTCGTCGGCGACGGCGCGAAACGCCAGCCCGATCCGGGTCCAGTAGAAGAAGGCGCTCAAGCCAGCCACCATCGCCGCGGCAATGCCGGCCGCGAGCAGATCGAACGACGAGATCAGGATGCCGCCGACTTCGAAGGGCGTGTCGTCGATGCCGAGATCGAGCCCATGCACCTGCGTGCCCCAGATCAGCTGGGCGGCACCCTCGATGATGTAGGACAGGCCAAGCGTGGCCATGAACAGCGTCATCGGCGAGCGGTTGACCAGCGGCCTGAGCACGGTTCGCTCGATGGTAAAACCCAGCGCGACCATGACCGCGAAGGTGATCAGCAGCGCAAGCCCAAACGGGATGCCGCGTTCGACCAGGCTGACGAAGGTGAGTGCCGCGAACAGCACCATCGACCCTTGCGCGAAGTTCAGCACGCCCGACGTCTTGTAGATCAGCACGAAGCCAATGGCGACGAGCGAGTACATGACGCCTGACAGCAAGCCACCGACCAGTACCTCGATGACGAAGAGAAAATCATAGTAGCTCATCAGATGCCCTCGCCGTCTTCGCCTTCGGCGGTACCGAGATAGGCCCGGATCACGTCCGGATCGACGCGCACTTCGGCCGGCGTGCCGTCGGCGATCTTGCGGCCGTAGTCGAGCACGGCGACGCGGTCGGAGAGGCCCATGACGACGCCGATATCGTGCTCGATCAGGATGATGGTGACGCCGTGCCGGTCGCGCGCGGCGCGCACGAAGCCGGCCATCTCGGCTTTCTCGGTCGCCGTCATGCCGGCCATCGGCTCGTCGAGCAGCAGGATCTTCGGCTCGGCGACCAGCGCGCGCGCCAGTTCGACCCGCTTCTGCAAGCCGTAGGGAAGCGTCGCGACCAGACGATCGGCGATGGCCTCCAGATGCAGGAAGGCGATTGTCTGGTCGACCTTTTCGGCTATTCCCGCATCTTCGCGCCGGGCGCGTGGCAGGCCCGCAATATGTTCGACGAAGCTGGCGCGCCTGGTGTGGACGCGACCCGACGCGATGTTGTCGCGCACCGAAAGCCCGGGAAACAGCGCCAGGTTCTGGAAGGTGCGCGCGACGCCCAGACGTGCCAGCCGGCTCGCCGGCACCCGGGAGAATGACTGGCCGGCGATCGCGATCTTGCCGTGGTCGGCGTGATAGAGACCGCTGATGATGTTGATCAACGAGGATTTGCCGGCGCCGTTGGGACCGATCACGGCGCGGATCTCGCCGCTCTTGACCTCGAGATCGACATTGCTCAGCGCCGTGACGCCGCCGAAGGAAATGCCGATCCCGCCCAGGGCCAGGATCGCATCGGCCTTTGCCGACAGGCGCGCCGGGCGCGCCTCGACGGAAGCGGCGCCAGCAAGAATGCCGGAGATTTCGGGCGCACGCTCGTATATGGCGGCTCCCAGCGAAGCACCAATCATGACACGTTCCTGATTTTGATGGAGTGCTCGGCTCGCAGGCCGCGCCTGGCCTATTCGGCGGCGACAAGCTCCCTGGCGCGCGCCGCTTCCAGTTCGCGCACCAGCGGGATGATGCGCTTGCCGAAGAACTCGACCTCTTCCTGGAAATGCAGGAAGCCGAGCAGGATCAGATCGGCGCCGGCATCCTTGAGCTTGAGGATGCGTTCGGCGATCTGTTCCGGCGTGCCGATGAGATTGCTGCGGAAGCCGTCATTGTATTGAACGAGATCCTCGAGGGACGACTTCGCCCAGTTGCCCTCGCCTTCCGGCGAGGCCTTGCCGGCGTTCTTGACCTGGTCGGCAAAGCCCTGCACCGCTTCGGGATTGGCCTTGGCGACGATCTCGTCCAGCACTGCGCGTGCTTCCGCCTCGGTTTCGCGAGCAATGGCAAAGGCGTTGACGCCGATCTTCACCTTGTGGCCATTGGCCTTCGCCTTGGCCTTGATGTCGTCGACCTGCTTCCTGATCTCTTCGGGCGTGTTGCCGTTGGTGAAATACCAGTCGGACACCCGGGAGGCCATGTCACGCGCGGCGCGCGACGAGCCGCCCTGGAATATCTCGGGCTGGGGATCGATCGGCTTCGGCTTCATCGAGTAGTTGGTGAAGCGGTAGAAATCGCCCTTGAGCGTGAAATTGTCCTCGGTCCAGATGCCGCGCAACGCGCGGATGAATTCCTCAGAGCGGCGATAACGCTCGTCATGGTCGAGCCAGAGCTCGCCGATGGCGGCGAACTCGCCGCGGAACCAGCCGCTGACGACATTGACGGCGACGCGGCCATTGGTCAGGTGATTGATGGTGGCGATCTGCTTGGCGGCCAGCGCCGGATTCCACGGACCGGGAAGGATCGCCGCGATGACTTTCAGCTTCGTGGTCGCGGCCAGCAGCGCGTGGCTGAACGACACGGATTCGTGCTGGTTGTCAGCGCCGTAGCCTGCGGTGAAACGGATCTGGCTCAGCGCATAGTCGAAGCCGTTGGCCTCGGCGATCTGGGCGAGCTTGCGGTTGTAGTCGATGTCCCAGCCGGTCCGCTGCTCGATGTTGGAGATGACCAGGCCGCCGGAGACGTTCGGAACCCAGTAGGCGAATTTGAGGCCGTCGGAATGAGACGTCATGTCGTTGTTCCCTTTTTCGTTGGCTCAGCCGACGCGCGCGGCGACGGCAGCATTTGCTTGGTTGGAATTGAGCAGTGAAGCCGCTTCGGAGGCGGCGCGCGAAATGCGTTCGCTGATCGCCGCACCGACGATTTCGGCGCCGACGAAATCGTCGGGCGCGCCATAGACACCTGTCGGTACAGTGACGGCGCCAAAGAAACTGAACAGCGGCCTGAGCTGATGCTCGAGGACGAGACCATGGTAGGGGCTGCCGCCGGTCGCGGCGAGAAGCACGGTCTTGCCGGCCAACGCGCGATGATCGACGAGATCGAACAGATGCTTGAGGGCGCCGGTATAGGAAGCCCTGTAGACGGGCGTCCCGACCACGAGCAGGTCGGCCTTCTCAACGCGCTGGACGATGGCTTCGCCAGACGGACCGAGCGTACCTCGGGAAAGCCCGGCGAAAAGCGATGGCGCTGCCTCGGTGATTTCGATGAGGCCGGTATCCGACGGGAGGCGCTGCGCGATCGCCTTGACCAGCGCGTTCACCACCGCCGTGGTCCGCGACGGCGTGCTGACGCCACCCGATATTCCTAGAACTGATAGCCGTGCCAACTCGTCAATCTCCCAGGCCTTGCTTCCGCATTGGGCCACTTCCAAACCGGGGCAGACGATATTCGACAAAATCTATAGAGATAAGGAATTATCTTCCGATTTTTCCACAATGCTGAGAAAATCGGCGTCCTGCGGGCTGCTCGACGGCAACTTTAGTCAGTCCTGATGATAGGCCTCAACCCAGGGTCTGATCTGACTTCGACGGTACTCGCCTGGGCAAAGCCTGCTCTGCGTAGAGAGTCTTCTTCTCTCGATTCCTTAGGCGCAGCGGCGACCAAAGATCGCGAAAGTCTGGCTCATGAGCCGCTTGGCGTAGCCGGTGATTTCCAGCACGGTGATCGTGGAGGCCAAGCTCGTGCCCTTGACCACAAGGATGAGGCGGATCGCGAGCGGGAACTCGATGCGGCGAAAGCGCAGAACTCGCGACATGCCGCAAGCCTGGGCAGCTTCGACAAGGCCGACTGGCATCGACATCAACCCTCCCCGCAAAATCTCGGACGTATAAGCTGCGGTGTTGAGCGCCAGTGCCAGTACGGCGCAGCGCGAGCCATCACTGATGACCCTCCACAAGACGGCGTTGTCCCTGACGAGGCTGACCTCGCCGAGGCCGTAGTAGAAGATGAATATCTGAACCAGGAGCGGGGCGCCGCGGAAGACGTTAAACATCTAAAAAGTACCGCTGGAAGTAAAGTGCGGGTGACGGTACTTTTCTTATCGTCGGCGATTGCTCGCCTTGTTTATGCGATGACCGGTTCCCTGTAGCGCTCACCGCTGGTCATCAAGGCCCAGACCATCCGGGCAATCTTGTTGGCGAGCGCAACGGCTGCAACCTTGGTCGTTCGCCGGGCCATCAGTTGCAGCAGCCGGAAAGCTCCGCTCTTGCGCCTCGCGCGCAAGCCGCGGAATGGCAGGTTCGGCTGCTCTTGGTTGACGACATTCGGCCGGAAAGCTTCAACAAGCCCAGCATGTCGTCGACAACCAAAATCTGCGCGTCGCAGGCCGGCGATGCGCCAATTATGCGATTGCCACCTCCTGTGTCATTCGAGATGCAATTGCTTCTGGTGGCAGGCAGCGAAGCACAGTACCGATCCTGTCGCCGACTAGCACCATTTTGCGGCGGTACGGTGAGTCGCACCCGTTGCGCATGCCAAAGGCCAACCCTTCCTCATCCAGAGAGCATGTCGCAGCGCTGATGATCCTCGGATGGCATCGAAACAGCTTCTCGCCTGTCCACGGCGCAGCGTGTTCCGGCAGCCCCTCGTGGATGCGCACCTCCCCGGCCAGCACGGCGTGGCTCTTGGCGTGCGCGTCCCGCAAGCCATGCCGATGCTTCTTGTAGACCTCGACGTTGGCCCTGGACATCGACTCAACGATCCGCGCGATCATCGCATCCTCGTCCGGCTCCTTGCGCTCAAGCGAAGGAGAGTAGCGTACGTATTGATTGGCCATCCTGGCCTCCTAGTTCTTGAGATCGCCGAGCCAGCGGATCGCCGGGATGCTCGGCATGAAGAAGTACTCGCCGCCGAGCAGCGTGTTGAAGGTCTCGATGCCGCGCAGGTAGCGCGGTGGGACGCCGGGCACGGTGAACGTTCCGTCTTTGCCTTGGAGCCCGATCATCGGATCTTTTTCCTGCCCTACGCCCATGAAGTTGCCCGAGTTGATCCACTCGCTCTGCAGGAACTCGAGCGTATCGATCGCGCGGACACCGATGGCGAGATAGTCGAGGCCGCGCGGCTGCCCGTCATCGACCAGCACACTCTTGTTCAGGTGCGTGCCGTAGGTGGTGCTGCGCCGGATCACGCGGCGGATGTTCACATCGCTCAGAGCCTTGAGCTTGGTGTCGCGCGGGTTCATGCGCCGGATGTGCGAACTGAGCGGGGTCTTCAAGCCCCGCGGGTCATCGGCGTAAGTGAAGTCGTTGTTGCGGCTCGGGTCCTCTCCAGTAGCCGGATTGTCCTTGTCGGGCGAAAGCGCGAGTGGCGCACCGCTCCTCCACCGTCCGACAATCTTGGCCGCGAGCAGCTCGCGCTCCGCCTCCGTCTTGGCATTGGCATGGATGAAGCGATTGAACGCCGCGACATGCGAGTAGTACTTGCGGAACACAAGGAATGTCCCGTTGCGTCCCAGCTCATCGGGCGCCGGCATGAGGAGCGGGCGGCCGGTTTCAGACGGGTATCCGAAGATGAACTCGCCGGCCTTGATCTCGCGCCCGTCGCCGGGAAAGCCGGAAACCCTGCCGCCCTGCACCTTGGGCTGGGTGAAGCCGTCCTTGTAGCCGAAGGCGTTGACACTATCCGGCTGAGCGCCGAAATCCTGTCGGCCCAACACCTCGATCCCGCTGACTTCGGCGAGCCTTTCCTCGTAGGCGGCGACTTCTGAACGCCAGGCTGCCTCGCTGCCGGCATAGACCGACAGGCCCAGATGCACCCTGCCGGTGCCGAACGGCTGCTCCCAGTTGGCGGGCGCATTGGGGCCTCCGTCTCTCAGCGCCCCCGCCCGCTTGGCCATGCCCTCGCGGAAATTCTCGGGGAAGCTCGCAAGCGATGACTCAGGCACTCCCAGCGCAACGAGGCCGGGATAGGTGATCGCCAGTGACGTCCACGCCGCGCGTGGCTTGTCCCAGTCGGCCGCCGACGTTACCCGTTCGGCAAGCCGCCTCAGCACCTCACGGCCACCGCGTGCATCGCGAATTTCGAGCAGCGCGTGCGTGCCGAAATAGGGTTCCGGACGCATGCGCACGATGGCGGCCTGGACCTTGTCGAACTCGATGTCGACGCCGAACCAGGCCTTGATCCCCTCGAACACCATTTTTCAGTGCTCGCTCAGTTGAGGTTGCCGAGAAAGTTCCGCACCGCCTTGTCCTGACGCCGCAGGCGGTCGGCCTCGGCAACCGTAATGTCGGGATCGGCGACGAACCACGCCGCGGCCGGAATCTGGCAGCGCTCGATGAAGGCCTTGACGTCGGGCGAGTGGATGCCCGGCCAGCCTTCGATGTTGCCGAAGATGTAGTCCATCATCTCGGGGATGAGCGTTGCGAAGTCGTCGATATATGGGTCCCACTCGCCGTCATAGGCGGTGGCAAACAGCAGCTTGGTTTCGTTCTCCAGGAAGACGAAGCGCATGTTGTGCAGCGTGCCGACCTGGCCGGCGCCTTGGAGATTCTGGTCGATCAACGCAAAGAACTTCTTGAGCCGTTCCGCGCCCCCCTGCTTTAGCGGCGCGATCAGGGTCAGTTCCGACACCTGTCCGCTCTTGAGGCCGATGCGTCCGGCTTTGGTAACACGATGCGATGCAACCATAGCGGGGTCCGCGAGGCGCTTGGCAACGAATAGCTTGAGCGCGACCGAGGCATCGCTGATCGCCTCGTCAATCCTCTGGCGAATAGCGGCGGGAAGGGCATTAAGGGTCATATCTTGCTCCGACTTGGTCATCATGACCTCCTTGGTTCGGGGGTAGCTCAGCGCTACTGGGCAAGACATATCTATTTTACGTTTGTAAATCAAGTGCTGTGGGGCACTGATCTGCATTTCGGCTGTCCAGATCCGGTTCTGGTCGCAATGCCATAGCAATATCAGCCACTTGCGTGGCCATCTGGGCAGGCGACGAGGGCTGAAGCGCGCCGTTCGAAACCCAGCGTACTACCAACCAGGTCATCCCCGAAGCCATCACGGTCGTCAGGTCCTCCTGGAACCCTCGGGCGCGTTCACCGGCGTCGAGGGATTCCGGCAACATGCGGGACGCCACGAATGCGATGAGCTTGTCAAAGAAAGTGACGCCCGCTGCCGCCGCGAGCACCCGCTGATAGAAGGGCCTGTGCTCCGCGAGATGAACGAAGACCGGACTTGCCTGAGCGACGATGCGACGATGCAGTTCAGCGTCGGGCTCCGTTGCCGCAGCGCGACGCTCCAAAGGCCCGGGGAAGGCCTCGGCGAGGCGAACAAACGCCGCTTCCTGGGCCGCCGACAGAACGTCAGGAAAGTGCTGGTAGAATGTGGGTCGGGTTACCCCAGCCGCCTCGACGACGCGAGTGATGGATAACTGCTCGATCGGCAATTCCCCCACCAGGTTCGTGACAGCGCCAATGATACTCGCGCGTGAGCGCTGGAATCTGGGATCGCTTTCTTTTCCGGGGAGTAGCTCGTTCATCCTGGCAATATGGCACGCTCATTTACAAACGTAAACTTACCTGCTGCGCCGATACCACTCGACGAGGGTTATCGCCACGACGGTTCTACTCGAACGTCGCTTCGTGCCGAAGCGGACATCTCCAGCATGAAGCGCCAATGACCGAAATAGGATCGTTTGCTGCCGTCGCCATTCTAAGGATATCGGGCTGTAGCGCAGAATCGGCGGTTCGCCATCCTAGCCGGTGGGATGCGGATGGGCAGCATCTGGCGGAGCATACGCGCGTTACATCTTCAACGTCTCGGCCGATTCGGCCGAACACTATCTAACTGATCATAAAAAGATAAATACATCGTACGGTAATCGGCGATATTCGGCGCGCCATAAAGCGGATCGAGACCGGTCACGATCGACTAGACCACTCTTTTACCGATCGCGCTCAGAACTTTCGCGTCACGGCGAGGAAGAAGCGCAGGTCGTTCCAGTCGAGCATCTGCGCTTTGTCCATTTTCGGACCGCAAGCCATCATGCTCGTTCCGAACCCTTCTTGTCGCCATACCGGGCACGATAGTTCTCGATCGTGTCCATGGCGCCGCAGAACTCGACATTGTTCCAGTCCGGATCATAGAGATAGCAGGCGACATTGCCGCCGGTTTCCCCGTCACCCAACGGTGGCTCGCTGTTGTGGCGGACCGGACCGTAGTTGATTGCAAAGCCGGTGGCGCGCTGCTGCTCGGAGAATGCCAGGACATCCTCCAGTCGATTCCCCTCTACTTCCAGCGCGAAGTGGAAGAAGCTCATGCCGGACGGTACGGCAACCTTGCCTGCCGGGTCATGCTGCTCGATCAGGACGAGACATTCATCGTGCGCCTTCGCGCTCATGTAGCAGCAGCGGACAGTCCAGCCCCCCTTAGACGGGTGTGGCTCTCGCTCGCAGGTGCGGCTGTGGGACAAGCCCGCAACCTGCTCATACCAGGCGCGGCTACGGCCGATGTCCTGCACATAGATCGCAAGCTGGCCGATGTGGGAAACCAGCGAGGGCTTGAACACGCCGTAGTCCTCGGTCTTGTTCGAGAACCTCCTCCTGGTCAGCGTTGGCCAGAGCAGCACCAGCTCGCGAAACCATTTGCGTTTGAGCAGCGGGCCGAACTTCTGCTTGAAGGGCGGGATGACGTTCGGCGGAATGAAAGCGGCGGTGGTCATGGTCAGTGTTCCTCGATGATCTCGATCCAATGGCTGTCGGGATCCTGCACGCTGAAGGCGCGTGCAACAGGCTTCGCCGAGGCGAGCATGCGGCCCTTACGCATGGGAAGTCCCATGCGCAAGGCACGGCTTCTGACCTCGTTGAATGCGGCCTCGTCGCGCAGCACCAGCGAGAAGTGCAGCATCGAATTGTTGTCCATCCTCAGCTTATGGTGCTTCACCAGGCAGATGTCGTGGTGATGAAAGCCGAAGGAGAAGAAGTGCATCTCCTGCTGCGACAGCCGCATGGCAGCGCTGCTGTCGGGATGATTGAGCGCAGAGAACTGCAGGTCGAAGAGCTCGGTATAGAAGGCCTTCGATCGCTCCAAGTCGGTGACGTAGAACACGTGATGCTGAAGGTTCGTAACGGGTATTCGCGTGCGTGTGTTCATGATGCTTCTCCCTGGCGCGCCTGCCTTTCGGCCCATGCCACATATTGCCTGGTTCGCGTCGTGGTCCGCACCTGCGCGCGCAGCAGTGCCAGTGCCGGCAAGACGCACCGGCTCGGCGCCCTGCCTCTGCTCAGCCTCTGCATCTGAATATCAACGATGGATCTCGTGGCGAGCGAGGCGAGCGGCTTGCTCTTCCAGTTGACGCTTGGAGCGGTCACCTCGATCGCATCGCCGCGGCGCCAGGCATCGGGCAGGTCGGGCCTAAGGGCAAGCGCCGTCGCCATCCCGACGACTGCAATTCCCTCATTGATGGCACGCTCGGCGACTGCTTTGCGACGGATGCCGCCGGTGAGCATCACCGACATTTTGGCAACGGACCTGATCTCCTTGGCGAACTCGAGGAAATAGGCCTCGCGCGCCAAAGTGCGCTCATCGCCGGTGCGGCCTTGCATGGCGGGGCTTTCGTAGCTGCCACCGGAGACTTCCACGAGATCGACGGCGAGATCGTTCAGTCTCTCGACCACCCGAACGGCGTCGTCATTGTCGAAGCCGCCGCGTTGAAAATCAGCAGAGTTGATTTTGACGGCAACGCAGAAGCCCGGCGAAACGCGCTGTCTGACACCCTTGACGATTTCGATGAGCAGCCGTGAACGACTGTCGAGTGAACCGCCCCATTCGTCCGTCCGTCGGTTGGTCAGGGGCGACAGGAACTGGCCGAGCAAATAGCCATGTGCGGCATGAATCTCGACACCGGTGAACCCTGCCTCTTCGGCGATTGCCGCTGTCTCGACGTAACGAGCAAGAATGGTCCGGATGTCGGCCTCCGTCATTTCACGCGGCAAGGCGAACATCTTCGAGTATTTGCCAAGCTCCAGCGGCACGGCCGAGGGCGCTATCGCCGTTTGCCGGAGATTTGCCCGCATCTGCCGTCCCGGATGATTGATCTGCATCCAGAACTGCGCGCCACAGGAACGGCCGGCTTCCGCCCATTGGCGCAAAGCTGCGAGGTGCCGGCGGTCCTCCACGACCACTCCGCCGGGTCCTGTCATGGCCCGACCGTCGACCATCACATTGCCGGTCAGAATCAGCCCGGCGCCGCCCTCCGCCCAGGCACGATACATGCGCCAGAGCCTATCGCCGGGCGCGTGCTCTGCGGTCGCGAGGTTCTCTTCCATCGCGGCCTTGGCAATGCGGTTCTTCAGGACGGTACCGTTTGGCAGTGTGAGGGGCTGAAACAGCGGGTCGGCCAACATCATATTCTCCCTAGACGGCGATGGTGACGCGCTGCTCGCCGAGATCGATGACCCCGTCGGCACTGGCGATCCGCGCCGTGACCACGTCGTGCGATTTCAGGTATTGCAGACGCCGCGCCTGACCCTTGCGAAAAGCGGCCCAGAGCTTCTTTTCCGGCAGCACAAGCTGCATGAGCTTGCGTAGCAGCGGCGGCGGGATGCGCAACGCGCAGCCGGAAGGCGTTCCGGTCAGGAGGACGTCTCCGGGCGCGACATCCGAGAAGGTCGACAATTCGGTGATCGTCTCGGCCGGCTTGAAGACCAGGTTACGCGTGTTGTCGCGTTGCCGCTGTGTGCCATTGACCGACAGGACCAAGTCCAGTTGGTCGAGATACCGGAATTCACTGGGGTCGAGCACCGTCAGATAGGGTCCCATCGGGCAGAAGCCGCGATAGCTCTTTCCCTTGAAGAACTGTGTCTGCGGGATCTGCACGTCACGGGCCGAAACGTCATTGGCGATGGTGATGCCAAAGACATACTCCGCAAGATTGTCGGCCGTGACCGTAACCGGTCCGGTGATCGCCTTTCGAAAGACAAGTGCCAGTTCAATCTCGTAGTCGAGCAGCGCGACATGCGCAGGCCTACGCACGATGCCATGCGGATCATTGAGCGAGCAGTCCGACTTCTCGAAAAACATGTTGAAGGTCTTTTCGTCCGGATTGAGCCCGGATTCGATCATGTGCTGGCGGTAATTCGCGCCCTGGCACAGCAGCCGAGCTGGCGCAGTTACTGGCGAGAGCAGCCTCACGTCCTGCAGCGACACATTGGAGATGCGGCGCGAGGCGGCGAGCCAATCGGCCTCGCCGTGCTCGATTACGGCCGCGGTCGTCTGATAGCGATCGTCGAGTGGCGTAATGGCTTCGCCGTGAACGACGCCCCATTGCTGGCGTCCGCCGATCTCATAGCGAGCAAGATTGATGGCCATTTCTCGTTGTCCTTTTTTCTCGGGGCCCTAGAGGAATTCCGTAGGAAAGGCGTAGCCGCCGACCTTTTCGCGAAGAGCACCCGCATCCCCGTTCGTTGTCACCTTGGCGAGAAGGCCGCGCCTGGCATCCTGAACGACCGACAACGCCTTCAGCTCGATGCCCGCATCCCCGGCCTCCCGGCGCACGACGAACTCGATCTCCAGCATGGAAAGCGCGGGTTTGAAGATCTTGCCCACTGGTGTGACCGGAAGGGCGGGAAGAACCGTGATCGCCTTCGGATGGGCCGCGCGCTCGGGAATGCGCGCGAGCACATACGCCAGGAGATCGGCGTTGGAAGCGGCGTGGTCTGGTTTGAGCTGGACATAGAGCACGGGCACCTCGCCGGCATGAGGGTCGGGACGGCCGACGGCGGCGGCGAGTTGCACCGCAGGATGGTCCTGCACGGCGCTTTCGATCACCTTCGGATCGATGTTGTGGCCACCGCGGATGATCAGCTCCTTCTTGCGGCCCGTGAGCCAGAAATAGCCGTCCGCATCCTGGCGCGCGAGGTCGCCGGTGTTCAGCCAGCGCTCGCCCTCGATCTTCAGCCAAAGCCCTTCATTGTGTTCGGTATTGACGTAGCCGGCAAAGACATTGGGGCCGCTGATCGCCAGCACGCCGATCTCATCCGTGGCGGCATAGCCTTCGAATTGGCCGACCTCATCAAGCCGCACCACCGTCATCTTCTGGTAGGGAATGCGCAGCCCGATCGAACCGATGCGCCGCTCGCCCGCCGGCGGGTTGACACTGGAGACGCAAGCCCCCTCGGTCAGGCCGTATGCTTCCAGGATCTTGATGCCCGTGGTCTTCTCGAAACTGCGGAACAGTTCGACCGGCATCGGCGCTGCGCCGCAGAAAGCGTAGCCGATACTCGAGATGTCTCGGCCGGCGATGGGCAGCTGCAGCAGCGCCGAATAGACGGTCGGAACGCCGGAAAAAACGTAAATGCGGTAATGTTCGGCGATCTCCCAGAAGGACCGGATGACGCCATCGCCGCGATAGCCTTGTGGCGTGCCGATAACGACATGCGCACCGTTGCTCCAGGGAGCGAGGCCCGTCACCAGTTGGCCGTTGACGTGAAACAGTGGCAAGCCGCAGAAAATCGTCTTTCCCGCTCCCAAAGCCTCGCCGACAAAGGATCGCGTCGACCAGGTGTCGAACACTTCCGAGAAATGCGTGCGCTTGGCGATCTTCGGGATGCCGGTCGTGCCACCGGTACAGAAATACGACGAAATATCTCCCGCTCGCGGCGGCTCGAAATTCAACCGGTCGCCGCGCTCTCGGCCAATCTCCTTGCGCAGGTTGAGGATGCGCAAGGCTCGTCCGGCGACTCGCGGCTTTCGAAGCCGCGACAGCGTCCGGAATGCAAGTCCCGCCGCGCCGCGGACATAGGGGCCGACTCCCACGGTCAGAATTCCCGCCAACCCCGGCACTCTGGCTGCGGCCTTGGCCGCCTTTTCCCAGATGTTCGTGCCCGGCGTGGCTTCAAGCGTCACCAGCCACTTCGCCTTGCCGGCCACCAGGAGCTCCGCGATCTGCTCCGCCTCAAGCAGCGGATTGACGGCGAAGGCAATGCCGGCCGCCTCGCCTCCCCAGATCACGAAATGCGTTTCGGGAAGGTTGGGGAGTACGAAGGCGACGACGTCCTCGCGGTTAATTCCGAGACGCCGGAGCGCATTGGCCGTGCGCGTGATGTCGGCAAAAAGCTGCCGGTGCGTCCAAGTGAACGGGTGGCGATAATCTTTCGTCCGCAGGAAAAAGGACAGCGCCGTTGAGTCCGGTGCGATCGCCACGCCCCTGGATAGCATTTCGTATGTGCTGGCCGGCACGTGCCTCTCGGCGAGCGGGACGCGCTCGAACTCCCTGATATCGGACAAGTCGGCGACCTGATGGACGCCAGCGTCCTGCAGTGACATCAGCATGGACTTTCTCCTCCCGTAAAACGCCCACCACGTCGCCGCTACTTGGGCAGCGGCGGCAGTTCGGCGGTCGCGAGCGACTGCGCTTCTTGCGCGTCCACGCCGAGTGCCCGGAGCACGAATTCCGCCGCGTTGGCGCCGGCCTCACGCCAGGTCTTGTGACCTTCGAGCACCAACAGCATCGCTGAAATTCCCGTGCCGCCGATCATCGCGAGCACCGACGGCGCCTGATCGGCATGGAAGCTGAACCGTCCGGTCTCAAGACCGTGCATCAGATCGACGGCTGGCTGGGATTCCCACATGCTTCGCAGCGCACCATTGGAAAAGGCGAAGCGCAGAATGAAGCGTCCCCAGTCGGGTTCCTCATGCGTCCGGCGTACGAAATGGCGCAAGCCATCGGCGACCGCCTTGGCCGGGTCACGCGTGTCCTTGGCGGCTCTGGCGATGCGCTCGTGCATTTCCGATGCCAAGCGCACGGCAATCTCTTCAAACAATCGCTCCGGCTCCGGGTAGTTGTTGTAGATCGTGCCGCGGGCGACCCCAGCAGCTTGGGCGAGTTCGCGCACACTGACCTGGGGGCTACCTTTCTCTGCAAAGAGCCTCATTGCCGCGTCGTTGATCCTGGCCTGCGCCATCGAGACGTCGTTCACCCGTACCTCCTGAACATCTATTGACAATATTGAACACCACTGTTCAAATTAAGTCAACTCTGTTTAGGCGGTGACCCGGTTTGAACCGCCCGACCGTTGGGAGGAAGGAAATGGAAGTCAGCGTTCCATTGAGCACGGATGTGCTGGTGGTGGGTTGCGGCCCCGTAGGCGCCACGCTTGCGCTTATGCTGGGCCGACGCGGCATATCCGCCCTAGTCATCGACAAGGCGCCCGATATTTACGCAGCGCCGCGGGCGATCGCTTTCGATTTCGACGCGTTGAGAATTCTGCAGTCGGCTGGCCTTGGGTCCGATGACTTTGACCAGGTGCGGATACCTTTCGTGCGCATGATCTCGCCGATCTTCGGCGAGTTCGCGCGCATCAACACGGCGCGCGAAGTCGACACGCATCCGATGCAGATCACGTTTTATCAGCCTGATCTCGAACGTGCGCTTCGCCGCAGGCTGAGCGAGGCCCACTCCGTCACCGTCAGCCTCGCGACCGAACTCATCTCTCTACGGCAGGGCAATGACGGCGTTGCCGTGCAAATACGGCTGGCCAACGGGTCTGTCATCGACGTCTGCACACGGTATCTGGTCGGAGCCGACGGCGCGAGCTCGAACGTCCGCGCCATGATCGGGCAGGATTTCAAAGGAAAGAGCTTCGTCGAGGACTGGCTCATCGTCGATGCGAAGAATGCGCCTGAGCCGATCGATCATGTCGAGTTCCTCTGCGATCCCAAGCGCCCGACGCCGCACATGATCGCACCGGGTGGACGACAGAGGTGGGAATTCATGCTCGCCAAGGGCGAAGGCCGGCAACAGATGGAGGGAGACGAGGAGGTCGGCCGTCTGCTTGCGCCGTGGGGTGGAATCGCCGCGATGGAGATCGAGCGCAGAGCCGTCTACCGCTTCCATGCGCGAACTGCCGATTCCTTTCAAAGTGGGCGGGTGTTCCTGGTTGGCGATGCCGCGCACATCACGCCACCCTTCGTCGGTCAAGGTCTGGTTTCAGGTCTCCGCGACGCGGCCAACCTGTCATGGAAGTTGGCGTTTGTAGTGAAGGGATGTGCCGGGATGCATATTCTCGACAGCTATGACGCGGAACGCCGCCCGCACAGCCAAGCTATGATCAATGTTGCCCGCCTGATGGGCAAGCTCATCATGCCCCGCAACCGCTTCGCCGCCTTTGTGAGCCACGGCACGATAAAGCTTCTGCGAAAAGTTCCCGGTCTGCGCGGGTTGTTGGAAGAACAGGGCATTCGCCCTGCCAATCGCTACCGCCGTGGTCTGTTCCTGAAATCAGCCCGCGTCGCTTATCCGAAGCCCGGTTACCTGTTGCCTCAGGTCTGGCTTGTCGATCGACAAGGCAATGAACACCGAAGTGACGATGTGTTCGGGCACAGCTTCGCCCTTGTGGGGTTCGACACCGACCTCGACCAGTATCTCGACGATCATGCGGATCGCATCCTCGCCGGCCTCGGGGCTAGAAAAGTCGTTATTGCCCAGCCTAACCAGGGCTTGTCCAGCACAGATGCTTTCACGCACAAAACGGTCGCCCCGCTCTGCCCAACAGCAAAACGGGCCGTGGCGCTTGTCCGGCCGGACCGGATCGTCATGGCCGCTGGCCCTGCCGATCAAGTCAGCAAAATGCTTAAGGCGGCCGCGCAGCAACTGAACGGGACAGGGCGGGAATGGCCATTCTTAGGGGCGGCCGATCTGAGCCGAGGTGCGGCCGAACTTCGCTGTTTACCCTAAAACACGTCATCCGGCGATCGATTCAGCGACGACCGCTCTGGCGCACTGCAACCTACTGGTGGCCGGCGGAGACGTCTGCATTCGGGCAACGGCAAAGCTCGCCTCTACGGCCGAGAAGAGGCGCAAAGCAGTCATTATGAGGGTGGCTGCGTCGAACCGACCAACAATGAAGGCACTGCCCGCACACTTCGGGTGGCGCGCACGCTTGTCGCGCTATTGCCTGCGGCGGTGGTCTAAAAAAGGTAGTAAGTGACCAAGTTGTTGGCCCAAAAAATACAGTAAAACCAACGCAAGGAATTCATCGTGCAATTTGTCAATCAGGTCCTTGCGTCTGCGGCCGAAAGGATACACGCTCGCTCTGCGCTCAACCTTCGCTTTGTAATCCTTCCATGCCGTTCGAAGGGGACTTTTTGGTTCATCCGCCATTTTGCAAATGTGCCATCCGCCCAGTTCTTTTGCTAGCACCCCGGCGATGAACTGACTGCCAAAGTCTCAGCGCTCGCCCGGGCGGAGCTGAACAAAGTTGTGCAGTCGGGCGAACGCCGATGGCGCTTGGCAGTTTGTTGGTGATCAGGCGCGGCTCTTGACGCACCAGGATTCGTTTCCGGTCTCGATGATCCCTTAGAGATGGGTGAGGCGGTTGAGAAGCGCTGCCGACATATCTCGGCGGCGCGGAAGACGACGAACCATTCTCCAAACGCCAGGTTGGTGGTGATGATGACCGAGGTCCGTTCATAGAGCGAGCAATAGCCCGCCGGCCTGAGCAAATGGCAGATTGCACCTTTGCGGCATATCCATATTAGAGCCTCAGGATCGGCTCGACCGTACCATCGGTACAGCCGAGCCGATCTCGTCGATCTTCCGGGATTGTGGCTGGCAGAACATTGACCTCGGTAAGTGTAGATCCAACGAGAGCGGGCGCCTACTGGCCGTTTCGTAGATTGGATATGACGTCAAAATTCAGCCGAACGTCGCTGAAAGCCGCGATCACGCCTCTCCCGGTTGGAGACTGAGCCCCCAGTCCAACCCTGAGCGGCCTTTTGTCCAGGCCGGGAATTTCAAACCAACGGAGAAATTTCCATAGTTTTCCATCTTCCGAGAAATGGAGGGCTGCGGATTTGCCATCACAATAAATACGAAGGTAAACAAACGCACCGTGGAAGTTCGGACCATCCGAGTCATCGGATGTATAACGGGTAACCACACTGACGATGGTAGGCCTGTACTCAGCCGAATACTCAAAAGCGATCTTCGCCCAGTTTTCGTCATCGGACTCTATAAAGATGGCCCCTGCGTCATATGGTGACGCAAAATCAACCGAAACTTTTGCCGACAGCGAGAAGACCGGTTCGCTGACCGCCCAGGCCAGCCGCGGGACATTGGCCGATCGTGGCCTTCCCGTGGGCGAGAAGAACCAATCCGTCTGCTCGAACGAATGGATGGAAGCCGTGTCGCCATCCACCGTGACGCGACCGTGCGCCAATCCTTCAACTGTCATCTCTTCGAGGCGCAAGATCTTCTCCTATCATTCATCACTAAAGGCCCAAGGCAGAGTTCAAGATCTTTGGCTCGCATCCTGGCAGTAAGCTGCGCGTGGGAAAGTGCGTGTCGTCCTCCAACTGGAAGATCCGCTGGTCATAAATGCTCCGCGAACCACTCGGCCGTGCGGGGTACAAGAACGCTTTCCACGGTCTCAGGCGAGGTGTCCGCGTTCCAGTCATGACCCGCATCGATCACGACAAGATCGTCGATGCCCTCGTGATAGTTGAGGAGCGACTGTCCTGCCGCGGGCTGTGGCGTCACAACCGTTTCGCGGCTACCCACGATGACCCGGAGGGGACCTGGATATTTCGCTATGGCGCCGGCCGGCACGAAGAGCGGCAATTCCTTGTAGAATGTTCCTCTCAGGGTCGTCTCGCCGCCTTGCTGAAGCTTGGTTGTGATCTCGCGGGCATCACCGGCGATCGCGCTTGCGACGGTATAGGCACCCAGCAGATATGAATAGGTCGACATCGGGTTGGTGACCGGCGCCCACAGCACGAGCGCCGACACCCGCGGACGCAAGGCGGCAAGATGCGAGCCGACAAGGCCACCCTGGCTGTAGCCGAGGACACCGACACGGGTGCCGTCGATGTCGGGCACGGCACCGAGGTAATCGAAAGCAAGCGTCGCGTCCTCTATCTGTCCCGAAAAGGTCGTGTCCTCCCACCTGCCGGCGCTGTCGCCCGAGCCATGGAAATCTATGCGCAGCGTCGCTATGCCGTTCTCGGCGAGCTTCGCAGCTGTGTAGCCGAACAGGCCGATATCCCATTGCGCGATCGGCAGCTCGTTCTTCTGGCCGGTGAAACCATGCAGCATAAGGACGACGGGTGGGGTGGCAGTGTCGGGCCTGTTGAGGATGCCGACCAGGCCACGGCCGCCCTTGTCAATCTGGACAGTCCTCTCCTCCGCGGGGCCGTGGACTTTCGTGGGCGCCCCATGCGTTGCGGCAGCAACGCGATCCGATTTCATATCCATTCTCCCTAGTCCTGTGCAACGGCCGTCGGGCTTTGCTTAGCCCTTGAGGAATTCCGCGGCCCTCTCGCCGATCATGATGCAAACGGCGTTGGGGTTTCCCGAGATCAGCGTCGGCATGATTGAAGCGTCCGCCACGCGAAGACCATCGATGCCGCGAACGCGAAGAGTGGGGTCGACGACGGCCATGTCGTCCTGCCCCATACGGCAGGTGCCCGCCGGATGCAGCGCCGCATGCGCGGTCTGCCGGCAGAAATCGCGGATGTCGGCGCGTGTCTTCATCGCAGGCGATGGCATGTGGCGTGTGGCGACATAGCGCTGGATCGCGGGTCGCTCCATGATGTCGAGCGCGGCCATGGTGCCTTCGGTGACGGCGTCGAGATCATAGGGGTCGGAAAAGTATCGCGGTGCGACGCGCGGATTGTCGAAAGGATCAGTGCTCCTGAGGGTGACCTCGCCGCGTGAACGAGGCCGTATCTGGCCAAGATTGACGGTACAGCCATTGCCGCCCGGAACGGCATCGACGCCTTCCTCGATACCCGCTCCCACCACCATGAAGAACTGGACATCCGGGATCGCTTCGTCCTTGTTGCCCCACCAAAAGGCGCCGCCTTCGATCAGGTTCGATGCAGCCGGCCCGCCGCGAAACAGCAGATAGTTCAGTCCAGCGGCAGCCTTCCAGTGCAGCTTCTTGTATTTGTCGTAGCTGTGCGGTCCGTTCAACTGGTAAACCAGCGACATCTCGATATGGTCCTGCAGGTTCTGCCCCACGCCAGGCAGATCGGCCTCCACCCGGACGCCATGTCTGCGCAGCGCATCCGCCGGGCCGATGCCCGACAGCATCAAAAGTTTCGGCGAAGCGAGTGCCCCCGCCGACAAGATCACCTCACGCTCTGCGCGCAGGATCCACTTGCGCCCGCTGACCACATACTCGACACCGGTCGCCCTGCCCTCCTCGACGATGATGCGGCTGACGCTTGCGCGAGTCTGGACCCGCAGGTTCGCGCGTTGGCGGGCGGGCTTGAGGAAAGCCGTCGCCGCGCTGCTGCGCCGTCCGCCTCTTGCCGTGATCTGATAGAGGCCGCATCCGGCCTGGTTGCCGGAATTGAAGTCCGGATTGTAGGGCAGCCCTGCCTGCTGGCATGCCTGCAGCCAGGCACGCGTCAGCGGATGGATCTGGTCGATGTCGGAGACCCCGAGCGGGCCGCCGACGGCATGGGCTTCGTTGCAGAACCTGTTGTTGTCCTCGGAGCGCCGGAAGTAAGGCAGCACATCGTCATAGGCCCAGCCACTGGCGCCGAGCGCCTCCCATTGCGCGTAGTCGGAGGGAACACCACGGATGTAGATCATCGCATTGACCGAACTTCCGCCGCCAAGCACCCTTGCCTGGACCATGGTCGGCGCGGGGCCGGGCGAGCGAGCGTCCGTCGGCTCCCAGGCGATGCGCTTCAGGAGCGACCCCTGGGCGGTCTTGTAATAGGCCCCGGGGATATGGATGTACGGATTGACGTCGCTCGGTCCCTCCTCAAGCACCACCACCGAAACGTCTTTATCTTCGGACAGCCGCGAGGCGATGACGCAACCCGTTGCGCCGCCGCCGATGACGATGTAGTCGCAGGTGCCGACGACCGTCTCGCTTCGCGGAGCAATTCCAAAGCGAGCGGATCCATGGGTTGCCATGTTCACATCCCCCTGATGGCCGCACCGGCTTTCAAAGCCAGAGCCGCGATGGTCAGCGCGGGGTTCACCGCCGCCGATGTCGGAAGCACGGATGCGTCAGTGATGTACAGATTGGCGATATCGTGCGACCGGCAATCGGGCGAGACGACGGATGTGTTCGCGTCGTTGCCAAGCTTGGCGGTACCGCACTGATGCGATGTCGTCTTGCGGCCGAAGGTTCGCGACAGGACAATCGGGAATCCCGCCTTGCGCATCACCGCTCGTGTTCTTCTTATCAGTGTCTCGTGCGCCTGCATGTTGCTGCGAACCCAGTTCATGACGATCCGTCCATCGCGAACGACGACGCGGCTTTCGGGATTGGGCAAATCCTCGCTGGTCAGGAACCAGCCATAACAGTTGCGCGCGATAAGACCGGTCAGCCAGCGCGGCAGCATGGGCGTGTTGGCCTTGAGGATGTTGCCGGTGATGTGGCCGAGCAACTGCACGTTTCCCAGTGGAAAGTTGCCTTGCGGATCCCTGTTGTAGAAATCGTTGAACGCCAGCGTCTTTTGATAAACGGCTGTGTTGGCACGAAACGGGTCGATGGCCAGCATCGCCGTGGTGTTGTGGTTCATGAAGTTGCGGCCAAGCTGGTCGGAGCTGTTCGCAAGCCCGTTCGGATGAGGCGCATTTGCCGAACGCAGCAACAGTGCGGCACTCTGCACCGCGCCGGCGGCCACGGCGAAGATATCCGCAAAGATCCTGTGCTCGATACCGTTCTTCAGGAAGATCGCCGTCGTCACCTTTTGCCCGGACGTATCCGTTTCCAGCCGCAGGACATGCGCTCCGGTGATCAAGGTGACGTGGCGGTGCTCCAGTGCCTTTGCGAGTGGCCCGACTTCCGCGTCGATCTTGCCCGCCCCGGTGTTCGGGAAGGCATCCCACCCCGTCTGTGCGCGGCGCAGCCAGGCCTCGATATCGACGGCGAGCGGCAGGCTCGACGGATGGATGCCGGCCTTGCGCAGCCGGCCACGCACGGCCGCAATGGATGGCTCGTCGGGGACGGGAGGAAAGCCGTAGGGGCGGGTGCGCGGGGGCTCAGTCGGATCCTGCGCGGCGTCGCCGCGGACCTGGAACAGCGCCTCGGCACGTTCATACCAGGGTTCGAGTTCGGCGTAGGCGATAGGCCATCCCGGCGAGCGGCCGCCCATATGGTCGCGGGGGCTGAAATCTTCCTGCCGATAACGGTACATCACTGCACCGAAGAACTTCGAATTGCCGCCTATATAGTAGTAATTGCCCGGCAGGAAGCTCTCGCCGTCCGTCGCCAGCCATTCCTCGCTCGATCTGTAGAAGCCATTCTGGAAGATGGCGATATCGTCGCGCGCCTCCGGCGTATCCCTGAGGTGCTCCCCGCGTTCCAGGATCACGATGCGTCTTCCGGTGTCGGCGAGGCTATAGGCAAGCGAGCTGCCGCCGATACCGGAACCGATGATGACAATGTCTGCGGTGTGCTCCATCATCGGGCCTCAGTCGATACGCTCTTCGGTTTGGGCGTCGAACAAGACGATCTTGCTCGTATCGACCGACAAGGTGGCTGTCTTGCGGGCCTCTACCGTCTTGGGAGGAACGCGGGCGGTGACTTCCACCCCGCCAATCTGGAACAGCGCTAGCGTATCTGGGCCGGTTGGCTCGACGACATCGATATGGACCAAGAGTGTCCTGCCCGGCTCGCCGGCAGAGACACTGAACAGCTCAGGCCGTATGCCGACGAGGACTTTGCGCCCGTTGAACTTTGCAGCGCTTTCCTTCGAGATCGGAATGCCGGAAATACGGTTTGGCTCCCTGTTGACGACGTCGAGAACCGCGACGGCGGTCGCCGAGTCGATCTCCAGCTTTCCGGGGATCAGACTCATTGAGGGCGAGCCCACAAACTTGGCAACGTAGACATTTGCCGGCCTGTCATAGACCGTTTGTGGATCGGCCAGTTGCTGCACAACACCGTCCTTCATGACAGCGACGCGGGTCGCCAGGGTCATCGCCTCGATCTGGTCATGCGTCACATAGACAGTCGTAGTTCCAAGCCGGGCATGCAGCCGCTTGATCTCGGTGCGCATGTCGACGCGCAGCTTGGCGTCGAGATTGGACAGCGGCTCGTCGAACAGAAACAGCTTCGGCTGGCGTACGACAGCACGGCCCATCGCCACACGCTGGCGTTGGCCTCCCGACAACTGGCCTGGGCGGCGGTCGAGCAAATGGCTCATCTGCAGCATCTCGGCTGCCGCAAGAGTTGCCTTAGCACGTTCAGTAGGCGGCACGCCGCGGATTTTCATGCCGAATTCGATATTCTGACGCACCGTCATGGTCGGATAAAGCGCGTAGGACTGGAATACCATGGCGATGTCGCGATCTTTCGGCGGCAGATCATTGACGACTTCGTCCGCGATCCGGATTTCGCCCGATGTGATGCTTTCAAGCCCGGCGATCATGTTGAGCAGGGTGGATTTACCGCAACCCGATGGGCCCAGCAGAACAAGAAAGTCGCCATCGGTGATCGAAATGCTGACTCCCTTCAGGACGTCAACTGCGCCATAGGATTTTCGAACGCGATCGATTTCGAGAGTTGCCATTTGGATCAACCTTTTACTGCGCCGGCCGTTAGGCCGCGCACGAAGTAACGTCCCGCAACGACATAGACGATGAGGGTAGGCAGGGCGGCGATCATGGCGGCGGCCATGTCGACGTTGTATTGTTTGCGTCCCATCGAGACGTTGACGATGTTGTTAAGGGCTACGGTGATGGGAGCATTTTCGCCGGCGGTAAAAGACGCCCCGAACAGGTAGTCGTTCCAGATCTGGGTGAACTGCCAGATGCAGGACACGACGATGATCGGCAGCGCTGTTGGCAGCATGATCGACACAAAGATGCGAATGAACCCGGCACCGTCGATTTGCGCCGCCCTTACAAGTTCATCGGGGATGCCGACGAAATAATTGCGGAAAAAAAGGGTGGTGAACGCGATGCCGTAGACTGTGTGGACCAGCACCAGCCCCGGGAGTGAACCTGCGAGACCAAGGATGCCCAAAGTTTGCGCCATGGGAAGAATCACCGCCTGAAACGGCAGGAAACAGCCAAACAGCAGCAGTCCGAAAATAACGTTAGAGCCGGGAAACCGCCATTTGGTGATCACGTAGCCGTTGATCGCACCAATACCGGTCGACAGGATCACCGCCGGGACTGTCACCAGCAGCGAGTTGACGAAATACGGTTTGAGGCCCTTGCAGGCGGTCCCGTTGCAGGCCTCGGACCAGGCGCTGCGCCAGGCGTCAAAGCTGATCTGCGACGGCAGGCCGATAAAGGAGCCGGCATAGATCTCGTCCAGATGTTTCACCGACGTGGTGACCATCACCCAGAGCGGCATCAGGTAGAACGCAGCCATGAAGAAGAGGCTGCCGTAGATGAAGGCGCGACGGATTCCATGCTGTCGGCGGAGAGACGCGGCATTAGTGGCCATCGCGGGGCTCCTTCAGCTCTGAATAGAGGTACGGAACGATGATGGCCGCGACTGTCATCAGCATCATCATCGCACTGGCCGCACCAACGCCCATCTGGTCACGGCGGAAGGTGGCCGAGTACATGAAGGTCGAAGGCATTTCGGTGGAGGAACCAGGCCCGGTGTTTGTCAGCGCCAGAATGAGATCGAAGCTCTTGATCGCAATGTAACTGAGCAGAACGATCACGCTCAGGAAGGCCGGCCGCAGCATCGGCACGACGATTGTTCTATAGATCAGCGGCAGGCCTGCGCCTTCGATCTGTGCGGCCTTGATGACCGAATTGTCGATGCCGCGCAGGCCGGCCAGAAAGATCGCCATGGCGAAGCCGGTCGATTGCCATACGGCGGCAATCACCACGCAATAGATCGCGAAGGTCGGCTGCGCGATCCAGTCAAACACGAAGCTGGTCCAGCCCAGATCATTGACCACTTTCTGCACGCCCAGAGCGGGGTTGAGGATCCATTTCCAGGCGGTACCGGTGACGATGAAGGACAGCGCCATCGGGTACAGAAAGATCGCCCGCAAGGTGCCTTCGATACGGATCTTCTGATCGAGAAGGATCGCCATCAACAGTCCGAGCCCGGTGGTCAGGCCGAGGAAAAGTGCTGAAAAGACGAACAGATTGAACACCGCCGTATGCCAGCGCGGCGTTGACCACAGGCGGACATATTGGTTCAAGCCGACGAAATCGTATTTCGGCACGATCATCGAAGAAGAGAGTGAAATCCAGCCCGTCCAGCAGATGAACAGGTAGACCGCCACTAGCACAACCAAAAGGCTGGGCGTCAGAACCAGCCGCGGCAGCCAGTTCGCAATACGGTCCGATAATGGGATGGGTCTGCGCATCGGGCTTGCCCTGTGGTTTGGTCCGTGGAGCGGCGACGAAATGTGCTGCCGGGACATCAATGGGAGGATTGCCCCGGCAGCCGAACGCGCGCCTCAGCGTGCGTTGCTAATGCCGTCGACCAGGGATTTGACCGCGTCTTCCGCGCTCATGTCGGTGACGAAAAACTTGCCGACGACGTCCTGAAACACGCCGGAGAACCGCGGCTCGACGGCAAAGCCGTCGGTGAGCGATCCGTATATGGCGTTGTTCTTGATGGCTTCGACACGGTCCGAAAAGCTGCGCTTGGCGCAGTCGTCAAAATCGTCCATCGCCACGTCGAGACGAGCCGGTATCGACCCCTTGGTCAGGTTGAACTTTTTCTGGACCTCCGGGTCCATGATCGCTTCCGCGACCGCGTCCTGTCCCTTTGCGATATCGGCATTGTCGATCTTGAAGCCGCCGAATGTATCGAACACGAACTTGTAGTTCGGTGTGGCGGTCGGCGTCGGGAAGCACAGGAAATCGACGCCCGGCTTCATGCCCTTGGCGAGGAACTCGCCCTTCGCCCAGTCGCCCATGATCTGCATGCCTGCCTGGCCGTTGGCGACCATGTTGGTCGCAGCCGCCCAGTCACGGCCGGTGAAGCCTGGATCATGCAATCCACGAACCTTGCCCAGAAGTTCGAAGGTCTTGATCATCTCGGGGCTGGACAGCGCCGTTTCATCAAGATCGATCGCGGCTTTCTTGTAGAAATCGGGGCCGTTCACGTCGATCAGCATCGATTCGAACAGCTCTTCAATCTGCCAGCTCTCGTCGCTCATCGCTATCGGGGTCACACCAATCGCTTTCAGCTTTTCGCCGCTGGCAATGAGCTCATCCCAGCTCGTGGGAATGGCGATCCCGGCCTTGTCGAAGACAGCCTTGTTCGCCCAAACCCAGTTTTGGCGGTGCATGTTGATCGGGGTCGAGAAAAAGCTGTCGTCCTGTTCCAGGAATTGCAGCATGACCGGCGGCAGGTTGGCCTTCCAGCCGTTCTTCGCATACAGATCATTCAGCGAGCGCAACACGCCTTCCTTGGCCCAGCCCAGTCCTTCAAAGCCAAGGAACTGCATCACTGCCGGCGGGTTGCCGGCGGCGACGCGGGTGCGCAGCGCCTGCTGGGCGTTGGCGCCATTGGCGCCGCCAACCGCGCTGTCCTGCCACTCGAAGCCCATGGTTTTGAGTTTGTCGGTGATCACTTTCAGTGCACCGACCTCGCTTGCCGACGTCCAGACGTGCAGGCCTTCAATCTTCGTTTGGGCAGTTGCCTGGCCCGCAAAGGACAGACCCAGCGCTGTGGCCAATAGAATTTTCTTGAGTTCGGTCATCGTTATTCCCCTTGTTGATGTTGAAATGCCCGGCCGCATTTTTTCGCTGTTATCGGGCGGTGGCAGTCAGCTTGGATCGACCGGCATGGCGTAGCCGACGTTTCTTCCCCCATAGCGGCGGACGCGGATGTTGGATTGCTCGGCGTGGCCGACGAAGCCTTCCATAAGGGAGAGACGGGAACCGTACCCTCCGATCAGCGCCGACGCCTCGTCGGTCAGGATGCGTTGATAGGTGCAGGTCTTGAGGAACTTGCCGACCCAGAGCCCACCTGTGTAGCGGGCGGCTTTGTTGGTCGGCAGCGTGTGGTTGGTGCCTATCACCTTGTCGCCGAACGACACGTTCGTGCGAGCCCCCAGGAACAGCGCGCCATAGTTCTTCATGCTGTTCAGGAAGAAGTCAGGGTCGCGGGTCATCACCTGGACATGTTCGGAGGCGAGTCGATCCGCCTCAGCCACCATCTCCTCGATCGTCTCGCACAGGATGATCTCGCCGTAATCCTCCCAGGCCTTCGCCGCGATGGCCGCCGTCGGCAGGATCGTCAGCAGGCGCCCGATTTCGGAGAGTGTGTCGAACGCCAGCTTTTCGGAGTTTGTGATCAGCACCGCCGGCGAATTCACGCCGTGCTCGGCCTGGCCGAGCAGGTCGGTCGCGACCAGCTCGCCATCGACGCTGTCGTCGGCGATCACCAGTGTCTCGGTTGGACCGGCAAAGAGATCGATGCCGACCTTGCCGAACAGAAGGCGCTTGGCTTCGGCCACATAGGCGTTGCCTGGCCCCGCCACCATGTCGACCGGGGCGATCGTCTCGGTCCCGTAAGCCATCGCCGCTATCGCCTGGACGCCGCCCAGACAGTAGATCTCGTCGGCGCCGGCCAGTGCCTGGGCCGCCACGATCTTTTCAGCAAGCTTGCCCTGGAAGGGCGGCGCGCAGGTGATGATGCGCTCGCAGCCGGCAACCCGCGCCGTCAGTACCGTCATATGCGCCGATGCCAGCAGCGGATACTTTCCGCCCGGCACGTAGCAGCCGACATTCTGGATCGGCACGTTGCGGTGCCCAAGGACGACGCCCGGCAGCGTCTCGATCTCGAGATCGAGCAGCGTTGCGCGCTGTGCCTCGGCAAAGTTGCGGATCTGGTCCTGGGCGAAATCAAGATCTTCGCGTTCGCGCCCCGTCAGCGAATTGATGCAAGCGTCGATCTCGGCCCTGGTCAGGCGATAGGAGTCGCGGTCGAACTTGTCGAAACGGATCGACAATTCGCGCACAGCCCCGTCACCCCCCTGCTCGACCTGGTCCAGCAGCGCCTGGACCGCGCTCGTCACGGCACCGTCGCTGCCGTTTGCAACGCTGCCTCGAGCCGACTTGATGGTGCGTATCATGGCAATAGCTCTTCGTTTGCAGGGCCTGCGCCCTGCACTGCGGACTGAATCGATAGAATGAAGCGCGAGCGGCCAGGGCTACTCGCCCCAAGCACGGCTACATGTGCTGTTCGAGCACGCGCTTTTCGGCGTAAGCGGCCTGCTCTTTCTCGTAGTAGGCGGGCGATGGAAAATCCCACCAGCCAGTGGCGAACGGACCGGCCGCATCGCGCGACGTCATGACCTCGACCAGCGCCGGGCCGCCACAATCGAGAGCAGCCTTCAGCGATGTCTCCAGATCATCATCGGATGTGACCTTCCAGCTCTCCACGCCAAAGTTCTTGGCGACCGCCGCAATGTCGGCGCTGTAGGGCTCGCCATTGCCCTTGTGGCGGTTGAATTCGGAGGCGATGTGCCGGCCCATGAACTTGCGCTGGCCGCCGCGGATCGACATGTAGCCCTGGTTGTTCTGGACCAGGAAAACGACTGGGATGTTGTTCATCACGGCGGTGCCGAGTTCGGGCAGCGACATCATGAAATCGCCGTCGCCGGTGATGGATACGACCTGACGGTCCGGCATGGCCAGCTTGGCGCCCATGGCGGCCGGAACGGCCCAGCCCATCGGCGAGAACGAGCCGGAGGTGAGATGGGTCCGCGGCTGGTAGATGGGGAAGGTCTGCTTGACCGCGCCTTGCGTGTTGCCCGACCCGACAACGACGATGCCGTCGCGACTCATGACCTTGCGCAAGGCGCCAAGCGGGCGCTGAGACGTGAAAGGCGACTCGCGGCTATCGCGGCGCGGAGCAAGCAGCGCTTCCCAGTCCGCCTTCGCTTTCTGGACATCGGCCAGGAACCTGTCGCGGCGCATGACGGCCTTCTTCGACTGGTCCTCCGAAATCATCGACAGCATCGCTTCAAGCGTTGCCTTGGCGTCGGCCACGATGCCGACCTCCGTTGGATAGTTCTTGCCGATCTCGTGGTGATCGAGATCGATGTGGATGAGCTTGCCCGGCGGGATCGAGAAGCTGACGCCCTTGGCGTAGGAGGAAGCCGACCAGTCGGTGAAGCGGCAGCCGACCGACATGACGACATCGGCCGACGCGGTAATGCTGTTGCCGCAGGTCGTGCCGGTCTGGCCGACAGCGCCGATGAACAGCGCATGGTCTTCGGAAATGGCCCCTTTGCCATTCCAGGTGATGGAAACCGCGGCACCCAGCTTTTCGGCGAGCCTGGTGAGCTCTATCGACGCATTCGCCGAAATCGCACCGCCGCCCGCGACGATGACCGGCCGCTCGGCCGATAGCAGCAGCTTGACGGCCCGCTCGACCGCCTGCGGATCCGGATAGGAAACGCCGCGCGCCATGCGAAGATCGAGTGGATGAATCTCGACATCGGCCGCCTCGACCTGGATGTCCATCGGGACCTCGACATGGACGGGTCCGGGACGGCCGCTCAGCATGGTGTTGAAGGCGCGGTGCATGATGAAGGGCAATTCGTCGACGCGGCCGGCCTTGTAGGCGCGCTTGGTGACTTGCTCCGTGATGCGCGGGAATGCGTTCTCGTTCTGCCGCTCGATCTCCTGCATCACGCCGTGACCCTTCATGTGGGTCGCCGGTCCGCCGGAGACGTAAAAAGCGGGAATGGAATCGGCGTAGCAGGTCGCAAGGCCGATGATCGTGTTCGTCGCGCCAGGACCAATAGAGGTCGAGCATGCCATGGGGCGACCGCTTGCCCGGAAATAGCCGTCAGCCATGTGCACCGCACTCTGCTCGTGCATGACCTGGATGAATGGAAGGGTCGAACCCTCCTCCATAAACGCGTCGAAAAGGGACCAGATGCCGTGGCCGGGCACACCGGCCACATACTCGACCCCATATTCCTTGAGTGCCCTTGCGACGACCTGTCCGCCCGTTAGCTTCATCTGTTCGACCCTCTTGTTTTTCTCTTTTGTCTTGAGCGGCCTTCTGCTCAAGTGAGGGTCGGTGAAGGCCGGCCCTCGGTGATGGCGCCAATAGGCAGACTTTCGAGGGCTGGTGACAAGTTCGCAGAGCGCGTTTCCGTGACGCTAGATGACGCACAAATCGAGAAGAAGTGCTTCGTTCGTTCTGATCGATCAAGCGCTCGCGGTGCCCGCCGGGAGGATGTCGGGCCAACAGCGTTTGACAAAGGGTATGGCAACGCGACCTGCGCGACGTAGGTTCGCGGCAATCGAAACGACGCACTATGACGCATGTTGAACGTCGTTTCGCTAATTAATTCGGCAATCCGCGCACTTCCGCCGGCCATGGCGCTGTGGCTTGCTGGTGGCCATGACAATCCATGCACCAGACACAATGATGAAGAACCAGGCCAGAGACCTATCCTTCGCCGATGACTTCATTTTCGCCAGGCTCGTCGAGAACGTCGTCGATTATGATGTCGAGGATGCCGTGGTCGTCAACCTTAGCCCCTCGCCCATGGTCACCGGGCATGAGCATCCGGCAATTGTCCCCGCCTGGAAGTCCACCCAGCTCAAGGGAGGACGTATCAAATCGGCGGAGCGTGCCGCCATCCTCAGGGTCAAGAATGCCGTCAATCTCGGGGGATGCATGTTCCGTGGCTGGGATTGGCTCGGCAATCGCATCAAGAGTTTCCCGCGCGACACGCCCCTGTTCATCTCATCCCAGGATGAGATCGGCACGGTGATCACCGACCCTCATGTGTTTACCAACGAGCATCCAACCGCCAGGGTGCCGCAAACCTTCACCCTGAAGCTCAATCTGTGGTGGTCGCCGGGCGATACGGACTGCTTCATCCACAATGAGCATCGGTTCCTGGAAACCCATACGCAGATCCACGGCAGTGGCCGCATGCAGAAGTTCAGGCAACGAGACGCGTCCACGATCTATGAGGACGTGGTTATGCCGGTCGGCTATTCGCACGATCCGTTCTGCCGGGTGACGGGCGAGAACCAATGGACCTATCCCTGGCATCGCTACTACGCCGATACGGATTCGGTCTGGCTGGCGATCGAACTTCACCCCTGAGCGTCATGGTGGACCTTCAAACGGCCGGCCTAGGCCCTCACATCTGGATCATGTCCAGCCCGTCGCCCAGATATTGCAGCGCCTCGCGCGGGATCGCCGGATCGTTGCGGTCCATCACCGTCAATGCCTTGAGATGCTCTCGGCGCAGCAGGCCCGGCCCACGGTAATGCAAGGCCACTTTGGTCGAGTAGGGCTGGCGAAAAACGTTGGCGGCGATACCGCTGGAGATGCCGAACATGAACCGCTTGGCATTGCGTTTCACCTGGGCATAGACGCCGAAGGTGAGCTCGTTGCACTGAATGCCCTCAAAATCCGCGGTAAACAGCCGGTCGGCCAGGGGAAAGCAGAAGCCATAATATTTGAAGATATACTCGGTCTTTCGCGGCGTATCGAAGCTCGGGAATCGCTCGACATAATAGTGCTGCAAGAACTCTCGGTTCCTGTAAATGCAGAATGCGGATTTGAGGACAAATCCCTTGTAGATCGACGAGAACTGGTAGCGATCATAGATACCGGCGATTTCGTTGTCCTGTGAATTGTTCTCGACGATCATATTGGAAATGAACCGCGAAAACTCGGGCAATTGCCGTGCTGTGGCCATGGCGTGAAAGAAGTTTCCATCCACGAGAGTCCGGAATTCGTCGGGGTCCGAAAAAAGAATCGGCACGCTCAGCCCGAAATAGTTGGCGATTATCCGGATATTGGGAGCCGACGGAACATGAGCCCCGGAAAGGTACTTGTTGAACTGCTGGCGATTGACGTTGATCTTGCGACAGACTGCGGCAACGGAACCGTGCTGATTGCACAGGGTCCTGAGGTTGGCGGCCAGCGCGCCGGTGTTTTCGCCAATGAAGGTCACCTCAGGCTTCTCCATTTCGATATGAAGCAACTAGAAGCTATGACTACGCCGAAGTGAGAAAGACTTCAATAGGATGCGAAGTTGATGGCGGCTGAAGTGGGCCGCATAGTTTTGCCAGCTATTTCCGGGAGGGACGTTTCAGTGGCAGCAGGCGCCAAGGTGGGCTGGTCCTTCATGGGGACGGGAACCATCGCCACTGAGCAGGTGGTCGAGGCACTCCGTTCCGTCGGCCATTGCCCGCTGTGGGTGGTCAGCAGAAGCAGGAGGGATGCCGACCATTTCGCCGCGGATCTCGGCATTCCGCATTCCACGACCGAGCTCGGACCTGTCCTGCGCGATCCAGCGGTCGCGTTCGCCTATATCAGCGCCAGTCTCAAGCGCCGGCCACACTACATCGCCGCAGCAGCCGGTGCGGGCAAACACATTCTGTGCGACGGGCCTATTTCCCGGACCAGCAAGACGGCCAGCGCGTTGGTGGAGCTTTGCCAGGCAGCGCAGGCGTTGCTGGTGGTCAATCAGCGATTGCGGGCATCGACCATCCATCAAACCATGCGGCGGTTGATCCGCGATGGCGAGATCGGCAAGGTTCAGTCGATCATCCTGATACGGGGCGGCCCCTATCAGGCTCCGCCCCATCGCAGGGCTCGCGACTTCGACGAAGGCAGCGGTATCTATCTCGACGTCTCCGTGGAGGACATTGACCTCGCCCGTTTCCTGACCGGCGCCGAGCCTGTCGAGGCGACCGCTCTGGGCACATCGGACGAGACTGTGCCCAGCCAGGCGACCTATATGCTGCGGCTTGGCGATGGCAGCCTCTTCCAGGTCCATGAGAGCTTCAGGACCGTCGACATCGAAAGCACTGTGCTGGTGGCGGGCGACAAAGGTGCGCTGATCGCGCAAGGCACCCTGAATGGCCGCATGTCAGGAACGCTGGCGCGACGGGTCGACGGCAGGACCGAGGCCGTTCCCGTTCGCGACCACGATTTGCACCTGGCAACCGTCAGGGAATTCGCCAACACGCGCGGCCAAAAGCCATCCTGGTTATCGCAGGGCGCCGACAGTGTGATTGCTCTTCGCACTGCCGAAGCCGTCGCCATGTCCGCTAAAAGGCGCCGCACGGTTTCCATTCAAGGCTGGCCATTCAACCCGCTTCAAGCGGCACCCGACGGGGCATCAAGATGAAAAGCAATCCCATCCTGTTCCACTCCCTTGCCGCCCGGCATTCCACGTTGGCCATCGATCTCGATATCGTGCGCGAGATCGGCTTCGACGGGATTGAGGTCTCGGCCGCCAAGATGCGGGCCTTCCTCGACGCTGGCTTCACGCATCAGGATTTGCGGCAGGCCTTTGAGGGCATGTACGTTCCGGGGACGGGTTTCCTTGTCGACATCGAACGACAGGGCGAGGCGAAGGCCGATTTGATGCGCGAGGCCGACAGCCTGTTTCAACTTGCCGCCGCCGCCGGTGCGAAGGGCGTGCAGGTCATCACCGGTCCGCTGAGCCTGCTGGCCCTGGACGACACGACCGCGACCCCCGGGCTTTACCGGGGTCTCGTTGGCCTGCCGCTCAAGACGCAGATCGATCTCACCGCGGCGAACCTGGCCTCGGTCGCCGAACTCGCGGCGCAGTACGGCCTGCTGATCTATCTGGAAGCACTGTCGTGGACGCCGCTCAACACGATCGACAGGCAGCTTCGCACGATCGAGACCGCCAATCGGGACAACATACGGCTCGTGATCGACTTCTGGCATTGCTACACGTCAGGCGACACGCCCGAACGCGTAGCGCGGCTGGACAAGAGCATCATCTATGGCGTCCACATCTGCGACTCCCTCGATTTCGCTGGCGGCATCCCTGACGAGAGCGTGCTGCGCGACGTGGCGACGGGAAGCGGCGTGCTCAATCTCAAGGAATGGGTCGATGCCGTGAAGTCGACCGGCTATGACGGCTGGTGGAGTTGCGAGCTGTTCTGCCGGCGCGAGCACCAGGAAAACAGCTATGACGTGGCGCGCAGCCTTAGGACGCTCATGCACGACCTTGTTGGTCCATAAGGTCATTCTTCTCTCTACCCGAATGAAAATTGGAAACCGCAATGCACCGACTGCCAGACATCGCATACTTTCATCGACTTGCCGACGCAGCCGCCGACGTTGCGCTGTCTTTCTACCGCAAGCCAATCGAAGTCGAGGAGAAGGTGAAGGCCGGGTACCGCTTCGACCCGGTGACGATGGCCGACAAGCAGGCCGAGCAGGTCATCCGCGCGCTGATCGTCCAGGCCTATCCGGACCATGCGGTGCTTGGTGAAGAGTTCGGGGAAAGCGGTCAAGGACCGGTCAAATGGATCATTGACCCGATTGACGGCACCCGACCGTTCATATGTGGCATACCCGTCTGGGGCACCCTCATCGGGCTGACGGTAGAGGGAAAGGCCTGCATGGGCATGATGAGCCAGCCCTTTACCGGCGAACGGTTCTGGGCGACCGAGACCGAGGCATGGACAAGCAGCGCAGAAGGCCTGAGGCGGTTGCAGACCAAAGCCGCCGGATCGTTGGCTACCGCCATCCTTCATACCAACTCGCCGGACCGCTTTCCGGACTTTCCTGGGATCAACTTCACTGGCCTCAAGAATGCCGTCTTGATGACCCGCTACGGCGGCGAGTGCTATGCATTCGCAATGCTGGCCGCCGGTCAAATCGACCTTTGCCTCGAGGCAAGCCTGCAGCCCTATGACATCGCCGCATTGATCCCGATCATTGAGCGGGCCGGCGGCGTGGTCACCAACCTGGCTGGGGAGCCGGCAGAAGATGGTGGCGCCGTGCTGGCTTCGGCAAACCGCAATCTGCACGAGGAAGCGCTGGCGCTGATTAACGGCTAGAGCTTCATGCCTCCAGCGTCATTCCTTGCGAAGCGTCCGCGTTGCCAGTGCAACCAGAATAAAGGCCACCGCAATCAACACGAAGGTGGCTGACAGCGACGATATCTGCGCCACGAAACCGAGTAGAGCTGGTCCCAGCAGCAAGCCGGCATAGCCCATCGTCGTCACAATCGACATCGCACGGCCGGCGGCTGCACCGCCGGAGCGACCGGCAGCAGCGAATGCCAACGGTACGAGATTGGCAACGCTCAGACCGCATAAGGCCAAGGCGACGAAGACCATGACTACGTTTCCTGCCAGCACGAGCAACCCCACCGAAGCCGCACAAATGATCGAACAATAGTACAAGAGCCGCCTCGAACCGATGCGGGTGGTGATTGCGTCGCCGAACAGGCGGCCGAACGCCATCATCGTTGCGAAGACAGCAAAACCATAGGCACCCGCGCTGTCGGTTCCACTGAACACATTGACGATATAGATGGCGCTCCAATCCATAATTCCGCCTTCGCCTAACATGGACAAGAAGGCGATTGCCCCGATCAGATAAAGATACGGCTTCTGCGCACTGTCGAGCCTGCCGCCGCTGCTGGCTCCAACGTGAATTGCATCGGCCGGGTCGGCATTCCGCGATGAGCCTTGGCTGGCGACAATCGCAAACGTAGCAACACCCGCACCGGTGGCTCCTAGGCAAATCACCAGTGTGCCGCCGTGCGACAAGATCTGGCCGACAGTGAAAGCGCCGGCCAGATTACCAAAACTGAACATTGCGTGAAACGACGACATCAGATGCCGGCCGGCGCGACGTTCCAGGGCGGATGCGTCGGTGTTCATCGAGACATCCAGCGTGCCGAAGCCGGAACCTGCAACAAATACAATCGAGGTGAGCCAGGCATTGCCCGACACAAATGGGACGATGACAAGCGCCACGCCGAACGTCATGGCTCCGACCAAACTGAGCGTGCTGCAGCTAAAGCGCGCCGTAAGTCGTCCGACATTCGTCATCGCCATGATCGCGCCCAGCGCGAAGCAAAGGAGGATCAGCCCGAGTTCGCCTTTCTCCAGACTGTTTTGAGCACTGAGGACAGGCAGGCAAGAAGCCCACGATCCGAGACCGACGCCGGCGGCGAAGAAGAAAAGGTTGCAGTAGAATCGACCGCTGCGTATCGCAGTCGGCATTTCGAAAACCCTGTTTGCCAACATCCTACCTCTTAGAGGCGCCCTGACTTGGACCGGCCAGCGACGGTGTTGGCAGGCAACTTTGCGGATCGGCTACCCTAAGGCGTGATAATAGCCAGCCACAGGTAGGAGCATACGACATCAGTTGAATTCGCACGGCAACTTCGCACAGACCTGTTGCCCGACGCACAGCGACGCACTCACCCGCTTTGAGCCGATATCCATTTTTGATTTTCTGTGCCGAGACTGGAGTTCTGCATCCGTTGCCAGGTTTATTCGCCCGATTAGCGAACTCGTCCCTCTCTAAGCGGCCTGACAATCCGCCACTGCTGCGCCATAGACTTCACCTTTTCGATTGCGATCGCCGAGGAGCGGATCGAGAAGATTTCAGACGCGATATCCGCTGGGGTCAGAACGGCTGAAGTGCCCTAGCAATATTGGCTCCGGCTCGCACTAAATCGTCGAGGTCGTTTGTTGGCGCATCATGTTCAAGCACGAGACAGCTATCTCTCTGACCTCAGCTACGCGGTGCGGCGCTCGCACTGCGAGCTTATCCGACGCATGACGCGGATGTACATGCCGTCACGGTCTGCAATCTTGTAGATTTTCTGCTTTGGTTTCAACGCCTTAAGGGCGGCATCCGTCAGCATGCCTACTGCCTCCTGAAAAAGTACCGTCAGTACAATTTTGAGGCTTCTCGACAGAAAATTCCTTTTTTCTTCAATGCCTTATGGGGCGAAAAAGTACCGTCACTAGCCTCATTGACTATGACGGTACTCAGAAAATTTCGGTGGGCAATATGTACGCGACCCGTCAGTCGGTCTGTCACAACCAATCTCTGCGTGCCGATTGTCGCTGATTGTCTTTGAAAGGATTTATCTTTGTTTTCAGTACGTTACGTCGCAGATTGGCGTATTTTCGGCGGCGTTTGGGGGAGCCTGAATCATTCCCACTCGATTGTTCAAATGGCATATAACTCATTGAAAATACTGTGAAATATTTTTCATATCCGCGAAAAGTCCGGCATCGGAGCCGTCAAAAAATTACGCTTTTGATTTTAAAGGGAAAATCGCCACAAAAAATATTTTGAGGTTTCACCAACTATCGGGATCAATCGGGCGATTTTTGCACTTTTCGGCGTTCGACGGCGTGCCCAAGTTGCCTCGAAAAAGTACCGTCACCGCTCCAACTAGTACATTTTTTCGTCGCAAAATCAATGGTCATGGTAGGGCCCGGAGGGCGTCCGAAGACTGTTGATTTTATTGGGTTTTTCGTGGGCCAAAGTGAGAAAGCTTCCCGTATCGTTCCATATGGTTCCGCGACCACTTTCGGGCGACCAAACAGATCGAGATCGTAGAATTTACCCGAACCAAAGCCGTCGGCGGCCAGTGAATGGGAGGGCACCGGGGCCTCGTTCGGCAGCTCGAATTCGAAAATGCGGATCGGACAATTGGTCGCGAGCGATGAATTTTTGTCGAGATCTTCGTTCTCTTCCTGAGGGGCCATCGGATCCTGAGGGGCCATCGGAAAGATCGAACGAGATATTTAGCGACCTTTCTGTTTGCGAAAACCACGTGCGCCAATATCCAAACGTCTGGCAGTTCGTGCGACGAGTTAAAGGCGGAACAGGTCGTTCGCCATTTGATGCGCCCGGGGACCCGGTGATCGTCAGATCCGCCGCTCCGACGCCGCCGAAAAGAAGGATGCCTTGGTCATGTTAAAGCAGAGGCCGACGTCCGGATGCATCGCCCGTGCTTCGTTCACACCAAGCCGAACACTGAACCGCTTGCCCAGGCATTCGAACCAACCGAGCGCGTCCGCGCCCAGCAGTTCGGTAAACGCCAGCGTTCCGGGAATACTTTCGGGCGTCCCCTGATCCACCACGCTTATATCCTCACTGCGGATGCCAAGCACCACATCGCGCTCTCGCGATGAATCTTCGAAACCGTAGCCTGACGTGTCGATCCCAACATCGCCAACCTGGAGCCTGCCCGCGTGGTCCAATCGACCTTGCAGAAAGTTCATCGCCGGCGAACCGACGAAGCCTGCGACGAACAGGCTGGCTGGCTTTTCGTAGATCGATTGCGGGTGGGCATGAAGCATCGACACCATCGGCGTCAGCCCGACGCCGCCGCTGAGCACCAGAGCAACGATGACAAGCGTTGCCAGAATCCCTGCAGCGATCCAGAACCTTTTTGACTTCGGCACGGTCATCCACCCCCGCCGCCGGAGCGGCTTTGCATCGCCTCGAGGATGACCTCGAATATGCTCCCGACCTCTTCGCTGATCTCGTCGGCGCTGATACCTGGTCGGCTGCCTTCATGGCCTTGTCGGCAAGATCGGAGATGGCCGCCGGATCATCGGTGAAGGCATTCGCAGGTGTTCAGCCATCCATTTATCGAGGAAGTCTCCGCCGCGTTTGAGCGGGTTTATTAGACAACGCGCATTGTCAATGCGACAACGCCTGGGCAGCCCAGGAAGCAACGGAACGCAGTGTCACCTTACGCACAAACGAGCCTGTGTGGATTCGAGTCACCGACGAAAACCGCGGTCACCTTTTCGAGTACAGCTTCACTTTGTGAACCGTCTGTTCGAGCGGGGAAGCGAGGCAACGTTGGCGAAGCCGATGACAAGCACAGATCCGAATTCGGACATCTGCCCTTATGACCTCGAATATTTCATGCAAGCACGGGCTTTCTAAGGATGCCGCCGAGTTCACAGCAACGGCCGATGATGCGACTACGACGCCGAAGCCTTGTCGCTGCCCCGTTCGCCGGTGGCGGATGAGGCCGATCGCTGATATTGATCTGATCCACTCCATCAAGGCGCGCATATGACATCCGATTCAGATAAGGCCGAAGCGGTCGAGCAGTTGCTCGACACGCCTGACCTTGCCACAGCGTTGGAAAGCGAACAATTCAAGAAGTTCCTTGACCAGGTTCCGATCGCGATTGCTGTTTCCGATCTGAACGCGAATGAGCGTGTCGTGTATGTCAACCCGGAATTTGAGAAGCTCTCGGGCCTGAAAGCCGCCAGTTTGGCACGCAGGAACTGGGCAGCGCTTTCCGGAGTAGGTCTCCATGAGCAGCAGGACAGTGCGCTGGCTGATAGCATTGTAACAGATACCGATTTCGTGGGAACTTTTCGCCTGGAGCGCGGCGTCGACGAACCGACTGTGGTTGATGCATACTCGAATGTGATCGTAGACGACAACGGCAAGGCTTGCTTTCGACTTGTTGCCCTTGTGGACGTAACGATCCATGGTGGAGCAGCGCCCACGGTTGATGAGCTTGTCCGCGAAAAGGATACTCTGCTGCGCGAGCTCCAGCACAGGGTAAAAAATAACCTCCAGATGATAACCGCACTCATCCGGCTGGAAACCCGCAACGCAGCAGAGCCTGATCAGAAACGTTTCGAGCGGCTGGGGGGGCGCGTTGATGCTCTGGCCATCCTCTATCAAACGCTCTCGGCTGACGAGCAGAAGGACGACGTCGATCTCGGCATCTATCTGAGCCAAATAGCCTCAGCAGTCATGGCCTCGCATGCCGTTGAGGGCATACGCCTGGACATGAAGGTGGATACCTATCCGGTGTCGATCAACGTTGCTATGCCGACCGGCCTGGTTGTGAACGAACTGCTGACCAACGCACTCAAACACGGCTTTAAGGGACGCGAAGGCGGAACGATAACACTTCACAGCGTTGTCGACGGTGACGGTTGCCGAATCATCGTCGCGGATGACGGGGTTGGTTTACCCGATGGAGAGACCTGGCCCAAGCCGGGCAAACTCGGCGCACTAATCGCGCGTTCATTAACTGAGAACGCCAAGGCCTCGTTTGACGTGGTCTCCAGTTCAGCTGAAGGCACGAAAGTTACCATTATGTTCAAACGATCGACGGCCGCGGGCTAAGGAATGCCGCTACGTCCTTTAGCCATTGCATAAAGTTTGCCAGATGTAGCCACCGTCCTGTTCGACGCCTCGGGGTCGCCAAAAGATGACGGTTGCCTCAATGCATAAGCGCGAAGTCGCCATTCAAATTGGGGCCGGAAATCGGGTTCATTACCTCCCTGTAGCCACAGATTCACCGACGGGATTGGATTACCATGGTTGAATCGTCCTTAAACGAGACGAGACTTTCGCTTTCGGGCAGTGGCCAAACAAGAACGCCCCAGCCCGGAGCGTACGGTCGTAGAACGCGGCCCGACCAAGAAATGAGAGTCTTTGGCAGCAGCGGGAATAGCTGCGTCCAAGTTCAACCGAGAAAATATCGTCGCAATTCACCCGCCAGAACGGCGATGCCGAGCCGGCAGAGGGGGTGATAACGCGATGTCTTCCTGATGATGGAGCAGGATCCCCTTTCGGCCAGTCGCTTGCGCCTCTGTTCGCGGAAGGCAGTCATCCCATAATTGCAGACCTTCGTCGTATGATTTGATGTATACTGAACGAACGGTGTCATCAGATCGATTGGCGGTATGATCGAAGGTGGCTGTCTTTGTGGGGCGATCCGATACCGATCAATGAAGGCCCCGACTGCGGGAGCCTTCTGCCATTGTCGGATTTGTCAAAAGGCCTATGGCGGTCCGCATATGGCCGGTCTTCGTTTTGACGACGGCGTAGAATTCACACAAGGAACGCCCTCCTATTTTCGATCAAGTGAAGTGGCACAACGCGGATTTTGTACTGGATGTGGTTCCCCGCTCGTGTTCGTCTACGACAAAGCTCCTGACATGTGGATAATGATTGGGTCGCTCGACCATCCCGAGGATTGGCCGATGACCGCAGACGCCTGGTGGGGACAGGTCGTTCACACTCAGACTAACTACAAAATCGAATGGGAGGTTTTGAATGACGGACTTCCACAGGTAAAGAGCCCGTTTCGCGACGCTACGGATGCTTTATTGTGTCGTTTGAAGATCCTGCCCTGATGCTCTGCTATCTTCCCGTCGACCAGTTCGCGCCGATCTTGAAAGCCGAAAGTGTTCCGCCCTCGTCGAGAGCCATTAGCCTGGAGTAGCCAACCACGTCGGCAGCGAGGATGGCAGCCAAACGACGCTGCACTGGTCCCTCGGTCATGCTCGGTATGACCTCTCTTCGGGTGGTAGCTCTGTCTGGAGCTGAATTCGCTTCACCATAGCAAGCAAACAATGCGCGGTCTTGGTTCACGTTCGCGTACATCGCGACCAACGCCTCCCTCGCGCCGCTAGTGTCTTAGTTGAATTCCGGCTTATGACGACCCATCCTCGACGTTCCGGCTCGTGGACTCGGCCGGCGGTCGCCCGTACAATCCTTGTCCTGTTGTGAAGGCAATGCGCTACATGACCGAAGGAAGCGTCCAACGTCGCCTCGCGGCCATCTTTGCCGCTGACGTGGC
>NZ_JBFUEG010000023.1:0-79350 GCF_056404315.1 Mesorhizobium sp. P2_D6 | reverse complement strand
TACATTGAGTTCGCGGACGATGGCTCCGGCGAATTCGCCTTCGGATGCGTCACCGGCCAGATCTTCGGCTCGGGTGACGGCAACAATGTCGCCTTCTCCTGGCAAGGCAATGACGAAATGGACGAAGCCCAGGGCAATGGATGGGCTGAAATCCAACCAGACGGCTCTATCAACGGACAAATCTGCTTTCATGGCGGCGACGAAGCAGACTTCGTCGCTCACAAATGGACTTCTTCAACAGCCTGTTAGCGCCTCACGCGCGAACCGGTATCCAGATCTCCAGCCCGCCATTGCCGCTGCGCGGATCGAACTCCGGCCCGTAGCGCTCGAATTCGGGGCCGTCCGCTATGTCGTGCCCGGAGGCCGGCAGCCATTTGTTCCAGATCGTGTTGACGGTGCGGCGGATGGTCGAGATGTGCTCGGCATGGGTGAAGACGGCGTATTTCTGTGCCGGCACCCGCACCCGGGAAAGCCCTTTCGGCAGGTCGGAGAAATCCAGGACTTCGACGCCGGCGATGTAGTCGAAATTGCCGGCGTCGTCGCCGTTGACGCAGACGCCATAGGCGACATCGCCGGTCTCGCCCGGAATGTTGCCGATATAGGGACCGAAGCGCTGCCACTGCATTGGAATGGCGGCGCTGGATTCGCAGCTGTAGCGCTCGCCGAGGCCTGCGATGAGGAAGGGCCGGCCGGTCTCGAAGCGCGGCGGCTTCAGCGTGGCGAGGAAGGATTGGTCCATCAGGATCGGCTCCACGAGTTCGAGATTTTTGAGGCTCCCCTGCGCGCGCACCAGTTCTGGCGTCGTGCCGAACTGGTCACGGAAGGCACGGGTGAAGGCCTCATGCGAGGCGTAGCCGGCATCGAGCGCGACCGCGAGAATGTCGGGCGCGCCGGCGGCCAGCTTGCGCGCCGCTTCGGTCAGCCGGCGCGCGCGCATATAGCCCATCACCGAACGGCCGGTGGCGGCGCCAAACGCCCGCGTCACATGAAAGCGCGACACGCCGCTGCTGTGCGCGACATCGTCGAGCGAGATCGCTTCCGGCAGATGGCTCTCGACAAACCACAGCGCTTTCTCGGTCGGGTTCATGTGTCTCCTTCTCGCATTGGCCTGATCATCCTGCCGTCTTCCTTCGCTGCCAGTTTGATCGAAATTGCGCATCCGGCGCAATCAAACCGTGTGGACTGATGCCGGCACGGCTCTGGCGCAATGCGGCATCTTGAATAGTAAGCACGCTTATAATATGTATCACTCATGGTTTCCGACGGCATAGATAGGCTGGGCTTTTTGATCCACGACGTGCAGCGCCTGCTGCGCAAGCGCTTCGAGACGCGCGCCAGCGGGCTTGGCCTGTCCTCGGCGCAATGGCGGCTGATGGTCCGCGTCGCCAAGGAAGAGGGCATCAGTCAGGCGCGCCTTGCCGACCTGCTTGAAATCGAGCCGATCAGCGTTTCGCGTCTGGTCGATCGTATGGAAGAGGGCGGCTGGATCGAACGCCGCTCCGATGCCACCGATCGCCGCGTGCGCATGATCTTCCCGACCGCCAAGGCGAGCGCCGCCTATGCCGAGATCAAGAGCCTGGCTGGCGAGGTCTATGAGGAATCGCTGGTCGGCGTTTCGCCGGAAGATCGCCGCGTCCTGATCCGGGCGCTGGACACCATCGTGCAGAACCTTGCGGACGGCGAGACGTCGTCTCTGAAGAGTACAGGAGGGGCAGCGGCATGAACGCGGCAGCCAAGATGGACGAGAATGTGACGAAGCTCGAGGCGCCGGCACAGCCGGCCGCCGCTCCTGTCGCGGTGGCGCCGCCGGTGCAGCCCGCGCCGGCCCCGAAAAAGCCGCGCCGCCTCGGCCGCTTGCTTCTAATGGTCGTCCTGCCGGCGGCACTGGCCATTGGCGGCGGCTATGTCTGGGTGACCGGCGGCCGCTATCAGGAGACCGAGAACGCTAATTTGCAGCAGGCCAAGGTGTCGATCGCCTCGGATACGGCCGGGCGCATCGTTCAGGTCAACATTTCAGACAACCAGCTGGTCAAGCAGGGTGATGTGCTGTTTGCCATCGATCCCGAGCCCTACCGGATCGCGTTGGCCCAGGCCGATGCGGCGGTTGCGGTCGCACGCGTGGGCATCGAACAGTTGCGCGCTGCCTACAGCCAGGCGATGGCGCAAGAGAAGTCCGACGCCAGCGAAGTCGACTACGCGCAGTCGCAGTATGACCGCGCGGCCGACCTTGCCCAGAAGGGCATCAACGCCAAATCCTCGCTGGATCAGGCCAAGAACGATCTCGACAAGGCCAGGCAGCAGCTGGCGGTGGCCGAGCAAGGCATCATCAGCGCCAAGGCCGCTCTCGCCGGCAATCCCGATATCGAGACCGACAAGCACCCGACGGTGATGGCCGCACTCGCCGCGCGCGACAAGGCCGCCTACGATCTGGCACAGACCACGGTCAAGGCGCCGGCCGATGGTGTCATCAGCCAGGCCTCGTCTTTCAAGGTCGGTCAGTATGTCGGTTCCGGCACGCCTTTGTTTGCGCTGGTCGAGACCGGCGACACCTGGATCGATGCCAATTTCAAGGAAACCCAGCTTACCCACATGAAATCCGGCCAGAAGGCCGAGATCGTGGTCGACACCTATCCGGGCCGCACATTCGAAGCCACCGTCAAGGCAATCGGCGCCGGCACTGGCGCGGAGTTTTCGCTGTTGCCGGCCCAGAATGCCACCGGCAACTGGGTCAAGGTCACCCAGCGCATTCCCGTGCGCCTGGAACTCACCGATGCCGATGCCAAGATGGCGTTGCGCACCGGTATGAGCGCCTCGGTTACGGTGGACACCGGCGTTGCCCGCGGGTTGCCGGCCATCTTCGGCCACGCCACGGCGGGCGAGGCACAATAGACTGTGAATGGACCGTGATTCTGAAAAGCAGGATCACGGCCGGGCAGGAATGCTCGCTCAGGCGAGATGAGATGACAGGATTGGTCCGATGGCAGGTTGCGAGAGGGGTGGGTTGGACCGGGCCGCATCGCGGCCTGACCAACGCCTGGCCATCTCGACGCCGATCCTTCGGTCCTTGGATTTCCGGGCGGCAAGCGCCTGATGTGTTGAGACGTTCGGTCGATGTAACCCCCACATCGATAGATCGCGTCCCACCGCGATGAGGGTCTCTTCACCAGAGAAGGCCTCGCCGCCCGGAAGCCTAGTGTACACGTTTTTGTTACCTGTCGGAAGTTCCGTATCATGAGCACGCCAGAGCCGTTCAAGGAAGTGCCGCATCGCGGCCTGATCACCGTGGCGTTGATGCTGGCCACGATCATGCAGGCGCTCGACACCACCATCGCCAATGTCGCGCTGCCGACCATGACCGGCGATCTTGGCGCCTCGCCCGACAACATCAACTGGGTGCTGACTTCCTACATCGTTGCCGCCGCCATCATGACGCCGGTGACCGGCTGGCTGGCCGACCGCTTCGGCCGCAAGGAACTGTTCCTGGCGGCGGTGGTCGGCTTCACCGTGTTCTCGATGCTGTGCGGCATCGCCTGGAGCCTGGAGTCGATTGTGTTCTTCCGGCTGATGCAGGGCGTGTTCGGCGCGGCCATCGTGCCGCTGTCGCAGACCTTCCTGCTCGACATCAACCCAAGGGAACGCCACGGTCAGGCGATGGCCATCTGGGGCGCCGGCATCATGCTGGGGCCGATCCTGGGCCCGACGCTCGGCGGCTGGTTGACCGAGAATTTCAACTGGCGCTGGGTGTTCTTCATCAATTTGCCGGTCGGCATCATCGCCTTTCTCGGCATGGCCGCCTATCTGCCGGTCGTTGCCCGGCGGGTGCGCAGCTTCGATTTCTTCGGTTTCGCCATGATCTCGCTCGGCGTCGGCGCGCTGCAACTGCTGCTCGACCGCGGCGGCGAGGTCGACTGGTTTTCCTCGGTCGAAATCTGGATCGAGCTTGCTCTTTCGATCACCGGCTTCTGGGTGTTCATCATTCACACGGTGACGGCGGAACGTCCTTTCATCGACCCCAAGATCTTCCTCGACCGCAACTTCGTCACCGGGCTGGCCTTCATCTTTGTCATGGGCGTGCTCATCCTGGCCTCGATGTCGCTGCTACCGCCGATGCTGTCGACCATCTTCGGCTATCCGACCATCACCATCGGTATCGTCTTGGGCCCGCGCGGTGTCGGCACGATGATTTCGATGCTTGTCGTCGGGCGGCTCATGAGCAAGATCGACGCCAGGATTCTCGTCGTCATCGGCTTTCTGCTCACAGCCCAGTCGCTCTACACCATGGCCGGCTTTACGCCGCAGATGGACAATTGGCTGATCCTCAGCTCCGGCGTCATCCAGGGGCTGGGCATGGGCATGGTGTTCGTGCCGTTGTCGACGGTGGCCTTCGCCACGCTCGACGTGCGCTTCCGCACCGACGCCACGGCGCTGTTCAGCCTGGTGCGCAATCTGGGTTCCTCGATCGGCGTGTCGGTGGTGACGGTTCTCCTGGTGCGCAACACGCAGGTCAACCACACCGAGCTGTCGGCCTTCATCAACCCGTTCAACCCTAATCTGTGGGCGCTTTCGCCGGCGGCAGCTGGTGGCGACCCGATGGCGCTTTCGCAGATGGATCGCATGGTCAACATCCAGTCGATGATGATCTCCTACGTCAACGACTTCAAAATACTGATGATGATGACGCTGATCGCCATCCCGTTTGTGTTTCTGCTGCGCAAGCCGAAGACGGCCCCGGTTGCTGGCGCGGCGCCGGCAGCACATATGGATTGAGACGCGCGTCGATATTTCTCGATATCAGATGACGTTGTCGCGGACGCGCCCGCGAATACGCAAGGTCGAGCGAATGCCGAGATGATCGCAAAACTCTCCAGACATTGGAGAATGTCGATTTTGTAGCGCCGATGGCGATTTGAAAATGGCGTTTAAGCTTCAGGTAACCAGAAACCTTCGCGTCTGATTTCGGTTCGGTTTATATGCTGTTAGTACATATCCAACACGATCAACAGACTGTCGCATGGCACATAAATGATTTTTGCGTTCTTTCAGACCCAGGTGGGAGAAGGTCTGTTTGGTTACGAAATCATCCAGGAAATCCGCCGAAACGACTGAGCCTGCCGGCTTGGCCGCGCTGACAAAACTGGCCGACGTTTCCTATGGGTCGCTGGAGCACGAGCTGCGGGCGACAATCACGGCACTTGAAGGGCAGGCACTGCGCTTCGAGACGGTGATCGAAAACGTTTCGCAAGGCATCTGCTTTTTCGACCGCGATGAGCGGCTGATCCTGAGCAATCGCCGTTATGCGGAAATCTACCGGCTCGCACCCGAGCAGTTGCGGCCAGGTCTGACGCTGAGCGAGATCGTCGAGCGCCGCGCCGCTGCCGGTACGGCGGCGCTGGCTACCGACGCCTATCTGGCGATGGCGAGATCGGTCAATTCAGGCAAGGGTCCAAGGACCTGGACCGCCAAACTCCCCGACGGCCGGACCATCCAGATTTATAACCAGTCAATGCCCGACGGCAGCTGGCTAGCCACGCATGAGGACATTACCGATCTCACCGCCAATCGACAGATCGTCGACGAGCGCATCTCGCTGCAGGCACTGATCGACTGGGTGCCCAATTATCTCTGGGTCAAGGATACGCAAAGCCGCTTCATCGTCGTCAACAGCGCACTTGCGACTGACAGTGGCCGCGACAACACCGCCGACATGATCGGCTTGACCGATTTCGATATCCATCCCCCGGAGGTTGCGCGGAAGTTTCGGCAAGTCGAACAGTCGGTGCTCGAAAGCGGACAACCCTTGATCGACGCGGAGGAGTTCGTCGTCAACGCGTCGGGCACCGTAAAATGGCTCTCGTCGACCAAAGTGCCGTTGCGCAATGCTCAAAACGAAATTTTCGGTCTGGTCGGCATCGCCCGCGACATCACGGCCCGCAAGCAGGCCGATGTCCTGCGCAGCGGACAGGCAAACATCCTGGAGATGATTGCGACGAGCGCTCCGCTCGAGAATGTGCTCGACAGCCTCATGCGCCTGGTCGAATCCCAACTGAAGGGGATATTCGGTTCCGTTCTGCTGCTCGACCAGGATGGCGTGCACTTGCGGCACGGTGCGGCGCCGAGCCTAGCCAAAGCCTATATGAGCGCCATCGATGGATCTGCCATTGGCCCCAAGACAGGGTCGTGCGGAACCGCCGCCTACCGGCGCGAACCGGTCATCGTCGCCGACATCCTGCAGGATCCGCTCTGGGAGGATTACCGCGACCTCGCCGCGCTGTACGGCTACCGTTCGTGCTGGTCGACCCCGATCCTGTCACATCAGGGCGTCGTGCTGGGCGTCTTTGCCATGTATTCGATGAGCGTGCGCGAGCCGACCGAGGCCGAGACTCGCCTGATCGAATTCACCACCCACATTGCCGGTATCGCGATCGAGCGCAAACGGGCTGAAGACCAGATCCACTTCATGGCCAACCATGACGCGCTGACCGGGCTGCCCAATCGCGCTTTGCTGGAGGATCGGCTTTCCCAGGCGGTCCTCTACGCGCAGCGATACAATCGCTGGGTGGCGGTGGTGTTCATCGATCTCGACAATTTCAAACTGGTGAACGATACGTTGGGCCACAATGCCGGGGACGAACTGCTCAAGACTGTCGCGGGCCGTTTGGTTGGATGCGTGAAGGCGACCGACACCGTCGTGCGGGTAGGCGGCGACGAATTTGTCATCGTCCTGTTCGATCAACCCACCAATGCCGATGTCATTTCGGAAACCCTGCAGACGATCAGGGATGCGATTGCCGAGCCGGTTCCTGTCGCCGAGCACCGCCTGCGATTAACGGCCAGCATCGGCATCGCAAATTACCCGAAGGACGGGACGAGCCCGGACAAGCTGTTGGCCAATGCCGATGCCGCCAAGTCTCGCGCCAAGGAATTCGGCCGCGACAATTTCCAGTTCTATGCCCCCGAGTTCAACTCAAGCGCACACGAAAAATTCCTGCTTCAGGGGGAATTGCGAAACGCGCTCGCCCGTTCGGAATTCGCGCTGCTCTACCAGCCGCAGGTCGATCTGCGATCGGGTCAGATCCTGGCCGTCGAAGCGTTGGTACGCTGGAACCACCCGGCGCGAGGCCTGGTGTCGCCGATGATGTTCATCCCGACCGCCGAGGAGACCGGGCTGATCGTGCCGATCGGCGACTGGATCCTGCACGAAGCCTGCCGGCAAAACAAAGCCTGGCAGCGCGCCGGTCTGCCGCCCGTCACCGTCTGCGTCAACGTGTCGGCGCGGCAGTTCAGGGAGAAGAACCTGATCGACCGCGTCGTCAACGCATTGAAGGAAAGCGGCCTGGAGGCCAGGTATCTCGAGCTCGAGGTGACCGAAAGCCTGATCATGCAGGATTTCGAGTTGGCGGTCGCAACGATGAACGGGCTGCAAGGGCTCGGCGTGCAGATATCGATCGACGATTTCGGAACCGGCTATTCCAGCCTCAGCGCGCTCAAGACCTTTCCTGTGCAGCGGCTGAAGATCGACAAGTCCTTTATCGACGACCTCGCGACCGACGAGAACGATCAGGCGGTTACCAGTGCCGTCATCTCATTGGGTCAAAAGCTGAACCTGAGGGTGCTTGCCGAAGGCGTCGAGACGGATGACCAGGTTGCCTTCCTGCGCAAGAACAATTGCGACGAAATGCAGGGCAATTATTTCAGCAAACCGCTGTCGGCCGGGGATATCGGCAAGCTCATCGCGAAAGGCTGACGATGGGTTGGCGTCGGTAACCGCAGGCGCTTACCTTCCCAGCACCAGGCTCCAGTAACGGACAGCGCTGTCGCGTCCGTCGCGCACATAGGCAAGGCCGAAGCGGCTGAAATCCGGATCGAGCATGTTGTGGCGGTGGCCTGCCGAATGCATCCAGATGTCGAACAGTTTCTGCTGGTCGAACCGGCCCTCCGCGATGTTCTCGGCAGCGGCGCCCCGCACGCCATTGTCCTTCATCCGCGACGCGAAATCCTTGCCCCAGCCTGTCGTGTGGCTCATGCGTTCGCGGGTGGCCATATAGCCGGCCTGCTGGAGTGCGGCCTGCTCGAGTTGTGCGTCCGGCACCAGCGCCGGCAGCCCGGCCGAGGCGCGGATGCCGGCCAGCGTCGCGGTGGCGGAGGACGAGACACCGGCGCCTTCACCGGTCGGCACCGAAACGGTGCTGCAAGCGGCGAGCCCGGCCATGGCCGCGAGGCCGATCAGCAGCATGCGCCGGTTTGGTTTTGGGCTGATCTCGTCGGAACGGGATTGCGAGAGCGCATGATCGGCGGTGTCGATTGATGTCATGCCTGCCTGACTTAGCGGCGATCATGGCTTTTGCCGGGCAGGGCGAGCAAAAACCGGGGTGCTTGGCGAATCCGCCGGTTGCGCTAGGTTGAGTGAAAGCATGTCCCGGATCGTCCGGACTGCTGAAATGCCGCGTGAGCCTAGGAACCCGATGCCAGCATCTGCCCATGTCTTTCCGGTTTTATCCACCAGCCGCCTGCTGTTGCGCGCGGCCGCCGCCAAGGACGCCGAGGCCTTCGGAGACATCCTGTCGATCCCGGATGTCTCCCGCTATTCGAATTGGCCGGATGCGCCGACCAAGGCGCAATTGAAACGGGTTATGAACTGGATGACCAAGGCGCATCCCACCGGCAAGGGGTGCGGCTGGATCATGGAGGATATCGCTTCGAAGCGGGTGGTCGGCGCAATCCGCTACAATTGGTTCGCCAGGAAATCCAAATGTGGCGAGATTGGCTATGAGCTGCATCCGGATTTCTGGGGGAAAGGCCTGATGACCGAGGCAGTTATTGCCGTCGCGACATGCGGTTACCAGCTTTTCGGCCTCAATCGCATTGAGGCCTGGACCCTTCCTGGCAACAGCGGATCGGACCGGGTTCTGGAAAAAGCGGGCTTCCGCTATGAGGGGACGCTGCGCCAGAAGGGCTGGTTCAAGGGCAGCTACCACGATTTCCGCATGTTTGGCCGGCTGGCCGACGATCGGCCCCGCGAAAATTCGCGTCTGCCGGCCGAGCGATGAAAATCGCGTGAGACGAAGGAAATGCCGTCGGCACGGCGACTTTTCCCCAGATATCGGCTATGATGCGCGTGTTCTTGAAGTGGCAGCTGCGGGCGGCCATCCAGGCGATGACCGCCCCCGACACACGGGAGGAAGGTATGGCCGGCTTTCATGTCATGGCGGGCGCGCAAGGACTGCACGTGCAGCCGACGGTGCGCCGTATCACCACCGCGGACCTCTGGGATGCGTTCAAGCTCGGTCTCGACGACTTCTGGGCCAAGCCGTCGCACTACGTGTTCCTCTGCGTGATCTATCCCGTCGTCGGCCTGATCCTGACACGGTGGACCTCCGGCTCCAACGCCATCCAGCTCATCTATCCCCTGATGTCGGGCTTCGCCCTGGTCGGCCCGTTCGCGGCGATCGGCCTCTACGAGATCAGCCGCCGGCGCGAACTCGGCATGAACACCTCTTGGCGGCATGCGCTTGACGTGCGCCGCTCGCCGGCGCTGCCGTCGATCGCGGTCATCGGCTTGATGCTGTTGGTGCTGTTCCTGTTGTGGATGTTCACCGCACAGTCGATCTACACCAGCCTGTTCGGCGATCAGCCGCCGGCTTCGATCGCCGGATTTCTGAGCGAGGTGCTGACGACCAGCAAGGGCTGGACGCTGATCCTGTTCGGCAATGCCGCCGGTTTCATCTTTGCCGTGATCGTGCTGGCGACGACGGTGGTTGCCTTTCCGTTGCTGCTCGACCGCGACGTCGGCGCCGTAGCGGCGATCGAGACCTCGGCGCGCGCGGTGATGGCAAATCCGCTGCAGATGCTGCTGTGGGGGCTGCTCGTCGCAGTGTTGCTGGTGATCGGCTCGATCCCGCTGTTTGCCGGGCTCGCCGTGGTCATGCCGGTGCTTGGCCATGCCACCTGGCACCTCTATCGCAAGGTGGTGGAGCCGGAGCGCGCGCAGCAGACGCGACGGCCGATGTAGCGGTCACCCAGCCATAGGGTATGCTGAGATCCAGGTCAGGCCGACATCACCCGGATGGCAACGCACCCTAGCGTTGGGCGTCGGTTGCCATTTTCAGCGCCAGCGCTGCAAGCACCGTGCCCATCATCCAGCGCTGGACGACCATCCATAGCGGCCGTCCGGCGAGGAAGGTGGCGATTGAACCGGCCGTCACAGCGATGATCGCATTGACGGTCAGGCTGATTGAAATCTGCGTGGCGCCGAGCACCAGAAGCTGCGACAGCACATGGCCCTTGCCCAGCGTGATGAACTGCGGCAGCAGCGACAGATAGAGCACCGCCACCTTGGGGTTGAGGAGATTGGTCATCAGGCCCATGGCGAACAGCTTGCGCGGCCTGTCCTTCGGCAGTTCGCGCACCTGGAACGGCGAGCGCCCGCCGGGCCGCACGGCTTGCCAGGCGAGCCACAGCAGATAGAGCGCGCCGGCAATACGCAGCGCGTCATAGGCGAACGGCACGGCAAGCAGCAGCGCGGTGATGCCCAGCGCAGCCGATACGACATAGAACAAAAAGCCGACCGCCACGCCGCCGAGCGAGATCAGCCCCGCCTTCGGGCCCTGCGACAGTGAGCGCGAGATCAGGTAGATCATGTTCGGCCCGGGCGTCAGCACCATGCCAAGGCAGACCAGCGCGAAGGCGAGATGGTTGGCGGTTTCGGGCACGGGTATGTCTCCGGGAATCGGTGACGATACTCACCATGCGCCCTGACTCACCGCAAGGGCATGATGGCGGGAGCCTTTGCGCCAGCGTCGAAAATTGGCGAGGGCGGCGACGCTGTTGATCTCCCTCCTTGAGGGGGAGATGGCCGGGAGGCCAGAGGGGGTCGTCTCGCGTGGAGAGCCAGCCTCGTCTGTCGACGAAGGGGGGCGCGTCCCGTCGAACCGACCCCCTCTGTCGCCTTTGGCGACATCTCCCCCTCGAGGGGGGAGATGAGCAGCTTCTGCCTCAGCTCACCACGCGCAGGTTCGACAGTTCGTTGGCGATTTCCTTGAAATTGTCCGACAGCGTGGCGCCCGTCGCATTCCAAAACAGTTTCGCAGGCTTGCTCGGGTCGGTCGGATCCTTGCGGAAGCGCGAGTCGGACGAACACGTCTTCAGCGCGTCCATCGCGCTCTTGTCGCCGGCGTCGGTCGTCGACATGTCGAGCGCCACCGTCATCACCATGATGTTGGCCGCCTTGGCGTTGTTGCACAACGTCGCCATCTGCTCGTTGAGCGCGGCGGTGTAGTTGCTCGACGAATAGTTGAACTGTCCGATGGCGCTCGACGTGCCGCCGAACAGGCGGGTGACCGCGGTGCCGTTGTAGCCGACGCCGGTATAGCCATAGCCGGCATAGGTCGACTTGTTGCCGGCGGGGTCGGAGCTCACCGTCGAATAGGTGTTCTCGCCGTCGGTAAGCACGATGACCACCTTGTCATTGCCGCGCTCGGTCTCCGGGCGTCCCTCGGTGAAGGGCTCGGTGCTGGAGACGGTGCGCCAGCCCCACGCCATGCCTTCCGGCACATTGGTGTTGCCGTTGGGCGCCATCAGGTCGATCGCAGCCTTGATCTTGGCCAGCCCGTCGGCGTTGGTGACATCGGTCAGCGGCGTGATCGGCGTCGTGGTGCAGCTGTAATTAGGCCCGGCGCCTTTCGACAGCACCGGCGCATTGATCGGCCGCGGCTGGAAATACTTGGCCATGTTGGACTGTCTGGTCTTGCCGGTGGTGCTCGACGGATCGTCGTTCCACCAGCTGTTGACCGCGCCATAGGTCACCGGCTTCGGCTCATCCGGATCCTGCGTGATATACCAGTGGTTGCCTGGCTCGTCCGGCGCAAACATCGGCACAAACATGGTCGCGGGGTCGCCGACGCCGGTGCCGGTGTTGTTTGGACCGCCGGAGGCCGGCGTGTCGTCGACATTGTAAGGGTAGGGTCGCACCTCGACACAGCCTTGCCAGCTGGCGAACGGGCCGTAGGTGTCATTGTAGTCGTATTCGTCGTGGCTGCGCCTGCAGGTGTGGTTGGACCGGTATTCGTCGCACACGACACGCTTGCTGCCGACGATGCGCTCGTGGCTGGTGACCACCTTCATGTCACGGTAGAGCGAGAAGCGGGTCAGCATCTGGCCTTCCTGCTCGCCCCAGCCGGTGCCTTTCTTGTACCAGATGCCGCCGATCTTCTGGGCGTATTTGTCGGTAGCGTTCAGTGTCGACCAGTCGAAGTTCTCATTGTGGACAGGCGACAGCCCATAGGCGTCGATCCATGACGCGTTGTCGTTGCTGGCGCCGACATTGACCGATGCGGCGAACGGCACCAGGCTGAACTGCACCGGCTTGTCGATCTGCTTGATCATCGCCGCCTGCTGGGCCAGCGTGTCGACAAGCTGCTTGGCGGCCTGCTTGAGCAGGTCGATGCGCTTTTGACCGGAGCCGGTGCCGGGTGTCGACATCGAGCCCGAATTGTCGAGCACCATGGCCACTTCCAGCGTGTTCTTCAACCGCACCTGCGAGCACACGGAGTAGTCGATGTCGCCTGACGTCTTGCCGATCAACATCGAAGCTGCCGGCAGGAAATAGGGCTTGTAGACCAGGCTTGCGCAAAGCTTGACGATGCCGCCGCCGGCTGTGCTGCTGGGCAGCGTAACGTCGAGCGTCGTGTTGGCGGGATCGACGTCGTTGAGGTTTGCCTTGAAGAAGTCGAGCGCATAGGCGCGCAACTGGTCGTCGGTGGCGCCTTCCACCAGCCGGCGCGCTGTGGCGAAGTTGGCGGCGTCGAGCGCGTTGACCACTCTCTGCTTCTCGCTGACCATGCCGCTGAAGTCGACGGCCATGGCCACGCCGCCCATTAGGGGCACCATGGCCAGAACGGTCATGAGAGCATAATTGCCGCGCCGGTCGCGCCAGAAGTCACGCCAGAATTTGCGCATGTGATGTAAGCGGCCCCGCCTGCGGATTCTTCAATGCCGCCACACTTTCACAAAACGCTGAAGGACGGGTTTGGGAAACCGCTCGATTGCGCGCCGAACGCTTCACCAAGCGCTAACCAAGGTGGCGGCCGGTGGATGACCGCTGCTCGCAGAAACGCCCCGCCGGAGACGGGGCGCCTCGTCCCAATGACTTGCGCCGGTCAGCCGACGATGCGCAGGTTGGACAATTCGTCGGCGATTTCCTTGAAACTCTGCGACAGGGTGGCACCGGTCGCGTTCCAGTAGAGCTTGGCGGGGGTCTTGCCCGTCGGGTCGGCCTTATCCTTGCGGAAACGCGAATCCGAGGAGCATTTCTTCAGCGCGTCCATTGCACTCTTTTCCGCAGGCTTCGTGTCAACCAAGTCAAGAGAAACGGTCATGACGAGAATGTTGCCGGCCTTCGCGTTGGAGCAGAGCGTTTGCATCTGCTGGTCCAGGGCGGCGGTGTAATTGGCCGCCGTATAAGTGGTCTTGGCGACGCTCGTGTTTACGAACATGCGGGTCGCGGTTTCGCCCACCTTCGGGCCGGTGTAACCGTAAGCGGCGTAGGTCGATCCGTTGTTGGCATAGTTGGCGGTCATGTCGTTGGTAGGGCCAATGCTATAGGTATTGGCGCCGTCGGTCAGCACGATGACCACTTTGTCGTTGCCTCTCTCAGTCTCTGGCCGGCCTCCCGTGAAGGGCTCTTTGCTCGAGACCGTTCGCCAGCCCCAGGCAAGGCCTTCCGGAACATTGGTATTGCCGGTCGGCACCATGGCTTGAATCGCGTCGGTAATGACCTTCTTGCCGGCGGTGGTGGTTATGTCCTGTAGTGGGGTGATCGGACCGGTCGTGCACGCTGCGTTGGGACCACCATCGGCAGCCGCGGCTGGTGCGTTCCAGGGTTTGACCATAAAGTATTTGCGCATGTCTTTCTGGCGCGGGGCAGCTTTCGTCAACAAGTCGGACGAATCGACCCACCAGTTGTTCGGGTAACCCCAGGATGTACTGTTGACGTCGTTTTTGCCGTCACCATTGGTGTCGCGCCAGAAGTTGCCGGCTTCGTCCGGCGCGAACATCGGCACAAACAGGGTGGCGGGCGTTCCTGTGGTCGGCGTCGTGTCGTCGTCATTATAAGGGTACGGCCTTGCTTCCACACAGCCCTTCCAGGCTTCATACGGGGCGACCACAGAAGTCTGGCAAGTACCGTTCGAGTTCTTTTTCGTACAGGTCTGGGCCATCATGTCTCGATAGAGGCTGAAGCGCGTCATCGGCTTGTCTTGGTCCGCGCCCCAGCCCGTACCGCGCTGGTAGTACATGCTGCCTACTTTTTCGATATATTTGTTTGGATTGGCTGCTGATGTCATTGTTGACCAATCGAAGTTCTCATGATGGATCGGTGAAATGCCGGTCGTGTCCATCCATGTCGGCAATGGAGCCGAGGAGGGCGGGACACCGACATTGACCGAAGCCGAAAACGGAACGAGGGCGAACTGCACCGGCTTGGTGACCTGCTTCATCTGCTGGGCCTGGGTGGCCAGAGTGTTCACAAGTTCGGTCGCCGCGTCCTTGAGCAGTTCTATCCGCTCTTGCCCGGTGCCAGAGCCGTTGATGCTCATTGAGCCGGAATTATCGAGCACCAAGGCAACTTCAAGCGTGTTCTTGAGACGAACTTCCGAGGTGGCGGTCATATGGACATCGGTGTCGCTCGACGATTTGCCAAGCATCCAGGCCGCGACCGGCAGAAAGTATGGCTTGAACGTCAGCGTCGCCTGAAGTTTCAGCGTGCCGCCGCCGGCGTTGTTGTTGGGCAATGTCACGGTCAACGCCGTATTGGCCGCTTGGACGTGGCCGAGATTGGCCTCGAAGAAATCCTTGGCATAGGCCTTGACAGCATCGTCGGTCGCGCCGGAGACGATCTGCTGGGCCGTGGCGATGCCTGCGGCGTCGAGCGCGTTCAGCGTGTCCTGGCGCTGGCGGATCAGTTGGGTGTAGTCGATGGCGAGTGCCAGGGCGCCCATCAAGGGCACCATGGTGATCACCGTCATCAAGGCATAATTGCCGCGTCTGTCGCGTAGAAATCTGCGGATCATGCCTTCAGCACCCCTGCCAGGATCCAAATATCGAATATCGGCGCGAAGATGCCCACAAATCGTTAAATTTCGGGTTGCTGAAATACGTCCAAGATCGGCCCATCATTTCAAGGCTCGTTAACCACTCGGCCCTGGTGATCGGCGAAGCAACATTTTTCGATCGGCCGAAGCTTGGGGAAGGGGCGCTTTCATCGAGATGCAACCGCCATCAAGCCGTGGCGCGAGGGCGTCGAAAACGCCGAAAGCTGGTGACAGGATGAAACGCTTCGGTTAATGCGGGGCCGGTTGCGGCGGACCGTCGGCTGCAGCTCTCGCAACGATCGTCACATCAGGAAAACGGCATGGCGGATTCGCCTGACATCATCGGCTCGCTCGCGGATTTGTCGGGAGCCTACTCGGCCATCCTGTGCGATGTCTGGGGCGTGATCCACAATGGCGAATGGCATTTCCCGGCGGCCGCAGAGGCGCTTGCCGTTGCGCGCGCCGCGAAGGTTCCGGTTGTCCTGATCACCAATTCACCACGCCGCAATGCCGATGTGGTGGCGCAGATGAATGCGATCGGCGTCCCCACCGCTGCCTACGACCGTGTCGTCACCTCGGGCGATGTGACCCGCGACCTCATCGCCGAGGGCCCGCAAAAAATCTTCCACATCGGCGCCGACCGCGACTTCACCCTCTATGACGGTCTTGACGTCGACCTCGTCGAGGAGTTCGAGGCCTCCGGCGTCGTCTGCACAGGCCTGTTCGACGACGAGGTGGAAACGCCTGAGGATTATGCCGAACTGCTGCGCCGACTGCGGGCCAGGAACCTGCCTTTCATCTGCGCCAACCCCGACATCGTGGTCGAGCGCGGCGAGCGCATGATCTGGTGCGCCGGGGCATTGGCCCGCGACTATGCGCAGCTCGGCGGCCGCACGCTGATTGCCGGAAAACCCTATGCGCCGGTCTATGATGCAGCAATGCGGGAGCTCGCCTTGCTTCTTGGCCGTGACGTCGAGCGCTCGGAGGTGCTGGCCATTGGCGACGGCATGATGACCGACGTCAAGGGCGCCACCGATAATGGGATCGACGTGCTTTACGTGTCGGGCGGCATTCACGCGCGCGACTATGGCGATCCCATGCAGCCGGACCCCGCGAGGCTTGCAGCCTTTCTGCAGAAGCACGGCTTCCGGCCGGTCGCCGTCATTCCGAGACTGCGGTAGGGTCGCTTCCATGAGCGCAGCCTTCGACCATATCTCCGCTACCGCGCCGCTGCCGGCGCACTTGCGTGGCGGCGTGGTGGCGATCGGCAATTTTGACGGCGTTCACCGCGGCCACCAGGCCGTGCTCGAACGCGCGCTTGCCGAAGCCGGGCGGCGCGGCGTGCCGGCGCTGGTGCTGACCTTCGAGCCGCATCCGCGCAAGGTGTTCAGGCCCGATATGCCGCTGTTCGTGTTGACGCCGCCGCCGATGAAGGCGCGGCTGTTGTCGCATCTGGGCTTTGCAGCACTCGTCGAACAGCCATTCACGCGCGCCTTTGCCGGCCTGTCGGCCGAGGCTTTCGTGACCGATGTGCTGGAAAGGAACCTCGGCATCACCCATGCCGTCACCGGCTTCGATTTCCACTTCGGCAAGGACCGGCAAGGCGGCCCGGCCTTTCTGATGGCGGCAGGCGAGCGCCACGGTTTCGGCGTCACTTTGGTCGACGCTTTTCGCGACGAAGGCGCCGAGGTGGTGTCGTCGAGCCGCGTCCGCGCCTTGTTGTGCGAGGGTGAAGTCGCCGAGGCCGCCGGCCTGCTCGGCTACCGCTTCACCGTCGAAAGCGAAGTCATCGGCGGCCAGCGGCTCGGCCGCACGCTAGGCTTCCCGACAGCCAACATGAGGCTTTCTCCGGAAGCTGAACTGAAGGAAGGGATTTATGCCGTCCGCTTCCGCCGCGCCGACGGCACGCTTTACAACGGTGTGGCCAGCTTCGGCCGCCGTCCGACCGTCGACGACAATGGCGCGCCGCTGCTCGAAACCTTTGTCTTCGACTTTTCCGGCGATCTCTATGGCGAGATCTGCGAAGTCTCGTTCTTCGGCTTCCTCCGCCCCGAGGTGAAGTTCGACGGGCTCGATGCGCTGGTGGCGCAGATCAAGCGCGACGAGGCGGAGGCACGCGCGCTGCTGGCCGGCGTCAGGCCGCTGTCGCAACTCGACAGCGCGATCGCTTTTTGAGCGTCCGGCCGCCTACCTCTTCAAGGCCAGTCCGAGAGCGATGAAGCTCCAGCCCTGGAAGATCAGGTCGATGGCCAGGAACAGGCCGAGCACCCACAGGCTGTTGACGGGCCAGCCCATGGCGATGGTCAGGCCCGCCAGCACGCTGATCAGGCCCGCCGCGACGACCCAGCCCCAGCCATTTTCGGGCCGATGGCTGTAGCCGACCCAGGCCCTGAGCGCGCCTGAGGCGACCAGCGCCACTGCCAGCAGCAAGGTCAGCACCGTCGATGCCAGCAGCGGATTGTCGAAGGCGAAGAAGCCGGCAACCGCATAGAGCAGGCCGCTGAGCAGCCAATAGAAGAAGCGGCTCCAGGTCTTCACCCCGAAGGCATGCACGATCTCGATGATGCCGGCCATCAGCATCAGCCAGCCAACGACATAGACCGAGGCGACGGTGGCGATAAACAGATTGCCGAAGGCAATGCCGCCGAAAATGAGCAGCAGCACGCCGAGCGCGACGAACCACCCCCATTTGTCTCGTGTCCGGCCGATCGCGTCTTTCAGGGTGTCACCGTGCAGGGTCATAGCCGCATCTCCTCAAAGTCACTTTGCATCAAAGATCGCCTGGCTTGTCGCCGTTCCTGAGGTTAGTCCGGGCGTCGGCACCGGTCCAGCGACTGCGGACAACTGCAAACCGCGATCTCTATCTCGGATTTAAATCAAATTTTACCAAACGGCCGTCAAAGCTGTGACCGGGGCGCAGCTGTGTTGTGTTAGTGGAGTGACCATGAGTCCGGTCGGGAAAATGTCAGCGGTTGTGGCGGCGATTATGCTGGGTGCGCCCACGGTGGCAAACGCAGGCGAGGGCACCTTCGGCTGGCTCTCGGGCGACTGGTATCTGACGCTTGGCGCCACCGGCATGGTCGCGCCGAAATTCGAGGGCTCCAACAGTCTGCTGCTCAGCGCCACGCCGATCATCTCATTGGGCAAGGTCGGGCCATCTGCCCGCTTCACCTCGCGCAATGACAACATTTCACTGGCGCTGGTCGACGATGGCGGCGTCCGCGCCGGCCTGACCGGAAAGTTCCTGTTTTCGCGCAGCAGCAAGGATGAGCTGAAAGGCCTCGACCCGGTGCGCTGGGGCGGCGAGGTCGGCGGTTTCTTCGAATTCTACCCGACGGACTGGCTGCGCGCCCGCGCCGAACTGCGCCACGGCATCCGTGCCCATGACGGCTTTGTCGCCGACATCGCCGCCGATGCGTTTTACGATGTGACGCCGACGGTCAGGATTTCGGGCGGCCTGCGCGTGTCGTTCGCCTCGTCGGGCTATTTCGACTCCTATTACGGCGTCAACGCCAAGGAGGCCGCGGCATCGGGCCTCAGCGAATACCATCCCGGCGGCGGCCTGAAATCGACCGGCCTCGGCGGTGCCATCACCTGGAAGGTGACGGAGCCGATGACCGCCAGCCTGTTCGGCGAATATGCGCGCCTGATGGGCCCGGCCGCCGATTCCAGCCTGGTCAAGGAGCGCGGCCAGCGCGACCAGTTCACGGTCGGCGTCTCGACCACCTACCGTTTCAACTTTTCAATGTAGGCGATTTCCACGCTTTATTCCTGCCGTGGCTTCGGCTAAAAGCCCAGCCATGACCAGCTTTTCGCGCCTTTTCGCGATCGCGATACGAATTACAGGCCCGGTGTTCCGGGTGGCCTGAGCGCCGCCGGAGCCGCCGGGAGTTTCTGCGCGCCCCCTCGCGCTTTTTCCAGAACATCAACGCATATCGCCCAAAAGTGGGTCCGGCTTTGGGAAAATGATATGCGTCAACCGAAGACTTCACGCCCGAGCTTCGATGCCGCCGGGCAATGCACATGGCAGACCAAATGACCGACACTGTTGAAACGATCGACTATTCCAAGACGCTTTATCTGCCGCAGACGGATTTCCCGATGCGCGCCGGCTTGCCGGAGAAAGAGCCGCTGCTGGTCAAGCGCTGGCAGGACATGGACCTTTATCGCAAGCTGCGCGAGACGGCCGCCGGCCGCGAAAAATACGTTCTGCACGACGGCCCGCCCTACGCCAACGGCAACATCCATATCGGCCATGCGCTGAACAAGATCCTCAAGGACGTCATCACCCGCTCGTTCCAGATGCGCGGCTACGACGCCAACTATGTGCCGGGCTGGGACTGCCACGGCCTGCCGATCGAATGGAAGATCGAGGAGCAGTACCGCGCCAAGGGCAAGAACAAGGACGAGGTGCCGGTCAACGAATTCCGCAAGGAATGCCGCGACTTCGCCGCGCACTGGATCTCGGTCCAGGGCGGCGAGTTCCAGCGCCTCGGCGTCGTCGGCGACTTCAAGAACCCGTATACGACAATGGCTTTCCATGCGGAGTCGCGCATCGCCGGCGAGCTTTTGAAGTTCGCCATGTCGGGCCAGCTCTATCGCGGCTCCAAGCCGGTGATGTGGAGCGTGGTCGAGCGCACCGCTCTGGCCGAGGCCGAGGTCGAATACCAGGACTATGAGAGCGATACGATCTGGGTGAAATTCCCGGTCGCCAGCCTTGCTCGCCCGGTCACCGGCGCCGAGGACGCGCAGGCGGCGGCGCTGTCGGAATCCTCGCTTGACCTGCTCGAGGCCCATGTCGTCATCTGGACCACGACGCCCTGGACGCTGCCCGGCAACCGCGCCGTCAGCTATTCGCCGCGCGTCGCCTATGGCCTCTACACGGTGACGGCGGCCGAGAATGCCTTCGGCCCGCAGCCCGGCGAGAAGCTGATCTTCGCCGATGCGCTGGCCGAGGACGCGGCGGCAAAAGCCAAGGTCACGTTGAACCGGCTTCACAGCGTCTCAAGCGAACAGTTTGCAAGCCTTACGCTTTCGCATCCTTTCAGGGGGTTGGGCGGCGGCTATGAATTCCCCGTGCCAATGATCGCCGGCGACCATGTCACCGACGACGCCGGCACGGGTTTCGTCCACACCGCGCCCAGCCACGGCCGAGAGGACTTCGACGCCTGGACGGATGCGGTGGCCGAGCTGCTCAAGCGCGGTATCGACACCGCGATCCCGTTTCCCGTCGACGATGGCGGCTTCTTCACCAAGGACGCGCCGGGCTTCGGCCCGGACCGCGAGGGCGGCGCTGCGCGCGTCCTCGATGACAACGGCAAGAAGGGCAATGCCAACCAGGCGGTGATCGACGAGCTGATCAAGCGCAACGCGCTGTTCGCGCGCGGCCGGCTCAAGCACAGCTACCCGCACTCGTGGCGCTCGAAGAAGCCGATCATCTTCCGCAACACGCCGCAATGGTTCGTCTATATGGACAAGGACCTCGGCGACGGCACGACGCTGCGCAGCCGCGCGCTGGAGGCCATCGACGACACGCGCTTCGTGCCGGCGGCCGGCCAGAACCGCATCCGCGCCATGATCGAGGAGCGCCCCGACTGGGTGCTGTCGCGCCAGCGCGCCTGGGGCGTGCCCATCGCCGTCTTTGCCGACGAGGACGGCAATGTGCTGAAGGACGAAGCAGTCAACCAGCGCATCATGGATGCTTTCGAACAGGAAGGCGCCGACGCCTGGTTCGCTGCCGGCGCCAAGGAGCGCTTCCTCGGTAATCACGATGCCTCCAAATGGAAGCAGGTGATGGACATCCTCGACGTCTGGTTCGATTCGGGCTCGACGCATGTCTTCACGCTGGAAGACCGTCCGGACCTGAAATGGCCGGCCGACGTCTATCTCGAAGGTTCTGACCAGCATCGCGGCTGGTTCCACTCCTCGCTGCTCGAAAGCTGCGGCACCAGGGGCAGGGCGCCCTACGACACCGTCGTCACCCATGGCTTCACCATGGATGAGGAGGGCCGCAAGATGTCGAAGTCGCTCGGCAACACCGTCGTGCCGCAGGACGTTATCAAGCAGTCCGGCGCCGATATCCTGCGGCTGTGGGTGGTGACGACCGACTATTGGGAAGACCAGCGGCTCGGCAAGAACGTGCTGCAGACCAACATCGACGCCTACCGCAAGCTCCGCAACACCATCCGCTGGATGCTGGGCACGCTGGCCCATGACGATGGCGAGGAGGTGCCGCTGGACAAGATGCCGGAACTGGAGCGGCTGATGCTGCACCGGTTGGCCGAGCTGGATGAGGTCGTGCGCTCGGGCTACGATGCGTTCGAGTTCAAGCGCATCACCCGCACTTTGCTCGACTTCATGGTGGTCGAGCTGTCGGCCTTCTATTTCGACATCAGGAAGGACGCACTCTATTGCGACGGACCTGCCAGCGTGAAGCGCAAGGCCTCGGTGCAGGTGGTGCGCCACCTCTTCGACTGCCTGGTGAAATGGCTAGCGCCGATGCTGCCGTTCACCATGGAGGAAGCCTGGCTCGACCGTCATCCCGATGCAGTGTCGCTGCATCTCGACCAGTTCCCTGAGATTCCGGCCGACTGGAGGAACGAGGCGCTGGCGGAGAAATGGCGCAAGGTGCGGCAGGTCCGCCGTGTCGTCACCGGCGCCCTCGAGATCGCCCGGGCCCAGAAGGTCATCGGCGCGTCCCTGGAAGCGGTGCCCGTCGTGACCCTCGACGATGCCGCGCTTGAAGCCGCAATCGCCGACGTCGACATGGCCGAAATGGCGATCACCAGCGATCTCATCATCGCCCATGGCAAGGCGCCGGAAGGCGCCTTTGCGCTCGACGATGTCAAAGGTGTCGCCGTGGTGGTCGAAAAGGCCGAGGACCGCGGCTTGGTCAAATGCGCGCGCTCGTGGCGCTATACGGCCGATGTCGGGCAGGATGCCGAATTCCCCGACGTTTCGGCCCGCGATGCCGCGGTGCTGCATGAGCTGCAGGCTTTGGGACGTTTGTGAGTCCATAAGCCGGTGCATAGAAGCCACGCCGGGTGGGCGAAAACCGCCCGCGCGTTGCCCTTAACGAGTGGTTGAGGTAAACACGCGAAACTCCGGAAGACAAATTGTCGCCGGATTTCCGTCGCAAGAGCGTGGACGATGGGGACCGGACCTTTGGCCGGTGACGATCGAGAGGCTGTCTAGAGTGGGACTTTTTGGCATGACCGACAGAACTTCCGTGCGCGTTGCGCTGCTGGCGCCGCTTGTCGCGTCCGGCCTCGCTCTGTCCGGCTGCATGGGTTCGCCCACCTACGGCACCGACAAGACGGCTGGCGAGCAGCTTGCTGGCGACCTGTCCGGCGCCTTTTCAATCTCGCCGAAGCGTAAGCAACAGATCGACTACAAGCCCCGTCCGGAGCTGGTGAAGCCCGCACCGGGGCAAAAGGAAGCGCTGCCGGCGCCGCAGGAAAGCATCGAGACGGCGAGCACTGATTGGCCCGAATCGCCCGAGCAGCGCCGCGCCCGCCTGCGTGCCGACGCCACCGCCCACCAGGACGATCCGTCCTATCAGTCACAGATTGTCGATGATGTGCAGACCGATCCGGCTTCTGTAAAGAAGGCGATGGCGGATTCGGCCTCGAGCCACCCGCCGCGCTGGTCGCCGGCGGATTCGGACAAGGGCCGCGCCGCCGAGATCCAGCGCCGCACGGCTGAGGGCAAGCAGGGCGATCCCACCACGCGCAAATATCTGAGCGAGCCGCCTTTGGCCTATCGCGCCGCCGCCGACACCGCGCCGCAGGGCGAACTCGGCGAGGACGAATACAAGAAGGAACGCCGCCTCAAGAAGGAGGCTGCCGCCAAGTCCAAGAGCGGTGGGCTCTTCGACTGGCTGCCCTCCTGGTAGGCAGCGTCGCCTTCCCAGCTGAAGGCTCTACGTCTCGCGTCTTTCCCGAAAAAATTCCTTGAGCAGCATCGCCGCATCGGCCTCGGCCATGCCCGGATAGATATCGGGCGTATGGTGGCAGGTCGGTGAGGCGAAGAAGCGCACGCCATTGATCACCGCGCCGCCTTTCTCGTCGGCCGCGCCGAAATAGAGCCGGCGAAGCCTGGCGAAGGAAATGGCGCCGGCGCACATGGCGCAGGGCTCCAGCGTCACGTAGAGGTCGTGCCCGGTCAGCCGCTCGCTGGAGAGCTCCTGGCAGGCCGCGCGGATCGCCAGCATTTCGGCATGCGCCGTTGGATCGGCAAGCTCGCGGGTGCGGTTGCCGGCGGATGCCACCACGATATCGCCGCTTGCGATGACGGCGCCGACGGGAACTTCGCCACGCAAGGCGGCTTCTTGCGCCTCTTTCAGCGCCAGCGCCATGAAATCCGGCCGCTTCACGCGGTTTCCATTCCGATTATCTCCTCGCCACTTGGCGGTGATCCTGTTATGGAGCGCGTCAACCCGAACATCGGAACAGATTTTCGGAAATGATCATGCGCCAAATCAAAGTGCTATAGCGTTCGTTGCGCGCCGTCTCTAGATCGAGAGATAGAGCATGACGCCGAAAACCGCTTTCGGCATCACGCTTAGGGATGCGCCACGCTGTAGCAGCGCAAACGGACAAAGGCCACATGGACGACAACGACAAGAAATCTCCGCGCCACAAAGGCCCGGGCAAAAGCGGCCCGAGAGCCGCAGGGCCGCGCCGTGATGGCGCCGCCGGCAAAGGCGGCAAGCCTTCCTTCGGGGCCAAGAAGCCCTATGCGCCGCGTGGCGCCCGGCCTGCAGCAACCGAGGGCGAGCGCCCAAAGCGCGATTTCAAGAGCGGCGACAGGCCGTTCAGCAACGGTCCGCGCCCCGAAGGCAAGCCTTTCGAAAAGCGCGAAGGTCCGCGCAAACCTTACGCACCGCGCGGCGACCGGCCGATGGCGGCCGATGGCGAGCGGCCGAAGCGGGATTTCAAGAGCGGCGATCGGCCGTTCAGCAAGGGTCCGCGCCCGGAAGGCAGGCCTTTCGAAAAGCGCGAAGGGCCGCGCAAGCCCTATGCGCCGCGTGGCGACCGGCCGATGGCGGCCGATGGCGAGCGGCCGAAGCGCGACTTCAAGAGCGGCGACCGGCCGTTCAGCAAGGGGCCTCGTACCGAGGGCAAGCCCTATGAGAAGCGCGAAGGTCCGCGCAAGCCCTATGCACCGCGCGGTGATCGGCCTGCCGCCGCCGAAGGTGAAAACCGTTTCGACCGGCCAAAGCGCGATTTCGGCGATCGCCCACAGCGCGATGCCGGCGATCGTCCGAAACGCGACTTCAGCGATCGCCCCAAGCGCGATTTCGGTGGTGACCGGCCGCAAGGCGCCTCCGGCAGCGGCTTCAAGCCGCGCCCGCGCGCCGCGGAGACTGAAGAAGCCGGAGAGCGTATCGCCAAGCGGCTGGCCCGCGCCGGCCTGGCTTCGCGCAGAGACGCCGAGGACCTGATCGCGGCCGGCCGCGTCAAGGTCAACAACCGGGCTTTGACCTCGCCGGCCTTCAACGTCATGCCCGGCGACATCATCCATCTCGACGGCATGGAAATCCCGCCGATCGAGCGCACAAGGCTGTTCCTGTTCCACAAGCCGGCCGGGGTCGTCACCACCAATCGCGACCCCGAGGGACGCAAGACCGTGTTCGACGTGCTGCCGGCCGAATTGCCGCGGCTGATGACCATCGGTCGCCTCGACATCAACACCGAAGGCCTGCTGCTGCTCACCAATGATGGCGGGCTGTCGCGCGTGCTCGAACTGCCGGCCACTGGCTGGCTGCGCCGTTACCGCGTGCGCGTTCATGGCAAGGTCGAGGAAAGCGTGCTCGCAGGCCTGCGTGAAGGTATTGCCGTCGATGGCGTCTTCTACGGCGCCATCGAGGCGACGCTCGACCGTGAGCAAGGCACCAACGCCTGGCTGACGATCGGCCTGCGCGAAGGCAAGAATCGGGAAGTGAAGACCATCCTTGGTTCGCTCGGCCTCGACGTGACGCGGCTGATCCGCATCTCCTACGGGCCGTTCCAGCTCGACGACCTCGCCGAAGGCCATGTGCTGGAGATCAAGGGCCGCGTCTTGCGCGACCAGCTCGGCGAACGCCTGATCGAGGATTCCGGCGCCAATTTCGACGCCGAGATCACCAAGCCGTTCTCCAACCAGCCGGTGCGGCGTGAGCGCGAAGTGGAGCCCGAACGGCCGAAATTCACCCGCGAGGGCGATCGCCGGCCGATCGGCGAGGGCGGTCTGATCAAGAACCGCAAGCGCCGCGAGGGCAGCCGCGACGAGGCGTTGGGCAAACTGTCGACCAGCCCTGAAAGGGGTGCAAGGCCGGAAAAGAGCTTTGGCGAACGCGGCCCGCGACCCGAGCGTAGCGAGTTTCGCGATAAGCCACGTGGCGATTTCGGCGACAAACCGCGCGGTGGCTTTGGCGATAAACCCCGTGGCGCCTTTGGCGACAAACCGCGTGGTGGCAAAAAACCCGAGCGCGAGCAGCGGCCGATCGAGCCGCCGGGCCAGCGCAAGGCCAATGTCTGGATGGCGCCGGGCGCGCGTCCGATCGGCAAGGGCAGGGCGGAAGCCGATGCCGCCAAGGCGGCCGATGCCAAGGCGCGCAAGGCCTCGTTCAAGCCGGCCTATGGCAAGCCGGCCTATGGCAAGCCGGGTGGCGCCAAGCCGTTCGGTAAGCCGCGCGGCGAGCGTCCGGGTGGCGGTCGCGGCGGTGAGCGGCCGCGCAATGGTCCCAAGGGTCCCCGGACCAGATGAGAGCCGTTTAGATGAGAATCGTCGGCGGCCAGTTTCGCGGGCGTCCGCTGGCGACGCCGCGCGACCACGCCATCCGCCCGACCACCGACCGCGCCCGCGAGGCCGTCTTCAACGTGCTGGCGCACCGCTTCGCCGACAAGCTCGAGGGTGCGCGTGTGCTCGATCTGTTCGCCGGCACCGGCGCGCTCGGCCTCGAAGCGCTGTCGCGCGGCGCTTCTTATGGCGTCTTCATCGAAGAATCGGCCGAAGGCCGCGGCCTGATCCGCACCAATGTCGAAGCCTTTGGCCTCACTGGCCGCACCAAGATCTTTCGCCGCGACGCGACTGCCTTGGGCGAAGCCGGCACGCTTGCGGCCTTTGGCCTGATCTTCGCCGATCCGCCCTATGGCAAAGGTCTCGGCGAACGCGCGCTACGTTCGGCCAAGGCAGGCGGCTGGCTGCTGCCTGGCGCGCTCTGCGTGGTCGAGGAAGCCGCCTCGGCGCCCTTCGAGGTCGGGCCCGAATTCTCGGTGGTTGATGAGCGCAACTACGGCGAGACGGTGATCCGGTTCATCGAGGCTGGGTGATTAGGCTCCCCCTTCTCCCCTTGTGGGGTGAGCAGCCGGTTCGCGAAGCGAATTCAGCGTGCCAGTGGCACGATGAAAGGCCGGCGAACGCCGGGACGCTGCGAAGCAGCGGGGACCCGGCAGGGTGGATCGGCCACCACCCGGCCCTTCGCATGGCTCAGGGCGTTCGAGGCTCGAAAAGCCAAGCAATTGGCTTTTCGTCCGCTACGCGGACCGCGTCTCACCCCACAAGGGGAGAAGGAAGAAACAGCGCCTTCAAAATGACGCACAATTCACTTTGCCTCGGTGGCTAACCTTGCCTATCGTCGCGCGATAACAAACCGGAGCCATTGATGACACCTCACACTGAATGGCTGCGGAGAGCGTTGCTCGCCACCGCGCTGACCTTGGCCGGCCCGGCCCTGGCCGCGGACGACGGCAAGGTGGCGAACTTCCTGCTCGACAACGGCATGGAAGTGGTGGTCATCCCCGATCATCGTGCCCCCATCGTCACCCATATGGTGTGGTACAAGATCGGCAGCGCCGACGAGCCGCCAGGCAAGTCCGGCATCGCGCATTTCTTCGAACATCTGATGTTCAAGGCCACGACCAACCACGCCGCGGGCGAGTTCGACCGCGCCATTTCGGACATAGGCGGCTCCAACAACGCCTTCACTTCCTATGACTACACCGCCTTCCACGAGACGGTGACGCCCTCGGCGCTCGAACTGATGATGAGCTTTGAGGCCGACCGCATGCGCAACCTCATCTTGACCGACGAGGTCATCAAGACCGAGCGCGACGTGATCCTGGAAGAGCGCCGCTCGCGCATCGACAGCAACCCCGAGGCCGTGCTCGACGAAGAGGTCGATGCGACGCTCTGGCAGAACCAGCCCTACCGCATTCCGGTGATCGGCTGGATGCAGGAGATGGAACAGCTGAACCGCACCGATGCGGTTGCCTTCTATGACAAGTATTACCGCCCCAACAATGCCGTGCTGATCGTTGCCGGCGATGTCGAGCCGGACGCGGTGAAGGCGCTGGCCGAAAAGACCTATGGCAAGGTCGCGCGCGGCCCGCACCTGCCGCCGCGCATCCGCCCGGTCGAGCCGGAGCAGAACACCAGGCGCACGGTGACGCTCACCGATGCGCGCGTTTCGGTGCCGAGCTTTTCGACGCAATGGGTGGTTCCGTCCTACCACACCGCAAAACCCGGCGAGGCCGAGGCGCTCGACCTGTTGGGAGAGATCCTTGGCGGCGGAAGCCGCAGCCGGCTCTACCAGCAGCTGGTGGTCAAGCAGGGCATCGCATCGGGGATCGGTGCCTTCTTCCAGGGAACCATGCTCGACGCCACCAATTTCACCGTCTATGGCGCGCCGCGCGGCGACGCCAAGCTGAGCGACGTCGAGGCGGCCGTCGACGCCGAGATCGCCCGCATCATCAAGGACGGCGTCACCGCCGACGAGCTGGAGAAGGCCAAGGCCCGTTACATCAGGGCCATGATCTTCGCCCGCGACAAACAGGACGAGATGGCCAATCTCTACGGCGCCGAGCTCGCCACCGGCGGTAATGTTAGGGATATCGAGGAATGGCCGGACCGCATTCGCAAGGTCACCGCCGACGAGATCAGGGCGGTCGCCGCCCGCTATTTGCTGCTCGACCGTTCGACCACCGGCTATCTCTTGCCGCAGCAACAGGCGGGGAATTGATGATGAGCCTGGTTTCCATGGGCATGCGCGAGACTGCCCCCTCATCCGGCCGCTTCGCGGCCACCTTCTCCCCGCTGGGGAGAAGAGGCGGGCGCCAGCGCTGGCAAGCTCCTCTCCCCAATGGGGAGAGGTCAGCCGAGCGAAGCGGAGGCTGGGTGAGGGGGAGTGCCGCGCTCCGTACCTTCACCACCCTGCTCCTCGCCATCCTCTTCCTCGTCCTGCCGGCGCTTGCCGCGCGCGCGATGGACATCCAGCAGGTGACCTCGTCAAAGGGCATCAACGCCTGGCTGGTCGAGGATCACTCCATTCCGATCATCGCCATTCGCTTCGTCTTCGATGGTGGCTCGACGCAGGATCCGGCCGGCAAGGAAGGGCTGGTCAATCTGATGACCGGCCTGTTCGACGAGGGCGCCGGCGACCTCGACAGCGAGGCCTTTCAGACCAGGCTTGACGATGCCGGCGCCGAAATGGGCTTCGACGCGGCGCGCGACGGCACCTATGGCTCGATGCGCATGCTGGCCGAGCAGAAGGATGCGGCCTTCGACCTGCTCAGGCTGGCGGTTACCAGTCCGCGCTTCGACCAGGCGCCGATCGACCGCATCCGCTCCCAGATATTGTCCGGCATCATCGCCAGTGAGCGCGACCCCAACACCGTCGCCCAGACCAAATGGCTGCGCGCCATCTATGGCGAACATCCCTACTCCCGGCCGGACCAGGGCACCAAAGACAGCATCGCCACCATCACCGCGGCGGATCTGGCTGCCTTCCACAAGGCCAATTTCGCCCGTAATGGCCTGCATGTTGCGGTGGTCGGCGACATCGACGCCGCGACGCTGAAACAGAAGCTCGATGACGTGTTCGGCGATCTGCCGGAAAAGCAGCTGCTGCGGCCGGTTGCCGATACTGAGCTGAAGCTCGGCCAGCAGCTCGAGGTCGATTACGATCTGCCGCAGACCTCGCTGCAGTTCGCCTATCCCGGCGTGAAGCGCGATGCGCCGGATTTCTTTGCCGCGGTGCTGATGAACCAGATTCTCGGTGGCGGCACCTTCACCTCGCGCCTCTATGACGAGGTGCGCGAAAAGCGCGGCCTCGCCTATAGCGTCGATTCCAGCCTGGTCGATCACCAGCATTCCAACGCGCTGATCATCACCACGGCGACGCGTTCGGACCGGGCGGCAGAGACGCTCGGCATCGTCAAGGACGTGGTCAGGAAGATGGCCGAGGAGGGGCCGACAGAGGCCGAACTGGACGCGACCAAGAAATACATGGTCGGCTCCTACGCCATCAGCAATCTGGATTCTTCCAGCGCCATTGCCGCGACCTTGGTGGAATTGCAGCTCGACCATCTCGGCATCGACTACGTGCAGCGCCGTTCAGCGCTCATCAACGGCGTGACGCTCGATCAGGTCAAGGCGGCGGCAAAGAAGCTGCTGTCGGCGGCCCCCGCGATCATGAGCATCGGCCCGAAGCTGGAGGCCAAATGACGGCGCCCACTTTCGGCATCGCCTTTGGCGGCGGCGGCGCTCGCGGCCTGGCTCACATCCACATCGTCGAGGCGCTGGACGAGCTCGGCATCAAGCCGGTGGCCATCGCCGGCTCGTCGATCGGCGCCATCATGGGCGCCGGCATGGCCTCGGGCATGAGCGGCAAGGACATCGAGGACTATGCCCGTTCGATCCTGAGCCGCCGTGCCGAGGTCGCAGCGCGCATGTGGCGCTCCCGGCCGGGTACCATCGCCGAGGCCATGCAAGGCGGCATCCGCGTCAGCCAGTTCAACATCGAGCGCATCCTGAAGGCCTTCCTGCCCGAAGCCATTCCCGAAACCTTCGCCGACCTTCAGATCCCGCTCAAGGTGACGGCGACCGACTATTTCGGCCACAAGCTGGCCGTCTTCGACGATGGCGACCTGCATTCGGCCTTGGCGGCTTCGGCCGCCATTCCCGCCGTGTTCCGTCCGGTGACGCGCGACGACCGCGTGCTGATCGACGGCGGCATCTACAATCCGGTGCCGTTCGACCTGATCGAAAACGCCGCCGACATCATCATCGCCATCGATGTCGTCGGCGCGCCGAGTGAGGCCGAGCGCAAGCACCCGACCACCGTCGACCTGATGTACGGCGCCACGCAATTGATGATGCAGTCGATCATCGCCCACAAGCTGAAGCAGGGGCCGCCCGACATCCTGATCCGCCCCAACGTGTCGAAGTACCGCGTGCTCGATTTCATGAAGATCGACGCGCTGATGGCCGAGACGCAGGAGATCAAGGACGAGCTGAAGCGCGAGGTGGAAAGGGTGGTCGAGGCGCGCGCCAAGGGCAAGCGCGGGAAGAAGGCCGGGTGAGGCTGCAATCTCCCCCCTTGAGGGGGAGATGTCGCCGAAGGCGACAGAGGGGGTCGTCTCGTGTGAAGCGCCAACCTCATCGGTCGCAAGAAGGTCGTATCCAGTCGGACCGACCCCCTCAGGCCTGCCGGCCATCTCCCCCTCAAGGGGGAGATCAGCCTTCACGTCCCCGCCGCATATTCCAGCGCCACCACACCATTGCTGAACGTCATGGCCGTGATCGGCTCCAGCGCCACAGGCATGTCGGTCGGAAACAGCTTCTTGCCCTCGCCAACAGTGCCGGGGTAGCTCAGCAGCCTGACGCGGTCGACCAGGCCGTGGCGCAGCAGTTCCTGCGCGACGCTGAGGCTGCCATGCACATAGATGTTGCCGCCACTGCCTTGCTTCAGCTTGCTCACTGCTTCCGGCAAGGAACCCGTAAGCAATTCCGCCGGCTTCCAGTCCAGCGCCTTCAGGCTGGCCGAGGCGACATATTTCGGCAGCGCATTGAACCGGTCGGCAAAGTCGCCGGTCTCGCTCGGCCATGAGCCGGCAAAGATCTCATAGGTCGTGCGCCCCAGAAGCATGGCGCCGCTATCGGCAAGCTCATCCTCCTTGAACCTTTGCATTTCATCGTTCCAGGTCACTTTGGGCAGCTTCTCGACCTCGGCAATGCCGTCGACGCTGATGAATTCGGTGACGATCAGTTTTCGCATGGCGTTCTCCTTGTTTGTCAGAGGACGGATGGCGCCAGCCCTTTGCGACACGCCGCGGCAAAAAAACGCCGCACTTGTTGGGCCGTGCTGAGCGTGCAACGCGCCTTCAAAGTCCCGCCATGGGAAAAAACCTCTCGCTGGGCCGGAGGCATGGATCAACATGACTATCCAAGCTTGGCCGGGAAGGGGGCTTCCCCAACGGAACAAGCGGATGTAGAAGGAACATTAGCAAATCGTTAAGTATAGAATTTGGAGTGAGTGCGAAGGGTGTTAGGTCATGAACCTCAAGAGTCTGATGAAGCGTGCTGTGAATTCCGACAAGGCATTTGAGAAGATCGAAGCCGAGTTGGCGGATGCGGTCGATGAGTGTCTTGAACTGGACGATCTGTCGCCGCCGCAAGACGGCCCTATTCCCGACGAGAACCTTGCCGCAAACAATGAGCGCTTGCAGCCTGAGGACAGTCCCCGGGCTGACGACGGCACAACGTCGGCCGAGAGCGCGCGGCGGCTGACGCCGCATGCGCAAAGCCGGCTGGCCGCATTGAGCGCGGTGGATGGGCTCTTTCACAATGCGCAGGACTATCTGGACGAGATCAACGCGAAACTCTCGGAAATATCTAATTCGCACAATCTCACCCGCGACTACCTGAACCTCCTGCACGGCGACGTTCTTCGCGCCAACGAACTGGAGTTGGCAACCATCGACCTGACCGCGCATCAGAGAGCGTTGTCGGAACAGCTCCACGACGCAACCAGGAAGCAGCGCGAGCGCGAAGCTGCCTTCGAGGTCCTGAAGCAGCGCGAGGCAAGCCTGGTCCAGGACCGGGAGACACTTCGCGAGGCACTTGCGGCAGTAAGGCTGGAACTCGTGAAGTCAGCCAATGCAAGCGCCAAGCGCGAGGCCGAGTTCGGCGACATCGTCAAGGCGCTGACGGCCAAGACGGTCGAAGCCAACAGACGGGCGCGCGAAAACAAGCTGCTGCGCGAAAAGCATGTCAGCCTGGCGATGGATGTCGACACGGCGCGCAAGCGCGAAACCGGAGCGCGCCACAGGCTGGACGAGCTTTCGGCGATCCACACCACCGAGGTGGCGCGGCTTGCGGAACTGCTGGCGGCACTCGGCAAGAGCGAGAAGGAGGAACTGCGGTTGCAGAGATCGCTCGAGCAGACGCAAACCAAGCTGGCGGAAATGACTGAAGCGGCTTCCATGATGGAAGCCGACACGCAGGCCGAACTCGCCCGCAACCAGCTGGAGACAAGCGGCTTGCGTTCCGAGATCCAGAGCCTGCAATCGAGGCTGGAACTGGCCTCGAACGAGAGCAGCGCGGCCTCAGCCGAGGCCGCTAGGCTCAAGGCTCAATGGGCCGACGCCGTTGCTGAAAAGCAGGTCGCGGACGAAAGGCTGGCTGCTCTGATGAAGGAGAGCGAAAGCGACAAGATGAGCCTTTCGACCGCGAACGCCGATCTATCGCAGCTTTCGCTGCTGCACGCCTCCGAACGGATGGAGTTGGATGTCCAGCGGCAGGAATGCGAGGAACTGAGAGCCGAGGTCGCGGCTCTCAATGCCCGCGTCAAGGAACTGTTGCCCTTTGAGCGCCTGCACAAAGTTGCCAGCGCCAAGCCGCGCGAAGGCGTCGTGGTAGAAATCAACGGCCCGGTGGCGGGAGCCGCCCGCGCCGTAAGCCGCCGCCGCACGCGCCGCAACCTTCGCGCCACGCCGTAGCGGCGTTGCCACGGCGGCTGACAGCATTGCAAGGACGGGTCCTGCAGCTAGGTCAGACCCGAAGGAGGGTCTTGATCGCGCGGCGCTCGTCCATTGCGCGGTAGCCTTCGCCGACATCGGCCAGTTCCAGATCGAACACCTTGCCGGGGTTGATCCGACGCTCGAGGACTTAGACTTACATCTCTTGCTCCCAGAAGCCGCGGGTGTTCACGTTGGCGGCGTCAGCAAGAGCTTCCAACTCCGTGATGTCGTCGCTGGTAAGCGTGATGCTGGTGGCCCGGACCAGACCATCGACATGGTGGGGCTTGGTGACGCCGATGATCGGCGTCGTGCCCTTGGCGATGGCCCACGCCGTCGCGACATAGGGCGTTGCTGCACCCTGGCTGTGGCCGATCGAGGCGAGCTTGTCCGTCAGGGCCTTCAGCTGAGCCAGCATGCCGTTGTAGATCTTCGCCCGGCTGCTGCCTTCCGGCAGTGGGTTCTCCGGGCTGTACTTGCCGGTCAAGGCGCCCTGTTCGAGCACCATATAAGCCAAGAACGGGATGCCTTGGTTGCGGCAGTAGTCCAGGATGCCAGCGTCCTCAGAGCTGCGGTAGAGGAGGCTAAAATGGTTCTGGATGGCTTCGACCCGGAACCCGGCTTCACCCAGGATCTGGTCGGCGAGCTTGATTTCGCTAAGGTTGTGATTCGAGACGCCGATATGTTTGACCTTCCCGCTCTTCAGCAACGGAATCAGGTGCGGAGTCCACCGCGGCACATCGGCTGGATTGTGAATCCAGTAGAGGTCGATGTAGCCGGTGCCGAGGTTGGCCAGACTCTGCTCCAGCATGTCCGCCACCGGATCGTCGCCGGTGCCCGCGATCCGCGGGTTGAACTTCGTGGAGAGTTGGTAGTCGCCGCGCGGGTAGCGCTTCAGGACCTCCCCGAGCACGGTCTCTGAACGGCCCATGCCGTACACAATCGCGGTGTCCCACAGGGTGAACCCGGCCGCATGTGCCTTGTCGGCGACCTCTTCCAGGCCAGCCTGAGTCATGTGGCTGCCGAAGTAGCCACTGCCAGTCTCGCCGCTGTCGCCCCAAGCCCAGGTGCCCAGTGCGACCGTGGGGGTCTTCAGATTATCGCTTCTCATGTTTGTTCCTACTTGTTCACTTGTTCTGCGGCCAGGTTTGCTGTGACCCAGGGGCCGCTGACACTGTGATGCGCAGCGAGGCCGAACCGTTAGCCCGATGCGCCGGGATTACTGCCTGATCCTCCAGAAGCCGCGGTTCGCATTGCCGCCCTTCCGCGCGCGTGCGATGGTCCTTTCATGGAAACACTGGCGGAAATTGCGACAATAATTGCCCGGCACGTCTCGAAGGATGGCTTCCACGCCACTCCCATCGAACACGTGACGCTTGTTCGATCCTCCACGGTGACGATGCCGATGCCAAATGTTTACCGGCCGCAACTGTGCCTCGTCGCGCAGGGTCGCAAGGAGGTCACGCTGGGCGACCGCTTGTTCAGATATGCACCGGGGCGCTATGGGGTCGTGACCTACGACTTGCCGGTGACAGGCCAGGTGGTGGAGGCAACGCCTGACAAGCCTTATCTCTGCCTGTACCTCGATTTTGATCCAGTCACGCTGGGGGAGTTGGCGTTGCGCGTACCGCCGCCACCGGGAGCACCATCCCCGCCCATAGGCAAGACCGTCTCCGACGCCGGCGCCGGTCTGCTCGACGCGGTGCTACGCCTCTTACGCCTGCTCGACGATCCGGCAGCGCTGCCCGTGCTCGGACCGCTTGCCGAGCAGGAAATTCTCTATCGCCTGCTCGCAGGGCCGGACGGCGCCCGTATGCGCCACATCACCTCCAGCCAGGGCCGGGTGGCCCAGGTCGGCCGCGCCATCGCCTGGATCGGGAAGAACTTCCGGGAACGGTTCAGCATCGAGCGGCTTGCCGCGGAAGTAGGAATGAGTCCGTCGAGCCTGCACGAGCATTTTCGCGCCGTGACGGCGATGACGCCGCTGCAATTCCAGAAGCAGCTCAGGCTGCAGGACGCGCGCAGCCTGATGCTGGTCCACGACATCGACGCCACGACTGCCGCCTTCCGCGTGGGTTACGAAAGCCCGTCGCAGTTCACTCGCGAATATCGCCGCCACTTTGGGGAACCGCCGGCGCGCGACATAGCCCGCTTGCGCGCCTCGCCGGGCTTGGCAGTGGTAGCTTGAGTTCAGCTTACCGACGACCTTAGCTCCACCGGCTAAGCGTCCGCTATCGTTCTCCCTGACGCCAAAAGCTGCCGATCCCCTCTCGGCCCCAAAGGCGACATCGGAAGATCTGCTCGTCAATGGTCACTTCTGACGCAAATCGGTCGCAACGAACAACTGCGTCGATCGCGTCGCCACTCGCCGCCCCCCTTGCCATCCCCGAATTCTCATCCTAGTCTCCCGTTGAGAAAACCTTTTCCCAAGTTCCGTGGCGTCCGCCGATCCCCAACATCGACAGGGCACGGGCCAGCAAGAGAAAACCTTTTCCCAAACCGAGGACCAACACCTAAGCAATGGCATCCGACGCGCCACCACCTGTCTCCGCCAAGACACCGGTCACTCTGCGTGAGGTGGCCTCAGTCGCCGGCGTCAGCGTCGCCACGGCGTCAAAGGCGCTGAACGGGCAGGGGCGGATGACCGCTCAGACGCGCGAGCGTATTCGCGAGACGGCGCAGCGGCTCGGGTTCCGGCCGAACAGCCTGGCGCAGAGCCTGTTGCGCAAGCGCTCCTTCACCGTCGGGCTGCTTACCAACGATACCTACGGCCGCTTCTCGCTGCCGCTGATGGCCGGCGTCTCCGATGCTCTGGTCGATGCCGGCGTCTCGGTGTTCCTGTGCAATGTCGAGGACGACCAGCGGCTCGGCCAGCTGCATGTCGAGGCCATGCTCGACAAACGCGTCGACGGCATCATCGCCACCGGCAAGCGCATCGACCGCCACCTGCCGGTCGATCTCGCCAATTTGCGCATCCCGGTGATCTACGCCTTCACCCAGCCCGATCCCGACGCCATCGGCTTCGAATCCGACGATGCCGGTGGCGCGCGGCTGGCAGTCGAGCATTTCTGCGCGCTCGGGCGCCGGCGCATTGCCCATGTCAGCGGTCCGACGAGCTTCGCCGTGGTGCATGAGCGCGCCCGGGCGTACCGCGAGGTGCTGGCCGAGCATGGCCTGCCGGTTGCCGAGCCGCTGCTTGGGCACTGGTCGGAGGCCTGGGGGCATGAGGCCGTCGCAAGACTGTTCGACGGCAGAGCGGGCAGGGCGGAGAAACCCGACGCCATCTTCTGCGGCAACGACCAGATCGCGCGTGGCGTCATCGATGCTCTACGCGAGCGCGGGGTCGGTGTGCCCGGCGAAGTCGGCGTCATCGGATTCGACAATTGGGAGATCGTGGCCGAAGCGACGCGGCCGCCGCTGACCTCGGTCGACATGAACCTGTCAGCGCTTGGCCGCGAGGCCGGGCTTGCATTGCTTTCGCTCGTTGGCGGCCAACTGGCCGCGCCGGGCATCCGAAAACTGCCGTGCCGGCTGGTGGTGCGTCAGTCATGCGGCCGTCCACCGGGCGGTTAGGAGAACGCGCGGCGCGATCTGGGAGAGCGCCGCAATAGGGAGGAGAACAGAACCATGAGGAGGAGAACCATGAAGACCATGATTGCCGGGCTCGCGCTCGCCGCAAGCATCTTTGCTCTGCCCGCTTTTGCCGCCGACACGGCCAATATCTGGGTCCGCGCCGACGGCTCGAATTTCATGCCGCGCATCGTCGATGCTTTCAACAAGGCGCATGAGAACCAGATCAAGCTCGACATCATCCCCAATGCCGAGATCATTCCGAAATATGGCGCAGCGGCCGCCGGCGGCACCGCGCCCGACGCGCTGTCCCTCGACCTGATCTACACGCCGGCTTTTTCCGCCGCCGGCCAGTTGGAAGACATCACCGATTGGGCGAAGTCTCTGCCCTATTTCGCCAGCCTGTCGCCGGCGCACGTCAAGACCGGCACTTACAAGGGCCGCATCTACGGCCTGCCGTTCTCGGCCGATAGCTCGGTGCTGATCTGGAACAAGAAGCTGTTCAAGCAGGCCGGGCTCGACCCTGAAAAGGGCCCGACCAACTGGGCCGAAATCGAAGCCGACGCCGAGAAGGTCAACGCGCTCGGAGGCGACATCAAGGGTTTCTACTTCTCCGGCAATTGCGGCGGCTGCAACATCTTCACCTTCACGCCGCTGGTCTGGGCCTCGGGCGGCGACATCCTCTCCGAGGACGGCTCCAAGGCGACGCTGGACAGCCCGCAACTGCGCGGCGCCATCGACCTGTACCGGTCGATGGTCAAGAAGGATCTGGTGCCGGCCGGCGCGCAAACCGATACCGGTTCCAACTTCTTTGCTGCCTTTGCCGCCGGCAATATCGGCATTTCGCCCTCCGGCGCCTTCGCCATCGGCGCCCTCAACACGCAGTACCCCAATGTCGATTACGGCGTCACCTTTCTGCCGGGCAAGGATGCCGGCTGGTCATCCTTCGCCGGCGGCGACAATTTCGTCGTCACCAAGGGCACCAAGAAGCTCGCCGTGGTGAAGGAGTTTCTCGACTTCGCCTATTCGCTGGAGGGCCAGACCATCCTGGCGAAATACGGCAGCCTGCCGGTGCGCGGCGACATCGCCAAGGAGGCGCTGAAGGATCTCGACCCGCGCTACCAGATCGCCGCCGAGGCGATGGCCAAGGGCCGCACGCCCTATTCGGTGGTGTTCAACGATTTGATCAACTCCGCCAACGGCCCGTGGACGCAGATGGTCAACGAGGTCTTCTTCGGCGACGATGTCGACGGCTCGATCGCGAACGCCCAGGAGACCATGCAGTCGATCATCGATCAGGCGCCGCAGAAATAGCGCCGCCCTCAACCTCCCCCTTGAGGGGAGGTCGGACCCGAAGGGTCCGGGTGGGGTCGCCTGCGAAGTGCTCGGCCTTTCTGTCGGCGCACTGCGCAGAGGACCCCACCCCCGGCCTTCGGCCGGACCCTCCCCTCGAGGGGGAGGGGGACGCCGCAACTGGAGCATCGCATGACCACCATCGCAGCAACCTCCGCTCCGGCGCGCCCGCGAAAACTGGTCGGCGCCGGGCGCCGGCAGTGGATCGGCTTGCTCTATGTCGCGCCGGCCGTGGCGCTGGTCGTCGTGTTCTTCATCATCCCGCTCGGCATGACGGCGTGGATGTCGTTGCACAACTGGCCGCTGATGGGCGAGCACAGCTACATCGGCCTCGATAATTATTGGGCAATCCTGCGCGACACCAGGTTCTGGAACGCGCTGCGCTTCACCGGCCTCTACACCGTGGTGGTGACGATCGCGATCTTCGCCGTCGCCTTTCCGCTGGCGCTGTTCATCGAGCGTCCCCGGCGGCTCACCGGCTTCTACCGCACGTCCTTCTTCATGCCGGCTGTTATCGGCTTCGCTTCGGCGAGCCTGCTCTGGTCGTGGCTTTTGAATGTCGATTCCGGTCTGTTCAGCCCGGCCGCCTTCGACCTCGGCCTGACCGGGAAGAAATTCAACCTTCTGGCCACCTTCCAGCCGGCCTTCTGGTCGATCATTGCCATGGTCGTGTGGAAGGTGGCGGGCTTCACCATGATCATCCTGATGACCGGCCTGCAGTCGATCCCGACCGATCTGCAGGAGGCGGCGATGATCGACGGAGCAGGGCCGTTCGCGCGCTTTCGCGCCATCACGCTGCCGCTGATGCGCCGCACCTTGGCGCTGGCGCTGATCCTGTCGGTCGCCGGCTCCATCCTCGCCTTCGACCAGTTCTACATCATCCTGCGTGGCGGCCCGCGCAATCAGACGCTGACAGCCGTCTACTGGATATTCAACCAGTCGTTTGTGTCGTTCAAGCTGGGCTATGGCGCCGCATTGTCGATGATCCTGCTCGCCATCCTGGTCGCGCTCAGCACGTTCCAACTCTGGCTGCTGCGCAAGCCCGAGGGGGTCGACTGATGGCGCAGGCAAGAAGCCGCAAAAGCCGCTTGCGCCTCGGCATCGCCGAGCACGCGACCGGCATGATCGCCTCGGTGCTGTTCCTGGCGCCGATCGTCTGGACAGTGCTGTCTGCCTTCAAGCCGTCGCAGGAGGCGCGCCTGCCGCCGCTGCCGCCTTGGCCGACCACCGGTTTTTCGGTTGAAAATTACGGCACGCTCAACACTTTCGGCGACGGGCTCTGGCTGCCGGCGCAAAACAGCCTCTATGTCTCCGTCATGACGGTGGTGTTTTCCGTTATCGTCAGCGTGCTTGCCGGCTACGGCTTCTCGCGCTTCCGCTTTCCGTTCAAGGACCTGCTCTTCGTCGTCATCCTGTCGACGATCATGATCCCGTTCCAGTCGATCCTGACGCCGATCTTCCTGGTGCTGACCAAGGTCGGCCTGCACAACACGCTGACCGGGCTGGTCTGCGTCTATGTCACGCTGCAGCTGCCGTTCTCGATCTTCATGATGCGCAACGCCTTCGACGCGGTGCCGCGCGAGATCGAGGAGGCCGCCCGCATGGACGGCGCCAACAATCTCACCATGCTGCTGAAGGTGATGCTGCCTTTGGTCTGGCCCGGCATCGTCACCATCGCGCTGTTCGCCTTCCTCGGCGCCTGGAACGAGTTCCTGGCCGCCCTCGTGCTGATGACCGACCAGTCCAAATTCACGCTGCCGATCATGATGACCGCACTTCAATCCGGCCGCTTTGGCGCCATCGACTGGGGCGCCGTGCAGGCCGGCGTCACCGTGATGATGGTGCCTTGCCTGATCCTCTTCCTGTTGCTGCAGCGCTTCTACATACGCGGCCTGATGGCCGGCGCCGTGAAATGACCCGCGGTGAAATGACAATAACGAAATCGAACGGAGCCAGCCGATGACCGCACACAAATCCGCCGCCCGGAAGACGGGAAAACTGAGCCTCGCCTTCCGCCCGCTGCCGGTGCCGCAGGTCGACGTGCGCGGCTTCTGGGGCGACCGCGTCGATGCGGTCGCCTCGCGCACCGCCGACATCCTCTACGAGCGCTGCGTCGAAGCCCGCATGCTGGAGCAGATCGATCCGGACCGGCCGTCGCCCGGCCTCGTCATCCCCTTCCATTCGCCGTCGCCCGACGAGGCAGCCACGCCCGGCTTCACCGGCTCGACGGTGACGACGCAGATGTTCTGGGATTCCGACTGGGGCAAGACCATCGAGACCGCCGCCTATTCGCTCTACCGCCGCCGCAACGAACGGCTGGAGAAAAACATCGACGCCGTCATCGACATGTACGAAAAGCTGCAGCAGCCCGACGGCTATCTGTCCTCCTGGTACCAGCGCATCCAGCCCGGCCTGCGCTGGACCAATCTGCGCGACTGCCACGAGCTCTACTGCGCCGGCCATCTGATCGAGGGCGCGGTCGCCTATTTCCAGGCCACCGGCAAGCGCAAGCTGCTCGACATCCTATGCCGCTATGCCGACCATATCGCCGACACGTTCGGCCCAGAGCCCGGCAAGCAGAAGGGCTATTGCGGCCATGAGGAGATCGAGTTGGCGCTGGTCAAGCTGGCGCGAGCGACCGGCCAGCGGAAATACATGGAGCTGGCGAAATACTTCATCGACCAGCGCGGCGTTGAGCCGCATTATTTCGACGAGGAGGCGCGTGCGCGCGGCGCCGACCCGAAGGCCTATCATTTCAAAACCTACGAATACAATCAGTCGCACAGGCCGGTGCGCGAGCAGGACAAGGTCGTCGGTCACGCGGTCAGGGCGATGTACCTCTATTCCGGCATGGCCGACATCGCCACCGAATATGGCGACGATACGCTGCGGGCAGCGCTCGACCGGCTCTGGGACGATCTCACCACCAAGAGCCTCTACGTCACCGGCGGCATCGGGCCGTCGGCCCACAATGAAGGCTTCACCAGCGATTACGACCTGCCCAACGATACCGCCTATGCCGAGACCTGTGCCTCGGTCGGGCTGGTGTTCTGGGCCAGCCGCATGCTCGGCATGGGTCCCGACGCCCGCTACGCCGACATGATGGAGCGGGCGCTCTACAACGGCTCGATCTCCGGCCTGTCGCTCGACGGCTCGCTGTTCTTCTACGAGAACCCGCTGGAAAGCCGGGGCAAGCACAATCGCTGGAAATGGCACCGCTGCCCCTGCTGCCCGCCCAATATCGGCCGCATGGTGGCGTCGATCGGCAGCTATTTCTACAGCCTGGCCGACGATGCGCTGGCCGTCCACCTCTATGGCGACTCGACGGCGCGTTTCGACATCGCGGGCACGCCCGTCAGCCTCGTCCAGACCAGCAACTATCCCTGGGACGGCGCGGTCTCGATCCGGGTCGAGCCGGATGCGCCCGTTGAGTTCACGCTGCATCTGCGCGTGCCGTCCTGGTGCCGCAAGGCGACGCTGAAGGTCAACGGGGCGCATGTCGACCTCGATGCCGCGTCGAACGATGGCTACGCGGCGATCCGGCGCGAGTGGCAAAAGGGCGACCGCGTCGAGCTCGACCTCGACATGTCGATCTCGCGCCTGTTCGCCAACCCCCAGGTGCGCCAGGACATCGGCCGCGTAGCACTTGCGCGCGGCCCGTTGATCTACTGCGTCGAAGAGACCGACAATGCCGGCCAACTGCACCGCATCACCTTGCCGCGCACGGCTGAGATCGAGGCGCATCCCGAGCCGAACCTTCTCGGCGGCGTCGTCACCCTCTCGGCCACCGGAAGCCGGGAAACGGCGGAAAACTGGGACGACGGCCTCTATCGCACCGAGGCGCCAGCCGTCGAGCAGGCGAAGCTCAAGGCCGTCCCTTATTACGCCTGGGACAATCGTGACCCCGGCGAGATGGTGGTGTGGTTGCGGGACGGGTGAGTTACAAACTCACGAAAGCCGTCAGCGGCAGATGATCAGACGCCACCCGCGATAGCGGCGTATCATGGGCTTCCACCGACGAGACCATGCCGTGCCGGTTGGCCATGATCCGGTCGAGCGCCAGCACCGGCAGGCCCGAGGGGAAAGTCGGCACGGCCGGCGGCGTGGCGAAGGTGGTGTGCAGCGTCTTCAGCGCCGAGCGGTTGCCCAGCCGCCATTCGTTGAGGTCGCCGAGCAGCAACGTCGGCCTTTCATCCTGGCTGCTCATAATGTCGAGCACGACGCGGGCCTGCTCGGAGCGCGAGCGGCGCAGCAGGCCGAGATGGGCGGCAATGACGCGCAGCGTGCGCGTTTCGTCGAGGTCGATTTCGGCCACCAGCGCGCCACGCGGCTCCAGGCCCGGCAGCTTGATCTGATGGACGTCGCGCACAGTGCCGCGCTTGAACAACAGCACGTTGCCGCGCCAGCCATGGCCCTTGCCGTTTCCCGAAACCGGCACCGGCACCAGCCCGGTTTCGTGTTCGATCCGGGCAAGATCGAGCAGCCCGGCGCGATCGCCGAACCGGTTGTCGGCCTCTTGCAAAGCAATGACGTCTGGGCCGATCTCGCGGATGACGCGGGCGGTCCGCTCGGGGTCGAACCGGCGGTCGGTGCCAATGCATTTGTGAACATTGTAGGAGGCGACCACCATCTCAGCGCCATCAACCCGCTTGCGCGGCGTCGCGTTCGCCTTGCGCGCTTTCCTGCCGCGGATCGACAGGAGCACGGTTTCAGGGAGGCTGCGTCCGTTTATGTCCATGGGCCTGCTGTTCAATCTGTACTGATTCCTTGTTTTATGCATATCGTTCTCTCAAAACCGGGACCACTTTTGAGCGATATGCATTAGAGATAGGGCGATCCCAGCCATAGCAACCGGTCAAAGACACGGATGACAAATGACCGCGCTTTCAGGGTTGCGAGTGTGACGGGTTTGGCGGAAGCGATTGCCGATCCGATGCGTGCTTCGATCTCGGTGGCAAAGCCGGCATCCAGCACCTCCAGGTCGATTTCGAAATTCAGCCGCAGCGACCGGGCGTCGAGGTTGGAGGAGCCGACATAGGCCCATACGCCATCGACCGACAGCAGCTTCGAATGGTCGAACGATCCTTCATGACGCCAGACACGGCAATAATGCTTCAGCACTTGGTCGTATTGCGCCGTCATGGCGCGGCCGACCAGGAAGAGATTGTTCACCGCCGGCACGACGATGTCGATCTCGACGCCGCGCCGGGCCGCCGTGGTCAGCGCGCTGATGAATTCCCGGTCCGGCAGGAAATAGGGCGACATGATGCGGATCGATTTGCGGGCGACGGAAAATGCGCCCATCAGCAATTTGTGGTTGGTTTCGATGCTGGCGTCCGGCCCCGACGCCACGGCCCGCACCAGGATTGGCTGACCGGGAGGCGGCGCGGGTTTTTCGACTTGCCAGACCTCGTCCTTGAGGGCCTCGTTGCCGGCAAAGCGCCAGTCTTCGGCGGCAACCGCAAACAGGTCGGCCACGACCGGTCCGGTGACCTGAAAATGCGTATCCGCCGAGGTGTCGGCGCCAGCGAATTCGGCCGAGAATCCCTTTCGGATGTTCATGCCCCCCGTGAATGCCACTGCGCCGTCGACGATCAGGATTTTTCTGTGGGTTCTCAAATTCGCATAAGGAAGTCTCAGGCCCATGACGATGTTGCCGTTGAAGAGATCGACAGTGACGCCGGCTTCTCGAAGAGTCGTCAGGATGCTGGGCACGGAATAGCGCACGCCGACGGCATCGATGAGCACGCGCACGGTGACACCGCGCCGAACCGCGCCGGCAAGCGAATCGACGAAACGCTGCCCGATCTCGTCATTGTCGAAGATATAGGTCTCGAGCAGGACGCTGCGCTGTGCCTCGTCGATCGCCTTGCGCATGGCCGCGCAAGCATCGTCGCCCGTCCTCAGCATGGTGATTGCGTTGCCCGAAAGCAACCCGCGTCGCGCCACCCTGTCGCCCAATGTCTTCAGGCCGGCAAAGCGTTGGCCGAATTCGGCTGAGATCAGCGCTTCGAGCGCAATGTCGCGGTCGTGTTTGGCCGTCTCGGCTTCGCCCGCCACGGGCCTCATGGCGCTGATCGTGGCGCGGCGGATGCGGTTGATGCCGGCGATGGCGTAGATGATTGCGCCCAGGAACGGCGACAAAATCATCACGCCCACCCAGCCGGTGGCGGCGCGGACGTCTTCCTTCGTCATGATGGCGTGGACGATGCCGATAGCGGCCATCAGCATCGGAATGATCACGAGGATCAGAGGCCAGTAGGTCACAAAGGTCTGCCACATCGGCAGGACTATCGAGCCAGTGGCCGCAGAAGGCAATGCAAGGGATTGACGAGGACTGGGGCTTGGCGCCTCAGTCCTTCGCCCGCTCCACATAGGAGCCGTCCGCCGTCATCACCACCACGCGCGTGCCGGCGCTGATGTGCGGGGGGACTGCGGTGCGCACGCCGTTGGACAGCACGGCCGGCTTGTAGGACGACGAGGCCGTCTGGCCCTTGGTCACCGGCTCGGTCTCGACCACCTCGAAGGTGGCGCGCTGCGGCAGCACGAGGGCAATGGCGATGCCGTTGAACTGCGAGATCTGCACCGCCATGCCTTCGAGCAGATAGGGTGCCATGTCGCCGACAACGCTTTCCGACACCGCGACCTGGTCGTAGCTCTCCGGGTTCATGAAATGATAGCCTTCGCTATCGGCGTAGAGGAAGGTGTGCTCGCGGTCCTCGACATAGGCGCGCTCGACCTGCTCGGTGGTGCGGTAGCGCTCCGAAACCTTCACCCCGTCCGAGATGCGGCGCATGTCGAGCTGGGTGACCGGCGTGCCCTTGCCAGGATGGATGTTTTCGGCAAAGAGGATCACGTAAAGCTTGCCGTCCTTGTCGACGACGTTGCCTTTACGCAGGGAACTGGCGATGACCTTCACCACGGTTTTCAATCCTAGACTTCGTTGGCCTGAAACGATTGTTCGGCGCAAATCGGCTGCGAGAGCCGTCGCCGTAGCGCATCTTGGCGCGAACCGCCAGCCCTGTCAGCGATTCCGTTGCCCGGCAAATCCATGACCGAGGCTTCGCCCTGGTGGACGCCGGATGTTCACGCCGACCGCCGGCCGCGGCTGATCGCCCGCAACACCATCGCGGCCGCGATGCGTGACTGGTTTGGCGAGCGCGATTTCATCGAGGTCGAGACGGCGGCCCTGCAAATCTCGCCTGGCAATGAGGCGCATCTTTCGGCCTTCGCCACCGAGGCAATTGGTTCTGACGGGGAGCGCCGGCCGCTTTATCTCCACACATCCCCGGAATTCGCCTGCAAGAAGCTGCTGGCCGCCGGCGAACAGCGCATTTTCAGCCTGGGTGCGGTCTGGCGCAACCGCGAGCGCGGCCCCTTGCACCATCCCGAATTCACCATGCTCGAATGGTACCGGGTCGGCGAAACCTATGAGAGCCTGATGGAGGATTGCGGTGCACTGCTGGCGCTGGCGGCCGAGCGGTCGGGAAACAAGCGCTTCAGCTTTCGCGGTCGCGAGGCCGATCCGTTTGCTGAGCCCGAGCGGCTCAGCGTGACCGACGCCTTCCAACGCCATGCCGGCATCGACCTTCTCGCCACGGTGGCCGCCGATGGCAGCACCGACCGCAACGCGCTTTATCAGGCCCTGGTCAAGGCCGGCCTGCGCACGGCCGATGATGACAACTGGGCCGATCTGTTCAGTCGAGTGATGGTCGAAAAGGTCGAGCCGATACTGGGGCAGGGGCGCGCCACCATCCTATACGGCTATCCGATCTCGGAGGCAGCCCTTGCCCGGCGGAGCGCCGAGGACCCGCGCGTTGCCGAGCGCTTCGAGCTCTATTGCTGTGGCGTCGAGCTCGCCAACGCTTTCGGCGAACTCACCGATGCTGCCGAGCAGCGACGGCGCTTCGCCGCCGAGATGGACGAGAAAGAGCGCGTCTATGGCGAGCGCTATCCGCTGGACGAGGATTTTCTCGCGGCGCTGGCCACCATGCCGCAGGCCAGCGGCTCGGCACTCGGCTTCGACCGGCTGGTGATGCTGGCGACGGGCGCGGCCAGAATAGACGACGTGATCTGGACGCCGGTTGCCTGAAGAACGGGCAGGGCGGCTGTGCGCCTTCGCGGCCGCTTCTGGCTGCAGTCGCGCCAGTAGATTTGCGACGAAAAGCGGGACTATCGGATCTCCACAGTTCGTTCTGAAATGGATGCGATCCGGCCGCGCTGGAATCCGTGCGCAATAAATTAAATCAACTTGATCTCTTAAAGCTGCGTTCTGTGGAAAGGGCTGCTGTTACGAGAAAGTTCGGAGCCTTGCCTCCGCGCAGTCGGCTTGCCATCACCACCGCCTTGGCTTGGATCACGAGCGCGGCGCCGTGGATGGGCTTTGCAGTCTGCTCGGGCGCTATGCCGCAGCGGCGCAATTGCCCATGCGCCATTGCACAAGCCGCATCGGGACAATAGATGGTGCAGCAGCCGCTACCGCCCGGCGCGGCTTGAAGCCAGGACCATGCGCATGACCGATACATCAGAGGCAGCGAAATTGACCGACCGCGTCGCGGCTCTGGTCGAGGCTGCCAAGCGGGCCGGCGCCGACGCCGCAGATGCGGTTGCCGTGCGCGGCCGCTCGACCGGCGTGTCGGTGCGGCTGGGCAAGGTCGAGAGCACCGAGGCCTCCGAGGGCGACGATGTCTCGTTGCGCGTCTTCGTCGGCAACCGGGTGGCGAGCGTATCGGCGACGGCGGCATCGGACCCCAAGGCGTTGGCCGAGCGCGCCGTGGCGATGGCGAAAGTCTCGCCGGAGGATCCCTACCAGGGTCTTGCCGATCCGGCTTTGCTCGTTGGCAAGGTGCGCGACCTCGATTTGTTCGACGCCACCGAGGTTTCGGCCGATCAGTTGAAGGAAGCGGCCCTGGCTGCCGAGGAAGCAGCCCTTGCCGTCAAGGGCGTCACCAATTCGGCCGGCAGCGGCGCCAGCGCCGGGCTGGGCGGGCTGGTGCTGGCGACGTCGAACGGCTTCGTTGGCCACTATGTCGCCTCGCGCTTTTCGCGCTCGGCCAGCGTCATTGCGGGCGAGGGCACCGGAATGGAGCGCGACTATGAATATTCCTCGCACCAGCATTTTTCCGATCTCGACGCGCCCGAACTGATCGGCCGCAAGGCCGGCGAGCGCGCCGTGCGCCGCCTCGGCGCCCGCAAGGCGACGACTGGGCCGGTCAACGTGGTGTTCGATCCGCGCGTCGCGCGCGGCATTGCCGGCCATCTCGCCGGCGCCATCAACGGCGCTTCGGTGGCGCGCAAGACCAGTTTTCTGCGCGAGATGATGGGCAAGCAGGTTGCATCGGCCGATATCACCGTCACCGACGAGCCGCTGCGGCGCCGCGGCCAGGCCTCGCGTCCCTTCGATGGCGAAGGCGTCGAGGGTGAAAAGCTGCTGATGGTCGAAAACGGCGTGCTGAAGCACTGGTTCCTGTCGACGTCCGCCGCGCGGGAATTGGGACTGATCACCAACGGACGCGGTGCGCGCAGCGGCTCCTCGGTGTCGCCGTCATCGACCAATCTCGCCATCGAGCCGGGCGACAGGACGCCGGAAGATCTGATCAAGTCGCTGAAATCAGGCTTTTACGTCACCGAAGTGTTCGGCCAGGGCGTCGACATGGTCACAGGCGAATACAGCCGCGGCGCGTCCGGCTTCTGGATCGACAATGGCGAGCTTGCCTATCCGGTGGCCGAGGTGACCATCGCCTCCAATCTGAAGACGATGTTCCTCAACATGGTGCCGGCGAGCGACCTCGACCGCAATTTCGGCACCGCGGCACCGACGCTGCTGATCGAAGGCATGACCCTTGCCGGCGCGTGACCCGGTTATATCGGCTGCAGAAGACCTTGAGCTTTTGCGCGACGCCGCCCGCGAGGCCGGTGCGATCGCCATGCGTTATTTCGGCAAAAACCCGCAAGTGTGGATGAAGGGCGGCACCTCGCCGGTCAGCGAGGCCGACCATGCAGCTGATGCCTATTTGCGTGAGACCCTGCTCGCGGCGCGGCCGGACTATGGCTGGCTGTCGGAGGAAACCACCGATGATCCGGCGCGGCTTCTGGCGCGCCGCACCTTTGTCGTTGATCCCATCGACGGCACCCGTGGCTTCCTTGAAGGTCTGCGCTCCTGGTGCGTCAGCGTCGCCGTGGTCGAGGACGGCCGCACGCTCACCGGCGTGCTCGAATGCCCGGCCAAGGACGAAACCTATTGGGCGCTGCCCGGACAGGGCGCATTCCTTAATGGCAAGTCCATTGCCGTGCGTCGCTTGGGCGAGACGGTCAAGATCGGCGGTCTGAAACAGCTGATCGACCGGATGCCGGCGGAGTGGCAGAGCCGGGTGCATCGCGCGGCGCACATTCCCTCGCTCGCCTATCGGCTGGCGATGGTCGCCAACGGCACGCTCGACGCCACCTTCGTCAAGCCCAACGCGCATGACTGGGATATTGCCGCCGCCGATCTCATTCTGCGCGAAGCCGGCGGCGCCGTGCTCGACGGGCATGGCCGTGCGCCGCTTTATGCCGGCGAGGTGATCCGTCACGGAGCCTTGGTCGCCGGCAGCGGGAAGCTGCTCACCGTGCTTGCCGGCGTCATTGCCGGTACGGAAGCGTGATCGAAGGTTCCAAAGTCGACAGCTTTGGTCTAGACCTGTCACAAACTCACAATATGTGAAGGACCGAAATGCCCGCGGAAGACGGAAAGAAACAGCTTTTGCACCTGGTGTTTGGCGGCGAGCTGAAGAAGCTGGGTGGCACCGAGTTCCGCGATCTCGACGCGCTCGACATCGTCGGCGTCTATCCGGACTACCAAACCGCGCACAGCGCGTGGAAAGCCAAGGCGCAAGCCAGCGTGGACAATGCCCATATGCGTTATTTCGTCGTTCATCTGCACCGGCTGCTCGACCCTGAAAGCAAGGCCGGCAGTTGACAGCGATGGAGCATGAAGCGGTGAAAGGGCAGCCCACCGGCGCCGCGGTCAGAAGAAGGCGCGGCGGCAGCACGAAGACGTTCTGGCGCAAGATCCGCGAGCCATTGGCGCAGTCGCGAATCGTCAAGAGCATCATCGTCAGCCTGCTCGCCTGGTTTGTCCGCCTGGTGCGCCTGACCAACCGCATGGTCGAAGGCTCGGCGCAGTTTTCGGGCGGCGCCTACGCCAAATTCGAGCCTGGCATCATCGCGCTGTGGCATGGCCAGCATCTGCTCACCCCGGCCTATTATCCCAAGGGACGGCCGCTGGTCGCCATGGTCTCGCGCAGTGCCGATGCCGAACTCAACGCGCTGATGATCGAGAAATTCGGCATCGAGGCGGTGCGCGGCTCCGGCGGCCGCGAAAGCTCGAAGCACCTCGACAAGGGCGGCGCCAAGGCGCTCATTGCCCTGAAAAAGTCACTCGTCGCCGGCAAGAACGTCGCCATGATCGCCGACATTCCCCACGGCACGCCGCGCGACGCGGGGCTGGGCATCGTTCTGCTGGCGCGGCTTTCGGGTCGGCCGATCATGCCTGCCGCCATCGCCACCAGCCGCCGCAAGGTGCTGGAACGGAGCTGGGACAAGACAACCATCAACCTGCCGTTCGGTCGCTCCTCGATCGTCATTGGAACGCCGGTGTTTGTGCCGGCCAATGCCGACGAGGCCGAAATGGAGCGCAAGCGCCAGGAAGTCACGGCCGCGCTCAATGCCGCAACCGCAGAGGCCTATCGCCTCGTGGACGGCAATCCATGAGCGAGCGCTGGGCGCGCGCCTTCCTGACGGCGTATCGCTTCGCCGGCGCGGCCGCCTATCCGCTGATAGGCCCCTATGTCGCCTGGCGGACGTCGCAGGGCAAGGAAGATCGTAGTCGCAGTCGCGAGCGCTACGGCGTCGCCGGGCGGCCGCGTCCCGAAGGCCCGGTGATCTGGATCCATGCCGCAAGCGTCGGCGAGACCATTGCCGTCGTGCCGCTGGTGCAAAGCATCCTCGATTACGGCGTCAACATCGTGCTGACGACGGGCACGGTGACCTCGGCGCAGGTCGCCGACGAACGGCTCGGCGACCGCATTATCCATCAATATGTGCCGCTCGACCTCAAGCCGGCGGTCAGCCGCTTCCTCGATCACTGGCGGCCGGACCTAGCGATCATCGCCGAATCCGAGATCTGGCCGATGACCATCCTCGAACTCGGCGCACGTCGCGTGCCGCAGGTGCTGGTCAACGGCAGGCTGTCCGACCGCTCGTTCAAATCCTGGAAGAAGCGCGCCAACATCGCCGAGGCGCTGTTCGAGAACCTCGCCCATGTCGTTGCCCAGTCTGATGTTGATGGCGAACGGTTTCGTGCGCTTGGCGCCCGGCCGGTCACCGTGTCCGGCAACCTCAAGGTCGACACCTTGCCGCCGCCGGTCGACGAAAGGACGCTGGCGACGCTGAAGCGCCAGATCGCCGGTCGCCCGACCTGGGCGGCGATCTCGACCCATGACGGCGAAGAGGTGGTCGCCGCCGAGGTCCACGCCATGCTCTACAAGCGCCACCATGGCCTGCTGACGATCATCGTTCCGCGCCACCCCGACCGCGCCGAAGCGCTTGCCGCGCAGATTTCCGGCATGGGGCTGAAGCTGGCGCGGCGCAGCAAGGGCGACCGGATCACCGCCGACACCGATATCCTGCTCGGCGATACGATCGGCGAGATGGGGCTTTACCTCCGGCTGACGGAAATCGCCTTTGTCGGCCGCTCGCTGACCTCGGAAGGTGGCCAGAATCCGCTGGAGCCGGCCATGCTCGACACCGCGGTGCTTGCCGGCCGCAACGTCCAGAATTTCCGTGAAGCCTATCAGCGCCTGCTCGACAGTGGCGGCGCCAAGCTGGTGCGCGACCGCGACATGCTGGCCGGCGCCGTCAATTTCCTGTTGAGCAATGAAGTCGCCCGCCATGAGATGATGGCGGCCGGTGCCGCCACCGTCGACCAGATGCGCGGCGCGCTGGCCCACACGCTGAAGTCGCTCGAGCCTTACATCCAGCCACTGATCGTCAAGTCGCGCCTGAAGGGCGCCGACGGGCGCTAGGGTGGCGTCCGAAGCGCCACCTTTCTGGTGGGAAGCGCCGGACTGGCGGGTCTTCGCGCTGTCGCCGCTGTCAGCGGTCTACGGCATGGTCGCCGGCCGCCGCATGCGCCGCGCGCCGCGCGAAAAGATCGACGCACCCGTGCTTTGCGTCGGCAATTTCACCGTCGGCGGCAGCGGCAAGACGCCGGTCGCCATCGCGCTGGCAAAGCAGGCCAGGCGCATGCAGCTCAATCCCGGCTTCCTGTCGCGCGGCCATGGCGGCTCGTTCGCGCAGCCGCATGTCGTCGACATCAATCACGACGCCGCCAAACATGTCGGCGACGAGCCGCTGCTGTTGGCCGAGCATGCGCCGGTTGCGGTGAGCCCCAACCGCGCCGCCGGCGCCAAACTGCTCCTGGAAGCCCATGGCTGCGATTTCCTGATCATGGATGACGGCTTTCAGAGCGCGCGTATCCATATCGATTATGCGCTGGTCGTCGTCGACGCCCGCTACGGCATCGGCAATGGCCGCGTTATTCCGGGTGGGCCGCTGCGCGCCAACATCGTCGATCAGCTGGTCTTCACTGACGGGCTGCTGAAGATGGGCGAGGGCACCGCCGCCGACCAGGTCGTGCGCCAGGCCGCCCGCGCCGGCCGGCCGATCTTCGAGGCGCATGTCGAACCCGGCGGCAAGGAACGCTTCGCCGGTCGGCGTTTCCTCGCCTTTGCCGGCATCGGCCACCCCGAAAAATTCTTCGGCACGCTGCGCGGCACAGGCGCGGAGGTGGCGCTGAGCCGGTCGTTTCCGGACCATCATTTCTATGCCCCTGACGAGCTCACTGAGCTGGCAGCGACCGCGCGCCGCGAGGGACTGGGTCTCGTCACCACTGCCAAGGACGCCGCCCGGCTGCGCCATGGTGCAGCCTCGGCCGAATTCCTTGGTCAGCTCGACGTGCTGGAGATCGACGCCATGTTCGAGCTCGACAACGTGCCCGAACGCATCATCGACGAGACGCTGGACGCGTGGAGGCAGCGCAAGCTGCGGGGCTGAGTTCGGTCCGGCCCGGCAGGAGGGGCTGGCGTCAGCGTCGGCTGCGCAGTTCCGGATGCGTTTCGATCTCGCGGCGCAGCGAGGCGGCGGCGCTGACATAGGGTTCTTGCCTGGCGACGCTCCAGTATTTCAGCTCGTCCAGCGGGATGCTCTCGCCGGTCACCGCGCAGCGCACGAATGCGCCGGGGCTGGTGACCTGGAAATCGCCGTCGAGATAGCGGATCCGGGCTTCCTTGCCGCCAGGGCCTTCGAAACGGTTCATCATTGGGTGGTGCCAGAGTTCATGCTGATTTCATCGCCATAAATTGCCGGCAAGGTCAAGCTTGACGCAATGCTGAGGCTCTATTGTCGCGCCGCAAACCATTCTCGTGGGACCGGCATGGACATTTCATCGGCCCGTCTGACCGCTCTGCTGCGCGAAGCCATGGTATTGGCGGCGGTGCCGTCGGCGAACGCCGACCCGGCGAAAACGGGCCTTGTCAAGGCGGTGGCGCAGCCGCCGGCGCCATCCGGTGCTCCATTGCAGCCGGCTGCGGTGCCAGCGCTGCAGGCCCAGTTGTCCGCCACCCCTGCCAAGGCGCAGCAGACAGGATCTGCCGAAATGCTGCAGGCCTATCTGGCAATTGCCGAACCAGGCGCCGGGGCGCCAGATGCTGCGGGGCGGCCGATACGGGCTGTGGCGGCAACACCGGCAAACGACGACGCACAGCACGGTTTGCCGGTGTTGCCGCCAAGAACCGACGATGGCGCTGCTGTGAAACCCGCAGGCCTGCCATGGCTTGCCTTTCTCGTCCCTGAAGTTTCGCCGCAGTCTCGTGCCTCCGCAACCAATGCAGCGGCGAAAGGAGGGCAGGCGACGCCTCGATCGAATGGCGCAGTCCAGCCCGAAAGCCAGCAACAGATGCGTATCGGGCTGATGGCGGTGGGGACCGGGTTTTTGGCTGTCGCGATTATCGGGTTCGTCCTGCTGGTGCTTCGCTGAGCACTGAACGATCGTCGCTAGCGCTCGGCTTCGAGGAACGCCTCCATCTTTTCCATCGCCAGCCCCGCCTCGACGGCGATGCGGCGTGAAAGTTCGGCGGCAGCCGTGCGCGGCCGCCCCAGCGGCCGGTCGAGCCAGTATGACACCGGGTTGAGCGCGGTGCGCTCATCGACGGCGACGATGCGGCCCGTATCAAGCTGTTGCCCGGTCAATGGCGGCCGCGCCAGCGCGATGCCGAGCCCATAAGCGGCGGCATCGAGCACCAGATTATAGTCCTCGAAGCGGCGGTCCTGCGGGCGCGGGCGGTAATCCATGCCTTGAGCGGCAAACCAGGCGCGCCAGCCCGATGCGTCGGAATCGTTGATCAGCGGAAATTTGAGCAGACGGGCAGGGTCGCCGCGACCGATCTCGTGGGCAAGGCCAGGTGCGGCGACGGGAAAGACATATTCCTCGAACAGCTGCACCGAGATCCGGCCCGGAATGCCGCCGCGCCCGCAGCGGATTGACAGGTCGATGCCTTCGTCGGCAAGGTCGGCCTGGCGGATGTCGACGTCGAGCACAATACGCAGCTTGCTGGGATTGTTCTCAAGCGCCGCCATGCGCGGCATCAGCCACAGCCCGCTGACCGAGGGGATCGAGGTCAGCCGCACCACGGCGGTGCCGCGCGGCTCGACCCAACGGTCGGAATGGGTGGAGATCAGCGCAAAAGCTTCCGCCGTGCGCAGATGCAGACGGTTGCCCTCGATGGTCAGCGAGACGCCGCGCGCGCCGCGGTCGAACACTTTCAGGCCCAGCCAGTCCTCCAGCTTGGCGATTTGCCGGCTGACGGCGCCATGGGTGATGTTGAGCTTCTCGGCGGCGGCCGAAAAGCTCCCGGTGCGCGCCGCCGCATCGAAGGCGCGCAGAGTCTCGAGCGGCATCATTGTGTCTGAGCTGTGATCCATAGTCACAGGTGATCCTCGATTTGATCGTTTGTCAACGGCGTCGAAAAGGCGCTTTCTGGCTTTCGAGACCCAAGAACACGAAGGACAGTGAGATGAGTGCAACGACCAGCACGTCGAATCCGACACAGCGGATGGACGCCACGGCAGCCATCGCCGTGGCGCTGACGGTGGTCGGCTGGGCGTCCGCCTTTCCCGCGATACGCGCCGGCCTCGCCGCCTTCGGGCCGCTGGAACTCGGCGCGCTGCGCTTTGCCATCGCCGCGGTACCGGCGGCGATCTTCCTTGCCGTCAAGCGCCCGGCGCTGCCGAGGCTCGACGAATTGTGGCGCCTCGTCTTTGGCGGCGCGATTTTCGTCGCGCTCTACACGGTCATGCTCAACTATGGCGAATTGACCGTATCGGCAGGTGCTGCCGGTTTCATCATCAATGTCAGCCCGATCTTCACCGCCATCATGGCAATGGCATTGCTCGGCGAACGCTTCTCAGGCTGGGCCTGGTTTGGCACGGCCATTTCCTTTGCCGGCATCGGCATCATCGCCGTGGCCGACGGCAATGGCCTGCATTTCGACACCGGTGCGCTGCTGGTTCTTGGTTCCGCGCTGTGCTCGGCCGTCAACACGATCGTTCAGAAGCCGCTTTTTGCCCGCCATCACCCGCTAACCATCTCGGCCTCGAACATGATCCTTGGCGCACTTTGTTTAGCGCCCTTTCTGCCAAGCGGCTTTGCGCAGGCGGCGGTAGCCGACACAGCTGGGATCGGTGCCGTGATCTTTCTTGGCATCGTGCCGAGCCTGATCGCCTATGCCGCCTGGGCAACCGCTCTTTCGCGTCTGCCTGCGGCGCGCGCTTCAAACTTCCTCTATCTGGTTTCGCCCATGTCAGCCCTGATCGGCTTCTTCTGGCTGGGCGAAGTGCCGACACTGCTCGGCATCGTCGGCGGCGCGCTGGCGCTTGGCGGTGTCATCGTGGTGAATTTGAAGCGCTAGATCAGAGGGTTGGACGCATTTCCCGAATCAACATGAGAGCCGTTCCGGAGTTTCACAGCTCACGAGACGGCCGGCTGTCGATGCGGTGCAGACATGACCCCACCGGCTGGCTATGGTGAGTTGAAATTCACCGGGGGTCGGGATGGTAAGGCAGCTTGTATCGGCCGTGTTTTGCTTGCTGCTGCTAAGCGGCAAGGCCACGGCTGGTTGGTATCACGTGGAAAACTACGAAGGTTCCATCGGTCCCGATCCCGTCCATCTCTCCTTGCAGACCTACAGTTTCGGCAGCGGCATCACTGTCCAGGGCAGCTACTTCTATGACGCGAAGCAAAGTCCGATCGCGCTCTACGGCAAAGCCAGTGGCGCCGGCCTTGCGCTTTGCGCGATTGCGGATGACGAGGAGTTTGAGCGCATCATCGTCATGGGCAAAAAAACCGGCCTCGACACCTCCGGATGCCCGTTTTCCCTTGAGCTCGGCAACGGTGTCTTGACGGGAAGCTGGAGCAAGGGCGTCGATAAATTCCCCGTCAATCTCAGGAAGGTAGCGGGCCTGGACGACACCGGCGAGGGGAAGGTCGAAGGAATCGTCGAGATTCCCTTCTGGGAGCAGACGGCCACCGACCGGTTTGCCGGGATCTACGCGAAAACCGACAACGGAATCTGCATGACGAAGATGCAGGTCATCAACAAGAAGCGGAAGGAGGCCATACAGACCATCAAATTCGGCGGCGACCTTTGCAATGCGGGCACGCTGATGACACCCATCTACTGGAACGTGCAGAAGCAGACAGAACGCGGCAAGGACATCATATCCGTGAATTTCTACGACGGCCGCGCCGGCTATGAGGAGGCCTATGTCTTTGACCGCAAGACCAAGAAGTACCGTCTGAAGAAGTGAGACGACGCCTGCCGACATAACCGCCCAAGGGCCGCGTCGTTATCGTCCGCGAAGGTGTATCGCCACGGAAGCGGAAATCGAATCGCCTGCCGTTAGATTGCACTCGCGCCGGACGTCATCCTTCAACGGCAAAAGATAGCTGCCGTCCTTGGGAAACAGCGATGTGCCGAACGTGACGCCGTCAATGGTGGCCTCGACAGGTATCACCCCCCAGCCATAGGTCGCGAACTTCGCGATCCTTTTGATCTCGTCGCCATGCTGCTCGGGGATTGGCGCGAAAAAGTATGGCGAAGGGCCCCGCCAGTGGATCACCTCGGCTTCGAACTGGAACCGGAGCGTCGTCTCGCCGCTCACAGGTTATCGCCGCCCGAACAGCCGCTCGATATCGGCGAGCTTGAGCTCGATATAGGTCGGGCGGCCGTGGTTGCAGGTGCCGGATCCCGGCGTCGCCTCCATCTGGCGCAGCAGCGCGTTCATCTCTTCGGGTTTGAGCAGGCGGCCGGAACGCACCGAGCCATGGCAGGCCATGGTCGCCGCAATCTTGTCCAGGCGCTCCTTCAGCGTCTCGACCGTGTCATTGTCGGCGATCTCGTCGGCGAGATCGCGCACCAATTGCTGGACATTGGTTTCGCCGAGCATGGACGGCGTCTCGCGCACCGCCACCGCTCCGGGGCCGAAACGCTCGATGCCGAGACCGAAGCGGGCCAGCGTCTCGGAATGCATGGCCAGCCGCTCGGCGTCTTCCTCCGGCAGGTCGACGATCTCGGGCAAGAGCAGCATTTGCGAGGGCACCGCGCGTGAATGCAGCGCATTCTTCAGCGCTTCGTAGACCAGCCGTTCATGCGCCGCATGCTGGTCGACGATGACTAGCGAATCCCTGGTTTGCGCGACGATATAATTCTCGTGCACCTGCGCCCGCGCCGCGCCCAGCGCCGTACCGAGCAGCGTCTCGGTCGGCTCGGCTACGCCGGCACGCGCATCGGCGCTGGCAAGCGGCCCGGCATCGAACGCCGCCTGGTCGCTGTCAGCAAAGCCGTTTCGTTGCGCCCTTGCTTCGCCGTGACCCATATCCAGTGGTCGCTGTGGCGAGCGCGATGGGTCGAAGCCGCCGGAGCCAGACGGCCGGTAGGTCGCGTCATAGCTGCGGTGGCCGTTGGCCGGGCCGGCATGGGCATAGGACGCAGCACCCGGCCGGAACGTCGCCATCATCCCGGCAGCCCCGCTGGTGGCGGCGCGGATGCCGGCATTGGCCAGCGCCTCGCGGATGGTGCCGACGATCAGCCCGCGCACCAGGCCTGGGTCGCGGAAGCGGACATCGGCTTTGGCCGGGTGGACGTTGACGTCGACGGTCGCCGGATCGAGCGTCAGGAACAGGACGGTGACAGCGTGCCGGTCGCGCGGCAGCACATCGGCGAAGGCGCCGCGAATGGCGCCGGCGATCAGCTTGTCGCGCACCGGCCGGCCGTTGACATAGGCATATTGCTGCAGCGCGTTGGCGCGGGTGAAGGACGGGATCGAGACGTGACCGGTCAGATGCACGCCGTCGCGGCTGGCGTCGATGGCAATGGAATTGTCGGGGAACTCGGCGCCCATCACCTGGGCGACGCGGCGCAGGCTGCCTTCCGCGCTGTCGTCGGTGGCTGGCAATTCCAGCGTCGAGCGGTCGGAGCCGGCGAGCGTGAAGCGCACGGCGGGGAAGGCGATAGCGATGCGTTTGACCACGTCATTGGTCGCGGTGCTTTCGGCGCGCTCGCCCTTCATGAATTTAAGCCGTGCCGGCGTGGCAAAGAAGAGGTCGCGCACCTCGACGGTCGTCCCCCGGTTTGCCGCCGCCGGCTTGACCGCCGAAACCCGGCCGCCCTCGATACCGATCTCGGCGGCGCTGTCACCCGATGCTGTGCGCGAGCGGATCGACAACCGCGCCACCGAGCCGATCGACGGCAGCGCCTCGCCGCGAAACCCGAGCGAGCGGATATCGTGGATATCCTCGGCGAGCTTGGAGGTGCAGTGGCGGGCGATCGCCAGCGCTAATTCCTTCTCGGGGATGCCCGAGCCATCATCGGTGACACGGATCAGGTTGAGTCCGCCACCGGCGGTGACGATCTCGACGCGAGATGCTCCGGCGTCGAGCGCGTTTTCGACCAGTTCCTTCACTACGCTCGCCGGACGCTCGATGACCTCGCCAGCGGCGATCTGGTTGATCATCGTTTCGGAAAGCTGGCGGATGGGCATGGCGCACTATAGGCGGATTCGAAGGGTGTGCGGAAGGCTTCAATAGAGACGCTGGCGGGACAGCACCCCCCTCTGTCCTGCCGGCAATCTCCCCCTAAAGGGGGGAGATTGGATGCCACCGTGGCTTTCGCCAATTTTCCACGTTCAAAAAGAAGAGCCTGCGTCAAAGCTGCCGATCTCCCCCCTTGAGGGGGAGATGGCCGGCAGGACAGAGGGGGTGCTGTCCCGCCAACCTCGAGAGTGTTGCGCCAGGCAAACTTAAGCCTGCGCCACCAGCCAGTCTCTTACCTTGCGCGCATTGTCGCTGAGCTCGCGGTTCTTGGGCCAGATGACGTAGAATCCGACGCCGGTCCTCAGCACATGATCAGTCACCGGCACCAACAGTCCTGATGCCACCAGGCGCTCGACCAGATGCCGCCAGCCGAGCGAGATGCCTTGTCCCTCCATTACCGCCTGGATCACCAGGGCATAATCGTTGATGCGCAAGCCGCGCTCGGCATTGCGCAGGCTGGTTCCGGCTGACGCGAACCATTCGTCCCAGTTCGGGGCCTCGCGGTAGGGCTCCTCGAGATGGATGAGCCGGTGCATGGCGAGTTCCTCGACGGTCTCAGGCAACCCGAACTTCGCCAGATAGTTGGGGCCGGCGACTGGGAAGATCTCCTCGTCGGAGAGCGATAGCGAATGATAGTCCGGCCAGTCGCGCGGCACGCCGCCGCGCACGCCGAGCGGGATGCCCTCGGCGATGATGTCGAGGTCGCGGTCGGCGGTCTGGATGCGTAGATCAACGCCCGGCAGCTCGTCGCGGAATTGCTGCAGGCGCGGCATCATCCAGAACGAGCCGAACGCGGTCGAGGCGGCGAGCGTGACATGGCCGCCGGTCGCCTGCAGGCGCAGGTCCTCCGCCGACTTGCGGATATGCGACAGCCCGAGCGAGACGTCGGCGTGGAAGCGCTCGCCGGCTTCCGTCAGGACCACCTGGCGATGGCGGCGCTGGAACAGCTTGGCGCCGAGCTGTTCCTCCAGCCCGCGCACCGCATAGGAGACGGCGGCCTGCGTCATGCCGAGCTCTCGCCCGGCGGCGGTGAAGCTCGACAGACGGCCGGCCGCCTCGAAGACGATCAGGCTCCCGGCGGAGGGCAGCAGGTGGCGCAGGCTTCGCATAAGCTGAGTTTATACAAGAGATCAGGATTTTCCAGCGTCACAGGCATATTTCGTCTCGCTAAGTTGACGGGCTGTTGGAGGATGGAATTGCCATGAATGCACCGGCCGTTGCAGTGACCGAACACGCCAACCGTAGAAGCGGCGGCCGCCTGGGGCGCAAGGCTATACGCGGCGCTCCCATAGCCTCGTTCCCGACCCTGGTGCGCCAGATCCCCGCCTATCAGATGGTGCCTGATGAGGCGGTCGAGTTGATCCATCAGGAATCGCTCTTGATCCTCGAAGAGGTGGGCTGCGAATTCCGCGACGGCGAGGCGATCGCCCTGTGGAAGGCGGCTGGAGCCGATGTCTCGGAAACACGCGTCCGCATTGATCGAGCGCTCCTGATGGAGCTGGTCTCCAAGGTCCCGCCGGAATTCACCCTCAATGCCCGCAACCCCGAGCGTACCGTCCGCGTCGGCGGCAAGAATTCCATCTTCGTGCCTATGTATGGCGCGCCCTATGTGCGCGACCTCGACAACAACAGGCGCTACGGCTCGCTCGCCGACCTCAACAATTTCCACAAGCTCGCTTACATGGCGCCAGCGCTGCACTCGTCGAGTTCGGTCATCTGCGAGCCGATGGAAATTGCTGTGCCGAAGCGTCACCTCCACATCATCCATTCGGCGCTGAAGCATTCCGACAAGCCGTTCATGGGAATCGTCACGTCGAAGGAGCGCGCCGAAGACACGATGGCGATGGCCGGCATCGTGTTCGGCGAGGAGTTCGTCCGCGACAACCCGGTGCTGGTGTCGATCACCAACTGCAACTCGCCGCTGGTGTGGGACGCCACCATGCTGGACGCCATGAAGGTCTATGCGCGCAGCAACCAGCCGCTGATCCTGGCGCCCTTCGCACTGTGCGGCGCCTCGACCTCGGCCTCCGCCGTCGGCGCTGTCGCGCAGGTCAATGCGGAAGCGCTTGCCGGCATCGCGTTCACGCAGCTGCTGCGTCCCGGATCGCCGCAGATCTACGGCCAGTTCATGGTCACCGTCGACATGAAGACCGGCGCACCGATGGGCGGAACGCCGGAGGCCGCGCAGATGATGTATCTGATGGGTGCGCTGGCCAGGAAATACCGGCTGCCGTGGCGCACCTCCGGCTTCCATGTCGGCTCGAAGCTCAACGACGCCCAGGCCGGCTACGAGGCGAACATGCTGATGCATGCCGCCATCCTTGCCGGCGCCAACTACATCTGGCACTCCGCCGGATGGCTGGAGGCGGGGCTCACCTGCGGCTATTCGAAATTCGCCACCGACTGCGAGCAGCTTGTCGGCTGGTACAAATACGCCGGCGGCCTGCCTTTCGACGATTTCAAGGAAGCTATGGCGGCGATCCGCGAGGTCGGACCGCAGGGACATTTCCTCGGCACCCAGCACACACTCGAACATTTCGAGTCCGCCTTCTTCATGCCCACCATCATGGACTTCAATTCGTACGAGCAGTGGAATGCCGAAGGCGCGAAGGACCACGACACGCGCGGCCGCGAGAAGGCGCGCAACATGCTTGCCGACTATGAGGAGCCGAAGCTCGACGAGGGTATCGCCGAGGGTCTCAAGGATTTGATCGCGCGGCGAGAGGAAATTCTGCCGGACAGCGTTAGTTGATGTGACAGGCGAAGACCTGACGGAACAACCCAGGGAGGAAAACATGACGCTCTTCAGAAGCAATGGCGACCGCGTGCCGGGCGCTATCGAGGCAATGGCGAAAGAGACGCGTGCGGGCCGCATGGACCGGCGCGAATTCCTGGCGCTGGCCAGCGCCTTCGGCGCATCGACGGCTTTCGCCTACGGCATGATCGGCCTTGCCGCGCCGACAAAGGCCCTGGCCGATGAACCGAAAAAGGGTGGAACGCTGCATGTCGCCATGTCGGTCAAGGCGCAGAAGGATCCGCGCACCTATGACTGGACCGAGATGGCAAACGTCACCCGTTGTTGGCTGGAGCCGCTCGTCCGCTACACGCACCAGTTCACTTTCGAGCCGATCCTGCTCGAAAGCTGGGACGTCAACGACGACGCCACCGAATACACGCTGCATCTGCGCAAAGGCATCACCTGGAACAATGGCGATGCATTCAACGCCGACGACGTGGTCGCCAATCTGAACCGCTGGTGCGAGAAGGGTGCTTCCGGCAATTCCATGGCGGCACGCGTCGGCGCGCTGATCGACACAAAGACCGGCAAGGCCAAGGACGGCGCCATCACCAAGGTCGATGACCTCACGGTCAAGCTGAAGCTCGGCGAACCCGACATCGCGATCATACCGGGCCTGACCGACTATCCGGCGCTGGTCGTGCATCGCGACTTCGACAAGGATGGCGCCGACCCGATCAAGAAGCCGATCGGTACCGGTCCTTTCGAGTTGGTGTCCTATGCGGTGGGTTCGAAGGCGGTCGTCAAGCGTCGCGAGAACGGCAAGTGGTGGGGTGGCGAAACGCCGCTCGACAGTGTCGAGTTCATCGACTACGGCACCGACTTCAATGCCACGCTGAATGCCTTCGAATCCGGCGAGATCGACCTCGATTTCGAAACGCCGGCCGACTTCATCGATGCCCTCGACAAGATGGATCTGGTGAAATCGGAGGTCGCAACGGCAACCACGCTCGTTGCCCGCACCAACATCACCCACAAGCCCTATGACGACCAGCGGGTGCGCAATGCGCTGCAGATGGCCGTCGACAACGATGCCGTCATGCAACTCGGCTACGCCGGGCGCGGTACGGTCGGCGAAAACCACCATGTCGCCCCGATCCATCCCGAATACTATCCGCTGCCCAAGAAGACGCGGGATGCCGCCGCCGCCAAGAAGCTGATGGCGGATGCCGGGCAGGCCGACTTCGAGCACGAGCTGATCACCGTCGAGGACGAATGGCAAAAGAACACCGGCGATGCGATCGCCGGCCAGTTGCGCGATGCCGGCATCAAGGTGAAGCGTACGGTGCTGCCGGGCTCGACCTTCTGGAACGACTGGACGAAGTATCCGTACTCGATGACCATCTGGTACATGCGGCCGCTCGGCGTGCAGGTGCTGGCGCTTGGCTATCGCTCGGGCGAGGCCTGGAACGAAACGGCCTATGCCAACCCGGACTTCGACGCCAAGCTGAAGCAGGCGCTATCGCTGGCCGATCCTGACAAGCGCAAGGAAGTGATGAAGGACGTCGAGCAGATCCTGCAGGATTCCGGCGTCATCATCCAGCCGTTCTGGCAAAAGCTCTACTGCCACATGAGCAAGAAGGTGAAGAACTACGGAATGCACCAGACTTACGAAATGGACTTCCAGAACGTCTGGCTCGACACCTGATTTAACTCCCGAGACTAGCAAGCAACCGCCGCCGGCACCCCTGACAAAAGGTGCCGGCGGTCCGTAAATCACTGACAAGCAATTGGCGCAGGCAAAATGTCCGACGACGAGATCATCCTTTCCGAGCTTTCCGACGACGAGCTCGTGCAGCAGATGCACGACGATCTCTATGACGGGCTGAAGGAAGAGATCGAGGAAGGCACCAACATCCTGCTCGAGCGCGGCTGGGCGCCCTACAAGGTGCTGACGGAGGCGCTGGTCGAAGGCATGCGCATCGTCGGCGAGGATTTTCGCGATGGCATCCTGTTCGTTCCCGAAGTGCTGCTGTCGGCCAACGCCATGAAGGCCGGCATGTTCATCCTGCGCCCGCTGCTCGCCGCCACCGGCGCACCCAAGCAGGGCAAGATGGTGATCGGCACCGTCAAGGGCGACATTCACGACATCGGCAAGAACCTCGTCGGCATGATGATGGAAGGCGCTGGCTTCGACGTCATCGACCTCGGCATCAACAATGCGGTCGAGAAATATCTCGACGCCATCGAGCAGCATCAGCCCGACATCATCGGCATGTCGGCGCTTTTGACCACGACCATGCCCTATATGAAGGTCGTCATCGACACGATGAAGGAAAAGGGCATTCGCGACGACTACGTCGTGCTGGTCGGCGGTGCGCCGCTCAACGAGGAATTCGGCAGGGCCGTCGGCGCCGACGCCTATTGCCGCGACGCGGCAGTGGCGGTCGAGACCGCCAAAGACTTCATGAAGCGCAAGCACAACGTGCGCGCTTCAGCACAGCAGTTCGATCCGAGATTGTGACCGAGAGCGCCGTCATGCACCGGGATGGCAGGATGGCCGGGATCGCTTGGCTCGAAGGGGGCTAAGGTTGGTATGCGTATCGCGACGATCAAAGTCTATCAAGTGCTTCTGCCTGTCAAAGGCGGTGCCTACCGGATGGCCAGCGATACCGTGCAGGATCTGGACAGCACGCTCGTTGAAGTGACCACCGAGGACGGGCTTTCAGGCTGGGGTGAGACCTGCCCGGTCGGCCCTGTCTATCAGCCCCAACATGCTCTGGGCGCGAGAGCGGCAATTGCCGAAATTGCGCCCGGGCTCGTCGGTGAGGACACCACGTCCATGCGCCGCCTCGCGAAAACAATGGACGAGCGGCTGAACGGTCACAACTATGCCAAGGCGGCCTTGGACATCGCTCTCCTCGACCTCACCGGCCAGCGGCTGGGCGTTCCGGTTTCAACACTGCTGGGCGGTGCGCTCACCGATCGTGTGCCGTCCTACTACTCGACTATCGTCGGAGCGCCGGACGAGACGGCGCGTATTGCCGTCGACAAGGTCAAGGCCGGCTACCCTCGGCTTCAGATCAAGATCGGCGGACGGGATATCGAACAGGACGTCGCCACCGTGCACAAGGTATGGGAAGCGGTTGGCTTCAAGGCCCGGATGGCCGTCGACGCCAATCGTGGCCTCACCACCGCGGCTGCGCTGCACATCGATCGGCTTTGCCAGGCAATCCCGTTCGTGTTCGAACAGCCTTGCAACACTATTGAGGAAGTCGCGAGCCTTAAGGGACGCGTGACCCATCCGATCTATCTCGATGAGAATGCCGAGGATTTGAACGCGGTCCTGCGGGCAGTGTCTTCAGGTGTCGCGGACGGATTCGGGTTGAAGGTCACCCGCCTTGGCGGCCTCACCAGGATGGCCACGGTCCGCGACCTGTGTGCGATACGATCTCTTCCGCATAGCTGCGACGATTCCTGGGGAGGGGACGTCATCGCCGCGGCATGCGTGCACCTCGCTGCCACCGTCGAGCCGAGACGTTTTGAGGGCGCCTGGATCGCGCAGGAATACATCGAAGGGCATACCGACCCGGTGAACCCCATCGTCATCGAAAACGGACATATACGCGTCCCGCAGATGCCAGGGCTCGGTGTCAAGCCTGAGCGCTCCCAACTCAAAGCGCCGGTCGCGATTTTCGGAGGCTGAGGATCCTGTGATGGTCGCGGCGATTGTATCAGGCCAGTATCGTCGGCAATCACGAACCTCCAGAACATCTGGTGGGGCATCTGAGGCTGGCGCTCCGGGACTTCATGAGCCGCAAAAAAGCCGATATGCAGGATGTGTGGTATTAGCACCTTGCCGCCGAACATCCGGAGATTCCTGCATGAGACCGATAGTGCTGGCCGCTGCCCTTTCGATTGCCTTGCCCGCCGCAGCGCTGGCCGGGCCGGCTTCGAACGCCGTGAAGTTCTTTTATGTCCCTGAAGTGAAATTCGAAGGGGACGCCAAATACCGCGACCGCTTCACCGAGCCGGTGACGAAACTCTTCGATCTCAACGACCAGGCGCAGAAGAACAAGCCCGATGAGGTCGCCTGCCTCGACTTCGATCCCGGCCTCGACGCCCAGGATTTCGACCAGAAGACGATTGCCAAGACATTGAAGCTGGCCGAGTCCGTCAACGGCGATACAGCCGAGGTGACGGCGACGTTCAGCCTTTTTGTGGAAGGCGATGAGTCCAAACGCGAAATGCTGTGGTCGTTGAAGAAAATCGACGGCAAATGGAAGATCGCCGACATCACTTCGAAGACCAGCAACTGGACGCTGAGCGCGCTCGAATGCATGCCCGACAAAGCGCCGGAGTGATCCAGTGTTCCGCCGTCTCGCCCTGGCGCTGCCCACCCTGTGCCTGCTGGCGGTGGGTATGAGCGGCGCCGCCGCTCAAGGGCTGCTGGGTCCGCCACCCGCAAATGCCCCGGCTGAGACAGTGCCGGGCGGCACACCGCCTGCAAATCCACCCGGGGTTGCGGTGGAGCCGACAACGCCACCCCTGGCATGGCCGCCATCCGAGCCAGCAGCGCCCGTCCTGCCGGGCTCGCCGACGGCAGTCGTCAAGCCGTTCTACGAACATCTCGGGCTGGAGCTCGATCCGAGCCAGCGCAAGAACTTCGTCGATCCGGCCAAGACCGTGCTCGACAAGAGCGATGCGCTGCGGGCGTCGGGGCAGGGCGAATGTCTCGACCCCAACATGGCGCTCGACAATGCCGATTACGACAAGCTTGCAATCGACAAGAGCCTGAAGAGCATCGAGGCCGTCAATGGTGATCAGGCCAAGGTGGTGGTCGCCTTCGTCGTCGAAGGCAATCAGCATCGGCTGGAGTGGAAACTGAAGAAGGTCGACGGCGCCTGGAAGATATCCGACCTGCTCTCGGTGACCGGCGAATGGGCGCTCAGCCAGTATCAGTGCGAATGAGAGACGAGTTCAGCCCCTTCCGCGATAGGGCGCTACACCGGTGTCGGGCAGCCAGGCGCCTTCAGGCGGCGCCCCCGTCTGCCAGAAGACATCGATCGGAATGCCGCCGCGCGGATACCAATAGCCGCCTATGCGCAACCACAGCGGCTTGGTCGCCGCCACAATGCGGCGGCCGATCATCACCGTGCAGTCTTCATGGAAAGCGCCATGGTTGCGAAACGAGGTCATGAACAGTTTGAGCGACTTCGATTCCACCAGGGCGGCATCGGGTGCGTAGTCGATGACGATATGGGCAAAGTCCGGCTGGCCGGTGACCGGGCAGAGCGAGGTGAATTCCGGACAGGTGAAGCGCACGATTGCCGGCGGCCCGTCGCCGCGCTGGAACGGCACGGTCTCGAGGACCGCAGTTTCGGGGCTCTGTGGCGTCTCGACGTGCGCGCCGAGCTGGGTAAGGGTTTTGGTATCGATCATAAGCGGTTGTCCTTGGATTTTCCGCGCTCATTAGCATCGGACCGAAAAATGTGCAGCGGTTTTCGGATAAATCCGATGCTTAAAATAAGAACTGGAGCAGCGCATGCTGCTCCGACACAAAATGAAAATGCAGGAAGACGATGACCTCCAACGATCCGCTTCTCCAGCCCTATCAGCTCAAGCACCTGATGCTGAAGAACCGGGTGATGTCGACCAGCCATGAGCCGGCCTATTCCGAGGACGGCATGCCGAAACAGCGCTATCGGCTTTACCATGCCGAGAAGGCCAAGGGCGGCATGGCGCTGACCATGACGGCGGGCTCGGCCATCGTCTCGCGCGACAGCCCGGCCGCCTTCGGCAATCTGCATGTCTACGACGACCGCATCGTGCCGTGGCTGGCCGAGCTTGCCGACGCCTGCCATGAGCATGACTGCAAGGTGATGATCCAGATCACCCACCTTGGCCGCCGCACCGGTTGGAACAAGGCCGACTGGCTGCCGGTGCTGTCAGCTTCGCCGGTGCGCGAGCCGGCGCATCGCGCTTTTCCAAAAACCATCGAGGACTGGGACATCGAGCGCATCGTCGCCGACTATGCGTCGGCCGCCCAGCGCTGCCAGGCGGCCGGCCTCGACGGAATCGAGTTCGAATCCTACGGCCATCTGATGGACGGTTTCTGGTCGCCGGCCACCAACCACCGCGACGACGAGTTCGGCGGTTCGCTCGACAACCGGCTGCGCTTCACCGACTTGGTGCTGGATGCGGTGCGGGCTGCGGTCGGCGAAAAATTCGTCGTCGGCATCCGCATGGTCGCCGACGAGGATTTCGAAAAGGGCCTGTCGAAAGCGGAGGGCATCGAGATCGCCAGGCGGCTCGCCGGCTCCGGCAAGGTCGACTTCCTCAACATCATCCGCGGCTCGATCGAGACCGATGCGGCACTGACCAAGGTCATCCCGGTGACCGGCATGCGCTCTTCGCCTCATCTCGATTTCGCCGGCGAGGTGAGGGCGGCGACGAAATTCCCGACCTTCCACGCGGCGCGGATTTCCGACGTCGCCACCGCGCGCCATGCCATAGCGACGGGAAAACTCGACATGGTCGGCATGACCCGCGCCCACATCGCCGATCCGCACATCATCAAAAAGGTCATGGAAGGCCGCGAGCACGAGATCCGCCCTTGCGTCGGCGCCACCTATTGCCTCGACCGAATTTATGAGGGCGGCGAGGCGCTGTGCATCCACAATGCAGCGACCGGCCGCGAGGCCGAAATTCCACACATCATCGTCAAGACCGAAGGGCCGAAGCGGAAAGTCGTCGTCGTCGGCGCGGGGGCAGGTGGGCTGGAGGCTGCCCGCGTCATGGCCGAACGCGGCCATGACGTCACGGTGCTCGAAGCCTCCGCTCAGGCCGGCGGGCAGGTTCGGCTGGCGACGCAGAACCCGCGCCGCAAGGAGCTGATCGGCATCATCGACTGGCGGCTGGCCGAACTCGACCGGCTCGGCGTCGAGATCCGCTACGATAAATGGGCCGAGCAGGACGATGTGCTGGCGCTGTCGCCCGATGTGGTGGTGATCGCTACTGGCGGCCTGCCGCAGAACCCGCCGCTGACATCAGGCGATAATCTCGTGACCTCGAGCTGGGACATCATGGCCGGCAGCGTCAAGCCGGCGGAGAACGTGCTGCTCTTTGACGACAATGGCGGTCACCAGGGCATGGGCGCGGCGGAGCTGATCGCCAATGCCGGCTCGAAACTCGAACTCGTCTCGCCGGAGCGGTTCTTCGCCCCGGAAATGGGCGGCATGAACCACGTGCCCTATATGCGCGCCTTCCAGGAAAAGGGCGTCATCATAACCATCAACACCAGGCTGCGCTCGGTGCGGCGAGAGGGCAATCAACTGGTCGCCGAACTGGCCTCCGACTTTGCCGATGGCTGGCGCGGCGAAAGGCGGGTCGACCAGGTGGTGGTCGAACATGGCACAGCCCCGCTCGACGATCTTTATCTCGCGCTGAAGCCGCTGTCGAAAAACGGTGGCGCGATCGACTACGAGCGGCTCGTCGGCGGCGGCGACATTTTTCCGCAGCGCAACCCGCAGGGCAGCTTCGTGCTGTTGCGCATCGGCGATGCCGTCGCCTCGCGCAACATCCACGCGGCCATCTATGACGGCATCAGGTTCGGCTTGCGGATCTGAGCCCATTCCCGGCCCGGCTGTTGGCGCGCAGTCGAGCCTCTGTGCGGAGAGCCACCTTGCACATCGGTTCGATCTGCGCGCCGCGCACGTCGCCGGCCTGGAGCCAAGCGACATGCGATGCGGAAAGCTTCAAGCTGACGTGGCGCGGCAGGGCTCAAATCATCCTGGCGGTGGCCATGCACAGGACGGTGAGCACCAGCAGCCACGCGGCGACCCGCTCGCCGCCAGCCATTTTGGCGCGCAGCGCCGTTTCCTTGGCGGCGTCCGCCCCGGCAAGCTGCCGGCTGGTCTTGTGAACCACAGCGCTGAGAACGCCGGCTGCGGCACAGGCGGCAAGGATGCCCAGCGCCAGCACCATTTCCATCGAGCCGAAATAGGCGCCATGGAAGAAATACCAAAGCAGCGCGCCCGTCAGGAATACTACGCCGGCCGCGCCCATCTGCGGATGAATGAAGCGCTCCGCCTTGATCTCGGGATCGCGGGCCAGCGTGATGGTGGTGCCGGCCCAGAACACGCCGGCCATGACATGAAGGCCGATAATGACGATGTAGACATATTGCATGGTTCCTCCTTGCCCCACCGCCAATGAACGTCGCCAAAACTGGCCCTCGGTCCGGCTCAAGGCGACGCGGATAACGTTAGCAACGACAGGTGATATAGTTAGACATCGAATGATTCGATGTCAATGAATAATGCTGCGTTCCCTCGCTCGGTGCCTTGTTCTACTGTCGGCTCATGACTCCCTTTGACCACCCGCCCGTCGGCATGAATCTCGCGCGTACATCCAAGCTGGTAGCGCAAGCTTTTGACGCCGCTTTGGTCGAGGCCGGCGGCACGCTGCCGGTGTGGCTGACCTTGCTTTCGGTCAAGTCGAGCGAGCTTGCCAATCAGCGCGAGCTTGCCGGCATGATCGGCATCCAGGGCGCCACGCTCACCCACCATCTCAATGCCATGGAGGCGCAAGGTCTGCTGACGCGCCGCCGCGATCCCGAAAACCGCCGGGTTCATCTGGTCGAGCTGACCGCAGCAGGCGAGGCAATGTTCGTGAAACTGCGCGCGGCGGCTCTCGTTTTCGACAAGCGGCTGCGCACCGGATTACCGGACGACCGGCTGGCGGAGTTCGCCGAGGTGCTGGCGGTGTTGCGGGCCAATGCCGCGCCCGCCAAATGACCGGCACCGGTGTGGCAATAGTCTAGGCTAAATTGCCCTGCAGCACCTTCAGCTTGGCTTTCTTCGGGCTGCGCGCCAGCAGCCATTCGCGTGCCTTGTCCTGCGGCATCGGGAAGGCGATGGAATAGCCCTGCACCTGGTCGCAGCCGATCGCCATCAGCGAATCGAGTTCGGCCTCGGTTTCCGCACCCTCGGCGACGATCGAGATGCCGAGGCCGCGCGCCAGCTCGGTGATGGCGCGCACGATCTTGGTGTTGTCGCCATTCTCGTTGATGTTCTGGACGAAGCGGCGATCGATCTTCAACCGGTCGATCTCGTTCGGGTTGACATGGCTGAGCGAGGCATAGCCGGTGCCGAAATCGTCGAGTTCGAGATGAACGCCGGCGGCTCGGATGTGGCGCAGCTTGGCCGCGATGCCGGTCTTCTCGTCGTCGAGAATGACGGATTCGACGATCTCCAGCGACAGTTTGTCGGGCGACAGCCCAGCCTTCTCCAGCGTCGCGAACAGGAAGCGGTCGAAGTCGGGTTCGCGCAGTTCGGTGCCCGACACGTTGACGGCAAGCCGCCCGAAGGCAATGCCGGCGCGGTCCCATTCGGCTGCCTGCTCGATCGCCTTGGCAAAGACGATGCGGCCGATCTCGGGCATGAAGCCGCATTTTTCGGCGACGGGAATGAACTCGCCCGGCGAGATCATGCCGCGCTCGGCATGTTTCCAGCGCACCAGCGCCTCGATGCCGCTGATGGCGCCGTTGGTCAGCGACACCTGCGGCTGGAAATAGACCTGGAAGGCATTCTCAGAGATGGCGACCCTGATGTCGTGCTCGAGCTGCTTGCGGTAATCGAGCTCGCGCCTGAGCTCCTCGGAGAAGAACGAGAAGCTGCCGCCGCCAAGCTTCTTGGCGGAATAGAGCGCGAGGTCGGCATGCACGAGCAGATCCGCCGCATTGTCGGCGTCGATGGGATAGACGGCAATGCCGGCGCTGGCGCCCGGAAGGACGGTCGTGCCCTGGAACATGATCGGCTCGTTGATCTGCTCGAGGATGCGCCTGGCCAGCATGTTGATGTCCTCGGTGCCGCCGGCGCCATTGAGGATCATCACGAATTCGTCGCCGCCAAGACGCGCGCACAGATCCGAGGCGCGACAGGAATCGCGCATGCGCTGCGCGGTGACCACCAGCACATAGTCGCCGGCGGCGTGGCCGAGCGTGTCGTTGATCTGCTTGAACCGGTCGAGATCGAGCTGGATCACCGCCAGCCTTTCACGCCGGCGATGCGCGCCCTTGATCAGCGTTTCGAAGTGGTCGGTCAGGAAGGTGCGGTTGTGCAGGCCGGTCAGCCCGTCATGCACGGCGATGAAGGCCATCGAATTGCGGGCGTCGACAAGCTCGTGCGTCTTGCGCAGGATCGCCTTCGACATTGGCCGAAAGATGAAAAGTGCGACCAGAACGATGACGCCGATGGTGGCGTAGAACAATGTGCGGTGCAGATCGAGCAACTTTTCCGACCGTTCGTCGGCGAAGGCGTTGATGCGCTGACCAAGGGCTGCATAGCCCGACAGCGTCGCATTGGCGACCGAGGCGTCGAGGTTAACGCGCTCGCCGCCGCCCTTGTAGGCGGCGTTGCCGGAGAGCTGGGACTCGAAGGACGAGATCAGCCTTTGGCCGTTAGCGATCAGCCCGACCGAGAAATAGTCGAGGTGGAACGGCTTGGCGAACAACACGTTCTCGATCGATTTCGGATCGGACCGTGCCGGCGACTTGGGATCGGCCCCGGTCTGCTCGAGCAGCAGATCGTAATTTGTCTCGAACTCGGTGGTCGCCTGCTTCAGCGCAGAAACCAGGGCCGGCTGCTTGTCGCGCGAGGCGGAGCCGGTTGCACTTGCCAGGAAGACGATGCGCTGCGACAGCGCCTTCTGGGTGCTGACGATATCGAGCAGAGTATGGTTGTGCTGCTGGGCCGCCATCATCTGCTGCAGCAGGATGAAGGAGGCCATCACCATGGCTGCGATGATCAGCAGCGCCAGCCAGTAGCCGGTCTTGATCAGCAGGATGAGTTTCCCCGAGATGGTTTGCACCGGCTGCTGCGACATATTCTAAGTGACCCCTCGGTCGAACGGATTTCCGCCACGGATTCATGGCGAGAAGACCATTGGCTTGAAAGGGTTAACAGGTCTCGAAGCCGGCGGAATTGTTGCTTCAGCAGTCAATGAAAGCTGCCGAAATGGTTATCATGTTCTTTCGCGGCATGGCCATATTTGCACACCTGCTACTCCAACATGCTGGTTTTGCGATCGGATCGCGCCAAGGTTGAGCTTGCCGCGCCACCGAAGCGGTCGCATTTACGGTGGATTTTTCATTCACGGGGCGCGACAGTCGCCGCCAATCTCAATAGGACCTGATCATGAGCGCGGCATTCCTCTCCCATATCGACAATGAACTGCAAGGGTTGAAATCGGCCGGGCTCTACAAATCCGAGCGGGTGATCACCTCGACGCAGTCGGCCGAGATCGAGGTCGGCGGCGAGAAGGTGCTGAACTTCTGCGCCAACAACTATCTCGGCCTCGCCGACAGCGCCGAATTGCGCACGGCAGCCAAAGGCGCGCTCGACCGCTACGGCTACGGCATGGCTTCGGTGCGCTTTATCTGCGGCACGCAGGAAGAGCACAAGCAGCTTGAGGCGACGATTTCTTCCTTCCTCGGCCTGGACGACACCATCCTTTACGGCTCGTGCTTCGACGCCAATGGCGGCCTGTTCGAAACGCTGCTCGGCGAGGAGGATGCGATCATCTCCGATGCGCTCAACCATGCTTCGATCATCGACGGAGTGCGGCTGTCGAAGGCCAAGCGCTTCCGCTACGCCAACAACGACATGGCCGACCTCGAAGCCCGGTTGAAGGAAGCGAAGGACTGCCGCTTCCGGCTGATCGCCACCGACGGCGTGTTCTCCATGGACGGCATCATCGCCAATCTGAGGGGCGTCTGCGATCTCGCGGAAAAGTACGACGCCATGGTTATGGTCGATGACAGCCACGCGGTCGGCTTCGTCGGCAAAAACGGCCGCGGCTCGGCCGAATATTGCGGCGTCGAGGGCAGGGTGGACATCATCACCGGCACGCTCGGCAAGGCGCTGGGCGGTGCCTCCGGTGGCTACACCTCCGGCAAAAGCCAAGTGGTCGACTGGCTGCGCCAGCGTTCGCGGCCCTATCTCTTTTCCAACACGCTGATGCCGGCGATCGCCGGCGCTTCGATCAAGGTGTTCGAGCTGATCCGCAATGGCGACGCCTTACGCGAGCGCCTATATGCCAATGCGGCGCGGTTCAGGTCCGAAATGGGCAAGCTCGGCTTCACGCTTGCCGGTGCTGATCATCCTATCATCCCGGTGATGCTGGGCGATGCCAGCCTGGCGCAGGAGATGGCACAGCGCATGCTGAAGCGCGGCATCTATGTCATCGGCTTTTCCTTCCCGGTGGTGCCGAAAGGCCAGGCGCGCATCCGCACGCAAATGTCGGCGGCGCATTCCAGCGCTGATATCGACCGCGCCGTGGCGGCATTCGCGGCGGTCGGCCGGGAACTGGGCGTCATTTCCTGAGCCGCCAAAAGCGATTCCGGATCAAAGGATTCAAGGGACAAAAGAATGTCGAACATGATGAAGGCGCTGGTGAAGGCCAAGGCCGAACCGGGCATCTGGATGGAAGAGGTGCCGGTGCCGGAGATCGGCCCCAACGACGTGCTGATCAAGGTCAAGAAGACGGCGATCTGTGGCACCGACGTCCACATCTACAATTGGGACCAGTGGGCGCAGAAGACCGTGCCGGTGCCGATGGTGACCGGCCATGAATTCGTCGGCACGGTCGCCGATTTCGGCGCCGCGGTCACCGAATACAAGGTCGGCCAGCGCGTCTCCGGTGAAGGCCACATCGTCTGCGGCCATTGTCGCAACTGCCGCGCGGGCAGGGGCCACCTCTGCCGCAACACGCTCGGTGTCGGCGTCAACCGTCCCGGCGCCTTCGGCGAATATCTCGCGATCCCGCAGCACAATGTCGTGCCCATCCCCGACGATGTGCCCGACGAGATCGCCGCCATCTTCGATCCACTGGGCAATGCCGTGCATACCGCTCTGTCCTTCGATCTGGTCGGCGAGGACGTGCTGGTCACCGGCGCCGGGCCGATCGGCATCATGGGCGCGCTGGTGGCGCAATGCGTCGGTGCCAGAAAAGTCGTCATCACCGACATCAATCCGGTCCGGCTGGCGCTGGCCAAAAAGCTCGGCGTCCAACATGTCGTCGATGCATCGAAGGAGAAGCTTAGGGATGTCATGCCCGCGCTCGGCATGACCGAGGGGTTTGACGTCGGTCTCGAAATGTCGGGCGCCGCGCCCGCCTTCCGCGACATGATCGATACCATGAACAATGGCGGCAAGATCGCCATTCTGGGCATCGCGCCGACCGGCTTCGAGATCGACTGGAACAAGGTCATCTTCAAGATGCTGCACCTCAAGGGCATCTACGGCCGCGAGATGTTCGAGACCTGGTACAAGATGATCGCCTTGGTGCAGGGCCCGTTGGACGTGTCGGGCCTGATCACCCATCGGATCGGCATCGACGATTTCCAGACGGGGTTTGATGCGATGAGGAGCGGCAGTTCTGGCAAGGTGGTGATGGATTGGTAGGCGGGCAGAGTCGCGCCTCCTATTGGAGACGATGGAGGGACGGCACCCCCCTCTGGCCTGCCGGCCATCTCCCCCGCAAGGAGGGAGATTAGCAGCTTCTTCGTTTTGTTGATTTCTGCAACGTCCGAGATTGGCGAAAGCCTTCGTGACATCTGATCTCCCCCCTTGCGGGGGAGATGTCCGGCAGGACAGAGGGGGGTGTGAAGGATCGCTACGGAACGGACAACGCCGTCTCCAGCGCCGCCACGCCGTTCACAATCGCCGCTCGTTCCGCCGCGCTGAGCCTAGCCAAAAGCTCGCGTTCAAACGCCTTCGCCAGCGGCACCATCTCGCGATAGGCGGCCAGCCCCGTTTTGGTCAGCGTCAGATGCTCCACGCGTCGATCGTTCTCGTCCGGCGTGCGTGTCAGCCAGCGCCGCCGCTCCAGTTCGGCCACCGCCCGCGAAACCTTGGTCTTGTGCATGGCCGACTGCTCACCGAGCGCCGTCGCGGTCATGGTGCCACGCTGTCCAAGCCCTGAAAGCGTGCGCCATTCCGGTCGCGTCAGGCCGTGACGGTCGCGGTAGATTTTTGAAAATTCGCGGCTGACGGCATCGGCAAGCCGGTAAAGCCGGTAGGGCAGGAAGCTTTCGAGTTCCAGGATCTCAGGTTCCATCTGCGCACCGTGGATGCGTTTGCCGTTGATAGTTACATTTTCAATGGTTACAAATGAAACCAGTTTGGTCAACAGTGCCGGCAAGCAGCGTTTCGCGAGGCCGGGATCAGGGAGGATCGGATGGCCTTTTCCTACATGCCGGGCTTCGGCAATGATTTTGAGACCGAAACCTTGCCCGGCTCGCTGCCGCAGGGGCGCAATTCCCCGCAGCGGCCGGCTTACGGCCTCTACGCCGAACAGCTTTCCGGCTCGCCCTTCACAGCGCCGCGCGGCACCAATGAGCGCTCGTGGCTCTACCGCATCCGGCCGAGCGTCAAGCACACCGGGCGTTTCAAGGCGGCCAGCTATCCCCTGTGGAAGACCGCTCCCAATGTCGGCGACCACGAGTTGGCGCTCGGCCAGTACCGCTGGAACCCGGTTCCGATGCCGAAGGAGCCGACCGATTTCATTCAGGGCATGCGCTCAATCACCACCGCCGGCGATGTGCTGGGGCAGAGCGGCATGGCGGCGCATGTCTATGTTGCCAACCGTTCGATGGTCGACGACCATTTCTTCAACGCCGATGGCGAATTGCTCGTCGTGCCGCAGGTCGGCGCCTTGCGCTTCGTCACCGAGATGGGCGTCATCGAGCTTCGGCCCGGCGAGATCGCCGTGCTGCCGCGCGGGCTGGTCTTCAAGGTCGAACTGGTTGACGCCGAAGTGCGCGGCTATCTCTGCGAGAATTATGGTGCCAAGCTGACCATGCCCGACCGCGGCCCGATCGGCGCCAATTGCCTGGCAAATCCGCGCGACTTCAAGACGCCCTGCGCCTGGTTCGAGGAGAAGGAGACACCGTGCCGGCTGACGGTGAAATGGTGCGGCAATTTCCATGTCACCGAGATCGGCCATTCGCCGCTCGACGTCGTCGCCTGGCACGGCAACTATGCGCCCTATAAATATGATCTGGCGACGTTTTCGCCCGTCGGCGCCATCCTGTTCGACCACCCGGACCCGTCGATCTTCACCGTGCTGACGGCGCCGAGCGGCGAGGAGGGCACCGCCAACATCGACTTCGTCATCTTCCCACCGCGCTGGCTGGTGGCGGAGGACACGTTCCGGCCGCCCTGGTATCACCGCAACATCATGAGCGAGTTCATGGGCCTGATCCACGGCCAGTACGACGCCAAGGAGGAAGGTTTCGTGCCCGGCGGCATCAGCCTGCACAATCTGATGCTGGCCCACGGCCCTGATGCGCCTGGCTTCGAAAAGGCCTCGCGTGTCGAACTGAAACCGGTCAAGCTCGACAACACCATGGCGTTCATGTTCGAGACCCGATTCCCGCAGATGCTGACCCGCTACGGCGCCGAGCTGGAAACAAGACAGGACAATTACATCGACTGCTGGTCCGATCTGAAGAAGCGTTTCAACGGCACGCCGGAGGGCGACTGGTCTTGAGGCTCGCCCTATGAGCGACCGGCTGGTGTGTCTCGGTTCCAAGGGCGGCCCGGCGCTGCGGCCGGGCGGGCCATGGCCGAGCTCGTCGCTGCTGGAACTCGGTGGGCGAACCATCGTCGTCGATTGCGGACTCGGCGTCACGCGTGGCCTGGTCGATGCCGGCGTCAGCCTGAAGACGCTCGACCTGATCTTCATCACCCATCTGCATTCCGACCATGTGCTGGAACTGGGGCCGCTGCTGCACACCGCCTGGACGGCCGGTCTGGCCAGTCCGGTGACAATGTTCGGGCCGCCCGGCACCGGCCATTACTGGCGCCGCTTCTGCCAGGCGATGGAGTTCGACATCGAGATCCGCATCGTCGACGAAGGCAGGCCGGACATTCGCGAGCTGGTTTCGATCGCCGAGTTCGGCGAAGGCGAGATTCTTGCGCAGCGCGGCCTCAAGGTCTCGGCGCTGCGCGTCGATCATCCGCCGGTGACCGACTGTTTTGCGCTGCGTTTCGACCATGATGGCAAAAGCGTCGTGTTCTCGTCCGACACTGCCTTCTTTCCGCCGCTCGCCGGTTTTGCCAAAAATGCCGACATCCTCGTCCATGAAGCCATGCTCGAGGAGGGCATCGAGCGGCTGGTCGCCAGGACTGGCAACGGCGTGCGGCTCAGGGAACACCTGCTTGCCAGCCACTCCTTTGCCGAGGAAGCCGGGCGCATCGCCACTGAAGCTGCGGTAGAAAGGCTGGTGCTCAATCACCTCATTCCGGCCGACGATCCCGCGATCGTGGAGATCGATTGGGAGGCCGCTGTCAGGAAATCGTGGGTGGGTGACTTGACGATTGCCCGCGACGGCCTTGTTGTGAACGTAGACGGCGCCAAAGCCGCATCAGGAGAGGAAACCGCATGAAGCTTGCCACATTGAAGGACGGGACGCGCGACGGAAAGCTCGTCGTCGTCTCGCGCGACCTGACGCGCTTCACCGACGCCTCGTTCCTGGCGCGCACGCTGCAGGCAGCGCTCGACGACTGGCAGCGGATTTCGCCGCATCTGGCGACCATCGCCGAATCGCTGGAAAACAATGCGGTGCCGTCGGCGCGCTTCCACGAGCATGACGCCCATTCGCCGCTGCCGCGCGCCTATCAATGGGCCGACGGTTCGGCCTATGTGAACCATGTCGAGCTGGTGCGCAAAGCGCGCGGCGCCGACATGCCGGCAAGCTTCTGGACCGATCCGCTGATCTACCAGGGTGGCTCGGATTCTTTCAACGCGCCGCGCGAACCGATCCGTATGGCCGATGAGGCCTTCGGCATCGATATGGAGGCGGAGGTCGCCGTCATCGTCGACGACGTGCCGATGGGCGCCAGCCTCGACCGGGCACGCGCCGCGATCCGGCTGGTGATGCTGGTCAATGACGTGACGCTTCGCGCGCTCACCGGGCCCGAACTCGCCAAGGGGTTCGGCTTCTTCCAGTCAAAGCCGTCCTCGGCCTTTTCGCCGGTGGCGGTAACGCCGGACGAACTAGGTGATGCCTGGGATGGCGGCAAGGTCAGCCTGCCGCTGCTCGCCGACCTCAACGGCAAACCGTTCGGCCGCGCCAATGCCGGCGTCGACATGACCTTCGATTTCCCGGCGCTGATCGCTCATGCCGCAAAGACACGGCCGCTGATAGCAGGCACCATCATCGGTTCCGGCACCGTCTCCAACAAGTTGGATGGCGGCCCGGGCAAGCCGGTGTCGGCAGGCGGCGCCGGCTATTCCTGCATTGCCGAATTGCGCATGATCGAGACTATTGAATCAGGCGAGCCCAAAACGCCATTCCTGCGTTTCGGCGACACGGTGCGCATCGAAATGAAGAACAGAAGCGGAAACTCGATCTTCGGCGCCATCGAGCAGAAGGTCGAGAAATACGAGCAATAGCGGGGGTGTGGAGTGACGGGGGAGGCGTTCTATCTGCTGGCCGGCGTCTGGGCGCTTGGAATTCTGGTGGTGTCCATCCAGGCGATCCGGCTGAGCTACCGCATCGAGGCGCGCTCGCCCGATCTGACCAACCGCAGCGGCTACCCGCGCAAGGCGATGATGTTCCACACCATCACCAACACCAATGTGGCACGTGACGAGGAAACGCAGGCCATGCGCCGGCGTATGAACCGGCTTTTGCTGATCGTTGTCGCCGGCTTCGCGGTCATGGCGGCGGGCATTGGCCTGGTCAGACGAATGAACTCGTGACCTTGCTCGATCATCTGCGCCGCATGGCCGGCAACAATCTCTGGTCGAACGATCGACTCTACCGCGCCGTGCTTGCGCTGAAGCCCGGCGAATTCGAAGCCGAACGCACCAGCTTTTTTCCGTCGATCAAGGCGACGCTCAACCACATCCTCGCGGTCGACCAACTCTATCTCGATTTCCTGGAAGAGGGCGGCGTCGGTGCTGCCGTCTATGACGACTACGTGCCGTTCGATGAGCCGCAGGCGCTGTTTGCCGCCCAAGCTGCGGCCGACGGGCGCCTGATCGCCTTTTGCGACGGGCTGTCGGCAGACGATCTCGACCGTCGCGTCATCACCGACCGCCGCGAGGACGGCATGATCCCCGAAAAGATCGGCGATATCCTCGCTCATGTCTTCCTGCACGACATCCACCATCGCGGCCAGGTGCACGCGATGCTGTCCGGCACCTCGGTCGCGCCGCCGCAATTGGATGAGTTTCTGCTCGACTATGATTTGAAGGTGAGGAAGGAAGAGGTCGAGCGGCTGGGATTGTGATCGAACAATTCCCGATGGCGGCGCGGCCCCTCATTGCCCTGCCGGGCATTTCTCCCCGTATAGTGACGGGGAGAAAGGGCTGATGTCCGAACCGGATAGATAGGTAACAGAATGGACCGATAGCATGGGTGACAGTTTTCTTGTCCGCCGGAGGAACCGGCGATGGTTTGGCGAGAGACTGGCATCATGGACGAGCGGCTTCGGTTTGTTGTGGAGTGTCTTTCTGGAGATGAGACGATGGTGGCGCTTTGTGCGGCCCACGAGATCTCACGCAAGACCGGCTACAAATGGCTTGGACGCTATCGGGAGCTAGGCCCGGAAGGTTTGCACG
>NZ_JBFUEG010000022.1:0-80906 GCF_056404315.1 Mesorhizobium sp. P2_D6 | reverse complement strand
TCGCCCGGCAACGCTTTGCCGTCGAGACAACCTTCGCCACCTTGAAGAACCGCATGCGACTTTGCGCCATCCGCTATCGCGGCCTGGCCAAGGCGGCAGGACAGGTCCTCATCGCGGCCATGGCCTTCAACATGCGCCGCTGGGTAACGCTGGCCACCTGAGCCTGGGTCGCACTGCGCCCGAAACCCACCGAATACGCCAACTCCTACCCTATCCGGCCGCAAACCCGCGCCGGAAAGCACCTCGATGCGCCCCTGCCGTCTCTCCAGGCATCCAAAGCCCGATAACGCAACAGGCCCCTTGAGGGGGAGATGGCCGGCAGGCCAGAGGGGGTCGGTTCGACTGGACGCGACCTTCTTGCGACCGATGGAGGTTGGCGCTTCACGCGCGGCGACCCCCTCTGTCGCCTTCGGCGACATCTCCCCCTCAAGGGGGGAGATCAGCAGCTCAGCTCGCGAGCCGGCTCACCATCTCGTGCTGGGCATACGCACGCCCGAAGCGATTGGCCAGGAATGCGTCCAGCGCGATGTCTTCCTGCTTGACGAAACCCGTGGCCGGCAGGCTGCCGTCGGCCAGCATGTCGAGCACGGCGCAGATGCCGGAGGCGGTGGTAATCTGGATGGCGCTGCGCACCTGGTTGCCGACGCGCTGCGAGTAGATCTTGTTGGCGTAGGTCTCCTGCAGCAGGCGGCCATTGCGGCGGCCCGACACGGTGACGAAGACGATGACCACGTCCTGCAGCGTTGCCGGCAAGGCGCTCTCGAAAATGTCCTTCAGCACATCGCGGCGGTGGCGCAGGCCAAGGTCGTTGAGCAGCGCCTTCATGATCGCGGCATGGCCGGGATAGCGGATGGTGCGGTAGTTCAGCGTGCGCACCTTGCCTTTCAGCGTCTCGGCCAAAGTGCCGAGCCCGCCGGACGTGTTGAAGGCCTCGTAGGTGACGCCATCGAGCGAGAATTCCTCGCGCTCTTCCAGCGGCGGCACTTCGATCAACTCGCCTTCGACGATCGCCTCGCAAGGCTCGCAATATTCATTGATGACGCCGTCGGTGCTCCAGGTCAGATTGTAGTTCAGCGCATTGGATGGATATTGCGGCAGCGCGCCGACACGCATGCGCACGCTTTCCAGCGTATCGAAGCGGCTGGCGAGATCGTTGGCGACGATGGAGATGAAGCCCGGCGCCAGGCCGCATTGCGGAATGAAGGCGCTCTTGCCCGACTTGGCCAGTTCCTTGACGCGGCGGGTCGAGACGACATCCTCGGTCAAATCGAGATAGTGGACGCCGGTTTCGGCGGCCGCCTCGGCGATGCGGGTGGTGAGATGGAAAGGCGCGGCGCTCAGCACGGCGAAGGCGCCGGCAAGGGCTGCTTCCAATGCGCCGGGAGCGGTGATGTCGAGCTCCAGCCCCTCGACACCGGCGGGGAGTTCGGCCGCGGCAAGCTGTGTGGCCGCGCGGTCGACAACGGTGACGTGGTAGTCGCCGGTGTCGGCGAGCATGCCTGCAATGGTTGAGCCGATCTTGCCGGCGCCGACGACGATGATTTTCTTCATGATTCGATCCCTCACAAAAGCCTTTGGCCCGAACCGCTGCGCGGTGGGCGACATGACCTTGAGAATCGCAGCTTGCCCGGCGAAAGGAAGCGTGGAATTGTTCGAAACGAACCCTCTCTTTGGACGATAAGACGACAAGGATCGTCGAAATGCTCAGCGACGCCGAACAAAAGCTGCTTTCCCTGCTGCGCGCCAATGCGCGAGCCTCAACCGCCGAACTGGCGCGCCAGCTCGGCGTGTCGCGCACCACAGTGCAAAGCCGGATCGAGCGGCTGGAACAGCGCGGCATCATCACCGGCTATGGCGTGCGGCTGGCGCCGGACTATGAGCAGGGACTGGTCCGGGCGCATGTGCTGCTCACCGTGACGCCGAAACTCGCCGACAAGGTGGTGCGCGCGCTGCAGGCGTTGCCGCCGGTGAGGACGCTGCATTCGGTGAGTGGCAATTTCGACATGATCGTCATCGTCGACGCGCCGTCGATCCGGGATCTCGACGCGCTGCTGGACGAGATCGGGGCAATGGATGGGGTCGAGCGGACGTCGTCGTCGATTATCTTGTCGACGCGGATTGATCGGTGAGGAGCTGATCTCCCCCCTTGAGGGGGAGATGGCTGGCAGGCCAGAGGGGGTCGGTTCGACTGGATGCGACCTTCTTGCGACCGATGAATGTTGGCGCTCCACGCGCGGCGACCCCCTCTGTCGCCTTCGGCGACATCTCCCCCTCGAGGGGGGAGATTAGCAGCGCTAAGCCCTGCGCCGCTCCGGCCCATTATCCAGCCACGCCACATCCTCCGGCGACAGCTTGATATCCAGCGCCTTTAAACTGTCCTCCAGCTCGTCCAGCGTGCGCGGGCCGATCAGCGGTACCGACGGGAAGGGCTGCGCCAGCACGTAAGCCAGCGCGACATGGATCGGGCTTTTGCCGAGCCGCTGCGCCAGCTCGATGGCGCGGTCGCGGCGGCCGAAATTTTTCTCGGAATACCAGACCCGCACCAGCTCCTCATTGTCCTTTCTGTCGCGGCCGGCGCGATCGGTGAAGAAGCCGCGGCCCTGGCTCGACCAGGCGAAGTTCGGCATCTGGCGCTTCGTCAGCCAGGCTTTCCAGTCGTCGGTTGAGGAGGTGATGCAGCCGGCCCAGATCGGCTCCAGCATCTCGGCCAGCGAGAAATTGTTGGAGAGCGCGCCGGGCTTTTGCTTGCCGTTCTTTTCGGCATAAGCGATCGCCTCGTCCATGCGCGCCATCGTCCAGTTGGAGCCGCCGAACGGACCGCGGATGCGGCCGGCTTTCGCCTCGGCGTCCATCGCATCGACGAACTCGCCGACCGGCACATCGGGATTGTCGCGGTGCATGAAATAGATGTCGACATGGTCGGTCTGCAGCCGGTCCAGCGACTGGGCGAGCTGCTTGCCGATGACATCGGGATAGCAGAGCGGCGAATGCGCGCCCTTGGCGATGATCACCGACTGTTCGCGCACGCCACGATTTTTCAGCCACTGGCCGAGCAGCGTCTCAGTGTAGCCGGCGCCGTAGACATAGCCGGTGTCGAACAGATTGCCGCCGGCCTCGAAAAAGGCGTCGAGCAGGATCGAGCCGGAGGAGAAGGTGCGGAAATCCTCGAAGCCGAGCGCCACCACCGAAGCCGGCTTCGACAAGCCCGGGATCTTGCGCTTGCCGATGGCGGTGCCGTCGGTGCGCAGCGGCCGACCGGAGATGGTGTTGACACGCTTAGCCGGCTTTTCGATCTCGTATTCGAGGCCGACCGCACTGCGCCATCTGTCGAGCACGCGCAGCGTGCCGAGGCTGTCGGCCCAGCCCATGCCTGGCCAAGCGAATTCCTGGCTCCCGGCCAGGATCGCCTCACCGGCGGCGTCGATCTCGAAGGAATAGAGATGGCGGGTTTCGTTGACGCTGATGGTTTCTCGTTTGCCATTCGAGCCGATCACGTCGATCTTGCCGAGGCCGACATCACGGTTGCCGCCGGCGAACCAGAAATCCGGCACCTCGATGCGGCCCTTGGTGCCGAGGATCGAGAGCATATTCTCCTGGTTGAGTGAGATGCTGCAGGACACCTGGGCGACGATCCCACCCGGGAAATGCAGCAGTGCCGAAGCCCATTCGTCGACACCGGACTGGCCGAGATGCGCGGTGCCGACGACTTTGTCTGGCTCGGCGAAGGGTTTTCCCGTCGCAGCGCCTGCGATCAGCCGCACCATCGAGACGGGATAGCCGCCAACGTCGAGTATGCCGCCGCCGGCAAGATCGTTGGCGTAGAGCCGGTGCTCCGGCATGAAGCCCGGCATGGCGAAGCCGAAGCTCGATTTTATCATGCGCACTTCGCCGATGACGCCAGAGTTGATCAGCTCGACCAGCTTCAGCGTCTGCGGGTGCAGCCGGTACATGAAGGCTTCGCCGAGGAAGATGCCGGCCTTGCGCGCGGCATGGATCATGGCGTCAGCCTCGAAGGCGGTCAGTGCCAGCGGCTTTTCGCACAGGACGTGCTTGCCGGCCTCGGCCGCCTTGATCGCCCATTCGGCGTGGCCGGGATGCGGTATGGCGATATAGACGGCGTCGATATCGGGGTCGTCAAGCAGCGCCTGATAGCCGTCGAGGATGCGGGCGCCGGGAAATGTCTGGGCTAAGCCCTCCTTGCCGGGGTTGCGGGCGCCGAGCGCGGCCAACGTGCCGGTGCGTGATCCGGCCACGCCGCCGGCAAAGGCTTTGGCGATGTCGCCCGGCCCGAGGATTCCCCAGCGGATGGGCGCGGTTGAAGTCATGGTCATTCTCCTTGGAAAGGCTGGAAGGGCTCAGCGCAGCCGCTGGCCGTTTTCGTCGAACAGATAGGATTTGCGGATGGACACGGTGATCTCGGAGGTGTCGGGGACCTTTGCCGCGTCGCGCTGGATCACCAGGTCCTCGCCATGGGCGGTCCTGGCATAGATGAAGCTGGTGCCGCCGAGATGCTCGACCACGTCGATACCGACGGTGAGGTCGGCATCGCCTTCGCCGGCATTGCCGAAATGTTCGGGCCGCACGCCGACGATGACCTTGGCTCCGGTTTCCGGCACGGCGCCGGCCAGCGGCTGCATGATACGGGCCTTTTCCTCACCCACTAGCTCGACGGTGACGCTTCTCGTGTTGCTGCCGACGACGCGACCCTTGATGAAATTCATCTTCGGCGAACCGACAAAGCCGGCGACGAACTGGTTGTCGGGATTGTCGTAGAGATCGAGCGGCCGGCCGATCTGCTCGACATGGCCGCCGCGCAGCACCACGATCCGGTCGGCCAGCGTCATCGCTTCGGTCTGGTCGTGGGTGACGTAGATCATCGTCGTGCCAAGCTCCTTGTGCAGGCGCGAGATCTCGACCCGCATCTGGACCCTGAGTTCGGCGTCGAGATTGCTCAGCGGCTCGTCGAACAGGAAAACTTGCGGTTCGCGCACGATGGCGCGACCGATGGCGACGCGCTGGCGCTGGCCGCCGGAGAGTTGCTTGGGCCGCCGCGCCATAAGCTCGCTGATGCGCAGGATCTCGGAGGCCCGTTTCACCCGCCGCTCGGTGTCCTCCTTCGGATTGCCGGTCATTCTGAGGCCAAAGCTCAGATTCTGCCCCACCGTCATGTGCGGGTAGAGCGCGTAGGACTGGAACACCATGGCGATGCCGCGGTCGGCCGGCTCGACATCGTTCATCACCTTGCCGCCAATGGCGATCTCGCCGCCGCTGATGTCCTCCAGCCCGGCGATCATCCTGAGCAAGGTCGACTTGCCGCAGCCGGACGGGCCGACAAAGACGACGAACTCGCCGTCGGCGATATCGATGTTGGCGCCATGGATGATCTCATAGACGCCGAAGCGCTTGAGGACGTTGGTGAGGGTGACTGCCGCCATGTCGCTGTTGTCCCTATTTCACGGCGCCGGCGGCGATGCCGGCGATGAAGTGGCGCTGCAGCAGCACGAAGACGACGAGCATCGGCACGGTCAGCATGACGGCGCCGACCATCAGGCCGCCCCAGGAGACCTTGGTCAGGCCGATCAGCGTGCCGAGCGCCACCGGTGCTGTCATCGCGCCGGGCTGGCTGTTGATCAGCAGCGGCCAGAGGTAATTGTTCCAAGAGGCGAGGAACAGGATGATGGCGAGCGCGGCCAGCATCGGCCGCGCCAAAGGCAGTGCGACGAACAGGAAGATGCGCCATTCCTTGACGCCTTCCACGCGGGCGGCGTCGAACAGATCGTGCGGCATCATCGAGAAGGCCTGGCGCATGAACAGAACGCCGAGCGAATTGAACAAAGGCGGCACGATCAGTGCCACCCAGGTGTTGGCGAGCTGGAAGTCGCGCGCCACCATGATGAATTGCGGGATCAGCACCACCGCGTAAGGCAGCGTGATGGTGCCGAGAATGATGGCGACGACAAAACCTTTGCCGACGAAATGGTAGCGCGCCAGCGCCCAGCCAGCCATCGAGGTCAGCAGCACCGACAGCACGGTGTAGGTCACCGCCACCGAGACCGAAATGCCGATGGCACCGACAAAGTCGGTGTCGCGCTGCAGATTGTGGAAGTTTGCGAGGAAATTGTCGTGCGGCAAGAGTTCGATGCCGGGACTGAAGATGCCGTTGTCGGGCATCGTCGAGAAGACAATCATCATCCACAGCGGAAACAGCCAGATCACCGCCAGCGGCGTCAGGAACAGATGCAGCAGCAGGCTGCGGCCGAGCCGGCGTTGCGAGAGCGAGCTCATTTCGGCTCCCCTCTCATTTCGGCTCTCTCGTCAGCCACAGCTGCACCAGCGTGATGGCAATGGCCAAGCCCGCCATGGTGTAGGCGACGGCCGAGGCATAGCCGAAATTGAGCGACCGGAACCCCTGGCGGTAGAGCAGCAGGCCGAGCGTCTCGGTGCCGCCGCCCGGGCCGCCGCGTTCGGTGATCAGGAACGGCTCGGTGAACAATTGCATGGTTCCGATGATCGACAGCACGGCGCAAAAAACGATGACCGGCTTGAGCAGCGGCAGTGTGATGTAGAAGAATTGTTTGACCTTGCTGACGCGGTCGAGCGTCGCCGCCTCATAGACATCCTCGGGGATCGACTGCAGTCCGGCGAGCAGGATGATGGCGTTGTAGCCGGCCCAGCGCCAGGTCACCGCGATCATGATCAGCGCCATGGCCGGGTTGACGTTAGAGAACCAGTCGATCTTGGCCAGGCCAACGCTGGCGAGCAATTTGTTGATGATGCCGAAATCGAGATTGAACATCAGCCGGAACACCGCGGAATAGGCGACCTCGCCGACCACGACCGGTGCGAAGAAGGCGAAGCGGTAGAGGCCGCGCGCTTTCAACAGCGGCGAGTTCAGCAGCACCGCCATGACGATGGCCAGCGAGATCATCACCGGCACCTGGATGACGAGGATGAGCAGTGTGTTCTTCAGCGCGTTGAAGAAAGCGGGGTCGCCGATCAGCCGGCCCCAGTTGAAGGTCGGCGCAAAACGCCACGGCACGGTGCGCGTCGCCTGGAACGAGATCATGAACGAGGAGATGATCGGCCACACCCAGAAGATGGCGAAGATCAGCAGATAGGGTGTGAGGAAGCGATACGCGGTGGCGTTCTGATAGCGCATGATCTCCTCCTCCTTCCGCTTTCCCGGTTGATATCCGGCTTGTTGTTAGCCGGCGTTCAATTATTAAGGCTTGGCGCCGCCCCTCATCCCCCTGCCGGGACCTTCTCCCCGTATAGTGACGGGGAGAAGGGGCTGGCCGCAGCCTTGGTGCTCTTCCTGCAACGCTAGCGATTGGCGAAATGTTCGGCGAGAGCGTCCCTCTCCCCGTCACTATACGGGGAGAGGATGCCGGCAGGCAGGTGAGGGGCAGCGCCAACAGTCCGGCAAGTTGCCCTATATCTGACCCGCCAACATCTCCGCCTTCGTCACTTTATCGGCAATCCAGTCGCTGCCGCGATCTGGCTGGCGGCGTCGTCCAGCGCTGCCTTGGCGTCGGGATAGCCACCGCCGAGGTATTTGGTCTGCACTGCGCGCATGATGATTTCGGCGTCGCTCTGGAACGGCGTGCCGCGGCTCGGCACCACTTTGGGCAGGGTGGCCAAAATATCCTTCCACACCGCCTGGCCGCCCCAATAGGGCAGGCCTTCAGAGACATAGGGGTCGTCGAGCGCCGAGATCAGCGACGGCACCAGGCCGAACTCCTTCAGCATGGTGATCTGGCCCTCATTCGTCTCCAGCGTGTATTTCAGATAGGCGTAGGCCGCTTCCTTGTTTTTCGAGGCCGAGGTGATGGCGAGCGACGAGCCGCCGAGATTGGCGGCGCGCGGGCCGTCGGCGGTCAGGCTCGGCATCGGGTAGACGCCCCATTTGCCATTTTCGCCGGCCGATTCAGTGCGGATGGTGCCCTCATACCAGCCGCCATAGATCTGGGTGGCGACGGTGCCGGCGGTGTTGTTGGTGATCTTGGTGCCCCAGTCGGCCGACGACATTATGCCGGCGTCCTTCATGTCCTTGATCGTGGTCAGCGTATCGACGCATTTCGGCTGGTTGACGGTGATCGACTGCCCGTCCTCGGCGAAATAACCGCAGCCCTGCTCGTTGGAGATCATGCGGAAGAATTCGGTGTCGCCGTTGAAATCGGCGTTGGTCATGGTGACGCCGGGATTGGCGGCCTGGATCTTCTTGCCGGCGGCGATGAAATCGTCCCAGGTCTTGATCGATGCCGGATCGACGCCGGCCTTCTCGTAGAAATCGCGGCGGTAGAAGGCGGCGACCGGGCCGGAATCCCACGGCATGGCATAGGCCTTGTCGCCCACTTCCAGTTCGGTGCGCTTGAAATCGGGGAATTTCTTCTGGTCTTCCGCCGTATAGCCCAGCGTGTGCAAATCGACGAAACAGTCGGGGAACTGGCTCCAGTAGTTCTCGGCCTCGCCATTTTCGATCGAGACGATATCCGGCAGGCCGACGCCGCCGGCGGCACAGCCGGCGATCGACTTGTCATAGGTCGGCTGGTTGCCGAGGTCCTGAACGGTGACCTTGACGTCGGGATATTGCTTGTTGAAGCCGGCGATCGTCGACTTCAGCGACGAAGCGGCGATGTTCCAGCTCCAGATCGTGATTTCGCCAGACTGCGCCAGGGCCGGGCCTGAGCCCAGGCCAAACGTCAGCGCGGCACAGATCAGTGTCGTGCGCATTGAAATCCTCCCATTTCATTTGCTCTCTCTTCGCGAGCATGGCTAAACTAAGCAGCGCGGAAGGCTTGTCCCCGACAACGGGAATAAAGAATGGGCGGAAAGTAAGATGCCGGAACGGCCGTTTTACCAGCCTGGCGCCAGCAGCGTCGAAGGCCTGCCGATGGCCTTGCAGATGTTCCACAACCACCCGCTGGTGATGCTCAAGCCGCATTGGCATGCCCAGGTCGAGGTCAATTTCATCGTCCGCGGTAGCGTGCACTACCGCATGGCCGAGCACGAGATTTCGCTGTCGGCCGGTGACATGTGCCTGTTCTGGGGCGGGCTGCCGCACCAGATGGACGATCTCTCCGACGACGCCATCTATGCCGGCGCGCATCTGCCGCTGGTGCATTTCTTCCGCCTGCATCTGCCGACGGACATCCGCCACCGGCTGATGACGGGCGCCACGCTGGTGACATCGGCCACCGACCCGGCGGACCATCACAATTTCGAGCGTTGGAACCGCTATTTCCGCTCGGGCGATCCGGCGATAACCGAGCACGCGGTGAATGAGCTGCTGCTGCGGCTTGAGCGGGTGCGGTTCGAGCCCTACCGGCTGGTGCCGGAAACCGCCAGCCAGGAAACCGGCGGCCCGTTCGACCAGCAATCGCTACGCAATGTCGGCCGCATGTGCGACTTCATCGCCGAGAATTTCCTCTACGACATAGACTGCGTCGACATAGCGGCGGCGGCCGACATCCATCCGAAATACGCCATGAGCATCTTCAAGAAGTCGACCGGCATGACGCTCAACGAATATATGAACCTCTTGCGGCTGAGCTACGCGCAGGCGCTTTTGATGCATGAAGACGCCAATGTGCTGCGCGTCGCCATGGATTCAGGCTTCGGCTCGCTCAGCGCCTTCAACAAATCGTTCCGCAAGCTGGCCGGCATGTCGCCCTCGGATTTTCGCCGCGAGCGTACGAGCGCCGGATATACCGTGCTTTAGTCGGGTCCTTGCCCTAGCGGCTGCGACCGCGGACTATTCAATGCGAAAAAACCCGCTCCCAAAGGACAACTCTGGAAGCGGGCCGTCAGCGACCGGAGGACATCCAGCCGAAGCTGCTACTCGATGATCTGAACGATCTTGCGCGTATCTGGGTCAACGAGGACCGCATGGTCTCCGACGACCGTATACTTGTACTTGACGTCGGGGACGTCGATTGCGTGAAGCTCGACCGTATCCGGCAGAGCAGTACCGACGTTGAGTTCAACACCGAGCAGGCTAACGGATGCGAGCTTCTGCTTGTGGATGTATTCGCGGACCACCGTCTGCTGCTCAGGCTTAAGAACGACGACGTCCTCCGCTGCGGCTGCGCCAATTCCGGCGACCAGCGCAAGACCTGCGGCGATAGTGATAAGGTACTTTTTCATGACAAGCCTTTCTATGTTAAGGGCTGTTTCAAAACTACATATTCTCCGCCCAAAACATCAAACTCTGCCAGGTATCTATTGTTCCGTAAGTTTGCTAATCATTGCCGCAAAGCTGCAATGATTAATCGCCGCGATTAGAAGCTTGTGCCCGCCCCCTTGTCGAGCATCGCTCACAAACGATCGGGCCGCTGGCCGGCCGGCCAGTCACGTAAGCCAGAAACCGGCGAAAAGAACCGTCAAGATAAGCGAGACTGGCACAGCAAGAAGCCACCGAGCTTCCATAACGCTGGTGTTTCGATCATCCATTGCCTTTCCCTCCTGTTAGCCGACTTCACTGCAGAGAACGGTGCCCCTGTGCGATCGTTCCGCCTGTGGGACTACGGTCCCAGGGGACGTCCGACCGAAGTCCTAACGTCAAAGGCAGAGGGCCGGGTGCGGCAACCAAAGCCTTGCCGATACATTGGGAAACGCGCGGCCGAGTGAAGTCCCTTCATCGGCGGTCACCGGGTGCTCGCCGCTGTCCCCCATCAGCGGCACCCCGTTTGCATCCCAGCAGCATTGCGCTCGATGACAAGGATCGCGCCGCCATCGCCGCACTGCCGAAAGACCAACCGGCCAGCCTTCGCGCCGCAGTGGGACGCCCTGGTGTGACGTTCACGATCTGGGCTGACACCTCTCTCTCAGGCCAGTGATGCCTTTGCTGCAGGGAAACCGACGATGACCCCCAGGCCGGGATGGCGGTCCTCGAGTGAGATCGTTGCGCCATGCAAATCGGCGATGGCCCGCACCAGGCTGAGGCCCAGTCCGCTGCCGGGCGTGGTGCGACTGGTGTCCAGCCGGTACAGCCGCTGGAACACTTTTTCGCGCTCTTCGGCAGGTATGCCAGGGCCATTGTCCGCGACCTCAGCCACGATACGGTCGGCCCGCCGCGTCACGGATAGCCGGATAGTCGTGGCCTTCGGGCAATGCCGCAGCGCGTTTTCCACCAGATTGGCGAACAATTGCGTCAGCAGGTCGCGATCGCCGTGGACCAGGTATCGGCTGTCTTGCGAAATCTCCGCCGACAGTGACTTGCCGTCGTCATCGGCGACGTCGGCGTAAATCTCGCCGATGCTTTCGACGACGCCGTTGAGGTCGAGATCTACAAAGCGCGCCTTGCGCGCGCCGGCCTCGATCTGGGCGATGCGCAACAGCGCATCGAAGGTCTCGTTGATCTGCAGGCTCTCTTCGCGCGCCTCCGCCAGCTCATCGGCAACGGCCTCGCCCCGCATCATCTTGTCGGCGGCCGACTCGAGGATCATCTGCAACCGGTTCAGCGGCGTCTTCAGGTCGTGCGCGATGTCGGCGCTGACTTGGCGCATGCCGTCGACAAGGGATGCCAGCCGTTCCAGCGCGGTGTTCACCTGTGAGGAGACGCCGTCAATGTCGTCGCCATTGCCAAGCAGCGGAATGCGGGCTTCGAGCCGGCCGTTGGAGACATCGTCCATGGTGGCGGCAATGCCGTCGAGGCGGCGCTGCACGCGCGACGCCAGCAAGGCGCCTCCGGCCACCCCAAGACCCGAGATAATCAGGGTTGCCCAGCCGAAGCTCATCAGCACGATGCTTTCCAGCTCCTTGATCTCGGACAGCGAGAAGGCAACTGTCAGGCTGTCGGAGCCGACCGAACCGGACCAGGCGCGGTACATGGTGCCCGGTGGCACACCCGGCAGGGAAGCTGCAAAATCGGAAAAGCCATCGGGCAAGTCGGCGGCGGTGAAATTCCCGGCCAGATGGTTGCCGTCGGCATCGGTCAGCGAGAACAGCTGTTCCTTGCTCGGGCTGAGCGCGGCATGGCTGTCGACCGCCGAAACCAGATCCTCTTGGTCGTTCCCGTCATAGGTCACCGCGACCACCGAATAGGTCTCCTTGACCGACTGGTCCAGCTGCTCTGCAAGATCGGCGCTCATCAGCTGATAGACGATTGCGCCGGACAGAATGAAGGCGAGTACGAACAGCAAGGCGAAGGTCAGAGCAAGCCGGAACGGCGTGCTGCGCAGCAGGCTGGCGCTTGTTTCCTTCATCGCTTCAGGCGGACTTCGGCCAGAACAGCCATAGCAGCGCCAGCGCCGCCAATATCCAGACAGCAATCATGAAGACCAATCCGGCCTTGCCAACCGGCCTGGCGCTGCGCGTGGCCGCATCACGGAATTCCTGCATGAGACCGGCTGGCACCAGCTTGACCGCAAGCATGATCCCGAGCGGGACGATCAGCAGATCATCCAGATAGCCGATGACAGGGATAAAATCAGGAATGAGGTCGATGGGGCTGAGAGCATAGGCTGCAACCGCTCCGGCAGCGGCCTTTGCATACCAAGGCACACGTGGATCGCGAGCGGCAAGCCACAATGCCACCGTGTCGCGCTTGATGCCGCGCGCCCATCGCTTTGCAGAGTCCAGCATCGACATTTCGCTTATATACGGACAGCTGGTCGGACGTGCGAGATGCGATCGAGCTTGGCCCATTCAACTCGGCGCATGCAGGCTGTAGCCGGTGTTGCGCACGGTGTGGATGAGCGATACGTCGAAAGGCTTGTCGACCTTGGCGCGCAGCCGACTGATATGGGTCTCGACGACGCTGGTCTTGGGATCGAAATGGAAATCCCAGACCCGTTCGAGCAGCATGGTGCGGGTGATCACACGGCCTTCGCCGCGCATCAGCACTTCGAGCAGGCTGAATTCCCGGGGCTGCAGGTCTATGGTTTGGCCTTGCCGGGTCACGCGGCGCACGATCAGGTCCATTTCGAGATCGGCGATGCGCAGCGTGGTCTTCTGCTCCTGCGCCGCCGGCCTGCGGCCGAGCGCGTTGATGCGGGCGAGCAGTTCGGAAAAGGCGAAAGGCTTGACCAGATAATCGTCGCCGCCGGCTTCGAGCCCCTCGACGCGGTCGTCGACGCCGCCGACCGCGGTCAGAAAAATCGCCGGCGTGCGCACGCCGGCCGCGCGCACCGCCTTGATCATCGATAGGCCGTCGAGACCAGGCAGCATGCGGTCGGCGACGATCACATCATAGGCGTCACGGGTCGCCGCAAACAGTCCGTTACGGCCATCGCGCAGCAGGTCGCAGATATGGCCGGCCTCGCTCAGGCCCTTGAAGACATAGTCGGCGGTCCGGGGGTCATCTTCGACAAGCAGAAGTCGCATCGTTGTTTCCGATCGCTGGTTGACCGCCCCGGCAATCCTCTAACGCCCTGTTTTGGCGCAATTCCGGCCGAAAAGCGGCTTCACACTTTTCCTGGAACAGTCGGTTCCGCCTTGTGATGCCGGATTGTCAGGCGTCACGAGCCGAAAAGGCCCAGCAGCGGTTCCATGGCCTCGCCGCCATCTGTCCGCCAGCTTACAAATTCGTAAGAATGGCCAAAATCCCTGCCGGTTGCCTCGCCATCGCCGCACGGAAGCGCTAGTGGATGGCGAGACGCCGGCGCGATGGCCCTGCCGGAGAGCAGGAACTATGATGAGCTACGCTCCCCCCAAGCCGGCGGCGAAAGCCTTCAACCAGCACAAGCGCCTGATTGTCGTGCAGGTGGCCGCAGTCCTCGCCATTGCGCCGCTGCTGTTCACAAAACCCTTTCTCGTCGAAGGCTCGGACGGGCATGAATACATGGAAGCGCTCGGCATCGGCTTCGTGCTGGTTTGCATTCTCGGCCGGCTGTGGAGCATTCTTTATGTCGGCGGCAGGAAGAACGACGAGCTGGTCACCATCGGTCCGTTCTCGATGAGCCGGAACCCGCTCTATTTCTTTTCCACGGTCGGCGCCGCGGGCATCGGGTTGATGTATGGCTCGGTGCTGGTGGCGGCTGCGCTCGCTCTGGTGAGCTACCTTGTGTTCCGGGTGACGGCGCGCAAGGAGGCCGAGTTCCTGTTTGGAAAGTTCGGCCCCGCCTACAGCGCCTATGCCGAACGCACGCCGCCGTTCTGGCCGAACCCGCTGCTGTTTCACGACCAGGCCGAACGCCGGTTCTCGACCAAGGCGTTGCGGCGGACATTCACGGACGGGCTCTATTTCTTGGCGCTGTTCCCGGTCATCGAGACGGTCGAGCAGTTGCGGATCAGCGGCGTGCTGCCGGTGTTTTTCACCCTTTACTGACGGGAACGCCGCGCCGCGCGGCGCACGCTGTAGAGCAGGATGGCGAGGCAGCCCGCCAGAAGCAGGATGCCGCCGGCAAGCGGCGGCAGCGCCAGCAGCTTCACCGCCGCGGTGATCGCCACGATCAGCAGCAGCGCCAGCGTCGCCAGGCTGCCGTCGTCGATGAACATGCCGACGAGTTCCTTCAGGATGAGGCGCAGGACTTTCATCGGGCAGCTCCTTGTGTAGCCTTGGGGTCGCGCAACCAGCGCACGATGGCGAAGGACGCGGCGGCGATGATGGCGAAGATGGCCAGCAGCGCCAGATCGGCGCCCGGCCAGTCGGCGCCAAGCCCTTCGCCGGTCCAGAAAATGCCGAAGCTGGTCAACATCAGGCCGACGGCGAATTTGAGCGCATTTTCCGGCACCCGCGCCAGCGGCCGATGCACCGCCAGGCCGATAATCGTTACCAGGATGAAGGCGGCCAGCGCGCCAAGGCTGGCATAGAAGGTCTGCGCGTGCGCAGCACCCACGGCAATGACGATGAACACCACCTCGACACCTTCGAGCAGCACCGCCTTGAAAGCCGTGAGCCCGGCCAGGTAATCGGCGCGGCGGTCATTGGCGTGTTGCTGCAAGGCCGCGGCTTCCTTGGAAAAGGCGGCGTCCTCGTCATGTAGGGCAATGATGCCGACGCCGCGCAAGATGGCTTTGCGCAGCCAGCGCATGCCAAACAGGATCAGGAGCACGCCGACGACGAACTGCAGCACGCTAATGGGAACCAGCGCCAGCAACGGTCCGAAGGCCAGCACCAAAGCTGCCAGCAGCGCCAGCGCAAGGGCGGCGCCCGTCAGCGCCGGCCGCCAGCTGCGGGTGACGCCGACCGCCAGCACGATGGTGAAGGCCTCGACCACTTCGACGAAAGAGGCGAGGAACGAGGCGGCCACAGTGGAAAGTATGGGCGTCAGGCCATGCATGAAGGCTTCCTGTCTGCTCGGGAATCACTGGACCGGGAATCATCAGGTATTGAGAACGATATAGCGCTGCGGCGGCAGCGAGAATGCGATCGATGCGTCGGCCGGTGGCGTTTTGGCCCATCGAGACGGACGCGTTGCGGCCCGAGCCACCGTAAGGTGCGCCAGCGACGGCGCTGGAAGTTGCCGCCGCCGATATTGACACCTGGCAAAGCCAAGCACTAACCTGCGGCGTAATCGGTTACGTAACCGATTACTATGGATCACAGAGGAGGAAATCATGAGCAAGAAAACAATTACGGACGGGCTCGGCCCGTTCTCGCGCCGCCAGTTCCTGATGACCAGCGCCATGGCCGCGGGGGCACTCGCGCTGCCGCTTGGGCCGGTCTTTGCCGCCGACAAGCCGAAGGTCGGACTGGTCATGAAGTCGCTGGCCAATGAGTTCTTCAAGCAGATGCAGGCCGGCGCCGAGGAGTATGCCGCCAAGAACAAGGACAAGTTCGACTTCGCCGCCGTCGGCATGAAGGACGAGCGCGACTTCGCCGCCCAGGTCGACGCCATCGAGAACTTCATCACCCAGAACTACAACATCATCGTCGTCGCGCCGGCCGATTCGAAGGCCATGGTGACGCCGATCGCCAAGGCGCTGCATGCCGGCATCAAGGTCATCAACATCGACGTCGCGCTCGACACCGAAGCCAAGAAGAAGGCCGGCATCGACCTCGCCTTCTTCGGTCCGGACAATCGCGGCGGCGCCAAGCTTGCCGGCGATGCGCTTGGCAAGGCGCTGGGCAAGGGCGGCAAGGTCGTCATCCTCGAAGGCAACCCCGAGGCCGACAATGCCAAGGAGCGCAAGCTCGGCTTCGACGATGCGGTCAAGGAGAACGGCCTCGAACTGCTCGACTCCAAGACGGCGCATTGGGAGACCGAGGAAGCCAACACGCTGATGACCAACTTCCTCACCCAGTACCAGGACATACAGGGCGTGATGGCGGCCAACGACTCGATGGCGCTCGGTGTCGTCAAGGCGCTCGACGCGGCCGGCAAGTCGGGCCAGATCAAGGTCGTCGGCTTCGACAACATCCCGGCCGTCGGCCCGCTGCTCAAGGCAGGCAAGATGCTCGCCACCGTTGAGCAGTATGGCGCGCAGATGGCAGCCATGGGCATTGATTACGGCCTGCGCGAACTTGCGGGCGAAAAATTCTCCGGTTGGGTCAAGACCGACATCAAGCTGATCACCGGCTGAGGCGAACGAAGGCGCCGGTACTCCCTCCGGCGTTTCCGCTTGTCTCATCATCGCCGCCGGCAATCTGCCGGCGGCGATGGCGACGCGCCCGCGCCGATTTCGCCGCGGACGAGCGCAGTTTAGGATTCCGCTGCCCATGGATGCGATTCTCTCCCTTGAAGGGGTCGGAAAGATTTTTCCCGGCGCCGTCGCGCTGAGCGAGGTGTCGCTGTCGATCGCGCGCGGTGAAACCCACATCATCCTGGGCGAGAACGGCGCCGGCAAGTCAACGCTGATCAAGCTCTTGGCCGGCATCTACCAACCGGACTCAGGCTCGATCGCCTTCAACGGCCAGTCCTATCGGCCGAAGACGCCGCATGATGCGCAGCTTTCCGGCATTCGCATCGTGCATCAGGAACTCAACCTTCTGCCCTATCTCAGCATCGCCGAGAATCTGATGCTGGAAAACCTGCCGCGGCGCGTTTTCGGCATCGTCGACGGCAAGGCGCTCAACAGCCGCGCATTGGCGCTGTTGAACGAGGTCGGGCTCGAGATCGACCCGCGCACCCGTGTCGAGGCGCTCGGCGTGGCGCAGATGCAGCTGGTCGAGATCGCCAAGGCGCTGAGCAATGACTCAAAGCTGCTTGTCCTCGATGAGCCGACGGCGACGCTGACGCCGCCGGAGATCGCGCGGCTGTTTGCCATCATCAAGCGGCTGAAGGCCAAGGGCGTCACCATCGTCTACATCTCGCACCGCCTGCACGAGGTGTTCGAGATCGGCGACCGGGTGACGGTGCTGCGCAACGGAAAACTGGTCGCGACGCGCGACCTGCAAGGCCTCACCGTGCCGGACCTGGTGCGGATGATGATCGGCCGCGACATTGCCGACGAGTACGGCTTCGATGCTTCGATCGTGCCGGGCACGGTCGCGCTCAGCGTCGTCAATCTCAAACGGAGCACCGAGACCCCTGCCATCTCCTTCGCTGTTCGCCATGGCGAGATTCTCGGGGTCGCCGGGCTGGTCGGCAGCGGCCGCACCGAGGCCATGCGGGCGCTGTTCGGGGCCGATCCGAAACTCGACGGCGTGGTCGAGATCGACGGCAAGCCGGTGGCGATCACCGCGCCCAAGGATGCAGTGCGGCACGGCTTGAGCCTGCTCACCGAAGACCGCAAGGGGCAGGGCCTGCTGCTCGACATGGCGGTGGACAAGAACATCACCATCACCGATCTGGGCAAGGTCTCGCACAACGGGCTGCTCAACCGCCGGGCCGAAGCCGCCGCGGCCAACGATCTGGTCGGCCAGCTCAGGGTCAAGGCGAGCTCGATCGAGCAGGCGGTGCGCAATCTCTCGGGCGGCAATCAGCAGAAGGTGGTGCTGGCGAAATGGCTGTTCAGGGGCACCTCGACGCTGATCCTCGACGAGCCGACCCGCGGCGTCGACATCGGCGCGCGGCGTGAGATCTACCAGCTGCTGTGGATGCTGGCTGCGGCGAAAAAGGGCATCATCATGGTGTCGTCCGACCTGCCCGAGCTGATGGGCATGTGCCACCGCATCATCGTCTTTTCCAAAAACAAGATTGTCGGCGACGTGCCGCGCGCCGCGTTCGACCAGGAGCACATCCTGTCGCTCGCCTATCAGGAGTATGTGCGACCATGAGCGAGACGTCGCAAGTGACTGCGTCGGCGCCTGTTTCCCCGGGCCGCGCGAAATTCCTGCGCTTTCTGGTGCGCGATGCCGGCGTGCTTTTGGCGCTGATGCTGATCACCGTGTTCTTCTCGGCGACGGCGCCCTACTTCGCCACGTCAGGCAATGCGCTGAAGATCTTCGTGCAGATCGCCATCAACACGGTGCTCGCGGCCGGCATGACCTTCGTCATCCTCACCGGCGGCATCGACCTTTCGGTGGGATCGGTGCTGGCGCTGTGCACGGTGGTCGGCGCAACGGTGATGATCGATGAGAGCCTGTCGCCGGGGGTGGCGATCCTGCTCGCGCTGCTGGCGTGCATGGCCACGGGAGCGGCCTGCGGCTTCCTCAATGGCTGGATCTCGACGCGCTGGAAGATCCCCTCCTTCATCGTCACGCTCGGCATGCTCAACATGGCGGCGGGCGCGGCCCGCGTGGTCAGCGACAATTCGACCATCACCGGCCTGCCGCAGAGTTTCGTCGATTTCGGCAACCTCATCATCGGCGGCTTCCTGCCGTCGATCTTCCTGATCGCGGTGCTGGTGATCGCGGCCGGCTGGTTCGTGCTGCGCTTCACCGTGTTCGGCCGCATGATCTTCGCCGTCGGCACCAATGACGAGGCTGTTCGCCTCTCCGGCCACAATCCGGATTTCTACAAGATCGCCGCCTTCACCATCAGCGGCCTGACCGCCGGCATCGCGGCGATGGTCTATCTGTTGCGCCTCAACATCGGCAGCCCGATCGCCGGCGTCGGCTACGAGCTCAACGCGATTGCCGCCGTCATCATCGGCGGCACCAGCCTCAGCGGCGGCAAGGGCTCGATCATCGGCACGCTGGTCGGCGCCTGCATCCTGCAGGTGCTGTCGACCGGACTGCAGCTGCTCGGCGTCGGCGACAATTTCAAGCCGATCGTGATAGGTCTTGTCATTGTGCTTGCCGTCATCCTAGACGCCTACAGGGAGCGGCTTCTAAGGGCGATCCGCTAGAGGAATAATCGATGACGACGATTGCCGATGTCGCGCGCCATGCCGGAGTATCGGTCGCAACCGTCTCGCATGTGATGAACCGCACGCGCCATGTCGAGCCGGAGACGGCCGAGCGCGTGCATTCGGCCATCGCCGCTCTGCGCTACAGGCCCAATACGCTCGCCCGCAGCCTGAGGCGCGGCGAGACCAAGACCATCGGCCTGCTGCTGCCGGACAATTCCAACCCGTTCTTCGCCAGCGTGGCCCGCCAGATCGAGGATGCCGGCTTCCTCGCCGGCTATACGGTGATCCTGTGCAACTCCGACGGCAGCGCCGAGAAGGAGGAGCGCTACCTCCAGGTGCTGATGGCCAAGCAGATCGACGGGCTGATCTTCGCCGGCTCGTCCGACCATGCGCGGGTGTTCTCCAGCGTGCTGCCCGGCGTGCCGGCGGTGCTGCTCGACCGCGAGATCCATTCGGTCAATGTCGATTCCGTGCTGGTCGATCACGATCATGGCGGCTATCTCGCCGGCCGCTATCTGGTCGGGCTCGGCCACGAGAAGATCGGCGTCATCGGCGGCCCGCGCGATTCCAGTTCCAGCCCGGCCCGCCTGCGCGGCTTCGCCAGGGCGCTGCAGGAAGCCGGGCTCGACCTGCCGGCGAATGCCGTGGTCGATTCCGATTATCACTTCGCCGGTGGCCGCACGGCGATGGAACGGCTGATGGCGCAGGCGCCCGGCATCACGGCGCTGTTTGCCTGCAACGATCTGATGGCCATGGGCGCGCTGACGGTGCTGCGGGCGCGCGGATTGCGGGTTCCCGACGACATGTCGATGATCGGCTTCGACGACATCCCCTATGCCGTCACCACCTGGCCGCCGCTGACGACGATCGCGCAGCCGGTCGAGAAGATCGGCACAAGGGCCGTGAGCCTGCTGCTCGCGCGTGTCGCCGAGCCGGCGGCGCATTCGCGCCGCGAAGTGCTCACGCCGGTGCTTGTCGAGAGGGAGAGCTGTGCGCCGCTTCGACAGTAGAGCCAGCTTTCTAGGCGTCTGTGCTGCCCCTCACCTGCCTACCGGCATCCTCTCCCCGTATAGTGACGGGGAGAGGGGCGCTCTCATCGATGGTTTCGCCAAGACATAATGCCGAAGGTGAGGTCAGCCACTTTCTCCCCGTCACTATACGGGGAGAAATGCCCGGCAGGGCAATGAGGGGCGGCGCTGCCCTGGCAAGCAGAGTTTCGATCGGCTTTGACTACTCAAGCAATTTCTTCACGCAGCCGGCTGCAGCGCTGCCCTGAGCAGCATGCCGAAGAGGTCGCGCGGCTCGTCGGGGTCAGCGAGCAGGTCGAGCTCCTCATAGAGGCCGGTGGCCTGGAGCTGGTCGCGAACATAGCGAAGTGCGGAGAAATCTTCCGTGGCGAAGCCGACGGAATCGAACAGCGTGATCTGTTCGGGTGCCTTGCGGCCTTCCGCCTGGCCGGTCATCACCTGCCACAGCTCGGTCACCGGATGGTCGGCGTCGAGCTGCTGGATCTCGCCCTCGATTCGCGTCTGCGGCGGGAACTCGACGAAGATGTCGGAGCGCAGCAGGATGTCGCGATGCAGCTCGGTCTTCCCTGGGCAGTCGCCGCCGACCGCGTTGATATGGACGCCGGAGCCGACCATGTTGTCGGTGAGGATGGTGGCGTACTGCTTGTCGGCGGTCACCGTGGTGATGATGTCGACGCCTTCGACCGCATCCTGGCCGGCCGTGCAGATGGTGATGTCAAAGCCCTTGCCGGCGAGGTTGCGGGCGCATTTTTCCGAAGCGGAGCGGTCGATGTCGTAGAGCCGCAGCCGGTCGATGCCGAGCAGCGCCTTGAAGGCGACGGCCTGGAATTCCGACTGGGCGCCATTGCCGATGATGGCCATGGAGCGCGAACCCTTGGGCGCCAGATATTTGGCGGCGACAGCCGAGGTTGCCGCAGTGCGCAGCGCCGTCAGGATGGTCATTTCGGTGAGCAGCATCGGATAGCCGGAGCCGACATCGGCGAGCACGCCGAAGGCGGTGACGGTCTGGCGGCCCTCGCGCATGTTTTTCGGATGGCCGTTGACATATTTGAAGCCGTACATCTTGCCGTCGCTGGTCGGCATCAGTTCGATGACGCCGTCATGGCTGTGCGAGGCGATGCGCGGCGTCTTGTCGAACAGCTCCCAGCGGCGGAAATCCTCCTCGATATAGGCGGCGAGCTCGGTCAGGAACCGCTCGACGCCGATGGTCAGCACCAGCTTCATCATGCGGTCGACGCTGACGAAGGGAACGATGGCAAGGCGGGAAGGCTGGGTCATGCAATGCTTCCGGAATGGCTGCGGGTTGGGCGGTCCATGATGCGGCGGCCCATCAGGCTGGCGGTGAGGTCGACCATCAGCGTGGCGGTGCGGCCGCGCTCGTCGAGGAAAGGGTTGAGCTCGACCAGATCGAGGCTGGAGACCAGGCCGCTGTCTGACAGCATCTCCATCACCAGATGCGCCTCGCGGAAGGTGGCGCCGCCGGGCACTGTGGTGCCGACAGCCGGCGCGATCGAAGGGTCGAGGAAGTCGACGTCGAGGCTGACATGCAGCAGGCCGTTGGCCTCTTCGACAAGGGCGAGGAAGGCGCGCAGCAAAGGCGCGACGCCGTGCTCGTCGATGGTGCGCATGTCGTGCACGGTCACGCCCGCTTCGTTCAGCGCCCGGCGCTCGGCCGGATCGACGCTGCGCAGGCCCATGACACAGATGCGGGCGGGATCGACGGCGACGGGCAGGTCCGGGAAATAGCCGTTGAAGCCTGGCCGGCCGCTGGCATAGGCAAGCGGCACGCCGTGCAGATTGCCGCTGACGGTGGTGTCGAGCGTGTGGAAATCCGGATGCGCGTCGAGCCACAGCACGAAGAGCGGCCGGCCGCGCTCGGCCGCCCGGCGCGCTATGCCTGATACGGTACCGGCTGATATCGCGTGGTCGCCGCCAAGAAAGATCGGCATGGCGTCCTGCGAGGCCGCATAGGCGGTCTCGGCGATCGCCGCCGTCCAGGCGGAGATCTCCGGCAGCGCCTTCAGCGCAAGATTGCCGTGGACGATGGCGCGCGCCGCAGCCGGCTGCACCGCGCCCCAGTCCTCGACCTCATGGCCGAGTTCGGAGAGGACCGAGACAAGCCCTGCCGTGCGCAGCGCGCTCGGCCCCATCTCGCATCCCATCCTGCCCGCGCCGTCCTGCACCGGCGCGCCAACGATCCTGCAGCGCATGATTCTTTTTGTCCTTGCAATTGATTGGGCGATTGATGCGTGGAATGAACCATTCCCGCCCGGCAGTTTGAACAGGCGAAATTGGCATTTCGAAAAGAATGATTTATCATTTCGAGAAGCCATCTTGATCAAAATGGATAAATTCATGGACGCGCTCGACGAAAGGCTGGTCACGCTGCTCAGGCACGACGCGCGGCGCAGCATCTCCGACCTCGCGGTCGATCTCGGGGTGTCGCGCGCCACGGTCCGGGCGCGCATGGAGCGGCTGGAAAAGTCGGGTGAGATCATCGGCTACACCGTGGTGCTGCGCGCCGACGCCGTCGACCAGAGGATACGCGGGGTGATGATGATCGAGATCGAAGGCCATGCCGCCGACCGCGTGGTCCGGGCGCTCGGCGGCCTCGCCGAGGTCTCGACCATCCACACCACCAATGGCCGCTGGGACCTGGTGGTCGAGCTCGGCACGGCCTCACTCACCGATTTCGACGCGGTGCTGCGCCGCATCCGGCTCATCCCCGGGATAACCGGCAGCGAGACCAGCCTGCTCCTGGCAACGCCGCGGACGACAAGGGCGCGGTTGGCGTAGTCAGTAAAAAGGGCCAGGCCTTGACCACCGCCGCCGGCAGGGGATTGTCCATCGACCGGATTTTGGGGCGATGGATCAGGTAGCCACAGTAGTAACATGATGGTCGTCCTATTCGGGCCGTCGCCGAGGCACAAGGCTGGTATTCGAAGGCGGTCACCGTCTATAAGCGGAGCACCAAATAGCTATCGTTTGGAAGCTCGTTTCTCCGCAATAGGTGCGAACTCAAGCTTGTAGCTACCGAGGTTGAATCGCCTGCGCTTTGAAGGGCTAATCTCGCTTTTGACGCTTCGGGTTGCTTCGTCGATATCGAGTACAAACGCAAACGCTAGTTGGCCTTTGTTGGTGATCTCGGTGAGAGTCCCATTTGCGTTGTGGTAAAATAGCTCCTGCCCGTCGGTGGACACGAAAGACAGAGCCGATTTTCGGTCCGCCCTGTCCCATACTTCGCTTTCGCGGAGAAGCTGAATGGCAGGCTTGATACGCCGAATCTCTATTCCGGATCGAGCCAGGCTATTAATTAGACGGGCGACGACCAAATCTCGATAGGAGTAGTACCGAACCACGCCCCTTCGACCGGCCGTCCCATGGGAGGCCGTGAGATAATTTTCCCGAGCTAGATAGTTGACCATATGAAGGCTCAGGCCCGAGATGGTCGCTACCTCTCGCGCCGTGAATCCATTGAGCACCTTACGGGGTGTGGGCAACTTCTAAAAATCCATCAAATAAATTGAAGTTAGAGCTTACTTCAATTATAGTGTTTTGGGAATGATGTCACTTTTCGAAGGCGCTAAGTGCCGTCGAGGCAAATCTGGGCAGGCAAAACGACACGGGTACTAGCACTGGCGTTTCCGACTTCGACACGAAATGATAGGCTGATAAGCCGCAGAGCGGCTACGGAGTGACAAAATGCGCCTCGAGCCTTCTCGCGATATCGGATTCCAGAATGTCCTACAAAATGGTTTGGCCATTATGCGTGGTCAAATCCAGGATACGGCCGTGCGCGATCACGCATTCAGTGCATTGATTGAGATTTTTTCAGAGGCCGATCGCGGTTCGCGTCGACTGGGCATGCAGAACTTGGCCGTCAATGCCGGCGACCGCTTGGCTTTAGAGCGCTTCACGGTTTTCTATCGGTACTTGACTGACGTCTATGGGGCTGAACTGGCTGTTCGGCTTTCCGAAACTACTGAACTGTTGCGTCGGATGAAAAACGCTGACGATGTCGACGATATCTCCAAGGAACGAGCCGCGGCGCTTATGGCGAGCTTTTTGGACGCGCTTTTAAGGGATCGAGCCCTTAAACCTCTGCAGGCGCCGAAAATGGTCCAATACGGCTGACGTGCCTGTGACGACGGAGCTTGCGCGTCGTTCGTGCCTGTTCTTTCTGCAGCGACTGCATTACGAAGTCGCTCGCTTGCAAGAGATATCTTTTCCCGGCCATCATCCAGGCCCTCGCAAATGGCTCAAGTTCATAGGCGGTGCAATTGATACTGCCCGGGGGTATCTTGAACTAGCCCATCAACGGGGAATATCGGAAGCCGATGCTAAGGCACTCATCCAATGGGCGGAAATACTCGGCGGCGAAGCCTACGAATGGCTAAACCATGTGGCAGGGGCAGACGCGACAGGTATTTCGCATCAGGTTGTCGCACCCTTTCAGCGATGGGTCGACGCCCTCCAGATAGACAATACGATCTTTTTCCGAGCCGAGCACCTTTCGAACTATGAAATTTGGACCTACGACGTCAAGAATTACGCGGCAAACCTGCCGTCGCCATCTCAAAGCTTAGTGGACGCAACGGCTTGCAATTGATTGGCCAGTCTTGCGTGTGACCGTTCCATCTCAATCGTTGGGAATGCTTCCCCATTTCGCGGTGGTGGCTCACGAGTTAGGGCATGCTATTCAAGATACAATCAGCTTGGATCTGTCGGCGTACGCGACGCAGGAACAGGACTTTTTCGCGCGGGTGACAACGCGGCTTGGTAACAACGGTGCTTCATTTGGCACTGCCGAGCAGCTGCGCTGCCAGGAGATAGCGGACAACTGGATAAATGAATTTAAGGCGGACGCGGTAGGACACACACTAGCTGGGCCGGCGTTCTTCTTCGCTCTGGCATCTTATTTGGAGCTCGCTGGTTCGGGGTATGGCATCGCACCGACTCATCCACCGTCCGACTTGCGATTGAAAACACTGTTAGGCGCGCTCAACGATGGCACGCCGAGCTTTCACACGCTCTGCCTTTCCAAACTGAACTTAGCCCTCGACGTTAAAGTTGTGAGCCCGAACCTCACCCAGTGCCCCGCGGCTGACGATCTATTTATCGACTTGTCAAAAGAATTTAGCATTAGGGATTCTGTAATATGCGTTGAGCTGGTTAGTTATATCACTGACGTGGCTCCGCTGATCTTCGACGCAGCACACAAGCGCATAGAAGCTATAGCACCGGACATAATGTACGGCGTGGTGGATTTTTCCAAGGACCTGGAGACCCACCTTGACCTGTTAGTTGGCATGGTCCCTCCCATTGAATACCTCGACGGGGCGGAGTGGAGAGCGGCCGGGCTCGCCTCGATCCTAAACGTTGGTTGGGCGGCCCTTCTATCTCGCCTAGATAGTATGCCCGAGATCAACCCGGCCTTGCCCGATCTAACCCTGAAAATGGACCGTCTTCACGAACTTCTCCTAAAAGGTGTCGAGCTGTCCGAAGCACGACGACAGTGGCAGGAACACAGCACATGACAGTGCTTTCCACCGAAGCCATCGTTGAGCGATTGCATTCCAAGGATCCGAGACGTCTTTTGGTAGTGCGTCCGTTGCTGGATTTGGCCGACCAGGCAAAGGCCGGCCAAGGCGCGCTCGACGTTCGCCTTGGGTTTGAGTTCTGTCTCGTAACGGCTTCGTCGTTTGGATCGATAGATGAATTCGCTTCGTCAGATACAGTGCCGCCTTCGTCGTTCTCGCGACTTTACCGCCGACAATACGTGCCGTTGGGTGGGAAAATAATCATCCACCCTCATCAGTTCATGCTGGCCCAGACAATGGAATACATGCGCCTGCCGAGCGATCTAATGTCCTACGTCGTCGGCCGTTCTACATGGGGTCGGCTCGGTTTGATTGTCGCAACTGCGATCGGAATCCATCCAGGTTTCGCTGGAAACCTCACGCTTGAACTTAGGAATTTGGGCGAGACGCCATTGACGCTTTATCCAGGTCAAACGGTCGCTCAGCTGTTTTTTCATACTATTGTCGACGGCAACGGGCACGCTGCCTCAACAGCACCGGTGGGCGCGCAATACGCAGGTAGCGTCGATATGGTTCCGCGGCGTATCTCATCGGCAAAGACTTCGGGCACGTTGAAGAGGCTAATTGACACCCACCGGGCAAGTCTCGATTAAGCGGCGAGACGTGCTGCCCGCCACAAATGAAAAAGGCCGGAGCGATCCGACCCATCTCACAAGCGCTTAATTTCCTTGGGAGAAAACTGGAGCGGGTGCCAAGGTTCCACCATCCAAACCACCAATGGCCGCTGGGACCTGGTGGTCGAGCTCGGCACGGCCTCGCTCACCGATTTCGACGCGGTGCTGCGGCGGATACGGCTCATCCCGGGGATAACCGGCAGCATCCAGCGCTTGAAAGAAGACGTATCCACTGCACCCCCCCCGGTCAAGCAGTCGCAGACATCTGGTTGGATAGTACCGTATCGCTGTTTTCTTTCAACGCGACCTGATGCTTTCGGGCGGACCTATGATGCAAGCATCAAGTCCCGTGGATGGCCCTCTGTCCGGCTGGGTGATTGCCGCGCTTCTCGAGAAGAGCGTCGATCGGCCCCGGAATGCGAAAAAGGCGCGGCGGATCGCGGCATTTCGATGCCTGATTCCGCTTGAGGAAGCCGAAGCGGGTGAAGCGGTTCGAACGCTCGACCCCGATCTTGGCAAGACGCCGGACGGGCACCATGATGCGAAGTCCCGGAGCCGACCCGAGGAAAAAAGCGGAAGCCGCCGATGCTCAAGATGTGCCTCCTGCTGCTGACCTATGCCATTGCACCGATGGTCGCCGGACACGGCATAGCGCCGATGGCGATGCTTTTGGTCCGAGTCGAGTTTCTGACATGGCCACTGGCGCTGAGCTGGGGCGCCATTATTATCGTGGTTGCCGTATTCACCTGCCTGCGCGCGGGAACGCTCGCACAGCTTGTTGCGCAACTTGCAGGCACGATCATTCTCTACGGCTCCTGGCTCGCCAATGTCCACCATTTGAACCAGTTCAACGAGCAGGCCGAACAACGAATGGCACTTGAAAGTATGCTGCTGTTTTCTTTGCCGTTTCAGTTGGCCACGGTCGTGGTGATGTGCGTCCTTGCCGTTCAACTCAAGCGGGCGTTCTCCGAGCCGAAGGACGGGTTCCCGCGATAGATTGGGCGGCGAAATTCCATTCCAGAAGGATGAGCCGGGCCCAAACGAGCAAAAACGCCGCCCGGAGCCGTCTCTGATCTGCTTTGCCCCCCGGGGAAATTGAAGCGGGTGAAGCGACTAGAGCGCTCGACCCAACCTTGGTCAGGTCAATTTGCGTTGCCGTTGCACCGCGTTGAATCGGCGCAGGGACCGGGAGCTTGCCACCGGCCTAAGCTGATGGCAGGATAAAAGGCCGCAACGTGCGGCCTCTGGCGGTCGTTGCGTTTCAATGGATTATGAAGCATTTTCCCAAGGTGCGGGGTTCTCCTCACAATGTGCGGCAACCTCGTTTCCCCTGGTCGCTCTCAACTTTTCGCAATATGCGCGCTGCCTGCCTCAGGCCGCAGGCATGTAATTCCACGGGGTCAAGCCTCATGACAGAGATTTGTGCTCGGGTCGTCTATCGTCTGCGAAGACAAGGGATCGCGCCACAAACAGCGCCCCTTGGCATTCGTGCCCAGGGGACGAACGCCGTTGTGTACCTCGCGCCCATCATGTCTCAGAACAGGTCGGCAGGCCCGCGGATGATTTCGAAGCTTGCGGGGTTGCCCACCGTCCGGCGAGAATTCTAAAAGACGTTCAACATGACACAGCACGCAAAAGACGCTCGAATTCTGATGTACAGCCACGACACGTTCGGGCTCGGCCACCTGCAGCGGTGCCGAACGATCGCGCATTCGCTGGTCGGGGATTTCCGCGGACTTCAGGTGCTTATCATCTCGGGTGCGACCATCGCCGGCGCCTTCGACTACCGCGCCCGTGTCGACTTCGTGAAGATTCCCAGCGTCATCAAGCTGCGCAACGGCGAATACACCTCGCTGGAAAAGGATATCGATCTGCATGAGACGCTGAGGATGCGTCAGTCGATCATCCGCCACACGGCCGAGAGCTTCCGGCCGGATATCTTCATCGTCGACAAGGAGCCGCTCGGCTTGCGCGGTGAGATCGAGGACACTCTGTCCTACCTCAAGACGCGGGGCACCACGCTCGTGCTCGGCCTGCGCGAGGTGATGGACGCGCCGCATCTGCTCGAAGCTGAGTGGGCGCGCAGGGATGTGATGCGCAAGATCGGCCTGTTCTACGACAAGGTCTGGGTCTATGGCCCGCCGGATTTCTACGATCCGTTGACCGGCCTGGATGTGCCGCCGGCGGTCAGGGCAAAGATGAAGTTTGTCGGTTTCCTCCAGCGGAGCCTGCAGCAGAACGAGTTGCCCGGCCACAGGCCCGAGGGCGACTATATCCTGGTTACCACCGGTGGCGGCGGTGACGGCGCCGACCTGATCCACGACGTCATCGATGCCTATCAGCAGGATTCGCAATTGCAGCATAGGGCGCTGATCGTGCTGGGGCCCTACATGCCGGCGCGCAAGCGCAACAAGCTGGTCAGGAAGGGTGCCAAGATCCCCTATGTCAAGATCATCGAGTTCGACAACCGCATGGAAGAGCTGATTGCCGGCGCCAAGGCGGTGGTGGCGATGGGCGGCTACAACACCTATTGCGAGATATTGTCTTTCGACAAGCCGGCGCTGATCGTGCCACGCGTCACGCCCCGCGAGGAACAACTGATCCGCGCCCGGCGCGCAGCCGAACTCGGCCTCATCGAGATGCTTTTGCCGGAAGAAGCCGAGGATTCCCAGCGGTTCGCCGATGCATTGAAGGTGTTGCCGGATCGGCCCCGCCCATCGCAAAGCAATCCGCATCTGACGCTGGAAGGGCTGCCTCATATTTCCGAAATCGTCGCAGAGCTGCTCGACCGCCGGGCCGGCCATCACCTTTCGGTCATTGAAGGTGTGAACTGAGTTGCAAAGCCGCAAGATCGTCGTGGTTCTGAAGGGCTATCCGCGGCTGTCGGAAACCTTCATCGCGCAAGAACTGCTCGGTCTGGAGCGTGCGGGGTTCGACCTCATACTCTTCGCGCTCAGGCGGCCGACCGACGCACAGCGTCACCCCGTGCATGACGAGATCAAGGCGCCCGTCCATTATCTGCCGGAATATCTGCATAGAGAGCCGCTGCGCGTGGTTCGCTCGCTGTTTGCGTCCCTGCTGCGGCCGGGCTTCTGGCGCGCGCTCAAATCGCTGGCTGCAGATGTCCCCCGCGACTTTACGCGCAATCGCGTGCGCCGCTTCGGGCAAGCGCTCGTGCTGGCGGCCGAATGGCCGCAAGATGCAGGCTGGCTGCATGCCCATTTCGTGCACACGCCGGCATCCGTGACGCGCTATGCCAGCCAGCTTCGTGGCCAACCCTGGAGCTGCTCGGCCCATGCCAAGGACATCTGGACTTCGGCGGACTGGGATCTGGCCGGCAAGCTTTCCTCGGCGCGCTGGACGGTCACCTGCACGCAAACCGGCTTCGACCGCCTGAAAAAACTCGCCAACGGCAGCTCGTCCGTGCATCTGAGCTATCATGGGCTCGACCTCGATCGCTTTGGCAGTTTCGACGCGGCGCGAAAACAACATGACGGCTCGGCGCCGGACGAACCGGTCCTCATCTTGAGTGTCGGGCGCGCCGTTGCAAAGAAAGGTTACGACACGTTGCTGGAGGCTCTTGCCCTCTTGCCTGGTGATCTGGCGTGGCGGTTCGAGCATATCGGCGGCGGTGAGGAACTGGAACGGCTCAAGGCGCTGGCGCGAAAGCTCGGACTGGAGGGCCGCGTCTCCTGGAAAGGCGCGCTGGCGCAGAAGGAGGTGCTCGAGCACTATCGCAGCGCCGACATCTTTGCGCTCGCGTGCAGGATCACCGCGGATGGCGACCGGGACGGTCTGCCCAATGTTCTGGTGGAGGCGGCCAGCCAGCGGCTTGCCTGCGTGTCGACCGATATTTCCGGCGTGCCGGAGCTTTTATCGTCGGATGAAACCGGGCTGCTGATTCCCTCGGAAAACCCGGCTGCCCTGGCACAGGCGCTGGAGCGCCTGATCCGTGATCCCGTGCTGCGCGCCCGCCTCGGCGACGCCGCGGAGCGGCGCGTGCGCGGCAATTTCGATCATATGGCAAGCATTGGACAGCTCAAGGACCTGTTCGAGCGGGAGTGGCGGGCCGCCGAATGAAGCGGCTGCGCGCTTTCTTCTATGTCCAGCACCTGCTCGGCATCGGCCATCTCGCCCGCGCCAGCCGCATTGCAGCGGCCCTGGCCGATGACGGGTTTGACGTCACCGTCGTGACCGGGGGAGCGCCGATCGCGGGCTTTCCGGGACCGGGTGTAAAATCTGTAACGCTGCCGCCTGTCACCTCCGGCGATGAAGGATTTTCCGGGCTTGTCGACCTGCAAGGCAAGCCCGTCGACGATGATTTCAAGACGCGGCGTTGCGGGATGCTGCTGCAGGCATTCCGCGATTGCAGGCCTGACATCGTCATTGTCGAGGCGTTTCCCTTTGGACGCCGGCAGATGCGTTTCGAACTCTTGCCGCTGATCGAGGCCATCGACGCGATGTCGCCCAGGCCGCTTTTGGCGACGTCGGTGCGCGACATCCTTCAGGAGCGCGTCAAGCCGGGCCGAAACGAGGAAACGGTCGATCTCGTCAACGGGCATTTCGACCTTGTCATGGTCCATGGCGATCCGGCTTTCGCAACCATCGACAAGACATTTCCACTGGCGGGAGCGATCAGGGCCGCGGTTGCCTACACAGGGCTCGTTGCCGCGCCCCCGGCGCCCGCAGCTTCCGAGCGCTTCGACGTCGTGGTGTCGGTTGGCGGCGGGGCTGCCGGAAAGAGCCTTGTCCGATCCACCATCGCGGCGGCGCACAATGCCGACAATGCCCGGAAGTGGTGTTTGATCACCGGCCCAAACCTGCCGAAGGATGAGTTTGACACGATTTCACGCGATGCCACGCCGGGCCTGTCCATCTTCCGGTTCCGCGAGGATTTCGCCAGCCTGCTGACCGGTGCCTGGCTGTCGGTCTCGCAGGCGGGTTACAACACGGTCTGCGATGTCCTGCGCGCGGGGTGTCGCTCCCTGCTTGTACCGTTCGCGGCCGGCGGGGAAACCGAACAGACGGTCCGCGCCCTGATGCTCGAAGAACTCGGTCTGGCGACGGTGCTGGCGGAAAAGGACCTGACGCCTGAGGGTCTGGCGAAAGCGATCGAGCAGGCGCTTGCGGGACCGAAGCCGGCCGCGCATCGTCTCGATCTGGAAGGCGCGCGCCGCTCGGCGCAAATCCTGCACGAGCGATATCGGACCTGGTCCCCGAAAACCTGATGCGGGTCGCGTCCGGGTTCGATTCGCCCAACGCGCTTCAAACAGTTCCAATCAGCATGAAGCGCGTATAATTTTTTGTCGGCAGTTCGCCGGAAAACATGATCTCCCGCAGCGCCGCCATGGCTTCGAAGGCTGCCAGTGACGCCACGCAGTTGATGTGCGTCGGCTCGCTGAAATAATCGTTCGATTGCAGCAGCACAGTCGTGCCCCGCGGAAGCAGGGCAAGCCAGGCGGGCAGGTCGGCTATGTGTTCGCAGCTCGTATTGACCACCAGGTCAGGCTGCCCGGCCGCATAGTCGAGTGCGTACATATCGTCCGTCAGCGCCCGGAAGCGGTCGCCGGCTTCCCGGTTGAGGGTTCGGGCGACCGCCTCGACTTCGGGATCGATGTCGATGCTATCGACCGCCGCGATGTCGAAACGGGCGTCGTTGAAAAGCATTGCCGGCAACACGCCGTACCATCCACCCAGAACCCATATGCGCCCGAACCGGCCGCCGCGGCTTTCGAACAGCCTGTCGAGCGCCCACATCTTGCAGGCGACCTGCTTGTGGTTGAAGGCGTTGGCGATATCGGCCTGCGGATGCTTGGCGATCACGCGCGCAAGCGCGGACACGAGAGGGTGGTTGACGTAGGCCGCAATTCCCCGCGTGAGGTCCAGGGCTTGCTCGTGCCCGTCCATGCCGGCATTGCGTGGTTGCGTGACATCCATCATATTCGTCTTCTATGTTGGGATTTCGGGCGACACAACGCAATCTTGCCTCTCGCGAGGCTGTTCGACTTGCGGACGTGACTATGCCGCAAGTCGTTTTGCCATTGCCCGCTGCCGGAGGGAACCTATTGCATCTGTTCGGACCATTGGCGTCCATCCGCCGGCACGAGTCGCGCAGCGGCGGCCCCCTGCTGTTGGGCTATTCGCCAAAATCCCACGCAAGCCGCCAGCCGTTTGGCCGCCTGCATCGTTCCACCTGAGGGGTCCGCAGTCGCATATGGAACCCAGCCTAGCCCGCTATATCTGGAGGCACACCAGGAAGCAGCAGATCTGGATATTGGCGATCGTCTTGCTTTCGATGATCCCTTATTTCATGTCCTTCAACCTGCCGAAGCTGATCGTCAACGGCCCGATCCAGGGCAAGGGCTTCGAGCAACCCGGCGCGACCCTTCCCTTCATGAGGCTGCACTATGACGTGCCGTTCATTGGCGAGGTCCAGTTCTTCTCCGGTTTTCAACTCGACCGCACGGCGACGCTGCTTGCCCTCAGCGTCGTGTTCCTCTTGCTGGTCGTCATCAACGGCCTGTTCAAACTCTACATCAATACCTACAAAGGCCGCCTCGGCGAACGCATGCTGCGGCGTATCCGCTTCGATCTGATCGATCGTGTGCTGCGTTTTCCGCCGATTTACTTCAAGCGGGTGAAATCAGCCGAAGTGGCGACCATGGTGAAGGACGAGGTGGAGCCGCTGGGCGGCTTCATCGGCGATGCCTTCCTGCAGCCGGTGCTGCTCGGCGGCCAGGCGCTGACAGCCATGCTGTTCATCATGGTCCAGAACGTCTGGCTCGGCATGATTGCGGTGGTGATCGTGGTGATCCAGATCGTGCTCATCCCGCGCATGCGGCGGCGGCTGCTCGTGCTCGGGCGCCAACGGCAATTGACGGCGCGCGCGCTTTCGGGCCGGGTTGGCGAAATCGTCGACGGCATCGGCGCGGTCCACGTCCACGACACCTCGAACTACGAGCGCGCCGACATAGCCGCCCGGCTAGGGCTCATCTTCAAGATCCGCTTCGATCTTTACCAATGGAAATTCATGGTAAAGTTCCTCAACAATTTTCTCGCGCAACTCACGCCGTTTCTGTTCTACATGATCGGCGGCTATCTGGTCATCGCGGGCCGGCTCGACGTCGGCCAACTGGTGGCCGTGATCGGCGCCTACAAGGACCTGCCCGGACCGATGAAGGAACTGATCGACTGGGATCAGGATCGGCAGGACGTCCAGGTCAAATACCAGCAGGTCGTCGAACAGTTCAGCGTCGAGGATATCATTGCGCCTGATATCGGGGCATTGACGATCGACGATCCCGGTCGGATGACAAAACCGCTGTCGGCGGTCGGTCTGTCCATAGCAGACGATGGCGGCGCAATGCTCCTCAACCGTATCTCCATGCAGGTCAAGCCGGGCGAGACGGTGGCGCTGGTCAGTACCTCAACAGGTGGAGCGGAGGCGCTGGCAGAAGCCTTCGCACGGCTGAACTGGCCGGAAAGCGGAAAGGTCGCTTCGGGCGCCGACGACCTGCTTGAACTCCCCGAAGCAGTGACCGGCCGGCGCATGTCCTACGCCTCGTCGGATGTTTTCCTGTTCCAGGCAAGCCTGCGCGATAACCTGCTCTACGGGTTGAAGCATGCGCCGCTGACATCGGTGACTTATGAAGGCGCCGCGGCAGACAAGCAGCGCTGGAACATCGACGAGGCGCGCCGGTCGGGCAATCCGCATTTCGATATCCACAGCGACTGGATCGACTATATCTCCGCCGGTGCTACCGGCCCGCATGACCTCTTTGAAGCCGTGCGCCGGGTACTCGACGCGGTTCTTCTGTCGCGCGACATTCTGGATCTTGGCTTGCGCTCTTCGGCCGACCTCACGCGTCACACGAAGCTTGCCGGGCGGATCGTCGAACTGCGTGCAGCGCTGCGAGCCCGGCTGGAACAGGAAGGGCTGCGCGAACTGGTGGTTCCTTTCGAGCCGGGCGCTTACAACACCGAAGCGACGATCGGTCAGAACCTGCTTTTCGGCGCTGCCGCCGGCCCCGAGCTGGCCGACAAGGCTCTGGCGGCCAATCCCTATTTTGCTTCCGTGCTGAAGCAAGCCGGCCTCGACCGCACGCTCTACGAAATGGGCATGGAGATTGCCGAACAGGCGATCGAGCTGTTTGCCGACCTGCCGCCCGATCACCAGTTCTTCCAGCAGCTCGCCTTCATGAGCGCCGAGGAGATACCCGCCTACGAGACCTTGCTGCAGCGGCTCAAGAACCGTCCCTACGAGGCGGTTTCGGAGGCCGACCGCGCCATGATCATCACCTTGAGCTTTGCTTATATCGAGCCCCGGCACCGCTTCGGCCTGCTGACCGACGAGCTGATGGGCAAGATCGTCGCCGCGCGCAACCAGTTCTATGAAAATCTGCCGCCCCAGCTGCAAAACGCGATCGAACGGTATGATCCTGACAAATACATTGCCGCGGCCACCGTCATGGACAATGTCCTGTTCGGGCGCGTGGGCACCAACCATCCCGACGCGCCGGACCGCATACGCTCAATCGTCTATGACATTCTTGACGAACTGGGGCTTTATGTCGAGCTGCTGGATGTTGGCCTGGACTTCAATGTCGGCGCCGGCGGCAGGCGGCTAACCGGTGGACAGCGCCAGAAGCTCGATGTTGCCCGGGCCTTGCTCAAGCGTCCCGATTTTCTCATTCTCAACCGGCCGCTATCGGCGCTCGACCAGCGCATTCAGGACAAGGTGCTGCGAAACGTGCTCGAGGAAGCCAGGCGCGACGGCCATTCGCCGGCAATCGTGTGGGTCGTGACGAACCCGGCAATGGCGATGATGTTCGACCGCGTTATCGTCTTTGACTCTGGCCAATTGGTGGAAGACGGTACGCACGAGACACTTTTGGCAGGGAACGGTATCTTCAAGGAACTTCTGTCATAGTCTGGCAGACGCGAATTTAGGAAGGTTTGCGACAATGCTGCTCAAGGATGAAGTTGGAATGCTGCAACGCGTTCCCTTGTTCTCTGGCATCGAGCCGGCAAAGCTCAAGCTGCTTGCGTTCACATCCGACCGCGTGAACTACAGCGCCGGCGAGATTCTTTTCCGGCAGGGCGACGAGGGAGACGCCGCCTATGTCATCCTTTCAGGCAAGGCTGATATTCTGGTCGATTCCGACAGCGGGCCGATAAAAGTTGCCGAACTGCTGCCAAATTCGATCGTTGGCGAGATCGCCATATTGTGCAACAGCTCCCGCACCGCCACCGTCAGGGCGGCAACTTCGCTGGAAGTCCTGAGAATCCGCAAGGATCATTTCCTGAGACTTATGAAGGAGTTTCCGGAAATGACCATCGAGATGGTGCGGGTTCTTGCCGATCGGCTAAGCCATACGACCGCGGATCTGATCGATGCACGAAACGCCTGAAGCTACGGTAGGCAAAAGGTAGCATGGACGACGATTTTTTCCTGGTCAGGTTTTGGGGCGTGCGCGGCAGCATTGCGGTATCCGGGCCAGAATTCGCTCGCTATGGCGGCAACACAATCTGCATTGAAATGCGATGCGGCGAGCACACGCTTCTGTTCGATGCGGGCTCCGGCCTGCGGCCTGCCGGAAAGGCGCTTCGGGCGTCAGGCGTCACCGATTTCGACCTGTTTTTCACCCATTGCCACTACGACCACATCATCGGGCTGCCGGCTTTCAAGCCGATATATGAACGGGGCATCAAGCTTACGCTTTGGTCCGGGCATCTCGCTGGACACATGACGACCCGCCAGATGATCGACGAGTTCATTCGGCCGCCGTGGTTTCCGGTAAAACTGGATATCTGCAGGGCAAGCCTAGACTACCGCGATTTCGTATCCGGAGCCGTGCTTCGGCCGCGCGAAGGGGTTGTGCTGCGAACCGGCAGTCTTACCCATCCGGGCGGCTGCATCGGCTACCGGGTCGAATGGGGCGGCCGCGCCGTGGCGGTGATCACGGACACCGAGCACGAGCCGGGAAAACTCGATCAGGCGGTGCTTCAGCTGATCGAAGGTGCCGATCTCGTCATCTACGATTGCACCTACACCGAGGAGGAAATGGAGCGCTACCGCGGAAACGGGCACTCGACATGGCAACAGGGCGTCAAGCTGTGCGAGGCGGCCGGTGCGAGGGGGCTTGCGCTGTTTCACCACGATCCGACACGCACCGACGAGCAACTGGACGAGATGGAGAAACTGGCCCAGGACAGGTTTGCCGGCGCTTTTGCCGCGCGGGATGGCCAGACGCTCCAATTCCCGGTCTCGTTGCACAAAAAGCGCTGAGCTATTTTTCTCTCCTTGTTTGAGCATGATCTCTGGACAAACGGAAACCGTTTGTCCGAGAAAACCGGATTCCACTTTTCGGGATCATGCTGTAGCGGCGCTGCGCCCGATCAATGTCCGGATCGGAAGCCATGTGCAGGCTTCAGTCCGAGCTGTGACTGCGAACAGCCGTTCAAGGAAAAGCCAGGCCGATTCATCATGGACGAGGTGGTGGGTGAGCAGGCCGACCGGTTCGCCGCCATCAAGTGCATGCTGCAATTGCGCGATGATGGCCTGAACCAACAGGCCATGGTCGCGGCAGCCGCGCGTGCCATGCCAATCCATGATGTCGACATTGCTGTTGATGACAGCCAGGGGAGCCGGCTTCGGCGGCCCATAGATCGACAATGCCGCAAATCCTATGGATCCAAGGTCGGATACCAGACCGGCGTCGATCCTGTTCCAGGGTGGCACCAGCATCGGAACGGCACGTGCGCCGTGCAGGCCGCTTAGGTGCGACAGCCCGCGAGCCAGATCGTCGAGCACCGCCTCGCGTGGCCGATGCGGGCCGAGCTCCTGCTTTTTCTGGTCCGCGGGCGCATGATTTCGGTGCGCCCAGCCATGGATGGCGACCGTGGCATGCGGCGCCTCGTCAAGCCGGACGACAAGCTTGCCGTCGGTCTCGGCCGGAATGACAGCCAGAGTGACCGGAACCGCGAATTCACCGGTGAGGTCGAGCAGCCGATCAAGCGCGGCCGTCGGATCCACGGCGTCATCGTCGCGCAGCCAGAACTCCGCCTTGCGGCCCGCCCGTTGCCGGCGCGCCAGTTCGTCCACCAAGGGCTGCCAGATCGGATCGGGTGTCATGAGACCGGGATCTTCTTGAGAAGTTCGGCCAGACGCGCCGCCGCACCACCCAGCGAGCGCTCTTCGAGGACGAAACGCCTGGCTTTTGCGGCCATGATGGTCCTTTCGTCGTTATGGGCCAGGAGCCTTGCAATGGCGGAAGCGAACGCCGCTATATCGCCCGGTGGGGTGAGAAACCCTGTCTGGCCATCCCGCACGACCTCCGGCACGCCGGCAATGTCCTGAGCCACCACCGGAAGGCCGGCGGCCTGGGCTTCAAGATAGGCAACGCCATAGGCCTCGCCGTAACCCGGCCAGACGTAAATTCCCTTGGTATAAAGGACATCCGGTACGGCGGCCGGCTCGATCGCGCCAAGCCATTCGATACGGTCGGCGGGCAAGCCGGCGAATTGCGCTTTGACCTCGTCTCGGGCAGGTCCATCGCCGATGACCGACATGGTCCAGGGCAGGTGGCCGATCGAGCCGAGCGCTTGCGCCAGCATGCGATAGCTTTCGACTTTGTCGCCCGGGCGCATCATGGCAACGGTAACGAGGCGCGTCGGACAACCCCGGGCCGGCGTTTCCCGGAATGCCGATGTGTCGATGAAGGGCGAAAGCATGCCGAGAGCGGCGTCAGGAATCACATCTGCCAGTCCCTGCCGATCCCTTTGTGTGAAGCAGATGTTCAGCGCCGCCTGTTCGACGGCTCGCGCCACCAGCGCCTGGCTATCGGCCCACAAGCCGGCGTTGCGCCGCCTGGAATAGGAGGCTTCCGCTGTCACATAGGGGACAGCAAAGGCCGACGCCAGCTCTGGCCCGATGAGGTCGGGCGCCTTGTAGTAGGGATGATAGCAGAACCAGAGATCGGGCTTGCCGTCACGCTCCCAAAGCTTTGTCAGCCGCGCGGCTTCGTCCCGGGCCTCGATCTTGAGCGCATCGAAACTTTTCGGCTCCGGCTGGCGTAGATAGAAGCGCAACTCCGATGCCAGTTCGACGCTATGCCCGCCGTGCTGCAGCGCCTTGACCAGCATCCGTGCCATCTGGCGGTCGCCGGAGACAACAGGATCATTGGGCGACTTCAGCGGCGCGTAAAAGGCAATTCGCATTGCGCGATCCTATCATCGCAAAGCTGTGCCAAGTCAATTTCGACGCATGATCGACCTCACCTTCAAGCGCTGGAATGTGCTATCTGATGCTCATGGAAACAGCTGTCGCGTCCGACCCGTTTGTCGCTTCTTTGCCGGTCTTCGCAAAGTTCGAAAGCGTTGCCGATATCGATAACTATCGGCCGCTCCCCGATGGCTGGGCGCTGGCCACCGCCGACATCGTCGGCTCGACCAAGGCGATCGGGGCCGGGCGCTATAAAACCGTCAACATGGCCGGCGCCAGCGTCATTTCGGCGCTGCTCAATGCGCTGGGTCGGCAAGATCTTCCCTATGTCTTCGGCGGCGACGGCGCACTCGTGGCGTTTCCCGGCTCGGCGCTGGAGATCGCCCGCAACGCGCTGGCTTCTGTCCAGCGATGGGTGGCGGACGAACTGGACCTGACCTTGCGTGCGGCAATCGTGCCGATAAAGGACATAAGAGCGCACGGCCTCGACGTTCGCGTGGCGCGGTTCCAGGCCTCCGAAGCGGCCTTCTATGCCATGTTCGCCGGCGGTGGCGGCAGTTGGGCGGAAGCCGAGATGAAAGCGGGGCGCTACCGCATCGACCCCGCGCCGGCCGGCGCGCGGCCGGATCTGACCGGCCTCTCTTGCCGCTGGAACCCGATTGAAGCCCGGCACGGCGAAATTGTCTCGATCATAGCCGTACCAGGGGCTTCGCGAGATTTGCGCGGTTTTCAGTTTCTGGCGTCCGACGTCATCGCCCTTGCCGGCAGGCAGGAACGCGATGGCCACCCGGTGCCGGTAGACGGGCCGGCCTACAGTCTGCTGCCCGCCGGCCTCGATGTCGAGGCGCGGGCCACGGCGCCGCCAGGCCGGCGATGGCTGGCGAAGCTGTGGGTGATATTCCTGATGACGCTTACGGCCGTCACCGACAGATTTGGCTGGACGATCGGCCGTTTCGATCCGAAGGTTTACAAACGCGAAGTAGCCAGCAATTCGGATTTCCGCAAGTTCGACGACGGCTTGAAGATGACCATCGACGTTGACGCGGATGTATTGCAACGGATCGAGAGCCGGCTGAAACAGGCGGAAGAAGCGGGCATCTGCAGCTATGGCCTGCACCGCCAGAAATCGGCCTTGATGACATGCCTCGTCATCTCGCCGCTGCAGCCCGATCACGTTCATTTCATCGATGGTGCCGACGGTGGCTATGCGATGGCTGCCGCGAGCCTGAAGGCTAAGGCGCCGGCCTGATGACGGCTTGCGGAAATCGGTTTTCCGCAATATGCCTCGGCCACGGCTCTCGGGGCCAGGTGAGCCTCGCCATGGAGCGGATAGTCTGTCCGAATTGACGGGAAAGCAGATTTGGACGCCTCACGATCGACATATGACCGTCTTCTGAACCGGATTTCGACGCGCGCCGCGCAAGTCGGCGTGATCGGACTGGGCTATGTCGGGTTGCCGCTGTCGGTTGCAATCGCGCGCGCCGGCTTCCCGGTTTCCGGCTTCGACATCGAAGCCCGGAAGGTCGAGAGCCTGAACAGCGGCCAATCCTACATCGAGGCCGTGACGTCGACGGCCCTTGCCGGCCATGTGGCGAGCGGACGGTTCCGCGCCACCGCGGATTTTGCCGAACTGGCCGTCTGCGATGTCATCATCATCTGCGTTCCGACACCGCTGACGAAACACCGTGAGCCGGACCTCTCCTTTGTCAGGAACACGGCAGGCACCATCGCCAAGCATCTGCGCCTCGGCCAGCTGATCGTGCTGGAGTCGACCACCTATCCCGGCACCACCGACGACGTGATCAAGCCCATACTGGAAGAAACCGGCTTGCATTCGAAGACGGACTTCTTCCTCGGCTTCTCGCCCGAACGCGAGGATCCCGGCAACCGCAGCTTTGAAGTTGCGACGATCCCCAAGGTCGTGGCAGGCGACGGCGTTGAGGCAGCGACGCTTGTGCAGGCTTTCTATCAAAGCGTGGTCAAGACCGTCGTTCCGGTTTCCAGCACGGCGACCGCCGAGGCGGTCAAGCTGACGGAAAACATCTTCCGCTCGGTCAACATAGCCCTCGTCAACGAGTTGAAGGTCGTGCTCGGTGCAATGGGTATCGACATCTGGGAGGTGATCGAGGCGGCAAAGAGCAAGCCCTTCGGCTACATGCCTTTCTATCCTGGCCCAGGCCTTGGCGGGCACTGCGTTCCGATCGATCCCTTCTACCTGACGTGGAAGGCGCGCGAATACGAACTACCAACCCGCTTCATCGAGCTGGCGGCGGAAATCAACACGGCCATGCCGCGTCATGTGGTCGATGAACTGGCAAAGGCGCTGGACCGGCGCTGCGGCAAGGCGCTCAGCCGCTCGCGTATTCTCATCATCGGGCTCGCCTACAAGAAAAATGTGCCCGACATCCGCGAAAGCCCCTCACTGCGGCTCATTGAACTCATCGAGGAATGGGGCGGCAAGGCGGAATTCCACGATCCGCATGTTACCGAGATTCCGACCACACGCGAGCATATGGCGATCAAGGGGCGTCGCTCGGTCGAGCTGACCGAGGCGGCCTTGAAGGAGTTCGATGCGGTCGTCGTCGCAACCGACCACGACACGATCGACTATCAAGCGATCGCTGATCACGCACTTCTGATCGTCGACACACGCAATGTTTTTGGCCGCCTCGGGCTCGCCCGAGAGACGGTGGTGAAGGCCTGACGGCGGCTGAGCCGGCGAATTCTTTGCCCGATGTCAGGATTGGGATTGCACTCCGAGGGCAGCCTCGCCACATAATGTTTCGCGAAGTAAACGCAGTTACGCCTGTTTCCTTCCTGCAAGGACAGTCATTCGGGAAATTCTTCGCCGGCTTTTGCCCCGAAGCCGGTTTCATTGACTTCAAGGATTTGGCAGATCAAAGGAGATGGCTCGTCTTCGACGGGTTTCGGGATAGCATGAGCACAACGCAAGCAGAAATTTCCAGCATTCTCATGGATAAGGTTGCCGATTGGCTGACCCAATCGGCGCTGGCCGGCGACGACCTGGAAACCTTGGTAAAGGGCTTTTGTGAACGGCTGGCTGCTGCCGGGGTGCCGCTGAAGCGGGTGCATTTGAGCTTTTCGATGCTTCATCCGCTTTATGACGCGCTTGGCTTCACCTGGCTTCGCGGCCAGGGCCTGGAAGTGGAAGGCTTCCGCAGTGAGAACGGCGTTCATTCCGACAGATTCCTAACCAGCCCATACTACCATCTGCTCAGCAACAAGCTCGACCATCTGCGCCGCCGGCTCGACCCGTCGGTGCGGTCGGAGTTTCCTGTTTTCGATGACCTCAGGCTTATGGGCGTCACCGATTACATGGCTTTCGTCCATCCCTTCAACGGCGATACCAGTCAGGGCATGATGGGGTCCTGGTCCACGGACAGCGCTTCAGGCTTCAGCGACAGCATGATTTCGGCGCTGCTGCGCATCCAGAACCATCTCGCTATCGCAGCCAAGATGGCGGTGCTCACCAAGCTCGCCGACAACATGATGACCACTTATCTCGGTGGCGACGCCGGCAGGCGCGTGCTGGACGGCCAGATCAAGCGCGGCGAGGGCGACACAATCCGGGCCGCACTGGTCATGGGCGATATGCGCGGGTCGACGAGGCTTGCCGAAACCTCCGGCCGCGAGCTCTATATCGATACGTTGAACCAGTTTTTCGATGCCATTGCTGCACCTTTCAATCGCAAAGGCGGGCAGATCATGAGTTTCCTGGGGGATGGCTTCATTGCTGTCTATCCCTGCGAAAGGCACCGCGCGCAGTCCGAGATCGCTTGCCAGGCTGCTCTTGCGGCAGCGCACAAGGCCAGCACGCGTATGATGGAGCTCAATCTGCGCAGAAAAGAGCAGGGGTTGGGCGACATAAAATTTGGTATCGGCCTGCATGTCGGCAATGTGATGTTCGGCAATGTCGGGCTTACCGACCGGCTCACATTCTCGGTCTTCGGCTCGGCTGTAAACGAGGTCCAGCGCCTCCAGACCCTGACCAAGAAATATCCGCACAGCGTTCTCGCCAGCAAAGAGTTCGCCGGCTATTGCGGCGCCAACAGCTGGCTGACGCTCGGCAAGGAAGAACTGGCGGGTATCAAGCAGAAGCTGACGGTGCTTTCACCTGACCTGTCGGGTGCTCTGGCACTCGATGAAGACGCTGCGCTGGAGCCGTTTCACGACCGGATATCGGACGCCGAGCAGGTCATGCTGCTTCATCGCGATGCCGCGCGGCTGTCGGCGGGCGACCGGAGGAAGCTCCAGTAACCGCCACGATGATCCGACCGCCTTTGTAAGTCCGGTCGGCGGTTCCGCCGGGGAATTCGTTTAGAATCCAAGTTGCTCTAAGCTGGCAATGCGCTAGTCTCGCTCAGGGCCTGCCGGCCGGCAGGGTCGCCAGGAGTGGGGCTGGTGTGAGAATGAATTCGAGCGTTGATCTGCTGCGAATCGAGGATGTTGGCATCTCGTTTGCCATTGTCGGGGGACCGTTGCATGCCGTCAGGCGCGCAAATCTTCGCGTCCTGCCGGGCAAGGTTACCGCGCTTGTTGGCGAGTCGGGTTCCGGAAAATCGGTTCTCAGCCAGGCAGTGATGGGCATTTTGCCGAACACAGCCAATGCTCGCGGCCGTATCCTGTTTTCCGATCCCGAGAAGCCTGGCACGACGCAGGATATCCTGAAGATGCCGCGCGATGGACCCGAAATCCGGGCGTTGAGAGGCAGCCGCATAGGCAAGATCTTTCAGGAGCCGATGACATCCCTGTCGCCGCTGCACACGATCGGCAATCAGGTCAGCGAATCCCTGCAGATTCATACGCCCATGGCTCGAGCGGAGCGCAAGGTGCGGACCGAGGAAATGCTCGGCCTTGTAGGTTTTCCCAATCCCAAGCGCGCCTATGACATGTATCCGTTTGAACTTTCGGGAGGATTGCGGCAACGCGCCATGATCGCCATGGCGCTTATCTGCCGGCCCGCGCTGTTGATCGCCGATGAGCCGACGACGGCGTTGGACGTCACCATCCAGGCGCAAATCCTGCAATTGTTGCGCGGGCTTCAGACCAAGCTGAACATGGCGATGCTGCTGATCACACACGACCTCGGAGTGGTCGCCAATGTCGCCGACGAGGTGGTGGTCATGTACCATGGCGAGATCATGGAAGCAGGACCTGTGGAGGCGATATTCCGCCGGCCAGGTCACCCTTACCTGAAGGGCCTGATGGCAGCCGTTCCGCATTTCGACCTGAAGCCTGGCGAAAGGCTAAAGGCGCTCCGCGAGGTGCCGGTGAATGTCGGCAACCTGCTGGGCAAGCAGACGGCGCCGGACTCGAAGGGGCCGGACGACCTCCTGCTGTCGGTCAGGGATCTGAAAAAGGTCTACACCACCCGCAAGTCCGGATGGTTCGGCGGGAGCCATCAAACGTCGGTTCGCGCCGTGGACGGCGTGAGCTTCGACATCAGGCGGGGTGAGTGCCTGGGTCTGGTCGGCGAAAGCGGCTGCGGCAAAACCACCGTCAGCAAGATCCTGATGCGGGCTGTCACCCCCAGCGGCGGCTCCGTGGTCTTCAACGGTCGCGAAGGACCGATCGACGTCCTGGACGCCGAGGGAGACGCCTTGCGCTTGCTGCGCGCGAAAATCCAGATGGTCTTCCAGGATCCGGTTTCGTCGCTCTCACCTCGGATGACGGTGGAGAACATCTTGAGCGAGCCGCTGGAAATCCATCAACGTGGCAATGCCGCGTCCCGACTGGCCACGGTCAAGAGCCTGATGCAGGCAATCGGGCTCGATCCGCGCTTCATCAAGCGCTATCCCCACAGTTTCTCCGGCGGGCAGCGTCAGCGTATCGGCATCGCGCGCGCGTTGGCGCTGGGGCCTGAGCTCCTGATCTGCGACGAGCCGGTTTCGGCGCTCGATGTCTCTGTCCAGGCGCAGATCCTGAACCTTCTGAAGGACCTGCAGAAAGAACTGGGTCTGACCTACCTGTTCATATCCCACAATCTGGCGGTGGTGGACTACATGGCGGACCGCATCGCGGTGATGTGCGGCGGGCGTATCGTCGAGCTTGCGCCGCGCGAAATTCTGCTCAGGAAACCGATCCACCCCTACACGCGCTCACTGCTCGCCGCAGTCCCTTTCCCCGATCTCGACCGGCCGATGGATTTCAAGACGCTGAAGCTCGGCGGCGCTTCCGACACCAGCGCATGGGGACCGCAATTCCGCGACGAGGGCGATGAGGATATGCTGTCGCCGCTCGATCTTGGCGGCGGCCATCTCGTGCTGGCCCGACGTTCCGCCGATGTCAGCGAGTTGCGCCATTGATCAGCCGTCGCACCCTCCTTGGCCTCATGGCTTCGGCACTCCTGCCGGGCACGTCGCGCGCTGGTGATCTGGAGCCGGATTTTCTTCAGCCGCAGCTGACGGCCAAGGCGCTGCCGGCACTCGCTGAGCGCTTGCCCAAGAGCCCGCGCGCGTTGAATCTCGCCGCCATGGGCCGGCAGCCCGGCGAATATGGCGGGACGCTGCGGACGATCATCGGCAGCCAGAAAGATATCCGGATGATGACGATCTACGGGTATTCTCGGCTGGTCGGCTATGACGAAAAGCTTAACTTGCAAGCCGACATTCTCGAAAGTTTCGACGTAGCGGATGATCGCATCTTCACCTTCAAGATACGGGAAGGACATAGATGGTCCGACGGCAGCCTGCTGACGCCGGAGGATTTTCGCTATTGCTGGGAAGATGTCTGGCTGAACGATGAGCTTTCGCAAGGCGGGCTCGCTCCGGCCCTGATGGCGGACGGCAAGCCGCCGCGCTTCGAGATCGTCGATCCGTTGACGGTGCGCTACAGTTGGGATGCGCCCAATCCCGACTTCCTGCCCAAGCTCGCTGCCGCTGCGCCGCTATCGCTTGTTCTGCCGGCCGCCTATCTCAAGCAGTTCCACAAGAAATACCAGGATCCATTCCGGCTCGCCGGCCTGATGAAGGAGAACCGGGCCAAGAAATGGACGCTCCTGCATATCCGCATGTCGCGGCAGTATCGCCCGGAGAACCCTGATCTGCCGACGCTCGATCCCTGGCAGAACCGGACCAAGCCGCCGGCCGAGCAGTTCATCTTCGAACGCAACCCGTTCTTCCATCGAATAGACGAGAATGGCCGGCAACTGCCCTATGTCGACCGGATCATCCTGAATGTCAGCTCATCGGCGATCATCTCCGCGAAGACCGGTGCGGGCGAGAGCGACCTGCAAGGCCTGGGAATTGACTTCACTGATTACGCTTTCCTGAAGGACGCGGAGAAGCGCTACCCGGTGAAGATGCATCTGTGGAAACGCACTCAGGGTTCGCGGCTGGCGCTGCTGCCCAATCTGAACTGTGCCGACCAGGTGTGGCGTGGCCTTTTGCGTGACGTGCGCGTGCGCCGCGCCCTTTCGCTCGCTGTGGACAGGCGCGAGATCAATTTGGCCGTGTTCTACGGATTGGCGCAGGAAAGTGCAGATACGGTCCTTCCGGAGAGCCCGCTCTACCGGCCGGAATTCGCGAAAGCATGGGTCGCACATGATCCCGACCAGGCCAATGCCCTGCTCGACGAGGCCGGGCTTCAGGCACGTGACGATGACGGCCTGCGGATGCTTTCCGATGGACGTTCTGCGAAGATCATCGTGGAAACGGCCGGCGAAAGCACGCTGGAAACCGACGCGCTCGAACTCATCACCGATCACTGGCGCAAGATTGGCATCGCCTTGTTCATCCGGACTTCGCAGCGCGACATCTTCCGCAGCCGCGCGCTTGGCGGCCAGATCATGATGTCAATGTGGTCGGGCATCGACAATGGCGTGGCGACCGCCGACATGAACCCGTATCAGCTGGCTCCCACCATCGACGACCAGCTGCAATGGCCGCTCTGGGGCGCGCACTACCTATCTCATGGCAAGATGGGCGAGGCGCCCGATCTTCCTGAAGTGGTCGAGCTGATGGCTTTGCTCGAACGCTGGAACGCATCGACCGCAACCACGGAGCGCGCCGAAATCTGGAATTCGATGCTGTCGATCTACACCGATCAGGTGTTTTCGATAGGCACCGTGAACGGAACGCATCAGCCGATTCTGGTGTCCTCGCGGCTGCGCAATCTGCCTGACAAGGCGCTCTACGGCTACGACCCGACTGCCTATTTCGGTGTCTACATGCCGGATACATTCTGGCTTGGAGGCTCCTGAGCGTGCTTCGATATCTTGTCTGGCGCATCGCCGTGATGGTTCCAACGCTGCTGGTCATATCGGCACTGGTGTTCACGATCATCGAACTTCCGCCGGGCGACTATTTCGACAGCTATGTCGCCGAGCTTCGGGCCCAGGGCGAAGCGGTGGATTCCGACCGCATCGAGATGATGCGCAAGGAATATGGTTTCGACCAGCCGCCGGTCATTCGCTACTTCTACTGGGTCGGCGGGATGCTACACGGCGATTTCGGCTATTCCTTCGAATATGAGCTGCCGGTTCGCGACGTCGTCGGGGACCGAATGTGGCTGACCGTGCTGGTTTCCTTCGTCACGATCATCTTCACCTGGCTCATTGCCTTTCCGATCGGCATGTACTCCGCCACGCATCAATACAGCTGGGGCGACTACGGCCTGACTTTCCTCGGCCTTCTCGGCCTTGCCATTCCGAATTTCATGCTGGCGCTGATCCTGATGTACTTTGCCAACATCTGGTTCGGCACGTCCATCGGCCACCTCATGGACCAGCAATATCTCGGCGAGCCGATGAGCTGGGCCAAGGCGAAGTCGATCCTCGCCCATCTCTGGATCCCGGTCTTGATCATCGGCACCGGGGGCACGGCAAGCATGATCCGGCGGCTGCGCGCCAATCTGCTCGATGAGCTACACAAGCAATATGTCGTGACCGCGCGCGCCAAAGGCCTTCATCCGTTCAGGGCACTGGTCAAATATCCGCTGCGCATGGCGCTCAATTTCTTCATTTCCGACATCGGCTCCATCCTGCCGGCCATCATCTCCGGCGCCGAAATCACGGCGATCGTGCTGTCATTGGAAACGACCGGACCGATGCTGATCAAGGCGCTGCAAAGCCAGGATATGTATCTGGCAGGGTCGTTCCTGATGTTTCTCGCCTTCCTGACGGTCATCGGCGTGCTGATTTCCGACCTGGCGCTGGCGATGCTTGATCCACGAATTCGTTTGCAGGGCGGCAGCACCAAATGAACACGCAATCACCGCTGCCCGCCCCGGGTGCTCCACTGCAGCACTACATTTCCATCGAGCCCTTTGACCTGCAGTCGGTCGAGGCGATGACGCCGGAGCAGTCGAAGGTCTTCCAGGCGTCGCAGTTGCGGCTGATGTGGTGGAAATTCCGCAAGCACCGGCTTGCCCTTGTATCCGGCATCTTCCTGGCGGTGCTGTATTTCGGGATACTGATCTGCGAGTTCCTGGCGCCCTACAATCTGCACACGCGCAACATGGACTACATCTATTCGCCCCCGCAGCAGGTGCACCTGTTCCACAACGGCGAGTTCATCGGGCCGTTCGTCTATGGCCGCCAGATGATGCTGGACATGGACACGCTCAAGCGGAACTACATCGACAAACAGGATGATGTTCAGCGGCTCCGTTTCTTCTGCAAGGGCGACAGTTACCAGTTCTGGGGCCTGATCGAAGGTGACAGGCATTTTGTCTGCCCGGCCGAAAACGGCCAGCTCTTTCTGGCCGGCACTGACAGGCTCGGGCGCGATGTGCTCTCGCGCATGATCTATGGCGCACGCATTTCTCTGACGATCGGCCTCGTCGGTATCAGTTTCAGCTTCCTGCTCGGCATCGTCATCGGAGGGCTGGCCGGCTACCACGGCGGTATCTTCGACCTGATCGTTCAACGGATAATCGAAGTTCTGCAATCGATCCCCAGCATTCCGCTATGGCTGGCTCTGGCAGCGATCATGCCGATAACCTGGAGTCCGATCCTGATCTATTTCGGCATCACCGTCATCCTCGGGTTGCTCGACTGGACCGGACTGGCGCGTGCGGTGCGTTCAAAGCTTCTGGCCTTGCGCGAGGAGGATTACGTTCTGGCCGCGCAATTGATGGGCGCCGGGAGCAGCCGCATCATCCGGCGGCATCTCATTCCCGGCTTCATGTCGCATCTGATCGCGACGGCGACGCTGTCCATACCCGGCATGATCCTGGGCGAGACGGCGCTGAGCTTCCTCGGGCTCGGCCTGAGGGCGCCGATAACCAGCTGGGGCATCCTGCTCACCGAGGCGCGCAGCGTCAGCGTGATCGCGTTCTATCCATGGCTGCTTTTGCCGATGCTCCCCGTTATCCTCGTCATCATGGCGTTCAACTTCCTCGGCGACGGCTTGCGGGACGCCGCAGACCCCTACAAGTGACATCGCAGTTGCGCGGCGGCGGGCCGCCTATTCCACCCGGTATGATCCTTGTCGGCAGCCTATGCGGTTGTTGCAGGGTTCGTCATTCGCCTCTATATGCGGCAAGCCTCGATCGGGGCTGCTGGTTCAGGACATACAATCGCATATGAGTCGCCTCGATAATTTCATCAGCAGGATGACCGCACAGCGCGACATTCTCAATCAAATCTGCCCCGAGGTGGCGAAGATGGAGGGGCTTGTGTTCGAGCTCGGCCTCGGCAATGGCCGGACGTTCCACCATCTGCGCGAGCGCCTGCCCGGACGCCGGATCGTGGTGTTCGACCGCGAAGTTGGCGCACACGCCAGCTCAATTCCCGACGCTGAAAATCTCGTGCTCGGCGATATACGCGAGACGGCGAGGAGATTCATTGGCATCGACGCCGCTCTTGTCCATGCCGACATCGGCACCGGCTATGAAGATCGCGATGCAGTGACCGCCACCTGGCTTCCCGATCTGATTGCGGGCATGCTTCGCGTCGGCGGCTTCGCGGTGAGCGGCACGCCGCTCGATCACCCGCGGCTGCAACGCCTGCCGGCGCCGACTTCGGAGCCCGCCGATCGTTATTTTCTCTGCAAGCGCGTGTGAGGGTGGAGACGGGTCTTTAGAGCGTTTCACCGTTTCACGGAAACGGCGAACCGCTCTATCTCTTTGTTTTTCGCAATTCCCGGACGGAAAACCGCTCCACACTTTTCCTGGAATTGCTTTAGGGACCAAGTCTTCAGGGGATCGTATAGACTGCTATCTCCCGCTCAATGCCGCGCAGCGAGACCTCATGAGGCACGGGCGTCAGCGCCTTCCTTTGCAACAGATCGGCGGTGAGATTGTCGTCGATCACCGCACGCGTGGCGAAGATCGCCTGTGCCTTGGCAAGGTTCTGGACCCGTGAAGCTATGTTGACCGTCTGGCCGAAATAGTCCTGCCGCTCGTTCATGGACACGGCGATGCAGGGCCCGGCATGGACTCCGATCTTGAGCAGAAGGTCCTCGCGCCCGCTCTTGTCATTGAGCGCACGCATGGCATCGCGCATCCTGAGGGCCGCGGCAATCGCACGATCTGGCGTCGCGAAGGTCGCCATCACCGCATCACCGATCGTCTTCACAACCGCGCCTGCCTCCGCCGCGACGATCTCGTGCAGCACCTGGAAATGCTCGCGCACGAGATCGAAGGCTGAAAGATCGCCCACCCGCTCGTAAAGCTCGGTCGATCCGCGCAGGTCGGTGAACAGGAAGGTCAGGCTGGTGATCTTCAGCCGCTGGTTGATGTCCAGCGTGTCCGTTCGATAGAGATCGCGGAACGTCTGGTTGGTGAGCAGGCGCTTGGCGGTCAGGAAAGGCCGGCGCTTGCCCAGGAAATCATGCAATGCGTGGCCGGCGATGAAGACCGTCGGCAGCACGCGGGTGTCGGTCCTGTTTTCCAGCGAAATGCGCAGCGGACCTGGTTGCATCTCCAGCGTCTGGTTCTGGACATGGTCGCGGTCGAAAACCAGGGAAAGGCTTCGGCGTTCCTTTGTGGGTTCGCCCTTGGCGTCGATGAACTGCGCTGAATGCGTAACCGGCTCGAAGACGATGACGAATTCGGACGGAAGCTGTATGGGCAGAACCGCCTTTTCACCGGGCGCAAGTTCGATATCCTCGAGCCAGAACGCTTCCATCTTCTCCGCCAAATCCTCTTCCGGCAGATCGGCGCCGGACGCCCAGTAGATCTGGCGGAAGTATTCAATCAACGGCAGTTCGTGCGGATTGTGGGCGGCAATCCTGCGCATGCGGGGGCTGACGGTGAATGTCACCTCGACCATCTCGTCGAGGGTCGGCGAATAGCCCTGGGAGCACAGCGCGCAGGTGTATTCGTCCCTCTGCATCGTTTTCAGCGTAGCGTTGGTGTCGAGCACGCCGCCACAGCCGGGACACAGAACATTCCAGGAAATGTCGAAGATGCCCACCCGCGCCGCATGGAGAAAGGCGCTGATGGCGCGTTCCTCGTCGAGGCCATGCTTGCTGGCGAAGGCCAGCGCGTTGATGCGGCAAAGTTCGCGGTCCTTGCCTTCCGCGATGGTTCGCCGGATCGCGTCGATTGCCTGCGGATCGACATCGGTCGATTGCCGCAGAAGCGAGAACAGATCCTGAGCTTCGTTCATCGTGCAGGCTCCGGAAAATGCGCCCCGAGGTTGGTTGGCCGGACCGCACCTTGGTCCGAGTCCGCCATTTTACGCCGAAACGGGCCGTACGGCCATTCGAATAGACAAGCCTGGTGACAGTTCAATTTCCGTCCGCCGATTTTCACCGGCCGCAAGCGGCACTATGATGCTACATTGGGCATGCATTTTGGGGGCTTTCTCCATGCCGACATCCGACAACCCGCCATTTCCGGCGGCCCTGCGCATTTTCTCCTTAGGGGTCATCATCGTCCTGATCGTGGGCGCCGGCCTGTTTTTCGCGCCGGCACTGGTCGAGCCGCGTTGGCCTTGGCCTGTCACGCCATTCAGTGCCCGCTTCCTCGGCGGCTTCTACACCGCCGAAATGGCGGTGATGGCGGCGCTCTTGTTCTGGAATCGCTGGTCGCCCGGCAGGCTGGTGCTCGTCATGGCCTTCATCTTCACCGTCATCGTGTCGGCGGTTTCGTTGATCAATCTCGGCTATTTCAACTTCGGGCGAAAAGCGACCTGGCTATGGTTCCTGGTCTATCTTGCCTCGGCCGCGGTATCCGGGCTGTTCCTGTGGCGTTCCAGGGCCCGTCCTTCAGCAAAAGGCATGACCCTGAACCCCGCATGGCGCGGCTACATGTTGGCAGAAGCGGCGATCCTTGGGCTCTATGGCGTCGGCATGTTGCTGTTTCCCCTGATGGTCAGCAGCACCTGGCCATGGCCGGTCGATCCCTTTCACGCCCAAGTCTACAGCGCCATCTTCCTCGCCGGCGCTGGCGGCGCATATCTCGTCTCGAAAAGCGCACCGCGCGAGGAGCTGCTGGTGCTCGGCCTGGCGCAGTTTCTGGTTGGCCTGCTTGCCATTCTTGGCCTTATCATCACCGACGCTGCGGTGCACAGGATCGACTGGACGGCGACCAGGACATTGTGCTGGCTCGCCCTTTTCGGCTGGATCGGCGTCAGTGGCGGCGTCAAACTCACCGCCGCTTCCCGGTATTTCAGCGCGCAATCGGCATCATAGGCTGCAGAGACGGCTGGATTTTCAGGTGATGTCCGGTGCATCGTGCGGGGCTGATAGCCTTCGCCAGGAAAACCATGACCTCGCCATCCCTAGAGAAGATCCAGCCGCAGCTCCGGGCCGTACGGCCAAGCGATGCGGAGGCGCTTTGCGCCATCTTCAACATGCCGGGCTTCCGCTGGGGCACGCTCAGGATGCCGTTCGAGATGGTGGAGCAGGTGGAGCGGCGCATCGCCAAGTCCGGTCCGGAAACCACCTGGATCGTTGCCGAGATGGACGGCAAGGTGGTCGGCCATGGCAGCCTGGTCGTGCAAGGTTCGCCGCGCCGTTCGCATATAGGCGAGATCAACATCGGCCTTGACGACGGCTTTGTCGGCAGGGGCATAGGCTCTGCTATACTCGCCGCGCTGCTTGATGTGGCCGACAACTGGCGCGCTCTGAAGCGGGTCGAATTGACCGTTTATGCCGACAACGAACCGGCCATCCGCCTCTACACCAGCCACGGCTTCGAGGTCGAAGGCCGGCATGTGAAGGCCGGCTTTACCGACGGGCGGTACCACGACCTCCTGAGCATGGCGCGGCTGCGGTTCTGATGACCGCCATCCTTGCCCCAGCCCCTGCGCGTCCGGCGGAAATTCTGGCCGTGCTGTCGCTGCTCTGCCCGGAAGTGGTGCATGACATCGAGCAGAACTGGAATGCGCCGGTTTCCGACTACGCCCGCCATCTGTGGCGACCGGTGGCAAGACCTGCATCAGGCCCGTCGATCGCTGCCCGCTCGATCCTGCGCGACGTTCTGCATCAGCGCCTTGCTGCGATCATGCAGCCCGAAGAGGTCGGCAAGGCGCTCGACGAATTCGAGCACAGACCAGTGATCCAGTCCGGCCTGCACTGCCTGCTTCTGATGGACCGGATCACCTTCGATGCCCTGCTGCTTGCCTGGCTCGGCGCGGTCGAAAACGGGCTGTCGGCCTTCTTCGGCTTCATGGGAACGACGATGACCATGGAGACCGTCGGCCAGGAGGGACCGGGATGGCTCGATGTCGGCGACGACAAGGTCAATTTGTTTGGCATGGGGCGCCACAAACTGTGCCGCAAAAGCGTCTGCGCGGCCGGTCCCGTCTCCCTCAACAAGCGCGCCCTCGAAGCGGTGGGCGATGAGACGGATGCCAGCCGCTGGCTGGGTACACTGCTCGCCAGCCAGGACAAGGTGTTTGCAACCGCAGCCGATGCGCTGACAGAACTCAACGGGGATCTGGTCGCCGATTGGGATCGTTCCGGCATGGCCCGGCCGGTTTTCATCGACGATCGGCTCGCCGCTTCCGCCATGGCGCGGCATCTGGACGATGATGGCAGCCTTCTTTCCAGGCTGCTCTTTGAGCCCGCAAGGCGCCAGCGTCTCGACCATGCCTTGCAAGAGGCCTCATCGGGCCCATTCGGCAGATTCCTGCCCAATGCCACCGACTATTTCTGGGGCATTCGCGAAGAGCGCGTGCGCAAGCTTGTGCTGGAGAACGGGCGCCTGATCGAGCCCGACAGGCCGCATGGTGTTTCCATCCCGTTCGAGCGGCTGCATCTCAGGCAGGCGCTGCTGGACGGCGTGCTTTTGCCGAACTTGTTCCTGATGTTCCTTGTGCTCGCCATTTTGCCGCGGGTGCGGGTTGTGGGTGGCCTGAGACAGATTGGCTATGTCGCGCTTTTCCACTCGATCCTGCTGGCTGCGCTGGATGAAAACGCTCCCGAGGAGCGCGATCTGGCTGCGGAACTGCATGTTCGGGAAAATGCCTGGGGCATGCGGGTCATCGATGAACAGATCTCGGTCCGCGAGCAGCTTGCCGGCCTGCCGGAAGGGGCGCTCTTTCCGGATCTGCTCCGGCAATACCGTTTGCGGACATTTGCGGAGACGACCGACGACTTGAAACTGGTTCGCGAAAACGCCCGATGGCGCAAGATCGGCCGGGCCTTTGGCGTCTGAGCAAGCCGCTACCCGATCATTGCACCACGCCGGCCTTGCGGAGGCCGTCGACCATGAGTTCGAAATCGGCAGGGTTCTTGTAAGGCAAGACTTTGCGACGGTATTCCAGCGAAAAGTCGGGATTGACGCGAAGCACCTCCTGCCATGCCGCGCGAGCCTCCTCCAAACGGCCCAGATGGCCGTAGCTGGCGGCCAGAAGCGCGCGCGAGACATCGGTGGCAGCGTTGCGGGCCAGCCGTTGCAGCAAGAGGTCAACGGCCTCGTCGTACCTTCCCAGTTGAAACAACGCCAAAGCCTGGAAGTGCAGAACCACATCCGGAAAGTACGGGTTCAAGGTCTTTCCCCGGGCGAAACTCTCGAGGGCCTCCTCGGGTCTGCCTGAATAGTACAGCGTTTCGCCGCGGCAGACATGCGCTTCGGCGAAGTTCGGATTGAGGGCCAGTGCCCGCTCGACCTCATCGACGGCCTCATCGTGCCGTCGTGTGTACAGCTTGGCTATCGCCAGCGCCCAGTGCGCCCAGGGATCGTTGTCATCCAGCGTCACCGCTCGCGTTGCGGCCTCTTCGGCTTGCGCCATCGATTCCGGCGGTGACGCACCCCACCTGTTCAGGTAGTCAATGCCGTGCGTGAGGGCAAGGAAGGCGTAGGCAGAGGCAAAGTTCGGGTCCAGCTCGGTGGCACGTTGCAAGAGGTCGCGGGCCGCGGTGTTCGTCTCCTTCGTCAGCCGGTGCCACAGCTCCCGGCCGCGCAGGAAACAGTCATACGCCTCCGTGTTGCGCGGGGGCTCCGGAGGCAGCCGCGGACGGGCGCCATCAGTCAGGTTGAGCGCCAGCGCACCGACGATCTGCTGCGTCACGTCGTCCTGCACGGCGAATATGTCGGTCAGGTCGCGATCGAACCGCTCCGCCCACAGATGGCCGCCCGAAATTGCATCGATGAGCTGCGCGGTGATGCGCACCCTGTTGCCCGATTTGCGTACGCTGCCCTCAAGCACATGCCGTACGCCCAGCTTCGCGCCGACGTCCTGCACATGGACATTCTGGCCCTTGAAGGTGAACGACGAATTGCGTGCGATGACGAAGAGCTGCGACAGTTTGGACAGCGCCGTGATGATGTCTTCGGAGATGCCGTCGGCGAAGTAGTCCTGTTCGGCGTCACCGCTCATGTTGGCGAACGGCAGCACGGCGATCGACAGCTTCGGCGGCGCTGCCGTGGCCGGCCGGCTCATCGCGGTTTCCGGGGTCGCGGCCGCCTTGGTCCCGACTTGCAGTGAATAGACCCGGATCGGCTCGGCGATGTTCTTGAGCTGCGTGCTGCCGAGATCGCTGACCGAAAGGTCGAGCCTCGCCTTGACCTGGCGATAGGCATCCTCGGACAGGCAGATCGCGCCGGGCGCCGCGACGCCCTCCAGACGCGAGGCGATGTTGACGCCGTCGCCCATCAGGTCGCCGTCGCTTTCTTCGACCACATCCCCCAGATGGATGCCGATCCTGAACTCGATGCGGCGGTCTTGCGGCACGCCGGCATTGCGCTCAGCCATGCCGTTCTGAACCTCAACGGCGCAGCGCACGGCATCCACCACACTGCGGAACTCGACCAGTGCCCCATCGCCGGTGCGCTTGATCACCCGTCCGTTGTGCACTGCGATGGTCGGATCGATCAGGTCGCTGCGCAGCGTCCGCAACCTCGCCAAGGTACGATCTTCGTCCGCGCTCGCGAGCCGGCTGTATCCGACCACATCTGCGGCCAGGATTGCGGCCAGCTTACGGTTCTCGCTCATGCGTCCGCCTCCTCATCTCCACGATACAGGAAGATGGGGGCTGGGAGGGAACTTTTGCAAACAGCGGCTAGCCGCCGCGTATCGGCAGCGCTCTGCCGCCGAACCCACCCGGATGCCCATTTGCGCTGCCGCTTGCCGGTTGACTGCTATCGGTTCATCCTTGTGCTGGCCGTGACGAGCGTGGCGAGATCACGCGTTATCACCCCGGTCAAAGAGATAGAGCATGATGTCGTCCGAAAACCGCTTTACACTTTTCGGCATCATGCTCTGGTGAGGTGACTATGGACTGCTCGGGCTGCGGTTTCGAGATTGAGGGCGGCTACGCCTTCTGTCCGAAGTGTGGCCGGCGCCAGCCCGTGCCTTGCGCCAGTTGCGGCTACGCCTGCGCACCCGATTTCGAGTTCTGTCCGAAATGTGGGGCAAGCGTCGGTGCGTCCGCAAAAGCCGTTGAACGGCCTGCTCCGACACCAGGCCGGACCATTGCGCCACCCTCTCGAACCCCGTCGCCGAACATCGAAAGCGAGGAAGGGCAGCCTCCCGTCTCTGACGCCGATCGACGGACGGTAACGGTCCTGTTCGCCGACCTCTGCGGCTTCACGACACTCAGCGAGCAGCTCGACCCCGAAGTCATGCAAGCGCTGCAGAACGAACTGTTCAAGGAATTGACGGCGGCCGTGCGAAACTTTGGTGGCTTCGTCGACAAATTCATCGGCGATGCACTGCTCGCCTTGTTCGGTGCGCCGGTCGCGCATGAGGACGATCCGGAACGCGCGCTTCGCGCCGCTCTCGACATGATCGCCCGGACGGCGCGGCTCGGTGAAAGCGCGTCCCACTCCGGTTCGCCTCTACTGCTCCACATCGGCATAAACACGGGTCCGGTCGTTACCGGCGGATTGGGCATCGGCACCGCCAAATCCTATTCGGTGACCGGCGACACGGTGAACACGGCGCAACGCCTGCAATCGCTGGCAGCGCCAGGTGAGGTGCTGGTGGGTGAGCTCACGCACAGGCTGACCCGGCATGCCTTCTCTTACGAGTCGCTGGGCGATGTCGTCTTGCGCGGCAAGGCCGGCAGTGTGCTCGTCCATCGACTGGATGCACCGCTGGTCGCGCCGCGTGCAGCGCGTGGACTCGAGGCGCTCGGCCTCAGTGCGCCGATAATAGGCCGTGATGCGGAGCTCAACAGAATGCTGGCGAGCCTTGACCAGGCGTGCGGCGGCTCGGCCCAACTTGTCCGCCTCGTCGGAGAAGCCGGTATAGGGAAATCGCGGCTGGTGAAGGAGTTCGTCGCCCGCGTCGGCGACGAGGATCGTTTTCGCAATGTCGCCGTGCGGCAGGCCACATGCTCACCGCTGGGCGAACAATCATTCGGCGCCCTGGGCGCAGTGGTGCGCAGCGCTGCCGGGATGATGCAAAACGACAATGGCGACGAAATGCGAGACAAGCTCGCAGCCTTGCTGACCGATCTCGGCCTGCAGGGTGAGGAGGCGAAGCGGCTGATGCCTTTGCTCTACCATGTGCTTGGCCTTGGCGACCCCGATGCCACTCTGCAGCATGTCGAGCCTGAGCAGCTGCGGCGGCAAATTCTCTACGCAGTCCGCACAATCATCGAACGGCGGCTTGCGTTGTCGCCGCTGTTAATTGTCGTCGAAGACCTGCACTGGGCCGACGCCGTCTCGCTCGAGGCACTGCGTTTCGTGATGGACAGGCTCGAACGCACGCGGTTGATGTTGTTGGTCACGCATCGACCGGCGCCGGACAACGACCAGCTCGACTCAAGTCGGGTCAGTCACACAGCGCTCAGGCTTTCGCCGCTCAGCAGCCATGACGGACGCAGCCTGGTGGCGGCACTTTTCGGTGAGAGCTGGGTAAACTCCGCGGGAGGGCTTCTCGACCAGATCCTTGAGCGTGCGGGCGGCAACCCGCTTTTTATCGAGGAGATCGTTCGTGGCCTTATCGATCGCGGTGTATTGACGCGCGAGGGCCAGCAATGGCGGACCGTGGCAGGCGAAGTCGCAACCGGCATCCCCGCCACGATCCAGGCAATGTTGCTTGCTCGCGTCGACCGGCTGCCTCAAGACGTGCGCCGGTTGGCCCAGGAAGCCGCGGTAATCGGCCCGCGCTTCGATGCCACGCTTCTGAAGGCCGTAACGGCCGACCCCGGCCGCCTGGAGGCCGGCTGCGAACTGCTTTGCGATGCGGAAATCATCGAGGAAGTTGCCGGATCTGGTTCTGTCTCGTCGCAGAGCTACCGCTTTACGCAAACATTGCTGCAGGACGTGATCTACCAGAATCTGCTCCTGCAGCGCCGGACCGACATCCACGGGCGGGTCGGCGCCGCCCTGGAGCGATTGTGCGGCGACAAGCCGGAACGGCTCGAGGATTTGACCGTGCTCGGTCACCATTTCGCACTGAGCGCGGAGCGCGAGAGAGGGGCGCATTACCTGCAGGCGGCGGGCGATCGCGCTCGCATGATATACGCCAATGACGACGCCCTTCGTTTCTACGAGCGCGCGCTGACCGCGTTGGGCGAGAAGGCACAAACACCGCTCAAACTGGCAATTGCAGAGCGCATTGCCGATTTGAGCGGCCCGGCAGGCCGCCGCGAGATCGCGCACCAGCACTACGAGACGGTGCTGCAGGCATACCGCGCGTCAGCCGACAGCGTCGCTGCGGCGCGCGTTTTGCGCAAGATAGGTCGACTGCTCTGGGACGTCGGCAAGCGGGACAACGCGGAATCCCGCTATGCTGAAGCGGCGGCGCTCCTCGATGGAGCGGATGCCCCGATCGAGCAGGCGCATCTGTGGCAAGAGCGTGGCCGACAGGCGTTCCGTAGCGGAGATCACGCGCTCGCGGCAAAATGGGCGGACGCGGCGCTGGATTGCCTACGCGCTCTGACAACTGAGCATGTCCCCGAGGATTCCACTCTCGTGACGGCCGAGGCACTCAATACAAAGGGTGTTGCGCTGGCTCGCCTTGGGCGAAACCATGAAGCCGTGCGGGAGGTCGAGCGCAGCATTGAATTGGCCGAAGCCGCCGGTCTGCTGGGCGCGGCCTGCCGCGGCTACACCAATCTCGGCGTGCTTTACACGACCATCGATCCGGCCAAGGCGATGGAGGTCTGTCGGCGCGGTCTTGAAGTGGCGCGCCGTATTGGTGATCTGGGCTTCCAGGCGCGCCTCCTCGTCAATCTGGCGGTGGCTTGTTGTACTTTCACGGATCGCTGCCCGACGGAGGGCGTGCCTGCTGCCGAGAAGGCTATCGAGATCGACCGGGCGCTAGACCAGCGCGAACACCTGGCGGTGCCCTTGATCGTGCTTGGGCAGATCCACCAGTGCAACGGCCGCCCGGACCTGGCGGTTGGCTTGTTCCACGAAGCACTGGACGTAGCCCGCGAAACGGGCGAACCGCAACTGCTGTTTCCGTGCTATGATGGTCTTGCAACGCTTAATCTCGACCTCGACAATCTGCCCGAGGCCGAACGCTACTTTTCCCTGGCGCAGGGTATATGCGCCCAGCACGGGCTCGACCCGGAAGGGCTTGTGGTGCTGCCGTTTCTCGACTAGCCGGGGGTGGAGGTTGGAAATGTCCGCGCATAGTGACTTGTTGCCGCTTCAGCCGGGCGACCGTGCGCCGAACGTGGTCCTCGACGCCATTACCCAGGAAGGCAAGATCGCGCTTGACGACTTTCGCGGACAAAAGCCCGTGCTGGTCGGCCTGTTTCGAGGTCTGCATTGTGCGTTTTGCCGGCGCCACATCGCCGCCCAGGCGCGGCTTGATCCGGAGCTGCGTGAAAAGGGCGTGCAGAGCCTGACGGTGGTCAACACGCCGATCGAACGGGCACGTCTCTATTTCCGCTACCACCCGATGCCGAACCTGCTTGCGGCCTCGGACCCGGAACGCGCTTCACATCGTGCTTTTGGGCTGCCCAATCTCGAATTCACCGAGAACGAGACGAACTGGCCGTACAAGGTCTCGATGGCATCGGTGATGGATATGCGGGTCGACATACCAGGCGAGTTGCCCGGTTCTATGAATCCTATGGCGGCCGGCGAAATCCTTGACAAGAAGGACCATTACGAAATGACCGACGCCGACCAGCAGATGATGGCAACGGGACACGGGCAATTGGTCGGTCAGTTCCTGCTGGACCGGCAGGGGATCGTCCGCTGGAGCTTCACCGAGGTGCCGGAGGGTGGGCGATACATGTTTGGCGCGCCAAACCCGCAGGAACTGATGTCAGCCGTGTCGCAGGTCGCCCAATAGGCTTGTGAACGAGGTAAACAGGCGGGTTACTGGGGCCGAGGCAATGGCTGCGGCACGCAGCCGCGTTCTATCCTCGCATGATGCGATAGACAGTTGCATCGCCCTCTACGCCTCGAAGAGGCGCGTCAAACGCGACGACGCTTCGACCCGCAAGCAGGTCACTCACGCCGGGCGCGCAATAGAGCGCCTCGGAGATGCAGAGCTGTCCGGCTTCCGCCAGTGACTGCACGCGCGCGGCGACGTTCACGGTCTGGCCGAAATAGTCGAGGTTGTCGTTGAGCGTCACGGCAATCGACGGTCCACAGTGGGCACCGATCTTGAGGATGATCCCCGGCCCGTCGTGGTCGCCGTTGAAGCGATCGATTTCTTCAAAGATGTGGAGTGCGGCCGAGATTGCATCCGATGGCCGAGAAAATACTGCCATCACCGCATCTCCAATAGTCTTGACCACCGCTCCGGAATGTTGCTGAACCGCCGCGTTGACCAGAGCGAAATGCTCGCGGACCAGGGCATAGGCGTTGAGGTCGCCAAGGCGCTCATACATGGCGGTGGACCCCTTGAGGTCCGTGAACAGGAAGGTGATCTGCCGGATGCCGAGCCCCTCCTTCTCGTCGACACGCTCGGAACGGAAGAGGTGGCGGAAGGTTTGCCGCGCGAGCAGCGCCCCGCCGGAAACATATGGGTCGAAATCGAGCGTCGGTTTGGTCGTCAACGCGACAAGCTCGGGCGGCCAGTTGATGAGAAGCAACGCGCCACGATCGGGTCCGGTATTCGCAACCTCAATGACAACCGGACCGGGCGGCATTGCCGGCAACGACGGCAAGAAACGCTTGCCGTCATAGTTGATCTTGAGAAGTGTCGGCGCCAACACCGGATCCCCTAATATGGGTACAGCGAATGCCGCCTGTGTCTGCACGTTGACGCCCGACAGGGAGCCCGGACCGAGATCAGCGCGCAGCATTGTTGTGGTGCCCGGCGGCAGGAACGTCATGCCGCGCACGAAGCCTCGCAGAACATCCAGAAAGCGTACATCCTGCCCGGGCAGCCGCCCGTCATTGCCGAAGCGCAGCTTCCAGTGAAAATCCTCGACAGAGAGCGTTTGGGGTTCGTGAAACGGAAGGCGCCGCAGATGGGGCGACACGGAGAAGGAGACCTCGATGAAGTCGTCGAGGTCGGTATCGCCCGATACGTCGCACAGGCCACAGACGTAATGCGTCTGCAGCGTGCGCAGGGCGCCGAAACTGTCGAGTACCATCCCGGACTGGGGACAAAGCACGTCCCAGCTCATATCGAACAGGCCGCAGCGGGCCGCGTAAAGGAAAAGGTCGATTGCTTCAGGCTCGGCGATTGCGCGGTCTCGGGCGAAGGCCAGCGGGTTGACGCGATAGAGCGCCTGGTCGTCGCCGCTCCTGATAAGCGTTTCGAATTTTGAGATGACGCGCGGACTCCATGCTCGCGCTTGCTCGATCTCGGTCATCTTGCCTTCGAGAAGACGATCGTTGACCACCATCACGCCGAAATCCCCAATTTGCCTGCGGCAGCCTACTAAAAATCCTGCCCGATGCGAATGGATGGAATCCTTCGCGTGTCTCAGGACTTAGGGCGGCGCTCGCACGGGACTATGCGCTTACGCTGCGGGGCGTCTCGTCGATTGTATCTTGCGCATTGTGGGCGGGACACTGACACGTTCAGCGTTCATCGAGCACGGCCTTGACAGTGGCAACAAAGTCATCGAGCGAGCGGTCCCCGCGTATCTCGATGCGCGGAAGGTCGATGGGATTGCTATCGAGGTCCGCCGGCCCGTGTTTGCGGCCGAAGCCCACTCGATAGCCGCACTCCCTGGCCAGCCGGCCGAGCCGTTGGTCGGTGACAGAGAAGGGTGCCGCGAACGCAGTGGTTGGCCGGCCTGTCCACCGTTCGATGAACATGCGAGAGCGCAAGAGTTCGGCGGCCAGGTCAGCGCTCGACAGACCATCGATCGCGCGATGCGTCGCCATATGGCTGCCGAAGAACGCGCCTTCGGCGGCGAGGCGTCGCACCGTCCCGGCGCCCATAAGCGGCGCCGGCGGACCGCTGTCGGCGTCCCATCCTGCAGTTTCACCCACCAGGTCCGTCACCAGGAACACTTCCGCGGTCAGGTCGTTGGCGCGCAAGATCGGCCAGGCGTGGTCGGCGAAATTCTGGAAGCCGTCGTCGAAGGTGATGACCACAGGGCGGCCAGGGAAAGGCTGACGGTTGGCGATGAAGCCTTCCAGCTGCTCGGACCCGATCGCGTGAAAGCCATTGGCGCGCAGCCATGCCATCTGGCTGGCGAATGCGGCGGGCGCGAGCCGAAAACGGGCGAGCGCCGCCGGACCTTCATCGGCGACGCCGTGATACATGAGAACAGGGATGCGTTGGCGCCGCTCGCTGCGCGCGACGTCGCGGCGCAAGGCCCGGGCACCGCCCCAGACGATGTTTCGCGCGACCCCGATTTCGATGGGCGCGCGGATTGGCACATGATCGATCACCGGTTCCGTCGCCACATCGTCCGGCGGCAGGCGGCGGAAGCGGTCTATGCGGTAGAGCTCGGTCTGGATCGATTGCTCGAGCACGAGGCCTTCGGTCGCTGCCAGCGTCTCCGAGATCGCTTGGGCACCGAATGTGTTCCAGTCGAAGCCCGTCTTTTCGACATTGTCCCGCAGCACGAATGCGTGTGCGCTGATGAAACTGCCGCCAGGCGCCAACGCCGCAGCGAATTTTTTGGCGATGCGCCGCAACTCGGCGAGATCGTCCAGATAATAGAGCACTTCCGAACAGAAGATCAGATCCATCTCGCCCGGCAACGTGTCGGCAGCGAAATCCAGTACGCCGAACTCAACATTCGGCTGATCGCCGCATCGCGCACGAGCCCGCTCGATGGCTATGGCGGAGATGTCGGTTGCGGCCAGATGGCCCACACGCGGCGCCAGCTGCCGCGTGAAGTGGCCCTCCGCGCAGGCCAGCTCAAGCGCCCGTCCGATGGGACCGGCAGGCAGGATTTCGAGCTGCCGCTGATATTTTTCCTGCTCATAGAGCGAGCCGTATTTCCACGGATCCTCGGTCGCGAAATAGCTGTTCCAGAACGCCGTGCGATCATTCCTGTCCGCGGTCCGTGCTCGGCGTGGCGTTGCAGGAGGCTGTGCAGGTTCGGCGCTCGACCGAACCAACTCCCGCGCTTGCGCGGCCAATTGGGCGAGTTTGCCGAAATGGCTGTCCGGATCTGGCCCGCGTTCTGCTGAGGTCGACAATGCCTCAGCTGCAAGGCCAAGCCGCTCAGCGGGCACGACATTCTGGATCAATTCAATCCAATGATCCCTTGTCACTGTCCCGAGTACGCCGAACTGTACGATAGCCTCGATCTGGCCATCCATCATCAGGTGGGCGTAGATCTGATCGATGCCTTCAGGCAGTTCGGTTGCGGTCGGGTTTCGAGGGTCGACGCGAATTCCAAGCGTCCGCGTCAGCCTTCGCGGCGCGGCAAGATCGTCGGCGTCGAGAAGCATTTGCTCAAGCTGATACTGGATGCGGCGAGCTGCCGCAGGATTGTCCCAGATCTTGCCGAGTCCGACGATCAGCTCGGTGATGGCGCCGCCGAACCTGTCCCATCCGGCAGCCAATTGCGCCGGCGCCGACAGGCTTGTCGCCATAAGGCCATCGACGATCACCCTGGCGATCTCACCCGCCCACTTGCGTCCTGCCGGGAGCGCGCGCAGGGGCTGCGTGTCGATCGAGCGCAAACCTGAGCCGCAATCCGACGCGGCGTTCCGCAACGCGAGCCACGCGAGTGCTTCGGCAGCGGTGCCGCCGTTCGCCGAACTGGAAACCAAAGAATTATGCGCCACGCCGTCTTACCCGCGCTTGGTTCTAAGGTAGAACGAGAGTCCCGCAACGCGCCTACAATGAGCCTTCATTGCCGGTTTAGAAAGCCATGTAAGCAAAAGGCGCCCCGAAAGGCGCCTCTTCATCGCTTGATTCCCTTTGAGGAAATTGGAGCGGGTGAAGCGATTCGAACGCTCGACCCCAACCTTGGCAAGGTTGTGCTCTACCCCTGAGCTACACCCGCTCACACGGCCCTAGGGCCGCAAGCCGGGCCTATATGGCTGAAGAGCGCGGCGATTGCAACAGGGAAATGACGGGCTTTTTGGTCGCGCCAAATCGCCTGGCCGAACCTCGTTGGCCACCCTGGTGGTTCATTGACTTCCCGCATGGACGGTCTTGTCTCGGCGGCATCATTGGCCGTAAACGGCTTTGCGCGTGGCCAGACTTGTACCAGATAGGGAAAGACCATCGATGCCGAAGACTGAAGCCGAGCTTTTCTCCTTTCTTGCCGATCTCGGTATATCGGTGTCGACCGTGCGTCATCCGCCGCTCTACACGGTCGCCGATTCGCAGTCGCTGCGCGGCGTGATACCGGGCGGCCACACGAAGAACCTGTTCCTCAAGGACAAGAAGGACAATTTCTTCCTGGTCAGCGTCGGCGAGGATGCGGTCGTCGACCTGAAGCAGATCCACACGATCATCGGCGCCGCCAGCCGTGTCTCCTTCGGCAAGCCGGAGATGCTGATGGAGCTGCTCGGCGTCGTTCCGGGCGCCGTCACCGTGTTCGGGCTGATCAACGACACCCAAAGACGGGTCAAGGTGGTGCTCGACCAGGATTTGATGGCGCATGACGTCATCAATGCGCATCCGCTGATCAATGAGGCGACGACGTCGATCGCTTCCGCCGACCTCATCAGATTCGTCGAGGCAACCGGCCATGATGCTGCTATCTTGAAAGTCTCGGCTTGATCGCCACATGGATGGCGAAAACTGACCTCTAGCATGGATGTCGCGCCTGCTCCGCTGGCGAGGGGCGCGACCGGAAGGGCGACGACATGAGCGACAACAACAATCCGTTTGGCGGCCAATTCGGCGGCAATTCCGGCCAGTACACCACCTCCGTGCAATATGGCGGCGCCGAGCCGGCCAAGGCTGCAGCCGGCGCCGTTCCGGCTGGTGGAGACCTCATCAAGGACACCACGACCGCCGCCTTCGCCGCCGACGTCATCCAGGAATCGCGGAAACAGCCGGTGCTGGTCGATTTCTGGGCGCCTTGGTGCGGGCCCTGCAAGCAACTCACGCCGCAGCTGGAAAAGGCGGTCAAGGCCGCCGGCGGCAGGGTCAAGCTGGTCAAGATGAACATCGACGATCATCCCTCGATCGCCGGCCAGCTCGGCATCCAGTCGATCCCGGCGGTCATCGCCTTCAAGGACGGCCAGCCGGTTGACGGCTTCATGGGCGCCATCCCCGAGAGCCAGATCGGCGAATTCATCACCAAGGTCGGCGGCAAGGGTAATGGCGCGCCGCCGGTCGCAGAAGCTTTGGCCGCGGCAGCCGAAGCGCATGCGGCGGGCGATGCGCAGACCGCAGCCGACATCTATGACGCCATACTGGCGCAGGCGCCGGAGACGATCGAGGCGATCGCCGGGCTGGGCGAGCTTCTGTTCGAGGCCGGCGACGCGCAAGGCGCCGAGGCGCTGCTGGCAACGGCGCCGGAGGCCAAGAAGGATGCGCCAGCACTTGCCGCGCTGCGCGCCAAGATGACGCTGGCGGCTGAAGCGGCAGCGCTTGGCAATCCCGCCGAGTTCGAGCAGCGCCTGGCCGCCAATCCCGGCGACCACCAGGCGCGTTTCGATCTAGCCATGGTCCAGAATGCGCGAGGCGATCGCCATGCGGCGGCCGACAACCTGCTGGCCATCATCAAGGCCGACCGCACCTGGAACGAGGACGGCGCCAGGGCGCAGCTGTTGAAGCTGTTCGAGGCCTGGGGCATGACCGACGAGGCGACGCTGGCGGCGCGGCGCAAATTGTCGTCGCTGCTGTTTTCCTGAGCCGTTCGCCGGCGAAATTACCGGCGGAATGGTTTTGGGGCCTTGCGGCCGGCGTCGGCTGCGCCAGATTAGGCCGATACTGTCGCGCCCGAAGCGATCGGAGGACTTAAGTGCAGGTCGGAAACGCACATTACCGGGTCGGCAAGGATCTGCCGTCGACCATCCCGGTGTTTCCGCTTGCGGGCGCGCTGCTCCTGCCGGGCGGCCGTATGCCGCTCAACATTTTCGAGCTGCGCTATCTGCAGATGGTGGATGAGGCTATCGCCGGCCCGCGGCTGATCGGCATCATCCAGCCCAGCCTCGACGGCGCGCTGCGTGCCGATGGTGAGCCCGAACTGTGCAATGTCGGCTGCGCCGGGCGCATCATCTCGATGGCCGAGAGCGGCGACGGCCGCTATCTGATTTCGCTGCAGGGTGTGTGCCGGTTCCGCATCACGCATGAGCTGCCGGTGAAGACGCCGTTCCGGCAATGCAAGCTGGCGCCGTTCCTCACCGATCTTAGCGAAGACCAGGCGGCAAACGAGGTCGACCGGCCGGCGCTCTTGAAAGCGTTTCGCGCCTATCTGCAGGCCAATGAGCTCGAGGCCGACTGGGAAAGCGTCAGCCGCGCCGAAAACGCCATGCTGGTCAACGCGCTGTCTATGATGGCGCCTTACGGCCCGGCCGAGAAACAGGCGCTGTTGGAAGCGCCCGACTTGAGAGCCCGTGCCGAGACGCTGATCGCCATCACCGAAATGGCACTGGCGCGCGAGAATGAGGATTTTGGCTCGAGTTTGCAGTAAGGTGTGTCAACGCATCTTGGGCCGGTGGTTGGCTGAAAGAGGAACGATGGCAGCGGACGGACGTGACGGCAAGACGGCCAATGTCGATCCAAAACTGCTGGAGCTGCTGGCCTGCCCGCTGACCAAGGGGCCGCTGGCTTGGGACCCGGAGCGCGGCGAATTGATCTCGCGGATCGCCAAGCTCGCCTACCCCGTACGCGACGGCATCCCGATCATGCTGCCCTCGGAGGCGCGGACGATTTCGGCGGAGGATGTGCTGTCGCCGCCGCGGCTGAGTGGGCCGGCGCAGGCTGGACGCTGATCGGCAGGTAGCCCTTGATCGTTCCTTTTGGGGGCAAATCGCAAACCTTGGAGATTGACCGAAACGCTCCTCCCTTCGTCATCCTAGGGCGGAGCAGCCGCGAAGCGGCGTCGCGGAGACTCTAGGATCCATGCCGCGACGTGATCGAAGGGTGCAGCGGAGCAGAATTCTGCACCGTTTCAACGCCTTAATGTCACGGCATGGATCCCGGGAGTCTGCGCCGCATCGCTTCGCTCCTTGCTTCGCCCCAGGGTGACGACGCGATGGGCGTCTCCATAAAGCCCTATTGAAAATTCCGCCCCTTGGGCATGACCCTCTCGGCCTTGTCTGACAGCGTTGCGATGTCCGGCCGGGCTGGCACGGCCGGTGTCATCTCCTCCAGCAGCACCGTCAGCCACGGCGTCAGATCCTCGATCTTTTCGGCGACGATGTGGATGACATCGGATTCCGACTGCAGCTTGCCGGTGACCTTGACGAAGCGCGCGCCCATGACGATGGGGCGGAAGCGGGTAAACGTCCTTTCCCAGAAAATGACGTTGGCGACGGCCTTGTCGTCCTCCAGGGTCAGGAAGATCGCATTGCCCTTGCCGGGACGCTGGCGCACCAGCACCAGCCCGGCGACGGAAACCCGCCTGCCGTCGCGAACCGCGCCAAGGTTGGCATTGGGGATGACGCCGGCGCGGTCGAGCCGCTCGCGCAGGAAGGCGACCGGATGCGCCTTTAGCGACAGGCCGAGTGAGCGGTAGTCGTGGATGACATGTTCGCCGAGCGGCATTGTCGGCAGTTTTGTTTCGGGTTCGAGCTCGCGCAGGCGGATCGCCGGCTGGTCGAACAGCGGCAGTCTTTCGGCGGCACTCTTGCCGTCCAGCGCGCGCACCGCCCACAATGCTTCACGACGGTCGAGGCCGAGCGAGCGGAAGGCGTCGGCCTGCGCCAGTCTTTCGATGTCGTCGACATCGAGGCCGGAGCGCAGCCAGACATCCCTGACGCTTGAATAGCCGGCGCCGCGCCGCTCGGCAAACTGCTCCATGCGCTCCTTGGACAGTCCCTTGATCTGCCTGAAGCCGAGCCGCACGGCGTGCTTTGTCTCGATGACACCGCGCATCTCGGCATGGCGCGGCAGGATGCGGGCCGGGTCGAATTCGTCTTCCTCCAGCGTGCAGTCCCAGCCGGAAAAATTGACGTCGACGTCGCGGATATCGACGCCATGGTCGCGCGCGTCGCGCACCAGCTGCGCCGGTTGATAAAACCCCATCGGCTGCGAATTGAGGATCGCGGCGCAGAACACGTCGGGATAGAAAGTCTTGAACCAGCACGAGGCATAGACGAGCAGCGCGAAGGAGGCGGCGTGGCTTTCGGGAAAGCCGTATTCGCCGAAACCTTCGATCTGCTTGAAGCAGCGCTCGGCGAAGTCCTTGGTGTATCCCTTGCCGACCATGCCGTCGATCATGCGCTGGCGATAATTGCCGATGGTGCCGGTGCGCTTGAAGGTGGCCATGGCGCGGCGCAATTCGTCGGCCTCGCCCGGCTTAAAGCCGCCGGCGACGATGGCGATCTTCATCGCCTGCTCCTGGAACAGCGGCACGCCCAGCGTCTTCTTGAGGATCGCCTCCAGCTCCGGCTTTTGATACTCGGCTTTCTCCTTACCTTGCCGGCGGCGCAGATAGGGATGAACCATGTCGCCCTGGATCGGGCCCGGCCGCACGATCGCCACCTCGATGACAAGGTCGTAGAAATCCTTTGGCTTGAGCCTTGGCAGCATCGACATCTGGGCACGCGATTCGATCTGGAAGACGCCGAGCGTGTCGGCGCGGCCGATCATGTCGTAGACATGCCTGTCCTCAGGCGGGAGGCTTCCCAGCACATAGGGCCTGCCATACTCATCGCGCGCATCCGGGTAATGATTGGTGAGCAAGGTGAAGGCGCGTTTCAGGCAGGTCAGCATGCCGAGCGCCAGCACGTCGACCTTCAAAATCTTGACCGCGTCGAGATCGTCCTTGTCCCATTCGACCATCTTGCGCGCCTCCATCGCCGTCTTGACGATGGGGACGATCTCGTCGAGCCGGTCCCTGGTGATGACGAAGCCGCCGACATGCTGCGACAAATGCCGGGGAAAGCCCATGATCTCGTTGGCGTGGGCGATCACGTGACGGGTCGAGGTCTCGTTGCGGTCGAGGCCGCCGGCATGGGCCTCCTTCTCGCCGAGCTCCGAGGTCGACCAACCCCAGATCGAACTGGACAGCGCGCTGCGGACATCGTCCGACAGGCCCATGGCCTTGGCCACCTCGCGCAATGCCGAGCGGCCGCGATAGCTGACGACGGCCGCCGCCAGCGCGGTGCGCTTGGCGCTGTATTTGGAGTAGATGTACTGGATCACCTCCTCCCGCCGCTCATGTTCGAAGTCGACGTCGATATCGGGCGGCTCGTTGCGCTCCTCGGAAATGAACCGCTCGAACAGCGTGTCGATGCGCTCGGGGCCGACCTCGGTGATGCCGATGCAGAAGCAGACGATCGAATTGGCGGCCGAGCCTCTGCCCTGGCACAGAATGCCCTCGTTGCGGGCGAACTGGACAATGTCGTAAACGGTGAGGAAATAGCGCGCATAGTTCAGGCGCTCGATCAGAGCGAGCTCTTCGCCGATGCGCTGCGAGACGGAAGCGGGGACGCCCGCCGGATAGCGCGTGGCGGCCCCCTCCCTGGCCAGACGCTCGAGCTCGGCCTGCGGCCCGAGGCCCGATTGCGTCGGCTCGTCGGGATAATTGTACTGGAGATCGCCAAGCGAGAAGGTCAGCTCGCCGGCAAAGCGCAGCGTCTCGGCCAGCGCCTGCGGATGGCGGCGAAAGAGGCGGGCCATTTCCAGCGGCGGCTTTAGATGGCGCTCGGCATTGGCCGTCAGTTCCAGCCCGACCTCGGCGACCGGCACATTGAGGCGGATGGCGGTAAGCACATCCTGCAGCGAGCGCCGCTCGGCTGTGTGATAGAGCACATCGTTGGTCGCCATCAGCGGCACGCCGGCGATATCGGCCATGGCGGCCGCCTGCTCGATGCGGAAGCGGTCATTGCCGCGATAGTCCGGCGCCACGCCTAGCCGCAGGTTGGCGCCAAAACGATCCTTCAGCTGACGGATCAATGCCAGGGGATCGTCGGTATTCGCCGAGAGATCCGGCAGCACCGCCAGCGACAGAAGATCGCCCCATTCGAGCAGGTCGCTGTGCTGGAGAAGAGTTGCACCTTTCTCGTTTTCGTCGCGCAGATTGGCCTGCGTCAGCATGCGGCAGAGATGGCCCCAGCCCTTGCGGTTCTGCGGATAGGCGAGAATGTCCGGCGTGCCGTCGCCGAACACCAGCCGGCAACCGGGGTGGTAGGCGAGCTTCTCAACCTTGGCCTGCTGCCAGGCGCGCACGACGCCGGCGACGGTGTTGCGATCTGCTAGCCCGATCGAGGAGAAGCCGAGGAATTTCGCCGCCACCACCAGTTCCTCCGGCTTGGAGGCGCCGCGCAGGAAGGAGAAATTCGACTGGATGCCGAATTCGGCATAGGGGATGATGGTCAGCGCGTTCATGCGAAGACCCCGTGCATGAACCAGCGCGGCGAAGGCTGGCCGGCGCCGTAGAGCCCCTGGCGGTAGAGCCAGTAGCGGCGGCCGTCGCTGTCCTCGATGCGGAAATAGTCGCGCGTCGGCGCGTCCTCCTCGCCCTTCTGCCACCATTCCGGCGCGATGCGTTCGGGCCCTTCGGCGCGGGCGACCCGGTAGAGCGCGCGGCGCCAGCGGAAATTCATCGGCGGTCCCTCCGGCATTTCGGTCGCCGGCACCTCGATCGGCTCGGGCGAACGGAACAGCCGGATCGGCCGCTCCGGCGGGAAGATGGTTGTCGGCGGCGCGTCTTTCCGGTCCGATCTTTTCGGCGGCGTGGTCCGTTGCGGCGCCTCCGAGAAGGGGATGGTGGCGACGGCGCGCTCCGGCAGATGGCTCTCGACGGCGACCGCTTTGAGCACAGCATTGTCGCCGAGTCGGGCGCGGATGCGGTCGGCAAACAGCGCGATGTCGGCGCCGTCATCTTGCGCCTCTCCGGTCAAATCGGCCTGCTGCATGTCGAAGGCTGCGGCTGCCAACACGGAAAGCCGCACCAGGTCGAAGCCGTAGCCGGCATCGATGTCCTGTTCGAGTGCTGTCAGCCGCTCGTGGAACAGGCGCTGGATCAGCTTTGGTTCGCGCAAAGGCCGTGAGGTGCCGACGGCGATGCGGCTGACGGCGCCGTCGACGCGAAACAAAAGCAGCGCCAGCATCCGGGCGCCTTCGCCGCGGCGCTCGAGGTCGGCCTTCAGGGTCACCGCCAGCATTTCCACCAGCCGCTCGATCTCGGCGGTCAACACGACCGGCTCGGCGAGGTGGCGCTCGACCGAAAGCGGCGCTACGGGCAGGCGCGGCGACACCGCCTCGTCGAGACGGCCGAGCGCCTGGTCTAGCCGCAACAGCAAGGTAGAGCCGAAGCGACGGGCAAGCGGTGCGCGCGGTGCGGCCATGACTGCGCCCGCGGTGCGCAGGCCCACACTTTCCAGGCTGGCGCGGATATCGGCTTCGATGCGTAGCGCGGCCAGCGGCAAAGGGGCAAGCAGCGCTTCCTCCTCGCCTGAGGGAACGATGCGGTCGCCACAGAAGCGCGCCGCCGCCCAGGCCGCGCCCGGCGTCGCGGCAAGGCCGGCGCGGACATCGAAACCCTGCTGGAAAAAGCGTGCAAGAATGTCATCCAGCATGGCGCGTTCGCCGCCGAACAGATGCGTGCAGCCGGTGACGTCGAGATAAAGCCCGTCGGCGCCATCGAGCGCCACCAGCGGCGTATAACGGTCGCACCAGTCGGCGAGGCCTTCGAGCAGCCGGCGGTCGGCTTCCGGATCGGCCTCGACAATGTCGATCGAGGGATGCATGGCGCGCGCGTCGGCGATACCCATGCCACGCTTCAGGTGCAGCGCCTCAGCCCGCTCGTCGAGGGCCGATATGCGCTGGGCGCTGCGGTCGCGATGGCTGATCACCAGAGGCAAATGATCCGACGGCCGGGAACGCCACGACCGTCCCAGGCGCTGGCGCAGGATCCGCTCTGCCCCGAGATGCGGAAACCACAGCGACAGAATTCTCTGGCCGTTCTTCCCGTCTTTCTTCGAAACTGTGTTCATCGGGGTTCCACTCCAGTGTGAATTGTCCCGGCAGAGCGCTACGGCTCTTGCCGATGCTGACGGTGAAGGCGGGGCGGCCGATCGAGCCGGCGAGCGGCCCGGCGATGGTCCGGCGGCTTGCAGCCGCTGCGGTCGACACGATAAGGCGTACGGGTGCCGCCGTTGGCTCGGCCTCGCCGGCCTGGCGCAGCAGAAACACCGGCCGGCCGGCGCTTTGCGCGCGGGCGTGCAGCCGGCGCGTTGCGGTGAGGTCGAGCCGCTGCGGGCTGCCGCGGATTTCGAGGATGATTGCGGCCAGCGCGGTCATCTTCGCGGCTTCCTCGGCCACCCACAGCGCATCGGTGAGTTTCGCCGCCTCGGAAAACAGCAATTGCTCCGGCGCGATGCCGAACATGCCCTGCAATCCCCTGGCATAGGGAAAGCCGGCCTCGCGAAAAATCTCCGACGTGCCGATCCACAGCACGGGCAATCTCTGCCCCCTGAGGATCAGGCTGACCAGCGACAGCACAAAGCCGGCGACCGCCCCGGCATTGCGGGTCTCGAGGCCATGGATCTCGGTGAGGGCGGCTTTCGGCAGGCCGCCGCTGAGTGTGGCATCGAGGCGTTCAAGGCCGGTGGGCAGGAAGGCATCCGGTGACGCTACGGCAAGGCCGCGCCGGATGATGGTGATGTCCGGTGCGATATCGGATTCTGGCCCGCCGGCATCGCCGTAAGCACGCGCGCGAGGCCGCTCGCCAGCCGGCGCGGCCAGGCGCTCGGGCAGCGTTCCCTCGATCTTCGCGATCTGGCGGCGCAGGGCAAAAACAGTCTCCCGCGCCACGGCTGATGTCGCCATGACGGTCAGTTTCTCTCACAATTGTTCCTGTTATGTTCCTATAGATTCCAGAGGGTGCCCCAAGAGTCAAGCGGAGTCAGAAGGAATTTATTCCTCTATAGCCATTGACGTCATGAAATTGCCGCTTCATTGCCGAGTCCGGTGCGAAAGCCTATATGCCGGGATCAAAGGACAACGCATGGCCCGCATCTACAAGACCCGCACCTGGCACGACGAACTCTCGCCCTCGATCGAGGAAATGGAGTTTCTGGCGCTGGAGGCGTACGCGCATCTGCCGGACGATTTTCGCAAGCTGACCGGCGAGATCGTCATCGTGATCGCCGAGTTCCCGACCGACGAGATCATGGACGATCTGTCGCTGGAGACGCCGTTCGACCTGCTTGGCCTGTTCGAGGGCCGCGGCATTGCCGAGCGTTGGAATCCGCAGACCGGCGAAGGCCCGAACCGCATCACCCTCTACCGCCGCGCCATCCTCGACTACTGGGCCGAGAACGAAGAGACGCTGGGCGACATCGTCACCCACGTGCTGATCCACGAGATCGGCCACCATTTCGGCCTGTCGGACGATGATATGGAGAAGATTGAAGAGGCGGCGGAGTAAGGCTGTGCCGATCTTCAGGTGAGGCCGGCCTGCAAATAGTAGCTTCCTGCGCTTCCGGTGCTCACGTACTTAAAGTACGCTCCGCTCCGGTTCTCGGAAGCCACCATTTTCGACTCGGCCTGACCTGGATCTCGACACATCCTGCGTCGGCGCTTTGGCAAAGCCTACCAATCGCTCAGCTTCGTATCCGGCCCGTATTCCTGGCCGTCGATATCCTTCACGACCGACTGGCCACAGCGCATCGATTTGGTTTTCTTGTCGTAGGCGTAGGTCGGCGAGCCGTAGAGGTGCCAGCCCTTGTTCAGCGCCGCGGTGACCTTGTGGCAAAAGGTTGAATCGTCGGGCGCGGATAAAAAGCGGTAGAGTCTCATGGTTCAAGTCCTGTCGTGAGTTTGTCTTGTCGGGCGGGATCTTTTTCGAAGCCGGCTTCGGCAATCATGCGCCGATGGCGGCGGCCTTCGCCAGCAGTTTTTCGGCCTGCGCCAGATGCAGCCGCTCGACCATCCTGCCGTTCAGCGCAATCACGCCCTTGCCGGCATTTTCCGGCAGGGCGAAGGCATCTTTCACCGCGCGCGCCTCGGCCAGGGCATCTGGCGCCGGTGCAAAGGCGCGGTTGGCGGCTTCGATCTGGGCCGGGTGGATCAGCGTCTTGCCGTCGAACCCCATGGCCGCAGCTTCCGTGCACTCGCGCGCAAAAGCATCGAGGTCGCGAAAATCGTTGGAGACGCCGTCCAGCATGTCGATTCCGCCGGCGCGGGCAGCCAGCACCATTTGCATCAGCCATGGTACGAGGTAGCGCCGGTCGGGCGTCGCCAGAATGCCGGTCTCCTTGACCAGATCGTTCGTTCCGGCAACGAAACAATTGAGGCGCGAGGCCGGGTCGCGGCCGAGTTCGGCTATGGCGCCGATGTTGAGCATGGCCTTGGGCGTCTCGATCATCGCCCATAGTTTGACGCTGTCGGGGGCAAAATTATCGTCGAGCACGTCGCCGACTTCGAGGATGTCGCGCGGCGTGGCGACCTTGGACAGCAAGATGCCGTCGGGCTCGAATTTCGCCGCGGCCAGCAAATCATGGTTGCCCCATTCGCTGGACAGCGCGTTGACGCGCACGATCATCTCGCAGCGCCGCTTCGACCGGCTGGCGAAAATAGCCGCCAGTTTTTCACGCGCCGCGACCTTGTCGGCGGGAGCAACGGCGTCTTCGAGGTCGATAATGACGGCATCGCAGGTAAGTGTCGCGATCTTGGCCAGCGCCTTGTCGTTGGAGGCGGGGACGTAGAGTACAGAGCGGCGCGGGCGGTAGGGTTCCATGCTCGATCTATGCCGGCAACAGGCGGGTGAGGCAAGGGTGCGGCTTGCCCGAAGTCGGCGCTGCCCCTCATCCCCCTGCCGGGACCTTCTCCCCGTGAACGGGGAGAAGGGGGCTGGTTCCTGCACGAAAACTGCACGGGTCTGCGGAAAACCTCCTTCGCTGCGCCCTGCCGTATCCATGCGGATCCGCGACAACAGCGGCATGCAACAGCGAAACATCCACCGTTGGTCCCTGCCTTACCGGCTGCGCAGCGAAAGCTGGTGGCTGGTCGATCCGCCGCGGCCGGAGGCCCGCCATCGCCCGGAGGCAAGCCTGCTCCCTTTTATACCCAAGCATCCGCCCGTCGGCCGGATCCAGCCCACCAGGAAAGTCCGCGCATGACATCGTTCGTCAGCTTCTGCAGCCGCTTCGGCATTGCCGTCCTGCTCGTCGCGCTGGCGGATTTTCTCTTCTACGCCCAACCTGCCGGCATTACCGTCCTTTTGTTCGCCATCGTGACTGCCGGCGCGGTTGTCGCCGTGCATCCCGCTGCCCTCAATTCCCCAATGCCGTGGCTCAAGCCGGCCTGCCTGTTGGTCGCGCTGCTGCCGCTGGCTGAAAATGTCAGCGCGCTGTCGGTCTCGGTCGCGCTCGTGGCCATGGTGGTGTTTGCATTGTCGCTGGCCGGGCGGTTGCAACACCGCATCGCCCGCATTGCCGGCCAGATCGCGCTGTTCCTGCTGGCGGTGCCACTGCGGTTCATCCGGGATTTCATCCGCTGGCGCAAGACGGCGCGTCGCTTCGGCCGGCGCCGGATCCGGTTCGCGTCCATCGCGGTCTGGGTGATGCCGCTGACGCTGGGCGCCGTCTTCCTCACGCTGTTCGGCGCCGCCAATCCGGTCATCGACTACTGGCTGTCGCTGATCGACCTGATGAAGCTCCTCGATCTCATCCAGCTGGCGCGGATTGCCTTCTGGCTGGTCGTGCTCGCCTGCGTCTGGGCCTTGCTGCGGCCACGTCTGCCGCGCTTCCGGCGTCTTATCCCGCGGCCGAGGCAGAACCTTGCCGGCGCCCAGCCGGCGGCCAAACCGGAGCGGCATGTCGTTGAGGATATCGTCTTCGGCAAAGGCGCCATCTTGCGCGCGCTGATCGTCTTCAACGCCCTGTTTGCGCTGCAGACCGGGCTCGACGCCGCCTATCTCTGGGGTGGGGTCGCCCTTCCCGATGGCATGAGCTATGCCGCCTATGCGCATCGCGGTGCCTATCCGCTGATCGTCACCGCGCTGCTCGCCGCCGGCTTCGTGCTGGCGGCGCTGCGGCCGGGCAGCGAAACATCAAGCGATCCGCTGATCCGCCGGCTGGTCTATGTCTGGGTGGCGCAGAACATCGTGCTGGTCATCTCGTCAATCCTGCGGCTCGACCTCTATATCGGCGTCTATGCGCTGACCTATTGGCGCATCGCTGCTTTCGTCTGGATGGGGCTGGTGGCATCAGGGCTTGCGCTGATCATCGCCCGCATTGCTCTCAGAAAATCCAACGAATGGCTGTTCTCGGCCAATCTTCTGACGTTATCGGCGACGCTTTATGCCTGCTGCTTCATCAACTTCGCCGCAATGATCGCCAACTTCAATGTCGACCACTCGCTTGAAATGTCTGGCTCCGGCACCCCGCTCGATGCCGAGTATCTGCGCTCATTCGGCGCCGTCGCCCTGCCGGCACTGGACCGCTATTACATGCATCAGACCGGACATCTGACCACCTGGGTGGTCTACCTGCAGACGGCCGACGACTATATCGCCGAACAGAAGAAGTGGCGCGCCTGGAGCTTTCGCGCCTGGAGGCTCGTGCAGATTCTCGACAAAAGAGGCCCGCTCGTGCTTCCTCCACCTCAGCAACCTACCCAACCCTCGCAACCTTCAGTGCTGGACCGCTAGATTCATGCCGCATCAGATCCTGGTCGCCGACGACGATCCGCACATACGCGAGATCATCTGCTTTGCACTGGAAAAGGCTGGCATGAAGACACAGGCCGTGTCTGACGGCGCGGCCGCCCTGCAGGCGATCGAACGCCGCGAGCCCGATCTCGTCGTGCTCGACATCGGCATGCCTGAGATGGACGGGCTGGAGGTCTGCCGGCGGCTCAGGCAACGCTCGGACGTGCCGGTGCTGTTCCTGTCGGCGCGTGACGAGGAAATCGACCGCATCCTTGGGCTCGAAATGGGCGGCGACGACTATGTGACGAAGCCGTTCAGCCCGCGTGAACTGGTGGCGCGTGTCAATGTCATTTTGCGCCGCGCCCGCGCCGTGCCGGAGCCGGCCGACGACAGGGCCTTTGCGCATGGCAAGCTCAGCCTGACACCGGCCAGCCATGGCGCCAGTTTCGACGGCAAGGAACTGGCGTTGACGGCGATCGAATTCTCGATCCTGAAAGGGTTTCTGGCGCGGCCGGCGCATGTGCTGGGCCGCGATTTGGTGGTGGCCAGCGCCTATGCCGCCAACATTCATGTCGCCGACCGCACCGTCGACAGCCATATCCGCAACATTCGCGCCAAGCTGGCGGCGGTGGGCTGCCTCGACGCCATCGAAACCCTGCATGGGGTCGGCTTCCGGCTTGGCCGATGCGGCGCCTGAGCGACCGCAAATGGATCGGCACCAAATGGCGGCCAAGGCTGGCCACGGTGGTTCTCGCCATCCTCATCATGGTGCTGGCGCTGCCGCTGGTCGGCCTGTTCTTCTTTCGGCTTTATGAAAACCAGCTGATACGCCAGACCGAAGGCGAGCTGATTGCGCAAGGCGCCGTCATTGCCGCCATCTATGCACAGGACGTGCGCGTCGCCGGCATTTCCCAGGACAAGCTCGGCGGGTCGGTGGAGGCGGAGAGCGATGATGCCAGCCGTGGCGACGATTCGCCTTACCAGCCGATCGAGCCCAGCCTCGATCTCGCCTCCGACTATTTGCTGCCGACCCGGCCCGCCGGCATCGCTACCGCCACCGATCCAGCCTTTGCGGCGATAGGCGCCAGCCTGTCCGGCATTCTCGACACCACGCAGAAAACCACTTTGGCGGGCTTCCGGCTGCTCGACCCGCACGGTGTCGTCATTGCCGGGCGCGACGAGGTCGGATTGTCGCTGGCCCATGTCGAGGAGGTGCGCGAGGCGCTTGCTGGCCACTACGCCAGCGTGCTCAGGCAACGCATTCCCGACCAGCCGCCGCCGCCGCTCTATTCGGTCAGCCGCGGCACAAAGGTCCGCGTTTTTGTTGCCATGCCGATTGCAGTCGATGGCCGGGTCGCCGGCGTGATCTATCTGTCGCGGACGCCGAACAACATCGTCAAACACCTCTATGGCGAGCGCGGCAAGGTGACGCTGGCGGCCATCGCCATGCTTTGCGGCACGCTGCTGATCGCGCTGGTCTTCCTGCGCACCGTCAGCCGGCCGATCTACGCGCTGATGGAGCGAACAAGGCGCATTGCCGCTGGTGACCGTGATGCGATCCGGCCGCTCGACCACCACGGCACGCGCGAAATGGCCGAACTGTCCGCCGCCTTCCTCGACATGGCTGAAAAGCTGCAGGCGCGCTCCGACAGCATCCAGACCTTTGCCACTCATGTCTCGCACGAGCTCAAATCGCCGCTGACGGCGATCCAGGGCGCGGCCGAGCTGTTGCGCGATTCCGGCGATGCGATGGACGCCGCCGAGCGCAAGCGGTTTTCCGGCAACATCGTCAACGATGCCGGCCGGCTCAACCTGTTGGTTCGCCGCCTGCTCGACCTGGCGCGCGCCGAAAACCTGGCGCCGAGCGGCGAAAGCACATCGCTCGATGCAGCGCTGGCGCTGCTGCCGGTGGACGGCAGGCTGGCGGTCAAAGTCGAGGCGGGCAGCGCCATCGGCCTGCGCATCTCGGCCGAGAATGCGGCGATCGTCCTTGCCAACCTGATCGACAATTCGGCGAGGCATGGCGCGACGCAGGTCTTGCTGGCGGCAGCCGGCGCCGATGGCAAGGCAACCATTACGGTCAGCGACGACGGCGCCGGCATTTCGCCGAGCAACAGGGCTCGCATTTTCGAGCCATTCTTCACCACGCGGCGCGAATCCGGCGGCACCGGCATGGGCCTCGGCATCGTGCTGGCCCTCCTGAAAGCGCATGATGGCACGATCGCGCTGGTTGACTCCGGGCGCGGCACGCGCTTCGAGATTTCCTTGCCGGCCGCGTAAGGCCAGCGGATTGGAGAACAAGAGTGCGCTACGACATCGTCATCATCGGCGGGGCCATCGTCGGCTCCTCGGTCGCCTACTATCTGCGCGAGGAAGGCTTTTCCGGCTCGATCGCTCTGGTCGAGCGCGATCCGCAATTCGCCCATGCGGCGACGACGCTCTCCATGGCCTCGATCCGTCAGCAATTCTCGATCCCGGAAAATATCCGCCTGTCGCAGTTCACGCTTACCCTGTTCCGGCGGCTGAAGGAAACCTTCGGCGCGGATGCCGATATCGGCTTTCGCGAGGGCGGCTATCTGATCCTTGCCGGCGAGGCCGGACTGCCGATCCTCAAAGCCAACCACGAAGCGCAGGTCGCCGAGGGCGCCGACATTCTGCTCGAGGATGCCGACCAGCTGGCAAAGCGCTTTTCTTGGCTGTCGACGGAAGGCATCAGCGCCGGCGCCTTTGGCCGTAGCGGCGAGGGCTGGTTCGACGCCCATGCCATGCTGACACTGTTCCGCAAGGCGCTGCGTGACAGGAAGATCGATTTCATCGCCGCCGATGTTACCGGCATTGAGCGCCAAGGTGGCCGGGTTACTGGCGTGACCCTCGACAATGGCGAAAAGCTCGAAGCCGGCATCGTGGTCAACGCCGCCGGCCCAAACGCCGGCAAGGTCGCCGCTCTTGCCGGGCTCGCGCTGCCGGTCGAGCCGCGCAAGCGCAACGTCTTCGTCTTCGAGGCGCGGGAGAAATATGCCGATATGCCGCTGCTGGTCGATCCCTCCGGCATCTATGTCCGGCCGGAAGGCTCGGTCTATCTCACCGGCGGCGCCGAGCCGGAAGAGGGCGATGGTCCCGCCGACCCCCGGGATTTCGACGTCGACTGGCCGCTGTTCGAAGAGGTGATCTGGCCGGTGCTGGCAACCCGTATCCCGGCCTTCGAGGCGATCAAGCCGACCCGCGCCTGGGCTGGCCACTACGACTACAACACGCTCGACCAGAACGCGGTGATCGGGCCGCATCCCGAGGTCGGCAATTTCATCTTCGCCAATGGATTTTCCGGCCACGGCCTGCAGCAGGCGCCGGCCGTCGGCAAGGCGCTGGCCGAGCTTCTGGTGCATGGCGGCTACAGGACGGTGGATTGCTCGGCGTTTGGGTACGAACGGGTGGCCGAGGGGCGCGCGTTCCGGGAATTGAATGTGATTTGAGCGGCGCTTCTTCCTTCTCCCCTTGTGGGCCTGTTGCGTTATCGGGCTTTGGACGCCTGGAGAGGCGGCAGGGGCGCAGGGAGGTGCTTTGCGGCGCTGGTTTGCGGCCGGATAGGGTAGGAGTTGGCGTATTCGGTGGGTTTCGGGCGCAGTGCGACCCAGGCTCAGGTGGCCAGCGTYACCCAGCGGCGCATGTTGAAGGCCATGGCCGCGATGAGGACCTGTCCTGCCGCCTTGGCCAGGCCGCGATAGCGGATGGCGCAAAGTCGCATGCGGTTCTTCAAGGTGGCGAAGGTTGTCTCGACGGCAAAGCGTTGCCGGGCGATCAGCTGGTTGAACTGCTTCAGGCGCGCCGGCAGGCGCGGATGATGCTTGTTGGCTCGCCGCATCAGCCGCGGCTTGATCCCGCGCTGCCTCAGCGACAGCTCG
>NZ_JBFUEG010000021.1:0-87567 GCF_056404315.1 Mesorhizobium sp. P2_D6 | reverse complement strand
ATCGGCGGTGCCATTGTTGCGATCGGCCATCCGGCGTTGGATCATGGCAGCGCACTGGACGGCATCGACGACGCTGGCGAACTCGACCAGCGCGCCGTCGCCCATGAGCTTGATAATGCGCCCGTGGAATTCCTTGATCGCAGGGTCGACCAGTTCGCGACGGCAACTTTTCAACCGCTCGAGCGTGCCGACCTCGTCCTCGCCCATGAGGCGGCTGTAGCCAACCACATCGGCAGCAAGGATTGCGGTAAGCCTTCGCTCCATGTGCGGGTGTCTTGCCCCCCTGGGTCAACGCTTTGCTGACGAGCGTATTCTAGTACTCCTTTGATTGCGAGCGTGCTCGGCCCCTGGGGCAGCGGTCAATGCAACTACCACCCCCTGGCCACTTACTTTACGTTCAACTCCATGATGTAAGGCTTCGCAATCCCGGGGCCTAACGCCAATGCTAGACAATTACGAGATCGACCGGTTTGGCGTGATCCACCAGATCGACGTCACGCCGATCAAATATGACAAGCAATATATGTCGTATTACGAGGACCTGAGCGACCGCACCATCAAGCTCGGCTATCAGCGGCTTGGCTGGGTGCTGGGGATCACCGGTGAGATACCGCGGTCGGTGCTCGAGATCGGCTATGGCACCGGCACGTTTATCGAGGCGGCCAAGATTACCGGGGTTGCCGACTGTGCCGGCTGCGACATCACCCGGTTTCCGCTGCCCAAGGGTGTGCGCTTTGTCGATTGGGATGAGGCGCTCGCCGGCGCGTGGGATCTCGTGGCTATGTTCGACGTGCTGGAGCACATCCCTGACTTAAGTTTTCTCGCTCGCCTTCAGACCCGCCATCTGGCCATCGCCGTTCCTTATTGTCGCTGGCGTGAGCTCGGCGCCGATGGCGATGCGTGGTTCGAGACGTGGCGCATGCGTCTGCCCAACGAGCATTTGCACCATTTCGACCGGGACTCGCTGGTAGCGCTGCTTGCTGACAACGGCTTCGAATGCGTGACGCTGAATGGCTTCGAGGACGGCATCAGGCTGCGGCCGGGCGAAGCGGGTCCGAATATTCTGTCCGGCTTTTTCAGCAAGCCTCATCCGAAGATTCGCAGGCTCCGGAATAAGGGCTTGGCCGACGGCGGCTGAATCGACACTTCAGGCCAGCAGGCCAAGTGTCTGACATCGTTGCACGCGTGTACTCTTGCGCAGCCCTTCGTGGCGCTTCTTCAATTCCCGAAACTGATTTGCATACAAATGTTTCTGACGGGCATCGCTATGTGAACCGCTTCACCGTTGCCGTGCAATCGATCGGTTACAGAGGCCGTGCAAGAGCGAGCCCGAGGCAGCGCCCTGCTGCTGCATGGAGGTTACCGATGTTTGAAAGTCTCACCAGAATTCGCGCCGCCTTGGCGCGCGTCAGCAGGCACAGGAAGACCGTGAGGGCACTGAATGCGTTGCCGACGGAGATCCAGAAGGACATTGGCTGGACGGAGTCGAAGGCGATCGATGAGATACGGCTGCCGTTCTAGGCGGTCGCGGCGCCGAAATCGCACGCGCGAGGCGCGGCGACTGCTGAGGCAAGCCGGTCGCCCAACTCCCAAAGTGGAGCAGGCATCTTCCTCTCCTTGCCTACCCCAGCCACCACCACAGCGCCGCCAACACAAGCACAATCGCCGCGACCGACAGCCCCAACATGATGTAGCTGCCCTTGATGATGTCGCGGATGATCTTCTTGATGCTTTCGCGGTCGTTGAGGTTGGGGAAGGGCTCGTTGGGCAGCGCGACGCCGAGGAAGGCGCAGAGCGGAGCCTAGCCGTCGCTGACGTTGAACACCAGGAGCTTCTCCGGCGGCACGGCCGCCTTCACCTCCTTCGGTGTAGGCATTGTAGCGCGCCACTGCCTTGGCGCGGTCGTCCATCACGCCGGCCAGTGTGCGGCCCCAGATCTTCGGGCGCGCAACAATTTTCCACGTTGAGCGGTAAAAATGTGTTTGCTTTTGCGCCTGGGCCACGCGGAATGGCATTCTGGCTATTCCAGCAAGCGAGGGAGCCTGATAATAGGTCAGCTAGATTGACCTAAATTTGCATGGTCGGAACGATCATGCTTGACCAGATGCCGTATCCCGGGAGGTGGGCTGATGAGTTTGATGGACCTGTTGGCGTCGCGCGCCTCGCGCATGAAGGCGTCGGAAATCCGCGAGCTGCTGAAACTGCTCGACCAGCCCGACATCATCTCGTTTGCCGGCGGCATTCCCGATCCGGCTTTGTTTCCCTCGCAAGCCATCGCCGATGCCTATGCTTCGGTGCTCGGCGGCCCGGACGCGGGCACGGCGCTGCAATACCAGGTCTCGGAAGGCTATCTGCCGCTGCGGCGCTGGCTGGCCAGCCAGATGGGCAAGCTCGGCATCGCTTGCGATGAGCACAACATTTTCATCACCTCCGGCTCGCAGCAGGCGCTGGATTATCTCGGCAAGCTGTTCCTGTCGCCCGGCGACACCGCACTGGTGACGTGGCCGACCTATCTCGGCGCGCTGCAGGCCTTCAACGCCTATGAGCCGCGCTATGACCGGCTGACGCCGGACGGCGGCAACATGACGCCGGCCGCCTACCAGCAGGCGGCCGCTGCCGCTGGCGGCAAGGTGAAATTCGCCTATCTGGTGCCCGATTTCGCCAATCCGACCGGCGAGACGCTGAACCGCGCGCAGCGCGAGGCGGTGCTCGACCTCGCCGGCGAGCTCGACATCGCCGTCATCGAGGACGCCGCCTATCGCGCGCTGCGCTATGACGGCGAGGGCGAGCCGCCGATCCTGGCGATCGATTGCGAGCGCTCCGGCGGCATCGAAAACGCCCGCACGCTCTATTGCGGCTCGTTCTCAAAGATCCTGTCGCCGGGCATGCGCGTCGGCTGGGTCTGCGCGCCGCGCCGCGTGGTCGAGCGCTTGGTGCTGATGAAGCAGGCCTCGGACCTGCACAGCCCGTCGATCAACCAGCTGGTCATGCACCGCGTTTCCGAGGCCGTGTTCGACGGCCAGGTGGAAAAGCTGATCGGCGCCTATCGCGGTCGCCGCGATGCTCTGCTTGCCGCGCTCGAGGCTGAAATGCCCGACGGTGTGAGCTGGAGCCGCCCCGAAGGCGGCATGTTCGTCTGGCTGACGCTACCCGAGGGCTCGGATGCCACAGCGCTGCTCGCCCGCTCGGTCAAGGAAGCCCGCGTGGCGTTCGTGCCGGGCAATGCGTTTCATGCCGATGGTTCGGGACGCAACACGATGCGGATGAGCTTTACGCTGGCCGATGACCGCGCTGTGGGCGAGGGCGTGCCGAGGTTGGCGCGGTTGATGAAGGGCTAGACGCCCTACCTCCCCCTTGTGGGGAGGTCGACCGAAGGTCGGGTGGGGGTGCTTGGCGCCAACCCCCACCCCGCTGCTTCGCAGCGACCCTCCCCACAAGGGGGAGGGTAAAAAGTCACTCCGCCGCCACCAGCTTATCCTGCGTCTTGGTCTCGAAATCGCCGGCGTCGTGGCGTTCGTGCAGTTGCATTGCCGGGTCGCCGAAGGCGCGGTTGACCATGCGGCCGCGCTGCACCGTCGGGCGGGCGTCGATCGCCTTGGCCCAGCGCTGCACGTGCTCATAGTCCTGCACCGACAGGAACTCGGCGGAATCATTGTACATGCGGCCGAGCGCCAGGCCGCCATACCAGGGCCACACCGCCATGTCGGCGATCGAATAGCCGGCTCCGCCGAGATATTCCGTCTCCGCCAGCCGGCGGTCGAGCACGTCGAGCTGGCGCTTGGTCTCCATGGCGAAGCGGTCGATGGCGTATTCGAATTTCTCCGGCGCGTAGGCATAGAAATGGCCGAAGCCGCCGCCGAGATAGGGCGCCGACCCCATCTGCCAGAACAGCCAGGACAAGGTCTCCGCGCGCGCCGGCTGTTCGGTCGGCAGGAATTCACCGAACTTTTCCGCGAGATAAAGCAGGATCGAGCCGGACTCGAAGACGCGAACCGGCGCCTTGCCGCCGCGGTCGAGCAGCGCCGGGATCTTGGAATTGGGATTGACGTCGACGAAGCCCGAACCGAACTGGTCGCCATCGTTGATACGGATCAGCCAGGCATCGTATTCGGCGCCCTTGTGGCCGAGCGCCAGAAGCTCCTCCAGCATGACGGTCACCTTGACGCCGTTCGGCGTCGCCAGCGAATAAAGCTGCAGCGGATGCTTGCCCACCGGCAGCACCTTGTCATGCGTCGGGCCGGCGATCGGCCGGTTGATGCTGGCGAACGTGCCGCCATTGGCTTTCTTCCAGCTCCAGACTTTCGGCGGGGTGTATTCGGTCATGCGAGGAATTCCTTGGATTTGGCGGGCGGAAACGGCTGGCGCGACGGCGCGAGACTGATGGCGGAAAAGTCGGCGAAAGGTAGATGCTGCAAAAGATAGGTGCAAATTAGAAAGGTTCAACTTGTGTTGAACTATTATCAATGTCGGCGCCTTTTCCCTTCTCCCCGTTCACGGGGAGAAGGTGCCCGAAGGGCGGATGAGGGGCAGCGCGAGGCCGAAGGTTGTCCCGGCCCTTCGCATGGCTCAGGGCGTTCGAAGCTCGAAAAGCCAAGCAATTGGCTTTTCGTCTGCTGCGCAGATCACTTCTCACCCTTGCGTCTCGTGCAGCGCGGCATACCTATAGAAGATACTGCCCACGCATATCTGCCAGGATGAGAGCATGCCCATAGATCCCCTGTCCCCGCTCTTGCGTTCCGTCGTCGCTGTGCGCGCCACGGTTCCCGACGACGCCTTTACGGCGAACGCCCTGGGCACGCGCCGGGAAGGTAGTGGCGTCGTTATCCGCGCTGACGGGCTCGTGCTCACCATCGGCTATCTCATCACCGAGGCCGAAGAGGTCTGGCTGACCGATCAGGACGGCCGCGTGGTGCCGGCGCATGCGCTGGCCTATGACCAGGAGACCGGCTTCGGCCTGGTGCAGGCGCTGGCGCCGCTCGGCCTGCCGGCGGTGGCGCTCGGCGATGCCGAGAGGGCCAAGGTCGGCGACCCCGTGGTGTTTGCCGACGGCACCGGCCGCTCGGTCAAGGCGCACATCGTCACCAAGCAGGAATTCGCCGGCTATTGGGAATATCTGCTCGACGAGGCGATCTTCATCGCGCCGGCGCACCCGTCCTGGGGCGGCGCGGCGCTGATCGGCCAGGACGGCAGCCTGCTCGGCATCGGCTCGCTGCTCCTGCAGATGAGCCGCAACGGCGAGGTCGCCGACATCAACATGGTCGTGCCGATCAACCTTCTGACCCCGATCCTCGACGACCTGCTGACACGCGGCCAGGTGGCGAAGCCGCCACGGCCGTGGCTCGGCGCCTTCTCGGCGGAGTCGAACGGCGCCGTGATTGTGATGAGTGTCGCCGAAGGCGGCCCCGCCGCCAAGGCCGGCCTGCGCCAGGGCGACATCATCTCCGACGTGCGCGACGGCGAGGTCGACGGTCTCGCCGATTTCTACCGCAAGCTATGGCAGAACCCCGCCGGCTCCGAGATCCCACTCAGGGTGGTGCGAGACGGCCGCGAAACCTGGCTCAGGGTAAAATCCGCCGACCGCAACAGCTTTCTGAAGAAGCCGCATCTGCAGTGAAAGAGCGCCCTTCCTTCCCCCCTTGTGGGGGAAGGTGGATTGCCGCGAAGCGGCAAGACGGATGAGGGGTGTTCCAGCGGAGTGAGACGTTGGCGTTCCCTGGAACACCCCTCATCCGTCTCGGCGCTAAAGCGCCGAGCCACCTTCTCCCACAGGGGGGGAAGGGAAGGGGGTCCGGTGCTTGGCCCGCGGAGGTTCTGCTGACAGAGACTGGCATCGACAGCCGATATAGCCGGTCCGGCAACAAACGAGGTGTTGATGGCGCCGATCAAGGTCGATCCCGAAAAAGTTCGCGAATTCCCCGATCCGGAAAGTTTTTACGCCTGGCTGCGGGAGAACCACGCCGGCGAGACCGAGGTCTGGATCAAGGTGCACAAGGTCGGCTCGGGCCTCGCCTCGATCACGCCCAAGCAGGCCATCGACGTGGTGCTGTGCTTCGGCTGGATCGATGCCGTGCGCAAGTCGCTCGATGACAAGAGCTTTCTGCAGCGCTACACGCCGCGCGGCAAAAAGAGCATCTGGAGCAAGATCAACATCGACAATGTCGCCCGCCTGGTCGACGAGGGCCGGATGACCGAGCACGGGTTGCGACAGGTCGAAGCGGCCAAGGCAGACGGCCGCTGGGACCGCGCCTATGCCAGTGGCAAGGACATGAAGATCCCCGACGATCTGCAGGCCGCCATCGATGCCGAACCTGAGGCGAAAGCGATGCTGGCAAAACTCTCCGCCCAGAACCGCTTCGCGCTCGCCTTCCGCACCCACAACATGAAGACCGAAGCCGGGCGCAGGAAGAAGATCGAGGCCTTCGTCGAGATGCTGAAGCGCGGCGAGACGATCTATCCGCAGAGGCGGTGAGGGCGGGCGTTGGCCATCCAGTTTTGATAGGCTAGCACTTGGACACCCCCCTCTGGCCTGCCGGCCATCTCCCCCGCAAGGGGGGAGATCAAGATGTCGCCGATGCTTCGCCAAATCACCAACGTTCCAAGAAAGAGCCCTGTTGGCGAAACTGCCGATCTCCCCCTTGCGGGGGAGATGTCCGGCAGGACAGAGGGGGGTGAAGGAACTCGACCTTGCGCATCGGCCTTCGCGACCGATGCACCCCATCGCACAGCGATTGTCGTCTCCACGCCCTAATCATTCGATCCCACCTATGCGATCTTTCGTGCACTATTGATGCGGCACAGGACCCCGCCAATGACCACCACCACACCCCATTCCGGCAAGGTCGCGCTCGTCACCGGCGGCAATCGCGGCATCGGGCTGGAGACGGGGCGTCAGCTGGCGGCGCTCGGTTTCACCGTGCTGCTCGGCACGCGCGATCTCGCCAAGGGCGAGGCGGCCGCGAGGCAACTCGGCGGCAAGGTGGAGGCCATCGCTCTGGATGTCGCGGCACCTGACGCGGCAGCCCTTGCCGCGGCCGATATCGAGCGCCGCTTCGGCCGCCTCGACGTGCTCGTCAACAACGCCGCCATCCATTACGACCCGCGTGCGCGGGCGCTAAAACCCGACTGGACGGTGATCCGCGAAGCCTTCGAGACCAATGTCTTCGGCGCCTGGCGCATAGCTGCCGCCTGCGCGCCGCTCCTCAGCGCCTCCGGCCATGGCCGGCTGGTCAACGTCTCCTCCGAGGGCGGTTCGCTCGCCTCGATGGGCGCCGGCGCGCCGGCCTATTCGACGACCAAGGCGACGCTCAACGCGCTGACCTGCATCCTGGCGGCCGAATTGCGCGGCGCCGGCGTGCTGGTCAATGCCATCTGCCCCGGCTGGGTCGCGACCGATATGGGCGGCCCGGGCGGGCGCCCGGTGGCGCAAGGGGCGGCCGGCATCGTCTGGGCCGCGACCTTGCCGGACGACGGCCCGACCGGCGGCTTCTTCCGCGATGGCAAAAGGCTGCCGTGGTGAATGAAGCCGAGATTTGCAAGGTAAGCCACTGAAAAACATGGGTTTTCCACTAGATCGACGTGAACTCGATCGACGTGAACTCGAGATAAGAGTGGAAAAATCAGCCGGGTCAATGCCTTAGCCAGCAAGCAGCCGAAACCCAGCTCGTTTGATCTGGAAGCTGCCGAGATGCCCGCACGCCATGCTACGAAAATAGCATTCTCCCCTCACGAAATGTGATGCTACTTTCCCACGCACCGGGGCGGAGGAGTTGCCAAGAGGAGGAGTGGCGGGCGCGACGACCCGAATTTCAGAGAGAATCGGACCGAACTGTTGAACCATTGCAAGGCCGCCGCGTTTCCCGGCGTCGTCCACAAGGGAGGAACCCACCTGTGAAAGCATCCTATCTCGTCTCCGCCGCGCTTCTTGCGGCGACTGCGATGCCGGCGGCGGCCGGCGAAATTTCCGACGGCAAGGTCAAGATCGGCATCCTCAACGACCAGTCGGGCGTCTATGCCGATTTCGGCGGCAAATGGTCGGTCGAGGCCGCAAAAATGGCGGTCGAGGATTTTGGCGGCAAGGTCCAGGGCACGCCGATCGAGATCGTCAGCGCCGACCACCAGAACAAGGCGGACATCGCCTCCAACATCGCCCGCCAGTGGTATGACACCGAGCAAGTCGACGCGATCATGGAGTTGACGACCTCTTCGGTGGCGCTCGCTGTCCAGGGGCTGTCCAAGGAAAAGAAGAAGATCGACATCGTCACCGGCGCTGCTTCGACCGACCTGACCGGCAAGCAATGCTCGCCCTATGGCTTCCATTGGGCCTACGACACGCATTCGCAGGCCGTCGGCACCGGCGGCGACCTTGTCAAGCAGGGCGGCGACAGCTGGTATTTCATCACCGTCGACTACGCCTTCGGCTATTCGCTGAAGGACCAGACCGCCAAGCTGGTGGAAGCCAGCGGCGGCAAGGTGCTGGGCGAAGTGCGATATCCGCTGGGGTCCACGGACTATTCCTCCTTCCTGCTGCAGGCGCAGTCCTCCGGCGCCAAGGTCATCGGCCTTGCCAATGCCGGCCTCGACACCTCCAACTCGATCAAGCAGGCGGCCGAGTTCGGCATTGTCGCCGGCGGCCAGCGGCTGGCGGCACTTCTCTTCACCCTTGCCGAAGTGCACGGCCTCGGCCTGCAGGCGGCGCAGGGCGTCGTGCTGACCGAAGGCTATTACTGGGACCGTGACGACGAGAGCCGCAAATTCGCCGACCGCTTCTTCAAGCGCACCAACCGCATGCCCAACATGGTCCAGGCCGGCACCTATTCGGCGGTGACCCAGTATCTGAAGGCCATCGACAAGGCCGGCACCGACGAGACCGAGGCGGTGGCCAAGCAGCTGCATGAGATGCCCGTCAACGACGTCTTCACCGCCAACGGCAAGGTGCAGGCCGACGGCTCGATGGTGCACGACATGTATCTCTATCAGGTCAAGAAGCCCGAGGAGAGCAAGAAGGACTGGGACTACTACACCTATCTGGCGACCATTCCCGGAGACAAGGCCTTCACCAAGGCCGAAGACAGCGGCTGCCCGCTCGTCACCAAGTGACAGCGGCGCAAGCTGTGGCCGGCCAGTCGGGCGGCGGAAAGGACACGCCGCGGGTGGTGCTTTCCGCCCGCGGCCTCAGGCGTGATTTCGCCGGTTTCGTTGCCGTCAACAATGTCGACCTCGACGTCCATCACGGCCAGATCCATGCGCTGATCGGACCGAACGGCGCCGGCAAGACGACGATCTTCAACCTGCTGACCAAATTCCTGCAGCCGACCAGCGGCAGGATCGAATTGTTGGGCAACGACATCACCCGCACCGCGCCGGCCAGGGTGGCGCGCATGGGTCTCGTCCGCTCGTTCCAGATCTCGGCGATCTTTCCGCATCTGAGCGTCCTCGACAATGTCCGCGTCGCCCTGCAGCGGCCGAGCGGGCTGGGCTTCCAGTTCTGGCGCTCGCTGGCCGCACTCGACCAGTTGACACCGAGGGCACGCGAGCTTCTCGGCATCGCCGGCCTCGACGATGTCGCGCATCGTCTGGCCGGCGATCTCTCCTATGGCAGGAAGCGCGTGCTCGAGATCGCCACCACGCTGGCGCTCGATCCGAAAGTGCTGCTGCTCGACGAGCCGATGGCTGGCATGGGGCACGAGGATGTCGGCGCCATTTCCGGCATCATCCGTTCGCTGGCCAGAGACCGCGCCGTGCTGATGGTCGAGCACAACCTCACCGTCGTCGCCGATCTTTGCGACTGGATCACCGTCATGCAACGCGGCCAGGTGCTCGCCGCCGGCGACTACGCAACGGTGAGCACGGACGAGCGTGTCCGCATCGCTTACATGGGGACCGAGCATGAGTGAGCCGCTGCTTGCCGTGCGCGATCTGCATGCCTGGTATGGCGAGGGCCATGCGCTGCATGGCGTCAACCTCGATGTCTTTCGTGGTGAGACCGTGACCTTGCTTGGCCGCAACGGCGTCGGCAAGACCACCACGCTGCGCGCCATCATGGGGCTGGTTCGCAAGCGCAGCGGCAGTGTCACTTTCGACGGCGGCGATCTGATGCGTCTGCCGCTGCACCGCGTCGCCCATCGCGGCATCGGCTTCGTGCCGGAGGAACGCGGCATCTTCGCCACGCTCACCGTCGACGAGAACCTGATCCTGCCGCCGGTGGTGGCCAAGGGCGGCATGAGCGTCGAGGAAATCTTCGATCTCTTCCCCAATCTGAAGGAGCGCCGCAACAGCCCCGGCACGAAACTCTCCGGCGGCGAACAGCAAATGCTGGCCATCGCCCGCATTCTGCGCACGGGCGTGCAGATGCTGCTGCTCGACGAACCGACCGAGGGCCTGGCGCCTGTCATCGTCCAGCGCATCGGCGAATTGCTGGCGACCCTGAAAAAGCGCGGCATGACCATCCTGCTGGTCGAGCAGAATTTCCGCTTTGCCGCCCGCATTGCCGACCGCTTCTATCTGATGGAGCACGGCAAGGTGGTGGAGGGTTTCGCCGTAAGCGAGCTTTCTGCTCACACTGACCAGCTGCACGAGGTGCTTGGGGTATGATCGGGAAATTAGCCTGTGCTCGACAAGGGGGAGGATCTTCGGGGCAGCGGCGGTCAGGTGCAGATTGCATCTTGCCCCTGACCTGTCAGGCGCCGGCGCTGCCCCTCATCGCCCTGCCGGGCACTTCTCCCCGTATAGTGACGGGGAGAAGGGGCTGGCCGCAATTCCCGTTTCCTTTCTGCAACGTTGGCGATTGGCGAAATCGGCGACGAGAGCGCCCCTCTCCCCGTCTCTATACGGGGAGAGGATGCCGGCAGGCAGGTGAGGCGCGGCGCCAGCGCCGACAATCGGCTGTGCCGCTTTCAACAGGTCTCTTGGCGGTGACGCCATGACGATGATCTTCGGCATCCCCGTCCAGGCCTTGCTCGGCCAGATGCTGGTCGGGCTGATCAACGGCTCCTTCTATGCCATGCTCAGCCTCGGGCTGGCCGTCATCTTCGGCCTGCTGCGCATCATCAATTTCGCCCATGGCGCGCTCTACATGTTCGGCGCCTTCATCGGCTATCTGATGCTCGTCCATGTCGGCATCGGCTACTGGCCGGCGCTGGTCCTGGTGCCGCTCGTCGTCGGCGTGTTCGGCATGGCGGTCGAGCGCCTGGCGCTGTCCAGGCTCTACCGCCTCGATCCGCTCTACGGCCTGCTCTTCACCTTCGGCCTGGCGCTGGTCATCGAAGGCGTGTTCCGTTTCTATTACGGTGTCTCCGGCAATCCCTACGCCGTGCCGTCGCAACTCGCCGGCGGCACCAATCTCGGCTTCATGTTCCTGCCTAACTATCGCGGGTGGGTGGTGGTTGCTTCGCTCATCGTCTGCATCGGCACCTGGCTGCTGATCGAAAAGACCAGGCTTGGCTCCTATCTGCGCGCCGCGACCGAAAACCCCGAGCTGGTGCAGGCATTCGGCGTCAACGTGCCGCTGCTGCTCACGCTCACCTACGGGCTGGGAGCGGCGCTTGCGGGGCTCGCCGGCATCCTCGCAGCACCGGTCTACCAGGTCAGCCCGCTGATGGGCTCCGATCTCATCATCGTCGTCTTCGCCGTCGTCGTGGTCGGCGGCATGGGCTCGATCCTCGGCGCCATCGTCACCGGCTACATGCTCGGCCTCGCCGAGGGCCTGACCAAGGTGTTTTATCCGGAGGCATCGAACCTCGTCATCTTCGTCATCATGGCGATCGTGCTGCTCTTGCGCCCTGCCGGCCTGTTTGGAAGGGATGTCTGAGATGAGCGAGGCGACCCTTCACGAGCAGCGTACCGCCGCTTCCGTTCGGCTTGAGCGGGTGCTGATAGCATTGGCCATACTGGCGCTGATCGCCGCGCCCTTCTTCGTCTACCCGATCTTCCTGATGAAGATGCTGTGCTTCGCGCTGTTTGCCTGCGCCTTCAACCTGCTGCTCGGCTACACCGGGCTGTTATCCTTCGGCCATGCCACCTTCTACGGCGCCGCCGCCTATTTCTGTGCCTACGCCGTCAAGGACTGGGGCTGGCCGCCGGAAGCCGGCATCCTGCTCGGCACCGCCGGCGCGGCCGTGCTCGGACTGGTCATGGGCTTCCTCGCCATCCGAAGACAAGGCATCTATTTCTCGATGATCACACTGGCGCTGGCGCAGATGTTCTACTTTTTCTGCGTCCAGGCGCCCTTCACCGAAGGCGAGGACGGCATCCAGGGCGTGCCGCGCGGGCATCTGTTCGGCATCGTCGATCTCAACGTCACGCTCAACATGTACTTCTTCGTTCTCGCGGTTTTCCTCATCGGCGTCTTCGCCGTCTGGCGCATCGTCAATTCGCCCTTCGGCATGATCCTGCGTTCGATCCGCGAGAACGAGAACCGCGCCATTTCGCTGGGCTATTCGGTCGGCCGCTACAAGCTCGCCGCTTTCGTCATGTCGGCAGCGCTCGCCGGCCTTGCCGGCGCCACCAAGGCGATCGTCTTCCAGTTCGCCACGCTCACCGACGTCACCTGGCAGATGTCGGGCGAGGTGATCCTGATGACGCTGCTCGGCGGCATCGGCACCATGGTCGGCCCGGTCGTCGGCGCCGGCCTCGTCGTCGGCCTGGAAAACACCCTCGCCACCTCGGGCTTCCCGGTGACCATCGCCACCGGGCTGATCTTCATGATCTGCGTGCTGGTCTTCCGCCGAGGCATCGTCGGCGAACTTTACGCGCGGTGGCTGGCGCCCGCTGACGGCGGCCGCGATCAATAGGTTATGGTCACCACCACGGTGTCGGTATAGACGCCGGCCGAGGGCGTGGTCTGCGGCGGCACGCGGCCGTAGACGGTGAGCGGTTGCGCCGCGCCGGTCCCGATACCGGCGACCGTGCTTCCCGGTGTCCCGGCGTCACCCCAGGGCTGCGTGCGCGCATTGTCCTTGTAGAGACCGTAGGTGACCCGCTCGGCACCCTTCGACATCTTGCGGTTGGTCGGTGTGCCGCCTGTCGTGCCGCCATTCAGCGACACCGTATAGGCGGTCGACGGCGTGCAGGTGACCGTGACCTGGCCGGTGGCGTCGACATTGGCGTCGAGCACGCCCTTGGGGCCGAAATCGATGTTCTGGGTGGCGACCAGGCAGTTGGCCGCAATCGTGGCGTTGATGGTGAAGGTCGGAGAGGCGGCCAGGGTGCCCAGGCCGGTGTCGCAATTGCTGCCTAGCAGGTTTGTCCGGTAGCGGAACTCGACATGCCCGCCCGAAAACGTCGACAGATAGGTGCCGGGCGGAACGGTCGCCTGGCCGCCGGGAACCCGGCCATAGAGCGTCAAGGTGCCGGATGAGTTGCCTAGGATACTGGGGCTCAGCTGCAGCGGCGGCGGGCGCGAGGCATAGGCCCAGGCATAGGAGCCCCAGACGACACTCATCGCCGGGTCCGAATAGATCTGGTAGTCGAGGCTGTTGGCGCCGCTCAGCATCTGCCTTGCGGCCGCCGAGGTTGCGCCGCCGGTGCCGGCGGCGAGATGTGGACAGACCAGAATGGGCAGCAGCAACGGCAAACTGCCGCTGCAGGTCACGTTGAGGGTGGCCGTCGATGTCGCCGCGCTGCCCGACAGCGTGTCGACGGCGCCGAAATTCATGTTGGTGACGGTAAAGCTGCAGCTTTGCGCCAGGGCAAGCGACGGCAGCAGCGCCACCAGGATTGCAACGATTGCGGCGCGCAGCATCTGGCCAGGCATTGTCATTGGCACACCACATTCTTGATCGTCACTTGCTGCCCGCGCGCCGCTTCGAAGGGGAAACTTGCCCGGCACGAACTGCCGTCCGCCAGGCCGACTGCCACCGCATTCTGCTTGCCGAGGCCCTTGATGTAGGCCTGGCCGTCATAGCCGACGACGAAGTCTTCGGTGCCGCCGTCGACACGGCCCGACAGTCCGGCCTCGAGCGGCGTTCCGCTCCCATCGACCAGCGTCACCAGCGCTGCCTGCGCCGCCTCCGATACGCCGAACTTCAGCACCACGCCGTTGCGATCGGCCGGGACGACGGTCTCCTTGGTGGTCGGGACATCGGCATCGACGGGCAGGTTCTTCGGGTCGATGGAGACCGTGTTCAGCTCATAGGAGTTGAGCCCGGTGACCAGGATGCGGCCTTTGCTGTCGGTCTTTCCGACCGGCCTGTTCTGATGCAGAACCTCGACGTCAGGCGTGCCGACATCGACGACGGCAAAGGCATCGTCGATGCGGTTGGTGGCGAACACGCCGCCGCCCGCCACCGCGATGGCCCCGTCCATCTGCCCGGTCACGCGAAAATCCTTGTCGAATTGCTGGGCGCCGGCCTGGAAACGCGCAAAGGGCGCGCGATAGCTGACAGCGGCCGAGCGGTTGGGGACCTCGCCCTCCGACGTGCGCAGCTGCCAGCCGATGCTGAAGTCCTCCGCCCGTTCCGACTTGGCGAGGTCGGCAACGACATTGAGGCCGTCAGGCCCTTGCTCGACCCCTGTCGAGGCTGTGATGTCGTCGTTGAACGGGATCGAAAGCCCGGCGAACACGCCATAGCTGCTGTCGTCGTCGAGATCGGCAAAGGCGGTGGCATAGAGCGTGCCGCGCCTGAAGATCGCCTGGCTGTAGGAGAGCCCGACGATCTGGCTGGTATCGCCTTCGGCGCTTTTGAGATGGGTGTAGGAGAGGTTGAGGCTGGAGAAGTCGAGTGGCATCGGCACGCTGAGCGTCACTTGGTCGACCGCGCGCGGCACGCCGGCGCTGAAACGGGTGAAGTCGTCGGGATCGGGAACCGGCTCCGCCGTCACCGAGGCGATGTCTTCATAGCCGCCGAAGGCCCGCTGCATGTGCGTGTTGATCGCCCAGCCATCATAGCCGAATTCGACACTGGCATCGACCAGCGCGCCAGTGCGCCCGTCATGGTGGCTGCCCGCCGCTGCCGCCGACGCCGCGCCGAAAGGCCCGAGCGGGAAGGCAGCGCCAACGCCGCCATTGATCAGGTCGGCGCCACCCTCGGCATGGGCTTCCAGCGTCAGCCGGTCGCTCAGGCCATAGCGTGCCGTGGCGACGCCCATGGCGCGGCCGTCATAGTCGTCGGAGGAGATACCGAAATTGCGCCGCGCCATGCCCGCCTCGACGGAGAAATCGAGCAGTCCCTGACGCAACAGCATGTTCGAGGCGTAGAACGGCAAGGTAGCGGTGGTCTCGCGCCCGAGGCTGTCGCGCAGCACCACCTGCGCTTGCCCTGCGCCGGTGAACACCGGCAGATTGGTGACCTGGAACGGCCCGGGCTGGATGTCGCCGGAATAGGTGCGGACGTTTTGCGTATAAACTTCGAGTGTCGACGGCACCGCCGCCGTGCCGCCGAAGGAGGGCAGGGGCAGGGTCACCAGATCCGAGCGCAGGCGGAAATTGCGCTGCGCCTGGATGCCGCCGAGATAGACGGGCCGCGTCCACGACAGTCCGCCGGAGACGAAGTCGCCGGCGCGGTAGGTCATCAGCCGGTCGGGGTCGGAATAGCTCCAGGTCGTGTTGAGCCGCGTGAAGCCGCCGAGCCTGCCGTCGGAATAGCCGGCGATGAACGACTGGCTAAGCGTTCCATAGGGGCTGAACACACGCGTGTCGAAGCCGCCCGAAATGCCCTGGAACAGTTCGTTGTCGCCGTCGAACAATGTGTTGGAACTGGCAAACAGCGAGTAGTTGAGCACCGCGCCGTAGCCCGATTGCGGCGCCGGCCGGTCCTGCAGGCGCAGGCCGAGATCGACGATGCGCGGCTCGCGGCTGTCATTGGCGGCGGTGACGTAGAGCCGTTGCGCCGCCTCGTCGATCTGAAACGACACGTCCGCCAGTTGGTCGAGCCTGACCAGGCCGCCAGCACCTTCGGCACCCTCCGGCGGTTTCAGCCCGACGTCCTTCAGCTCTTGCGCCGTCGCTGCCAGGCCGCCATCCGGCATTTCGGTGAAATTGCCGATCAGTTTCGTAGAGTTGTCGTTGATGAACACCTCCAGATAGAGGCTGCGGCGGGCCGGCAAAACGGGATCAGGCGCTTCAGTGTTCGTCACGGCCGGCGGCTCTTGCGAGTTCACTGCCGGGCAAGGTGTGAAAGTCGCGAGCGCGACGACAATCGCGGTGCTAGCGGCCCTTGACGGCAACTTTGGCATCGAAGGGTCCAAGATCGCTCTGTGCCTTCAAAAGCACGGAGCCCGCGGACAGTGATTTGCTGCTGCCGATCGGCCACTGCATGGTCGCGCCGCCCAGCACATAGCCGACAAGCCCATTTCGGTTGCTGAGCTTCTTGCCGCCCTGGGTCAGCATCAGGTTGGACAGCCGAAAGCGGCTCTCGCCGCTGTTGCTGGCGATGAGCATCAGGCTGCCGCCATTGCGCGAAAGGCTCCACGCGATCGCCGGCGCGCCTGCGTCGGCGTTGCGAAAAAACACCGGCACCGAATAGCGCAGCGCAAGCGCAACCGTACCGGCCTTCTTGCGCGAGGGGTCGGGCAGTTCGTCGACGATGACGCGGTAACTCTCTTCGGCCCGCACCGGCGCCTTCGAGACGCGCACGACGCGAACCACGTATTGGGCGTTGGGTCCGAGCTTGGTCGATGGTGGGCTGGCGACGACATCCGTGGTTGGCGTCAGCGTCTCGATGCCGCCGGACTGGCTCCATGCGAAGACCCTGATCTGCACATTGATCGGCCGCTTGGCGTCGTCGTTGCTGAGGTTGAGGACCGCCGAGGCGTCGGGCGCGATCAGCTCGAGACCTGTCGGCGCCACCCTGAGCGAAGCGGCGTGTGAGAGACCGGCGCACAGCAACAGAACAGCCGTGGCGCCGATGCATGAAAGCATGGATCGCATGATCGTCCTCGTGTTGGTATCGATGGTCAGTACGTTATGGTGATCGAAACAGTGTCGGTGTAGAGGCCCGCCGGCGGTGTCGTCTGCGGCGGAACGCGCCCGTAGACCGTCAGCGGCTGGATGGCGCCGTTGCCGGTTCCGCCGACCGTGTCGGTGGGGATCGTGGTGCCCCAAAGCTGCGTCCGGGTGCTTTCCCTGTAGATGGTGTAGTCGATCGTTGCCGCCAGTGGCCCGGTCATCTTGCGAACCGCAACCGTCGCGCCCGAGCCCGCTCCGGCGCTCAGACCTACATTGTAGGATTTGCCGGTCGTGCATTGCACGTTGATGGTGCTGGTCTGGTCGACATTCGGATCGATGACGCCGTGCGAGCCGAAATCAAGATCGCTTGCCGTCTGTACCTTGCATTCGTCGGTAATGGTGATGCGGACATTCATGCTGCCCGTCGCGGTCGCGGCGATCGCGGGCAAGGTTGGGAGCAGCGACGCTCCCGCCAGCAGCGCATATTTCAGCAAGCTCATGCGTATGTTCCTCCGTCGGGCAGACCGTTCCTCGCGAACAGTCCTGACCCGGATATCAACCCTGCAGCCCCTCCCGCTACACGCCTCGCAAAGACATCAACGATATCGGCAATGTCAAAAGCGATCAGCGCAATGATTATTACAACTTAGATTCGGACTATACAGATGAACGGCTTTCAATTGTATCGGATAATTTTAGTTAAGATTTGGTTAATTTGGGTAAAATAGACATTTTTTTGAAAGTGATAGTTTCATCATTCGACAATTTATTTTAGAAACTTTGCTAAAAAGCGAATATTCAGGCCAAATCATCTTGATTTGATAGACTCTGGGCTGTCGCTTCCTATTGTCGATTATTTCGCGGCGTATGCCGGCGCCAAGCGGCCTTCGCCGTCGCCGCTGGTCCGCACAGCCCAAAACGCTGTCCCGGTCTGCCAAGCCTGGCAATCGTGCTGTCAGGGCCGCATTCCCCAAAACCGTGTTCCGCCCTGCCCAAGCACGGCCGCACCGGCTGAGATAAATCCATCCGTCGGATCGCGGGGAAACATTTGGGAATCATTCTTGCCACGCTCACCCCGATTTCCGACGGCAGCGCATCGGCCGGACGGGAGATGCCCCTGTTGTCCCTTCGAGCCATGATCGCACACCGGTAGCCGCGCGGACCGGCTGCAGACGTCAAGAAAAGGAAGAACGATGAAGAAGACATACGAGAAGTCAAGGCTTCAGAAGCGCGAAAAACTGACCCGCGTCACGGCAGTGATCATCCTGTCGGGCCCCGTCGAAAACGGCAGCTGACGCCTTCGATCGGCTTCGGACCTACTGCAGACAAGGAGAACGGCCATGGATCAGCATGCGAACCCGTCGCCCGGCTTTCGGCGCAATCCGGGCAAGGTGATCACCGTCGAGCCTTTCAAGGGGCGTGTCGTCGTGTTTGCCAATGGCGCCATCATCGCCTCGTCGGTGAAAGCCAAAATAGTGACCGAGCCGCCTTATCCCTTCTCTTTCTACATCCCGTTCGAGGACATCGACTTTCGCAAGCTCAAGAAGACGGCGCTGTCGACGCTGTGCCCCTACAAGGGCGACGCCAGCTACTGGGACGTGCTGCCGGCGGGTGGAGCCGGCAAGGACGCGATGTGGGCTTATGAGCAGCCATTCGATGAGATGGCGGGGATTCGCGACCACGGCGCCTTCTATCCCGGCCGGGTCACCATCGACGCTGCGCCGCGCTGAACATCATGCCTGTTGCCCAAAAAGTGCGTCGCGTTTTTGGAGCCAACGACATGCATGAACAGAGGAACCTTCATGCTGGCCGAAGCTGCCCTCGGGCTCGACCCGAGGGCGCAGCGGTTTTGCATCGGCGACAAGCCGACAACGAAGACAACAAGGCCATGGACGAAAAGCAGAGAGCCATCCTCGACCAAATCCCGCGTCTGCGGCGCTATGCGCGCTCCCTGCTGCGCGACCGCGATTCCGCCGACGATCTCGTCCAGGACTGTCTCGAACGGGCGCTGCTGCGGCTGGACAACTGGCAGACGGGAGAGAGCCCGCGAAAGTGGCTGTTCACGATCATGCATCATCTGTTTATCGACCAGATGCGCAAGGCGAACCGGCGCGGCGGGGCCTCGATGCTGCCGCTGGAGGCCGGCGAGGTGCAGGCCGCCCCCGCCGACCAGCTGGAGAACGTCGCGGCGCGCGAGATCATCGACGCGCTGCAGGCGATCAGCCCCGACCGTCGCGCTGCCCTGACCATGGTCGCCATCGAGGGTTTTTCCTACGCCGAGGCCGCCGAGATCCTCGGCGTGCCGGCCGGCACGCTGATGTCGCGCATCGCGCGCGGGCGGGAGGAATTGCGCGGCTTGCTCGAAGACGCCGCGCGCCGCAGCTCGATAAGGATTGTCGAAACCGAAACGGCGGCAAGCCGCAAGAATCCGAATGCAATCAGGGCGCCGATGTCATGATAAAGCTCCACACGATGCGGCCTGGTAGCAGGCTTTGTCCCGCGAATCCGCGCGGCGCGCCCGGTAACGGTTTCTTGTCTGCTTGCGTGCATGGTGGCGGCGACGCGGTGGACGAAACCAGAGCATGCCCGACGAGAAAATACGCAATGGAAAGTTCTGGGCGCTTGCGCTCGAACGCGCTCATCTGGGCGTATGGGACTGGGATATTTTGAGCGGCGACTGTTTCTATTCGCCGACCTGGTCGCACATGCTGGGCTATGAGGATGGCGAGCTTGCCAACACCGGCGACCTCTGGCTGCAACTGACGCATCCCGACGATCGCGAGCGGGCGCTGGCCAGCGGCGAGCGCCACATTGCCGGCCTAACCACCTCGATCGAGACCGAGCTGCGCCTGAGACACAAGGACGGTCATTGGATCTGGGTGCTCGACCGCGGCGGCATTGTCGAGCGTGACGAGACAGGCCGGCCGGTCAGGCTGATGGGCGTCCAGACCGATATCAGCCGGCAGAAAGAGGCCGAAGCCGAACTGGAGCGGGTCAATGTGCGCTTCCGCCTGGCGCTGGCGGCCAGCGGCACCGGCATCTGGCATCACGATATCGACGCCAACAAGAGTTTTTGGGATGCCCGCACCAGGGAGATCTTCGGTCTGGTCGCAGACACTGACGAGGTGGCCGCCGACCTCTGGCACACCTATCTCCACCCCGACGACAAGGACACCACCGAGCGCGCCCATCTGGCCCCGCTTGCGACCGACGCAGTCGTTGCCTCGCAATACCGCATCATCCGGCGAGACGGCGAAATCCGTCATGTCGAATCGCTGGTGCGCTTCATCGCAGCTCCGGACTCTGCGGGCCAGATTCTCGGCACCGTGCGCGACATCACCGAGGACAAGAAGCGCGAGCAAGAACTCGCCTACGCCGCGCACCACGATGCGCTGACCGGTTTGCTGAACCGCGCTGCATTCGACCGGCTGCTGGCCGTCCACATCGCCACCGCGCGGCTTCTGCCGCTGGCGGTGTTCTATGTCGATCTCGACTACTTCAAGGCGCTCAACGACTTTGCCGGCCACGCCGCCGGCGACCTGGCGCTGAAGGGTGTCGCTGGCGGCATATTGGGCTGCCTGCCGTCATCGGCGTGCGCTGCGCGCCTGGGCGGCGACGAGTTCGCGCTGCTGGTTCCCAATTGCCACCCGGCCGCGGCCGAGATGCTGGCCGGCGCAATCCTTGCGGCGGTGCGCGACGCCGATCTCGGCCTGCCGGCCACGTCGCGCAAGCTTGCGGCCAGCATCGGCATCGCCTTTGTCGACGACACCACCACGACGGTGGCCGATGCGCTGGCCTGCGCAGACGACGCCTGCTATGCGGCCAAGGCTGCAGGGCGCAACCGCTTTGCTGTGTTTTCGGCTGACTCGGCCTCGGGCTCCGGCGGCCTCAACGCGGCGCGTGTCGCCGCCGACACCGTCGATGCCATGGACGACGGTCGGTTGAAACTGTTCGGCCAGGAGATTCATCTGCTTGGGAAACCTTGGCGGGAGAGCCGTCATGTCGAAGTGCTGGCGCGGCTTGTGGGCAAGAATGGCAATCTTATCCCGCCGGGCGAGTTCATTCCGGTCGCCGAGCGCTTCGGCATTGCCTCGCGGCTCGACCGCTGGATCATCAGGACTGCACTGTCGCAGCATGGCCCGGCCATGAAATCGGGCGCCATCACGCTCGGCTTCAACCTGTCGGCGCAGACACTGAGCGACCCGCTGCTGTGGGATTTCGTCGACGCCGTAATCGCCGAGACCGGCGCGCCGCATTCCGGCATCGGCTTCGAGATCACCGAGACCGCCGCCGTCACCAATTTCGACGCTGCCGAACAGTTCGTGCGCAAGGCGCGCGAGCGGCAATGCCGCGTCAGTCTCGACGATTTCGGCGCCGGCATGAGCTCGTTCGAATATCTCAGGCGCTTTCCTGTCGATCAGATCAAGATCGACGGCTCGTTCATCGAAAACATCGCCGAAAGCCGGTTCGACCGAGAGATCGTTTCAGCCATTACGGGCATCGCCAAAAGCCTCGGCTGCGCGGTGGTGGCCGAAAAGATCGAAGAGCAGGCCGCGCTCGACATTTTACGCGACATGGGCGTCGCCTACGGCCAGGGTTTTCTACTGCACCGGCCGGAGCCGCTGGAGGCGATCGTGGCAAGGGCGAGCGCCGAGGCGCCGCGCAAGCGGTTCGGCTGAAGCGGCCGAACCGCGCCGGGAGGTGCGGTAGCTCAACCGGCGTCGGCCTTTTCCTGCTTGCGCTGCGCGGCGTCCTTCTTGCGGCGCAACACCTCGTCGGTGCCGACAAGATCCTTCGACCCGCCGGAGATCGAGGTTGAGACAACGGCCGGCGGATCACTTGCCGGAAAGCTATCCTCGAGCCCGGATTGGAGCTGTTCTTCAAGCGTGTCGGGATTCTCCGAGCGGCCCTCCGCGCGGCGCTCGCCGACGGCCTCGACGTCACTCTTGCTGTCGGGGTGGGCGCGGGCCTCCGATATCGTCGACACCACCAACTCGATGGCAAACTCTTTCATCGCCTCGGCTTGCGGCTCATTGACGTCAGAGTTTTCGATCAGGCGGATCAGTGACTTCTCCAGATCGCCGAGTTCCTTGGCTCCCTGGCAGCGCGCCAGTCGCTTGGTCAGCGAACCGATGAGCACCGGGGCAAAGGTCGAATAGGCATGGTCGCGGGTCGCGTCGACATGCTCGGGATGAAGCTTTTGCAGGGACATAGGTTCGTGCCTCCAATCAATCAGCTGGCCAGCAGCTCCTGCCGCTGGGCCTCCCTTAGGAAACAGAGGGGAGGGCAAGAGGTTCCATGCCGTGGTCGACAGAGCCCGACGCTCAACTCCACAGCGACGCCATGGTCAGTGACGCTTCGAAGATCTGCTCCCTGTTCTGGTTCAGCATCTTGACGGTGATCCGCCGGTGCTCGCCCTCCGGCATCTCGTCGCGCGCGACATCGTGCAATATCCGCAGCGCCTCGGCCCCTGCACGCTCGCGGCTTGGAAACAGCTGCCCCTCTTCATCGATCTGGTTTTCGGTGTTGTAGAGGTCGAAGTAGAACCGTTCCATGGCGTAAGCATCCTGCATAAGACGCTAAACCCCTGTCCGTAGCCATGGTTCCATCCGGCTGATTCCCAAACAGATTCTTGCCATTGCTGCTTGGGGCGGGATGCCGCCGTGCCCGGCTGCGTGCAACCGCACCCGATCTCCGGCGTTGAGCCACAGCAACCGATCCCGATGGAAGAACCCCTCAATGCTGGAATCTCTTTATCTGAACCTTGGCCAGCATGACGCCCTCTCGAAAGAGGAGAAGGGGCTGCTCGCCGGCGCCATGACCGTCGAGCTGGATTTTGCGACGGGCCAGGACATCGTCTCGGAAGGCTCGCGGCCCGGCTACAGCACGCTCATCATCGAAGGTCTGGCCGCGCGCTACAAGGTGCTGGAGGATGGCGGCCGGCAATTCACCTCGTTGCAGGTGCCTGGCGATTTTGTCGACCTGCACGCCTTTCTGCTCAAGACCATGGACCATGGCATCATCGCGCTCTCGCCATGCCGGGTCATCGCCGCCGACCACAGCCGGCTGCGCGCCATCACCGAACAGGCGCCTCATCTCACCCGGTTGCTGTGGCTGGACACGCTCGTCGACGGCGCCATCCACCGTGAATGGATCGTGGCCATGGGCAGGCGATCCAAGACCTCGCATCTGGCGCATCTGGTGTGCGAGCTGTTCGTCCGGCTTCAAGTGGTCAAGCAGACCAATGGCATGAGTTTCCGTCTGCCTTTGTCGCAGGCAGAACTGGCCGACGTGCTGGGGCTGTCGATCGTTCACATGAACCGGGTCATCGGCGCGCTGCGCAGGCTCGGCGTCATCGGCTGGGCAAATCACATGGTGACGATCCTGGACTGGCAGCGGCTTGTCGAGATCGCCGAGTTCGACCCGACCTATCTCAGCATGAACCGCGAGCCGAGATAGGTCATCGGCGAAGGGACGACGGCCTTTTAGTGATGCCCGCCCAGCGACGCCAATTCGTCGAGCATGGCAAGGGCGGCACTTGGCTTCGCCGGCTTCAACAAGCCCTGTTGAGCGGCGGCATTCTTGAAAGCGGCAAAGGCGATGGCCGGGCGGCAAATTCCGTTCAGCGCATCATCCACCAGCCTGACGGCCGCCTTGTAGGCCTGAGCGTCCTTGTTCTTCCACTTTCCGTGCAGCGCCCTGTTGGCGTCGGCAATCGACGACACCGTCATCGTACTGCCGTCCACGAATTTGATCGTCAGGGGAAGAAATCGGCTCATGAGAAATTCACCATCCGAACCATTCCCGCGTCCGCCACAAAAGCCCGGCGAAAGGCGCGACCAGGAAGGCAGCGGCGCCCAGAGCCAGGATGGGGTTGTTTGTTGGTATCGATTTCATGGATGCCTCCGTGAATCGGGATCGCCATAAACGAGGAAATCGCGAAGTGGTTGCAGCTTGCGAAGGCTACATGTTGCTGGCCGGCCGGATCGGTTGGCGTGGCCGGTAGGGCGGTCGCGACTGCGACTTCAAGGGGATGTCGGCGAGCGAGTTGCGGATTGGTCTGAACAGTATTGGCGGCGATGCGGCGCGCCGGCGCAGCAGTGCGGCCGACAGTTTGGCAACCAGATTTCGAACCTCCATGGACTCCTCCCTAGAGTTTTAGAGTCCCCCTTTCGCACTCACCTAGCACCTGACGCCTGTGCCTCGCATTTAACTTTGATGTAGTCCGGACGAATGCGACCGCTTGTGCGCAAAGCCTGCCGCCAACCTTTTTGCCCGGCCAACCTTTTTGCTCGGAGCGCGTTGTCCTCCGACACGGAAGGAGGATGCCATGCTGACCAAAACCTCGAAGGCGGTGCGCAAGCAGCGCAGCGTGCAACGCAAGGTCGACGCCGACGACCGCAACAAGGCAAAAGCCAAACCTGACGCCGCCATGCAGGCCGGCGCCCGGCTCTATCCCGAGCCGCCTTTTCCGAAGCAGCACCATCCCAAGCCCGGCGAGGAAGGCGAGATCGAGCCGGCGCCGCTTTATGATGCGCCGTTCTGGCAGGGCTCAAAGAAACTGGACGGCAAGGTGGCGCTGATCACCGGCGGCGATTCCGGCATCGGCCGCGCCGTAGCCGTGCTGTTTGCACGCGAGGGCGCCGACATTGCGATCGTCTATCTCGGCGAAGACAGGGATGCCGAAGTGACCAGGCAGGCGGTCGAGGCCGAGGGCCGGCGCTGGCTGGCGCTGCGCGGCGATGTCGCCAGCCGCGCCTTCTGCCGCCGCGCGGTGGAGCGCACGGTCAAGCAACTCGGCAAGCTGGACGTGCTGGTCAACAACGCCGCCTTCCAGGTCCACTCGGCCGATTTCGCCGACCTCACCGAGGAGCATTTCGACACCACGCTGAAGACCAACCTCTACGGCTATTTCCACATGGCTCAGGAGGCGGTGGCGCATATGAAGCCGGGCTCGGCCATCGTCAACACCGGTTCGGTCACCGGCATAGACGGCTCGAAGGAACTGGTCGACTATTCGACGACCAAGGGCGGCATCCACGCCTTCACCCGCGCGCTGTCTGGCAATCTGATAGGCAAAGGCATCCGCGTCAACGCGGTGGCGCCGGGGCCGGTGTGGACGCCGCTCAACCCGTCCGACAAACAGGCGGCCGATGTTTCGCAGTTCGGCGCCAAGACGCCGATGAAGCGCCCGGCCCAGCCCGAAGAGATCGCACCGGCCTATGTGTTCCTGGCCTCGCCGCAATGCTCGAGCTACATCACCGGCGAAATCCTGCCGATCGTCGGCGGCTATTGAGGGCGGCTCAGGCTGGCCCGGCTCTTTAGGAGGGCAAGACACGCATCCGGGCAGCGACGTCGAAGACGCTGCTGCAACCGGATGACTTTTCGTGCATTCTTGTGCATGGCCATGATACTTCGCCCCGACACGCCGGCAAAATGCTGCTCTTACTGCGGCTCGCGCGACCACGACTATGAGGATTGCCCGAAGCGCAAGGCCGACGCCGAGCGGCAGCGGGAAGATCCGGCAAGCCCGGACCGTGACAAGGATCGGACCCGGCAACTCCGCGCGCCAGTCTGAGCCGTTCCGCCGATAGCCCGCGCCCAAGGCGAGGCGACCGCCGAACCCATCAAGGCCCGTGCCGCGCCCCTCACCAACAACCCGCTGGTGGTCGAACTGACCAGGGCCGAGAAAGTGCGACGGGCAATTGCCGACATCGATGATCCCGGGATCGGCGATGTCTGGAACTCAGCGCGCCGGCGGCCGCGCCAAAGTGAGGCTCGTGACCTACCTGGGCTCGAACAACTCAACGACGTTGCCGGACGGGTCTTCACAAAGAATCTGTCGCCCGCCGGGACCTTCGACGATATCGTTGCGGAACCGCACGCCGGCCTCGCGCATCTCAGTAACGATAGCCGGCAAGTCCTGGACTTCGAGCACAATGCGGTTCCATCCGCCCGGCTCGGGTGTCCGGCCATCCGGCATCGGCCTGGCTGCCGACGCCATGGGGCCGGCGAGCCAGAGCGAGAGGTCGCCGCGCGTCAGGATGGCCATCGCCGGACCGAATTGCTGCTTCAGCGCGAAGCCCAGATGGCTCGTATAAAACGCGATGGACGCTTCGACATCGCGGACCAGATACCGGACGGACACCATATTCAGGCTCCCTCACAAACGCCCCTCGCGAGAGATAGCTGGCACGACAAGTCGCGGCAAGGCCCGGCGCCCGGTTCGGGCGACTACCGTGCGATCGCGGGTTCCTGGGCGGCGGCCTGTATCCCTCTCTCGAAAGCCATCAGCAGCTCCATTCCCGCAGGCCAGTCGCCCAGCCCGCTGTCGCTGTTGATGTGGCCGAGCGGCCCGGCGATGTGCAGCGCGCTGCCCCATTGCCCGGCCTTCGCCACGGCATAGCCATGCGGGTCGTAAGGGTCGTCGGTGCTGGCGACGATCAGCGAGGGAAAGCGGAGCGGGTCGCGCGACGTGTCTGCGAAGGGTCGCCCGTAAGCGGGATAGGCGGGCGATGCCGGATCGGGAACCGCAACAAGGAACGCGCCGCCGACCTGGCGGCTCGACACTGTCTGCCAATGCGCCACCAGCAGGCAGCTGAGGCTGTGGGCGATGAGCACCGGCGGCGTTGTTGCCTGTGACACCGCGGTTTCCAGCGCTGCCACCCAGTCGTCGAAATCCGGCAGGTCCCAGCTCGCCGGGCTGAAGCGACGCATCGCCGGGTTGGCCTGCTGCCAGCGCGTCTGCCAGTGGGCCGCGCCCGATCCGCCGCTGCCCGGCAAGATGATGAAGTCGGTCATGGAATGTCCTGTCTCCTGGTGAACGATGCCGGCCAATTCTAGGTCTTCTCCTCATCCACGGAATGAGAGATCATCGGAAAGCAGCGAAGAATTCCGATGGATTGAAGGTGCTCATGGCAAACGGCGATTACCGGCCACGGCTCGACCCCACCGACATGGCGATCATCGAGATCATGCAGGAGGATGGCCGCATCGGCATTTCCGAACTCGGCCGCCGCGTAGGCCTGTCGCAGCCCGCGACGTCGGAGCGAGTGAAGCGGCTGGAGGAGCGCGGCATCATCGCCGGCTACCGGGCGGCGATCGATCCCGCCGCCCTCGGTCTCGGCACGATGGCCATGATCCGCCTGCGAACAACGCATGAGCACATCCAGACCTGCCTGAAGAAATTCGCTTCCATGCCGCAAGTGCTCGAGGTGCTGCGGGTGACCGGCGAGGACTGTTTTCTGGTCAAGGTCGTCGTCCCGTCGCCGCCCGACCTCGAAAGCATCGTCGACGCCATCGGCCGCTACGGCGCGGTGACGACCAATGTGGTGCTGCGCGCCGAGCCGCCGAAGCGGTTGGGACGCGAGCTGATGGCGAAGCTCTGAGCGGGATTCCCAGGCGCCGCCAAGACGTCCTGCTTTACCAGCCAAGAATTTTTGCGGGATGATGTCGGATCGGCGGCGTGCCGCCCGTCCTTGGAGCGAAAACCCTAGCAATCCCAGGAGGACATTATGGAAACCGTTCAATCGCCGTGGCAGACCGCGGCCATTCTCATCGCCCGCTTGATCCTGGCCGCCATGTTCGCGATGGGGGCGGCTTTCAAGTTCATGGACATGGGCATGACCGCCGGCTACATCGCCGCCGCCGGTTTCCCGTTCCCGTTGTTTCTGGCCTGGTGCGCCGCGATCCTAGAAACGCTGCTGGTGATCGCCCTCCTGACCGGCGCGTTCTTCACGCCGGCGGCCCTGGTCGCTGCCGTCTATGTGGTCTTCCTCGGCTTTGCCTTCCACGGTCCGTCGCACTGGGCCGGCAACCAGGCCGAGTTCGGCGCTTTCATGTCCCATTTCCCGTTCGCCGCCGGCCTGCTGTTTGCCGCCGTACACGGACCGGGCAGCGTGCTGGCCTCCAAGCTCGGCCGAGGGTGAGGCCGGCAAGTCTCACATCTGGTCGTTGTAGGGTTCCTTCATCTGGCCGACCATGCGCGCCAGCTTCGAGAAGGAAGGCATGTCCGTCTCCGGCTGGCACTGATTGGCCAGTTGCAGGAGCCGGATCGGGAAGTTGACGGCGTCGCGGCTGGACTCCGACATGCCGCCGGACCGTTCCTCGCCGGTTTCGATGGCCTCGGCCTTGCGCAAGGCGATGTCGATGTCCTCGACCGACAGCACGCCCTTGCGGACCAGAACCTGGTTGATCGAGGCGACGGCCATCAGCAGGCCTTCGAGTTGCAGGTTGGCGACATTCATGGCGTTTGCTCCCATTGGCTAAAGCAATTCCAGGAAAAGTGTGAAGCGGTTTTCCCTCCGGAATTGCGTAAACAAAACTCCAGCGTCAACGCATGAGCGCCTGTTCCGATCCAGAGGGAGGTGTAGTCCGGCCTTACTCTTCCATCCAGCGACGGCCGTATTCGGCCCACAGCGCCTTGACCTCCCGGCTGCCGAGGCGCGGGGCCGAGCCGTCGCCAAAGGCGATCGAGACGGCGCTGATGTCGTAATGGGGGTGGGCGTCGATGACGAAGCGGATCGCCTCGCCAAGCGGCCTTCTGCTGATGACCGGATCGGCCTGGCCCCGGCCGACGCTGCGGACGCCCGAAACAGTGGCTGGCGCATGCCGCATCCTGAACACGGATGCCATGGCTGGTTTGTCCATGCTGCATTCTCCCCGAGTCGGAGCGGAATGATTCCATAAGCGCCGGCTAATGGCCAGTCGGTCGATGCCTGTCGAAGGCTGCGCCCTGCGATCCGCCGCGATTGCCGGGTGAGGGCAGTTATGCTATGATTTGCCTATGGTGCTGATTTGCGCCGACGACCCGCCGCCGAGGCGGGTTTTTCGTTTTTGGCGATATCCCGCAGCCGGCTGACAGTCATCACACTCAGGCCAACGGATCCTCCGCCGGCGGCTTGGCGGGGAGGCCGAGCCTTGTCCGCTCGCCATCGGCAAAATCCTCGGCCGCTTCCTGGGCTTCGAACAGGCGCTGGGTCACCGTGCCGTTCTTGGCAACCAGCACCGCCCATTGGCGGCGACCGACGCGTTCGACACGAACGTCATTGGGCTCGTCGGCCACCATGATCGACCTCCCGGACGGCGCAGGGGGCGTCGCGTTACGCCTTGGTCTTGCGCTTGGCCGGCGCTTTGGCGGCGGGTGCCTCTGTCCTGATGCCGAGCCCGAACTCCTTTGCCAGCTCAGATCGCTTGGCGGCGTAGCTGGGCGCCGTCATCGGATAGTCTCCGGGCAGATCCCATTTGGTGCGATAAGCCTCCGGCGTCATACCATGGGCGGAGCCAAGGTGGCGCCGCAGCGACCTGAATTTTTTGCCGTCCTCGAGGCAGTAAATGAAATTCGGCGTCACCGAGCGCTTGCGATTGACGGCAGGCTCCGGTGCCGGTTGCGGCGGAGCAACCGGATTGTCCACGGCCGCAAGCGCCGAGTTGACGCTCTCGATCAACGCCGGCAAGCCTTCCGGAGGCACCGAATTGTTGCTCACGAAGGCCGCGACGATGTCGGCGGTCAAATTTATATTTCGGATTTTGTCGTCAGACATGGCTTCTCGTGCCCCCTTGATGCCAAAGTACAAATTATCAGACAAACTTCCCCTGCGGCATGGCACTTTAGCACATATGCATATGAATTGACGATAAATATGGTAGCGCTAACACCGCTGGGTCCTTGACCGATATAGGAATTTTTTCTTATTTCCTATTGACGGATGAGGGCAGCTATCGTATCATTTCTCCATGGTGCTGATTTGCGCCAGCAACCCGCCGCCGAGGCGGGTTTTGTTTTTCAGGCACACTCAAAAATGCGCCAACGTTGATGTTGGCGGGCCAGCACCCCCCTCTGGCCTGCCGGCCATCTCCCCCTCAAGGGGGGAGATCAGCCTTCACAGCGGCCTTCGCTAATCGTCAACGGTGCACAATGGGCTGCAGAATGGGCGATGAGCCCAAGGCTGCTAATCTCCCCCCTTGAGGGGGAGATGTCCGGCAGGACAGAGGGGGGTGTGAAGGAACGGTTGCTCTCGCGATCTTCTGGTCCACATGCCGGCCCTTCGCCCCACAACGCAGTATCCGCGAGAAGCCCATGTCCAACCGCTATGCCACCATCATCATCGACGATGACGGCTGCGAGCTCGTCAGCGCCATCGGCCTGTTCGAAGGCACCGCGCCGCAGGCGCGTGTCGGCCGCATCGAGCCGGTCGTGCCGGGCGTGCTGATCGGCATGATCCGAGGCGGTCCCGTCGACGCGATCGGCGGCTTCGGCTTTCCGCGCGGCACGCACGACGGAAGCGCGATCGGCCTTGTCAGGGCAAGCCTGAAAGGTGCGCCTGCCGAAAAGAGCCACGCGCCGGCCGATGCTGCTGATGCGGCCAACCGCAAGACCACCCGGAAACCGGCGAAGGCAAAACGGCGCAAGCCCGGCAAAATCAAGCGGGCGAGACCGGCGAGGCAGGTTGCCGCCAGCAAGGCTGAGCCCGCCGGGATCCCGGATCATGGCTGACCGGACGGCGCCGCGTGCGCGCCCTGGCCGCAAGGCGCCAGCCGCCGCTGCCACAACGAAGCGCACGAAGAAGACGCTTGGCGACGATTTCCTCAACGCCGTGCGCGCCGATTTTCGTGCCCACGGCGCCGGTGTGATTGCCGCGGTCAGGGCCGACAAGCCCGACCAGTATCTGAAGATCGTGCAATCGGTGCTTCCCAAGGATTTACATGTCTCCCTCGACCATCTGGAAACCCTGAGCGATGACGAGATCCGCCGCCGTATCCGCGGCCTCGAAGCCGTCCTCGGTCCGTTCGGCGACCAACCGGACGGCACGCCGGCACTATCTGGCGCTGCTGCAGGAACTGGACCGAAGACGCAGGACTAATCTTCTTGCATCTTACACGCCGTATGAACGCCAGGCCGAGTTCCACGCTGCGGGTGCGGCGAACCGCGAACGGCTGTTCATGGCCGGCAACCAGCTCGGCAAGACCAGGGCCGGCGGCGCCGAATGGGCCATGCACCTCACCGGCCGTTATCCCCACTGGTGGCAAGGCAAGACCTTCGACACCGCCGTGCGGCTCTGGGCGGCCGGCGTGACCGGCGAGGGCACGCGCGACAACCCGCAGCGCGTGCTGGTCGGCCCGCCGCAGCAGCAGGCCGCCTGGGGCACCGGCATGATCCCCGCCGACGCCATTGTGCACACCACCATGGGCCGCGGCGCGCCGGGCGCGCTCGACAGCATCGTGGTGCGCTGGGGCGGTGGCGGCGACGTGCAGGCCGATGAATCGGTGCTGTCGTTCAAGAGCTATGAGAAGGGCCGCGAAAAGTGGCAGGGCGAAACCCTGCACGGCGTCTGGTTCGACGAGGAGCCGCCGCTCGACATCTATTCCGAAGGATTGACCCGCACCAACGCCACGGGCGGCATCACCATCGTCACGTTTACACCGCTGCTCGGCATGTCGGATGTGGTGCTGCGGTTTTTGGATGCGCAGGAGGTGGAGGGCAGGGGCAAGGGGTGATGCGCCTGTCTTCCCCTCTCCCACAAGGGAGAAGGGAGCCGCTTCCCACCGTAGAGGATGACAGTACCCGCCGGAACAATCAATTCTAGGGAAGCGGCAACGGTGTTTCACTCAAGGTCCTGAGGTAAGCGATGAGGTCTGCTCGCTGCTTCTCGTCCTGCAGACCCGGGAAACTCATATCGGTTCCAGGCAAAGTGAGTGCGGGGTTTGAGATAAAAAAATTGAGTTCCTCAAAGGTCCAATTGCCACCAGCTTCCTTTAGACTTGACGAATACTGGACATCGCTTTGCGATGCCTTCCGCCGCCCTACGATCCCCCACAGATTGGGCTTGGGATTCTTGACCCCCAGCACCACAAGATGACAAGCCCCGCACGTCCTACCGAAAATCTCTTTGCCCGATTCAGCGCTTGCCGATGCAAGCCGTGGCGAAATCGGCGCAATGGCCGGTCGTCCGGCACCATGACTGTCCAAGTAGGCCACGACGTCGTCGTGACCCCTCAGCTTGGCCAGATGTATGGGCGGACTTCCATTCGATGTCAGTGCATTGACCTCTGCTCCAGCATCCACAAGATAGACGACGCACTGAAGGCAGCCATTTTCGGCAGCCACGTGAAGCGGGGTCTGCGCTTTCGCCAACTGATTTGGATTGGCCCCATTGTCGAGTAACAGCTTCACGATGTCGGCGTACCCACCCTTGTTGGCGGCGTAGAGTGGCGTTCTTTGCCAACTGACGGGCAGGTTGACGTCCGCCCCGCGATTGATCAGAAGTTTTGCCAGTTCGACATTTCCGACTTCACAGGCGATGTAGAGCGCCGTAACGCCGTCAACTTCGTTGATAGCAGCGCCTTCGTCCAAGGCGGAAGTCACCGCTGCGACGTCGCCCTTCCTGACTAGATCACCCAAGTTGCTCGCCTGGGCGGGCAGCGCAAAAAGCCAAAGCACCCACGAAGCCCTTATCACCCATATGCGTCCCTGCTTGATCATTGCATCCTCCCTGATGAGCGTTCTTGACGGGTGTTGTCGGAAGCAGACATGCGTGTTTGATCGCGCCCCAGAGAGACCTTGACACGAGGTGCAAAGAAGCAACGCAAATACAGCTGATTGGTTATGACGTAGGTACCTTCGCAGATATGGTATTGGCCGTCTGGGGATTCCTGCACACGGTCCGGTGGGATGATGAAATTATCCGGCAAATAGATGTAACCACCGTCGATCCTGGACCGCACCGAAGACCGAGGTATGGGGCGACAATCAGAACCACCGCAACACCTGAATTTCGTCTGTGGGTCAACCCTGTCTTCGTACCAGTCGTGGGCACTGGCGGCTGTCGCGGCGGCGATAAACATCGCCGTGAAGATGAAACTTCGCATGGCATTCCTCAAGCATCCGGCAGGCCCTGCTTGCTGGAGCGTCTATGTATATTAGCGTCCCATTGAGAATGCCATTGGCCGCCGGCTGACAGACGCAGCTCCGGCAAGATTGGTTTGACCCTTCCTGGCCATCAATGACCGAGGTGAGGCATGTCCCGTCACGTCACCTTCATGACCATCGACGATGCCGAACACTATTCGCCGGACGAGCGCGCGGCGATCATTGCCGCCTATCCCGAGCATGAGCGTGAGGCGCGTGCGCGCGGCGTTCCGGTGCTGGGCTCCGGCCGCATCTTTCCGATCGCCGAGGAGCTGATCGCCTGCGAGCCGTTCCGGCTGCCGCGCTACTGGCCGCGGATCGGCGCGCTCGATTTCGGCTGGGACCATCCGTCGGCCGCGGTTGAGCTCGCCTGGGATACGGAGGCCGATGTCGTCTACGTCACCAAGGCGGCGCGGGCCTCGCAACAGACGCCGGCGATGCAGGTGCTGGCGCTGAAGCCTTGGGGCGAATGGCTGCCCTGGGCCTGGCCGCGCGACGGTCGCCGCGAGACGCTGGAAGGGGCGGGCACCGCGCTGGCCAAACAATATGCCGCGCACGGGCTGAACATGCTTGCGGGCCATGCCCGCTTTGCCGACGGCTCGGTCTCGGTCGAGGCCGGGCTGATGGAGATGCTCGACCGCATGCAATCCGGCCGCTTCAAGGTGTTCTCGACGCTGCTGCCCTGGTTCGAGGAATTCCGGATTTTCCATCGGAAGGATGGCAAGGTTGTTAAGCTGCGGGACGATTTGATGGCCGCGACGCGCTACCGCAAGCTGACGCTCGCCTATGTCAGCGGCGCAGGCACCTTACCGACGACGGCCAATGGCATCTGGCTGATGTTCGACCGCGCTGGCGACAAGGGCGCCGACGGGACAGGGACGGGGGATTTTTCGGGGCCTGCGTCTTCGGTGACCGACAACATTGTCACGTTCGCCGGCACGACGGGCAAGATGGGGAAGGATAGCGGCATCAAGGCATCCGACCTGATCGCCGGTCCGGCCTCGGCGATCGCCGACAACATCGCCACCTTCAACGGCACGACGGGCAAGCTGGCCAAGGACAGCGGGATCGCGGTGTCGAGCCTCGCGCCAAAAGCCAGCCCAACATTTACCGGGACACCGGCTGCGCCTACGGCGGCGCCTGGCACCAACACGACGCAGCTTGCGACGACGGGGTTTGTCGCCGTAGCTATCGCTGGTATTTCTTCAGTCTATCAGGCTGCATCAGCGGTTTTGACCGCATTGACCGGCATCGGCACGGCAGTTGCCGGAGACCTTATCTACGGCACAGGTGTGGGAACTTGGGGGCGCCTCGCCAAGGGAGCGGCAAGTCAGGCCCTTCTAATGAACAGCGGCGGGTCAGCCCCACAGTGGGGGACGTTACCGTTTACCAAATCGTTCGAAAGCGCCCCACAAACGCTCACGGCCGGCGGCTCTCTCATCCTTGCCCATGGACTTGGGGTCAAGCCGCCGCTCTATGTAGCCTTCATCCAATGTACTACGGCCAATTCGGGGTACGCGGTTGGTGATGAGATACCCATTAACCCCGCTCTCAATACAACTGATGCGACCGTTCAAGCTATTAGCATTGTGCCGGACGCGACCAATTTGAATGTACGGGTTGGTAGCGCTGCTGGCTCAATCAAAATCCTCAACAAGGCTGGAGCCGGTTTTAACGATATAACGAACGCTAGCTGGAAACTCGTTGTGAGGGCATGGGCCTAGCTTGCCAAATATGGGCAACGGTCTAAACCTTGGAAATGCATATTACTATTGCAGTGCAAGGCAAAATACCCTCTAGAGGCTACGGTGGCACCCAGCGGCAAATCGATTGGCTGGCCAGCGAACTCGTATCTCTCGGACATCAAATCACGCTGATTGCCGGCCCGGGATCAAGCCATCCGCGTTGCGAGGTCCGGCAGGTGGCGTCAGTAGCGGAATGCCTGGCGGCGATCCCTGCCAATACTGACATCGTGCATTTCAATGGCTGGTATGATGTAGAGAGCCCATATCGTGCGCTTTACACCCTGCACGGCTATGTTCCGAACGCCCCGAGGGAGGGGCTAAATTTCAGCTTTGTCAGCGCCAGTCACGCGCATCAGCATAACCGAGAAACGTTTGTTTATAACGGTTTCCCGGTAGATGCCTATCGGCTCGCAGATCGCAAAGTTGACCGGCTATTGTTTCTGGGCGGCATAGCAAGGGCCGGGAAGGGCCTCAACCGGGCCGTTGGTCTGGCAAAGAAATTCAACTTCGAGCTCGATATTGCAGGTGGATCGAGGTGGAAGTTGCTGGGGCGCAGCCAGACCCGGAAAGACGGCCTGTTCTTCAAGAGCTTGTCGTGGCGCTACCGTTTCCACGGTGCCGTCGATGGCGAAGAGAAGCTGCGATTGCTCGGCGAGGCGCGTGCATTCCTTAATCCGATCTCTTGGGTAGAGCCGTTCGGCATGGCCCCAGTCGAAGCAATGCTATGCGGGACCCCGGTGCTGACCACGCGGTGGGGTGCGCTTGCAGAAACGGTCGATGCAGAGAGCGGGCGCTTCTTTGAAACCGATGAGGATTTTGCTCACGTTCTCAATGAGATCGACAGCATTTCCGCGCGAACATGCCGTGAATCAGCTGCCGAAAGGTTTCCGATCCAGATGACCGCAAAGGCCTACTTGGAACTCTATAAACGCATCCTCGATGGCGAAACGCTTCCGTGAACCCTGTCTAGCGGCTCCTATCCTGCGAGGAAGCGTTGTGGTGGGGGACCGACATGCCGGTCTGCTCAGTTAGGTTAGCGAGACACTCGTCTCCTTTGTTTGATTTGTGACCAGCTAAAATCGCCTAGCTAAATCCCACAACCCAAAGAGGCACTCCCATGGACCGCAACTTCGCGCGGGCGCTTGCGCTCGTCCTCAAATCGGAAGGCGGGTGGTCGGACAATCCGGCCGATCCGGGCGGCGCCACCATGAAGGGCGTGACGCTTGCCAACTTCCGCCGCTATGTGAAGGCGGACGCCAGCAAGGCCGATCTTCGCAAAATTACCGACGAACAGGTGGCCACCGTCTATCGCCGCTTCTACTGGGATGCGGTCGCCGGCGCTGAACTTCCCGGCGGCGTCGACTATGCCGTGTTCGACTTCGCCGTGAACAGCGGGCCGGGCAGGGCGGTGAAATATCTGCAGGCGGCGGTGGGCGCGGTGCAGGACGGCAGGATCGGCCCGGCCACACTGAGCGCCGTCGGCGCCAGGCCATCGGGCGCCGTCATCGACGACCTCTGCGATGCCCGGCTGGTATTCCTGCGGCGGCTGCCGACCTGGCCGGTTTTCGGCAAGGGCTGGAGCGACCGCGTCCGGTCGGTCCGCGCCCAGGCGCTGTTGATGTCTGCCCCTCGGCCCGCTCCGGCACTTTCGCCGGATCCATGGGGGCCACAACATCCGCCCGGCCCATCCACCGCACCCGGCTCTACGCCATCGCCTGCGCCGGCCGGGGCTCCCGTTGCGCCTCCCGTCGTACGCCTGCCGTTCTGGGCTGCGCTGCTTCAGATCCTGAAATCCATTTTCGCAAGGAGTTCTACATGATCGCCGTCTTCATCCGCATCGGCTTGCGTTACGGCGCCGGCGTTTTGGTCGCGCGTGGCCTGCTCGGCGCCGACGACGCTGCAGCGTTTTCCTCCGATCCCGACATCCAGGCGGGACTGGAGGTCGCCGCCGGTCTTGCCATCGCCTCGCTCACCGAGACCTGGCACTGGCTTTCCCGCAAATTCGCCTGGACGCACTGACATGGAAGGGTTTCAACAACTGCTCATCGCCTATCTCGAAGCCGCCAAACCCTATGCCATCGGCTTTGTGGCCGGACTCATGGCCGGATGGCTGCTGTGAGCGCGCTCCTTGCCGTCCTGCTCGGCAACAAGGCGCTGCTGGGCTTCCTGGCATCGGTCATCGCCGCCCTTTGCTGGGGTTTTCACCAGCGCCTGGCCGGCGCCAGAGCCGAGCGCGGCAAACAGGCGGCCGCTGAAGCCGCGGCGCGCGCGGTCGCCGACCAGGTGCAGAACGATATCGGCGCACTGCCGGCGGACGCTGTTCGAAAGGAGCTGAAATCATGGGCAAGGGACTGATGCTTGCGCTGCTCGTGACGCTGGCCGGTTGCGCGACTGCTTCGGGCGGCTTCTGCGCGGTTTCGAGCCCGCTGCGCCTGTCGGCCAAAGCCGTCGATGCACTGTCGGACGCCGAGGCGAGAGCGCTTTTGATGCACAACCGCAAGGGACAAAAGCTTTGCGGATGGAGGCCTTAAGCCGATGCACGACCTCTTCGACATGCTTGGCATCAAAGGCCCCGTCGTCGCGGCCGGACTGGCCGGCGGCGTGCTGCGGGCGCTGTCACGCCATCGCTACAAGCTGCGCGAGATGATCGCCTCGCCGATCTGCGGGGCACTCGCCGCCGCCTATCTGACGCTGCCCGCCGTTGCCTCGTTCAAGGCGACGGGGATGCCCATTCCAGATCCGGCCGACGACACCACGACACTTGCCGCCGCCTTCCTGATCGGCGTCTCGGCCATGTGGATTTCCGACATCGTCTTCGAGGTGATCGTGCGGCGGTTCAGGCCGGCTGGCGACAAGTGATGCACTTGAGGTGCTGGAAGAAGCCGGCGACAATGCCTACCTAACGAGCAATCCAAAGGAGGTATGATATGGCGACGTCCACCGAACGTGCAGTGCTTGCCGGCGGCTGTTTCTGGGGCATGCAGGATCTGATCCGGCGCTATCCCGGCGTGATCTCGACCCGTGTCGGCTATAGCGGCGGCGATGTGCCCAATGCCACCTACCGCAACCACGGCACCCATGCCGAAGCCATCGAGATCATTTTCGATCCGGCCAGGATCAGCTTTCGCACGCTGCTCGAATCCTTTTTCCAGATCCACGATCCGACCACGAGGAACCGGCAGGGCAACGATGTCGGAATGAGCTACCGCTCGGCGATCTTCTACACCAGTGACGAGCAGAAGCGCGTCGCCGAAGACACCATTGCCGATGTCAACGCCTCGGGACTGTGGCCCGGCAAGGTGGTCACCGAACTTGCTCCGGTGGGCGATTTCTGGGAGGCCGAGCCCGAACATCAGGACTATCTCGAGAAATATCCCAACGGCTACACCTGCCACTTCGTCAGGCCGGGCTGGAAGCTTCCGGTCCGCGAAAAGGCCATTTCGTAGCCAGTCATAACCGGCCGATATCGGTATCGGTTCAGAGCGCCGCACCCGAAAGGGTGTGGCGTTTTTTGCGTTTGTTCGCGGCGTTTCCGCCGCGAGCGTATCCGGAGAGGATTGGCCTAGAAGCCGAAGAATTGCCGGCCGATCATGTATCCAAGCGCGGCGACGACCAGCGGAAACAGGGCAGGCGCCAGCCGATCAATAGCGGACCTCTTTGGCTGTTGCCTGGGGATGGTCCTGGATGCATTGCCGAGATTCTTGGTCATTGGGCATAGTAGCAAGCGCTGATTAACGATTCCGTAACCCGGTGATAGAGGCGCAACACTGACAGTGGGCGCGGCTTTTCGCGATTCCGGCGTGACCTTGACAATGCCCAGCCCGTGACGCAACTGAGACCGGCTTTGACAGGGATTATGAGGCAGGATCAATGCGGGTGACGTTCATTTTGAAGGGCGTGATAGCCTGTCGGGCCTACGGCGGGATTCAGCGTCAGGTCGATCGGTTGGCAACGGAGTTGGTTCGTCTGTCGGCTCAAGCCGAGCGCTTTACGAGATTCGGCACGCGTCGACCGATCCCCAATGCCGCGCCGCCAATCCGCAGGACCTCTACGCTCCGCATCCTTGACGGCGAAGCGCTTCCTTGACGACCACCGATCCAATCCTCTTCGTCGGCTTTCCGGCAGTCGGCGACTTCGTCCGTTGCCACTCCGCCATCCAGATCATTGCCGAGCGATTTCCCGGTCGCGCCATCGATGTCGTCACCTCGCCGGTCGCGGCACCACTGGCGCGCCTGATGCCGCATGTCAGGAAAGGCTGGTCGCTCGCCAAGCGCCATCAACGGCCCGGTTTTGCAGAGCGCGGCCGCCTTGTCGGCGAGTTGCGAAAGGAGAACTACGGGACGGCCTATCTGATGACCAGCAGCACCAAGGCGGCGCTGATGGCGGTTATGGCCGGCATTGAGGAGCGCATCGGCTATCCGCAGGAATTGCAATTCGGCCTCCTCAATCGCTTCCCCGCCGGCTGGCTGGCACATCTATGGGCTTTCGGCCCGCGCAAGACGCGGCTCTTCGAGGAGGTCTGCTCGATTGCCTCTCTTGGCGAAAAGCCGGCTGCGGGGACAGAATGGCCGGCGCCCCGGCTTGTGGTCGATCCGGCCGAGCTGGGCGAATGGCGCCAACGCCACAAGATCGATGCCGGACGGCCGGCGCTGGCGCTCTATACGGCAGACATCGAAAATTTCCGCTCGTGGCCCATAGAGCGCTTCATCTCGGTGGCCAGAGACCACCATGATCGCGGCTGGGCAATCTGGATTGTCGGCGGACCGCGCGAGCGCGCCGGTGCTATAAAAATCCGCGCCGCCATTCCTGAGGCAATCGACTTCACCTCGACCCCATCGATTGCTGATGCGATGTGCCAGATCGCTGCATCGACCATATTCCTGGGGGTTGACGGCGGCATTTCGCACGCCGCCGCTGCCCTGAACGTCCCATGTGCGCTCATCTACGGGCTAAATCGCCCCTACGTGCACGGCCCGGTAAACAGCCATGTTCGTTTTATCGAGCCGCCGCTCTCGACGCCCAGCTGGGTCAAGGATACGCGCGGGATCAGCGAAACCCGGGTGAGGGAGGTGCTGGCTGGCCTTTCAGTCGGCATTCACAACTGACGGTGGTCTGGATAGCCTCCGGCGCCTGATCCAAAACACCCCCGTGAGGGCGCCGCCATCGCTCCGTTTCGGCTTTACCCCTTGGCCCTGCGGCTTTCGGGCTCGTGATTGCCGACCCAATGCGCGCGAATGCGATCACTGGCTTCAAGGTAAGCCATGTCGATGAGATAGGTCAGAAGCTTCTCGCCGTCGGCTTCGGCTTTCTGCCGAAGTTCCCGCAGTATCCCTTGCGCGAACTGCAGGTTCTCCATCTTGCTCGGCTGGTTCATCGGTGCCCCCAATGTCTGCGCATGAACTGTGCGCCGACTATGCTTGCATGAAGATTGCGGTGAAGCTCACGGTGGAGCTGTATCAGGTTGTATTAGCGCTTGATCAACGACCCTATTGCGCTTTGTGCGAAAATGTCGATATTTTACGCCGCCAATCGGACCGCGACGATGCACGAAGACGAGGGCAGTTCCCCCGACAAGTTGCAGGCCATGATGGATGTCATCGCCGGCAGCGTGTCGTCCAGCCGGGACGGACACGCCGACCTTGGCCGACTCAGGGTCGACGCCGCCAGCGCAGCGACGGTGTTGGTCGAGTTTTACGGCGACGCTGCTCTTGAGCGAGCCAGCTTGCTGGAGCGCCGCTCGCCTCAAAGCCATTTTGCTCGCATGGTGACGGCTGAGCTCCGCGGTCGCGGTAAGATTGCCCGCAAAAGCTAACAAGGTCTGCTCCAAGCCGAGTTGCGCCTCATCGTCCTGCCGTCAAGGCGTTGCTGCGCCTCTTCCTGGGCATTTTCGAGAAGATAGAACAGCAGGTCCTGTCCTATCGACTGTGAGATCTCCTTGGCCTGTTCGATATGGCGGTGGACCTCGCGAAGTGCTGTCTCGCCCGAATCGACATTGCGGGTCAGATCGATGAACCAGCCGGGGTACAAGGCCGCTTCTCCCTGACCGTCCACATAGCATTGGCCAACCGCCAGTATCCGGCGAAGCCCCATCTTGTCTGAGCGGACCTGATAGATCTCCCTGAACCCCGCTCTCCGCTCCACCGCCTTGCGGATCGCGATATGCACCCGCAGCCGATCTTCGGCGTCGATGCTCTGCATGCATCTTTCCATGGATGCGCCGTGCGAGAACTCTTCGAGCGTCAGCCCGAAATAGTCAGAAAGATTGGCGTCGCCGTAAACGCGGTCACGCTTGATGTCCCAGGTCCAGAACCCATCGATCGGTGGATATTGCACGTGCGGACTGCGACCCTGCCCATGCGCTGACTGCATGAAAACCGCCTCATTCGGCTTCAAGATTCGCCACACTATGTAACAAAAAAGGAAGCAAACAAAGTTGTCCTTTTGTCCGAGCTGGCAAGATTTCTTCATGTCACGCTAAAACATACTTGGACAGCATAGTTGGCGTAACGATATTACGTGGTCTTAAGCTCTCGTTTTTAAATAAACCAGCACCGCTCTGCAACCGTAAGACGAATTCCAACTGACCAACCGCTCCGATAAATCGATTGCCGTTACAAAAAGACCGCGAGCGTCGAGCCCGCCTTCGACTGGCTAAGGCTCTGCGGTGGGTACACTACGCAGATTTGCGTCGCGACAAATGGCTTAACGGCGTTTCAGCGCCTTCAGCAACCGGTTCAGCTGTCAGGCCATCATTTGTCGACCCGTCTTCCACCCGGTCATGCTCGAACTGCTGGGCGCCGGGCAATGGTTGCAACCAGCGTTCGCGGCGGTTGACCCAGAGCTCATAGCTGGGCTCCAGTGCTTCGGTGGGGACCTCATCGAGGCTGCCAATTGTCACCTCCACCTCGTTCTCACGAACCAGCGGGACCCGGCCGCCGCAGGTTGGACAAAAGCTTCTGTCGCCATAGCTGCTGACGATACCCGTCGTTTCAAATGCCTCAAGTGGCCACACCGCGAACGCCGAAAAAGTCGACCCACTGGCCTTGCGGCAGTCCTTGCAATGGCAAAGGCCAATCCGAAAGGGATCTCCCGTCACCGAAAACTGGATGCCGCCGCAAAGGCAGCTGCCGCTTCGCCTTGTATCATTGGGCATGACCGCTCCTCCCGTCTTGTTGGGCATCACACCGCTACAACTCGCAGCGCCCTGCGCAGAATCAATTCACGCGGAGCGCAAGGGTTCCGCGTTGCCTCGCGCAGTGCATTTGCTGGCGCGCACAGTTGCTGGCGCGCGCAGTTGGCTCCGTCAGTTCGGGAAGTCGAACACCGGCTCCCGGCACCAATAGATGCGGCATTGTCCATCACGTGTTGGAACGGAGGCGGCAACCGGCACCTCCGGCCAGTAGCAGTCGTTGCCAAATTGACGAACGTAGCGATCGTAAGTGTTGCGGCCTGTCTCCAGCACGGCCGAGTGATGGCTCTGGATCAGGCGCTGTGTCTCCTCGCAGGTCATCGTTCGCGTGTCCGGTCGAGCGTAGGCCGTGGTTGTTGCGACAAACAACGCTGTTCCGACGATCCATACGAGCCATACGAGCCTTTGGAATCTCATAGCGGTCCTTATTCTAGAACACCGCCAGATATTTCAGCAACGAAATGATGCCGATAATGATGACAACGATCTGCGCGATCTGTCTCGTGCGCCCGTCGAGCGGCAGGCGCTGAACGAGATAGAGCACCAGGATGATCACCAGAAAGGTGATCAGGATGCCGATAAGTACCGATGAAGCCATGTCCCTCACTCCGTTTGGCCAGGTCTGAAAATGAAAAAAGTACGCAGCGGCAAACGCTCTGGCCGTTGATTGGTTCCTGTCGGTGCGAACTGACCGGTTAACAGCAAGGCCGCAAATTCCGTTCCGCGGCCTTTGAAGCTGGATGCCGATTGCGACTTACTTGCCGCAATGATTGTCGTTCACCGTTGGCGACACAGTTCCGGGCGACTTGGTGCTGGCGTCGGGCTGGGCGCCCTGCGGGCTGGCGGCACAGTTTTCATCGGCATTCGAGTTTAGCGCGCCGTTCATGCCCTTGGTGCTGTAGGTTGCGCTCGGATCAACGGCGTTGGGATCGGCCGGATCGGGCGTGACCACAACCGATTTGCCGCTGCCACCACCGTCAGCGCTCTGCGCCATCGCCGAGGTCACCGACGGCAAGGGCTGAAGCTGCAAGGATTTTCATAAACATGGTGTTTCTCCATTTTTCGAAACTCGTCGCATTGCGACCTAGGGGGGGGAACCACTCGGGTTGACGAAGGTTCCGACAAAGTTGACCTGGGTTGCGCTTGGTGGTCGGCATTTTGCGCGAGCCCCGAAATCGACGCCGCCGGCGTAGGAAATCGCCCTTCCGCAGGAGAACAACTGCCGCCCCAAGGGTGCGACGGGAACCGAAACCTCGCGCGTGCATTTCAGCTATTGCAGCAAGCTGCAAAAACTCGAGCGTGCAGGGGAATTCGTGGCAGGGGAATATGCTGATGTCGTCCAACAGCTGGAGCCTGGAATTCCAGGAGTCCCTTCTGCCCATTTGATGGAGGCGTTGCCCGTTGCCGTCTACACGATCGACAGACAGGGCCGCATCACATTCTTCAACGAGGCCGCGGCTGACCTGTGGGGGCACAGTCCTGTAATAGGCAGAGACCTTTGGTGCGGCTCCTGGAAGCTGCGACATCTCGATGGCCGGCCGATGGCGCATGGTGAGTGCCCAATGGCAATCTCCATGCTTGAAGGACGCGATATCCCGTGGGATCAGGCGATTGCCGAGCGGCCCGACGGCGAACTCATTCCGTTCAGAGCCCACCCGCGCCTGCTTCGCGACGAATCGGGCAATATTGTCGGCGCCATCAACACGTTGCTCGATCTGCGCACGCAGACGCAGGCCGACGAGGCCCGCATGCGACTTGCCGCAATTGTCGAGTCGTCCATGGATGCGATCGTTTCGAAGGACATCAACGGCATCATCACCAGCTGGAACGATGCCGCCGAACATCTGTTCGGCTATACCCCGGCCGAGGCGGTCGGCCAGCCGGTAACGATGCTCATTCCGTTCGATCGCCTCGGCGAGGAGGCCTCGATCATCTCCCGCATACGCGCCGGCGAGCGCGTGCCATCATATGAAACCATGCGCATGCGCAAGAGCGGCAGCCTCGTCCCGGTATCGCTGACCATATCGCCGATCCGCGACGGAATGGGGCGGATCATCGGAGCTTCCAAGATCGCGCGCGACATCAGTTCCCACAAGGAGAGCGAGGGACGCATCCGTCTGCTTATGCGCGAAGTCAACCATCGCGTGAAGAACCAATACTCGGTGATCATTTCGATGATCCGCGAAACCAGCAAATCGGCGAGCACGCCGGCAGCTTTCCTTGAACAGGTGCGAGAGCGCATCACGGCGCTTTCGCAATCCCATGATCTCCTGGTCGACGCCGAATGGCGGGGCGCCACGGTCGGCGACCTGATCCAGGCACAGCTCAAAGCGTTCGCGGAGCCCGATCGTCTGTCGGTGGCAGGACCGGCGATCACACTTCAACCAAATGCCGTCCAGTATCTGGGCATCGCCTTCCATGAGCTGGCCACCAACTCGGCAAAGCACGGAGCGCTGTCGCGCCACGGCGGACGTGTCGAAATCGAGTGGAGTGCGACACCGGGAGCCAACGGCACCGATATCTTTCACCTGATATGGCGTGAGCTTGACGGGCCGAGCCTGGGGGGGACCACGCACCGCGGTTTTGGATCTGTCGTCCTCAAGCGGGTTGCACCACAGGCGCTCGGCGGCACCGGACTGATGGAGTTCAGGGAACAAGGTTTTGTCTGGACGCTCGAAGCGCCGCTACGCTCCGTTCAAGCCTCTCTCGCCGATATCGTAATCGATTGACAAAGATGCGTGGGTGGCGTCGGCGGCCAAGCCTTGTCCCTGTAGCAGGGCTGGCGGCGCGGTGCGGTTATCCAAGACTGTCGATGCCAGACAGTTCGCGCCGAATGTCGGGAAGCGATGTAAATCGCGCCGCCTCGACGGCGGCCAGGCCATCGAGTTCCATCGCTGCGCCGTAGAGTTGGGCCACCTGCATCACAAGCAACTCGACGTCTTCGAGAGCTAGGTTCTCGTCAAGATTGCGCAATCGCACTTCTTCGGCAACCAGGGCGATATTGACCATTCCATGGGAGCGTAGGGCGGCCAGAACCCGTGAATTGAGGTCCTCTCTTAATTGGGCCGAATATCCGTAACGCATGGAAGCCTCCTTTCCAGGAGCGGGCTGTCCCTCACGAAACAAGATGCGCCTGGTATTTTCAAATGACAAGGAAAATCGTGAAAATCACCATACAAATCAATCAGTTAGTATAGAGTGTTGGTTGCACAATCGACGCTTCATTATCATAGCACGTCTTGTGTGTGACCTGCCTATCGGTCGCTCTTGACGCACTATGCGGGGACCCCTAACTATACTGTTAGTGAGACACATACTAACTCATGGTATTTCTGGTCCAAGCGGTTGGAGGCGCGAATGGCCGAGTTGGAACGACCCGAGCGACTGCAGATCATGCTGACGGCTGAGGAATTGTCTGCCTTGGAAAATTGGCGCTTTGAAAAGCGTATGCCAAGCCGTTCGGCCGCGGTGCGGGAATTGCTGCGGCGCGGTCTGGACGCGGACGGATTCCTGACAGCCGGGCAAGGAGCGAAGTCGCAGGACTTTGGAATTCTACGCAGTGCGAATGGGGACGGATCGTCGGGCGAACAACCTGGCGACTAACAACCAGTCGCTTCATCTGAAACTGCCGCTATCATGGTTGCAAGCCCGCTCCGGTTTTGCCGGGGCGGGCTTTTTGCTTTTCCGGGACTTTTGAACGGGAATATCTGGGTGTCCCTGGGGGGTGACCGTTCCGCTCAAGATTCCCGTCCGCCGCACTCGAGGCAAGCGATACTGTGGCCCGGGCAGCTGAGCCGGTGTGTTCCCCCGGGGCAGCAATGGCCGTTCGAACTCAGCCAGCGGGCGCAAACAAAGATCTTGCGGGCGCCGCGGCAGAGCGGACATTCCATCGGGCGGGTCAGCAGGTTTTCCCTCTCCGAAGCGCGGCACTCTCTCTCAAGACTCTGGCCCATCTGGAAACCCCCCAGGCCGAAATACGGCTACGCCATCTATATCCAAAAAGCCTGAATTAGAATTTAACCATATAAGTCACGAACGAGGCGACGGGGGAGTTTCGCTATGGTCTGTCACGCGCGGGGACCCGCTACATGATGGCTCGCTCCCTTTGGTCTCCGCACCACGATTTGCCCGCCAATTTTCACACTCGGATCTCCATGGACGCTTTCGCTTTTCCGGGGCGACGCTAAAAGCTGCATGGCTGAAGACGTGAGCGGGAACAATCCATTCCGGCGTCGGTTCGTTTGAACAGGGATGGTTTGCCAATGACATTGATGGGCGCGGCGGCATTGCTGATCCTCATCCTGACCTATGCCGGCGTCGCCATCGGCCGCATCCCGGGACTCCGTCTCGACCGGGCAGGGATCGCCTTGCTCGGCGGTGCTGCGATGATCGCCATCGGCGCGCTCAGCATGGAAGATGCCTATCGCGCCATCAATTTCGACACCATAACCCTGCTGCTCGGCATGATGATCGTCGTTGCGCACCTGAAAGTCTCGGGCGCCTTCCGAGCGCTGGGCGCTTACGCCATCGAGCATGCGCACGCGCCGTTCATGCTGCTGGTGATGGTGACACTCCTGACCGGCATCCTGTCGGCATTCCTGGTCAACGATGCCATCTGCCTGGTGATGGCGCCGATCGTCGTCCACGTCACCCGTGTCATCAACCGCAATCCCATCCCCTATTTGATCGCCACCGCCACCGCGTCCAACTGCGGGAGCGTCGCCACCATCACCGGCAACCCGCAGAACATGGTCATCGGCGCGCTGTCGGGGATCTCCTATCCGGCCTTTTCGGCCGCGCTTGCACCGGTTGCCTTGTTCGGCCTTGTCGCCGTCATCGCCATCGTGCGCATCGTCTACCGGGCCGAATTCGCGCGCAGTGCCGAACTCAGCCCGGAAGTCTATCGCGGCCGCATGCTGCCCGGACAGGTGCTGAAGGCAGTAATTGTCTGCATCGGCCTGGCAGTCGCGTTCTTCGCCGGCGTTCCGGTAGCCAAGGCAGCACTCATCGGCGGCGCCATCCTGCTGCTCACCCGCGCCATCAAGCCGTCACGCATCTACCGCGAGATCGACGGCCCGTTGCTGTTCATGTTCGCCGGCCTGTTCATTGTCGTGGCCGGCGCCGAGAAAACACTGCTGACGCCTGATATCATTGCTTCCGCCAAGAACCTTGGCCTGGACGATGTCTGGCGGCTGTCCGGCTTCACCGCTGTGCTTTCCAACATCATGAGCAATGTTCCGGCGGTGCTGGCGTTGAGGCCGTTCATACCAGGCCTCGAAAACCCGGAGCGTGCCTGGCTGGTGGTGGCGATGAGCTCGACACTGGCCGGCAATTTCACCTTGCTCGGCTCGGTCGCCAATTTGATCGTCGCCGAGCAGGCGCGGGCCGCCGGCAAACAGCTGTCCTTCTCAGCCTTCTTCAAGGTCGGCGTGCCGTTGACACTGCTGACCCTTGCTGCCGGCACGGCTTGGCTGGCTGTTGGTTTCTAGGAGATGGTCGCTGACACCAACCGTGCCCGAACCAGCGTTGCAGCGGCATGTCCCGCCGCCTCGACATAATCGGGGTCGCGGTGGATCAGCATGATCGAAAAGGCGCCGTCCATCAAAAGCACGATTTCACGCGCCAGGGTCTGCGGCTCGTCGACGCCGTAACCGGAGAGTTCGCGGGTCAGCCAGGTCTCGAAATTCTTCTTGTGCCGTGACCCGGCCTTGACGGCCGGATGTCCCGGCATCGAAGCGAGTTCCGCTGCCGTGCGCAGGAAGCCGCAGCCTTTCCATTTCGGGTTCTTCGCCACCCGCGCCAGATTGGTGAAGATGGCCTCGACCTTGCGCTCGACATCGCCTTCGGCCGCTTCGAACCAGCCTGCCATCTGCCTGATGTTCGGCTGGTCGCGACCGTCGAGATAGGCGGCGATCAGATCGTCCTTGCTCTTGAAGTGATAGTAGAGCGTACGCTTGGTCAGCCCGGCTTTTTCAGCCACCGCATCGACGCTGACGCGGCCGATCCCTTCGGCATAGAAGAGCTTCGTCGCGGCATCGACAATGCGTTTGCGGGTGGGGATCGGCGCTTCGCTCATCCATCAAGTATACCGACTAGTGAATATACATACAATCGAAAGCCTGATCCTTTCCGATGATAAACGCAGGAAAGGGAAGAGACATGACCGAGCTTGTGCTCACCGAGGCCCGCAACGGGATCGCCATCCTCACACTCAATCGCCCCGAAAAACTCAACGCCTTGAACTATGCGCTGATCGATCGCCTGCTTGTGCTTCTGGATGCGATGGAGACAGATGATGCCATCCGCGCCATCATCCTCACCGGTGCAGGAGAGCGCGCCTTCTCCGCCGGCGGCGACATCCATGAATTCTCGGGCAGCGTGGCCAACGGCGCCGACGTCGCGCTGCGCGACTTCGTCATGCGCGGACAGCGGCTGACGGCAAGGCTGGAAGCATTTCGCAAACCCGTCATAGCCGCCGTCAACGGCATCGCCTTTGGCGGCGGCTGCGAGATCACCGAAGCCGTGCCGCTCGCCATCGCCAGCGACCGCGCCTTGTTCGCCAAGCCTGAGATCAACCTCGCAATGCCTCCCACCTTCGGTGGCACGCAGCGGCTTCCGAGACTGGCCGGGCGCAAGCGGGCGCTCGAACTGCTGTTGACCGGCGATTGGTTCCCGCCGCCGCGCGCCCTCGAACTCGGCCTCGTCAACCAGGTGGTGCCGCACGAGGAGCTGATGCCGGCTGCGCTCGATCTCGCCCGGCGCATCGTCACGCACTCTCCTGCTGCAATTGCCTCGATCCTCACCGCGGTGGCGCGCGGCTTAAACCACAGCATAGCCGAGGGGTTGCTGGTCGAGGCCGAGCAGTTCGCCCGCATGGCTCCGACCGCTGATCTGCGCGAAGGGCTGGATGCCTGGATCGCACGCCGCCAGCCGGGCTGTGACGGCTCGTGGACGCACATCACCCGGCCGGATGAAGCCAGGCGAGCGTCAACGCAGCGGGACCGGCTTGCAGAGCGGGATCAAGGCGCCGTCACCGCCAGATGACCTTTCATGTTGGGGTGGAAGCGGCAGAAATAGTCGACCGCTTCCGCCTTCTGCAGGGTCAGGCTCGCTGTTCCCTTCGGCGGGATCATCACTTCCCAGCCACCCTTGACGGTAGCCGTGTGGGCGAACACGTCCTTGTTCACCCACTTGATCGTGTCGCCAACCTTCGCCTCGACGGTGGCTGGCGAAAAGACGAGCTTGTCGATGGTGACCTGAATGGTTTCGGCCTGCACGGGTGAGGTCCCGAAGACCAGCACCAGTGCAATCCACAGCTGCCGTTTCGACATGGACTTGTCCTTACTTCAACATACCTGCAACATGCTCGGCGTGCTGTTCATGGCCCTGAAAAATCTTCAGGCCCGTCTCCAGCAGGCTCTTCAACTCGGCATTGCTGGCCGATGGGATCAAAAGGGTTTCAAGCGCGCCGTTGACCTGCTTGTGGTAGGCGACTTCGTTCTCGACATAGGCTTTGTCGAAGGCTGCGCCGTCGAGCTTGGCGAGCTTCGTCCGTTCCTCGGCCGCAGCCTTGGTCAGCGCCTGGCTGGTGGCGTTGTCTTCCGGCGTCACCTTCAGCTTCTTGACCAGTTCCAGCGCCTGCGCGTTGACCGCTTCGTGGTCGCGCACCATGTCGTTGGCAAAGTCCACGACTTCCTTGGTCTTCGATTTTTTGATCGCCTGCTTGGCGGCTTCCACATCGATGACGCCTGCCGTGTAGGCGATGTGGGCGATCTGCGGATCGGTAGGCTTGTCCGCAGCCTGCGCCAGCGGGGCCGTGCCCATCAGCAGCACGGTGGCGAGCGCGGCTATGTGTCGAGTAAACATGGCATCTCCTTTGCCCGACCGCGAAGGCGGCGGGCTTCATCTGGGTTGACGCGTATTGGATGCGGGAGGGGAAGAAACGTTCCCTGGAGCAATTCCAGGAAAAGTGTGAGCGGTTTTCCGACCGGAATTGCGTAGAAATAAAAATAGATAGAGTGGTTCGCCGTTTCCGTGAAACGGTGAACCGCTCTAGGAATCGGCGAAGGCCGAAGATCAGCCTGGCAAGCCGAGCCGCTTCATGACCGCTTCTGTCAATCGCTCGCAACGCCGGCCAGCGAAGGGAAAGGCATCAAGCAGCACCGGGCCGATCTCGTCATCCAGCGCCTTGCGCACCAGGGCACGCGCCCGGTGCAATCTGGTCTTGACGGTCTCGGGCCGCACGCCAAGCAGATCAGCCGTTTCCTCGATGTTCAGACCCTCGATAACGCGGGCAATGAAAACTGTCCGATAGACATCGGGAAGATTGTCGGTCGCTCGCTCGACCAGCCTGAGAATCTGCCGCTGCGCCATCGCCCGCTCCGGATCGTCACTTGGGTTGAGGGGGAACTGGATGATTTGCGCTTCCTGGCTCGCAGGCATCGCCACGGTGCGCCGCCTCTTGCGCAAGCGGCCGAGCGCTTCGTTGATGACGATGCGCGACAGCCAGGTCGCCAGGGAAGAATCGCCACGAAACGTCGCCAGAGCGGCAAAGGCTCGGACATAGGCCTCCTGGACGATGTCCTCGGCCTCGCTGTCGTTGCGCACGACGCCGCGCGCGATGCGGTAGAGCCGCTGGTTGTGCGTCTTGATGATGGCGCGGAACGCACCCGCCTCGTGCGCCATCGCGCGGTGGACAAGCAGCATGTCGCCGGGCGCGGAAACCGTGACAGTTTGTATTGCTGACTTCCTGGTCACGACCGCTCTCCCTGGCCAGACGCTTGATCGGGACATTGGATGCTGCCTCAGACAAAAGGTTCCCGACCTTTCTGCACCTGGAGCGATCTATCCTACAGCTTCTGGCCGCGCCTTGTCTGCCGTCTGTATCCGGGCGGCTACCGCCAGGAGGTCGGTCTGCGTGATCAGGCCGAGGATGCGGCGCTCGCTGTCAATGATCACCACTCCATGGCTGCGCCCGTCGGTGAGCACGGGAAGCAGGCTCATTGCCGGTGTGTCGGGGGAGGCGGTGCCGGCGTTCGACATCACGCCTTTCACTGTTTCGGTAGCCCGTGTCAGCTCGCGCAAGCCGACGGCGCCGACCAGCCTTGCCTCCGCGTCGACCACCGGCAAGGTGCGGATGTTGTGGTCGAGGAGTTGCTGTCGCGCCTGATCGGGCGAGGCGTGCTCAGGCACCGACACCACGTCGCGGGACATAATGTCGGCGCACAGCAACGTCCGGTGCGAGCGAACCATGGCCTGCAGTTCGACCTGGCGCAGCAGCAATTCGAGATCGCTGCGATCGATATCGAAAGTCTCGTCCAATGCACCAAGCGCGGCATCGATATCCTCGGGCCGGAAGCCGACGCGCTGCACGGCCGGCGGATCTGCCGTTCCATGGCTGTTGGCGGCAGGGGCGGGCCGGTGCGGGTAGCTGCGTCGCGACAGCCTGTGGAAAGCATAGCCGAGTGCGACCAGAATGATGGAATTCAGCGCCACCGGCACGAAGGGAAACAGGAAGCCGGCGCTGGTCACCGCCGGTCCGCCAAGGACGGCGGTCAACGCGGCGGCTCCGCCCGGCGGATGCAGGCAGCGCGTGAACGACATGGCGGCGATCGCCAGCGCCACGGCTATGCCCGTGGCGAGAGCCGGCTCGTGCACGAAATGCGCAACGATCACGCCGATCAGCGCGGATATGGTGTTGCCGCCGATGATCGACCATGGCTGCGCCAGCGGGCTCGCAGGCACCGCAAACAGCAACACCGCCGACGCGCCCATCGGCGCCACCAGCAGCGGCACATGCGGGCCGTTGCCGAGCGCGAGCGCGCCGATCGCTCCGGTCAGCGCAATGCCGATCATCGCGCCGATACAGGCGATGAGGCGCTCACGCAGCGTCGCGCCGGCGAGAATGGGGACAAAGAGACGAAAGGCCATGGCAAGCTCAGTCTGGCTGGAAGTTGCGACTCGAAGCGCCTTGCAATGCGGGCTGACTGCCCGCTTTGAAAGTCAATCCAATCCGGAAAAGCGCACGCTGGGGAAATAACATTGCGCACGGCCGAGCAATGAGCGGCTTTGCGACGCCGATCATCCTGCGAAAGCCGCCGGGCCAGTCCTTTCAACACGTTGGGCGGGTTTGCGGAATCAGCATCGCAGGTCAGCTTGTGTCATGCCGCGGCGGCCGCAGCGGCCAGTCCGCGCAAGATGTCGGCCTTGAGGTCCTCGACATCCTCGAGCCCGATCTGCAGGCGGATGAGCGGGCCGTCATAGGGGCCCTTGGCGACGACGCGGTCGCCGAGGAAGACCGGCACGGCAAGGCTTTCATAGCCGCCCCAAGAATAGCCGAGGCCGAAGATCCTCAGCGCATCGAGGAAGGCGTGCTGCTGTTTCTGGCCACCGCCCTTGAGCACAATGGAAAAGATGCCGCTCGAGCCGGAAAAATCGCGCTTCCACAGCGCGTAATCGGGATGGCTGGGCAGCGCAGGGTGCAGCACGCGTGCCACGCTGGGCTGCCCTTCGAGCCAGGCGGCAATGGCGAGCGCGCTCTTTTGATGGTGATCCAGCCGCACGCCCATCGTGCGCAGGCCGCGCAGCACCTGGTAGACGTCGTCGGGGCCGGCGCAGCAGCCCATTGTGTAGAACGTCTCGCAAAGCTGTTTCCAGCACTCGGCATTGGCCGACACCGTGCCCAAAAGCACGTCGGAATGGCCGGCGGGATATTTCGTCGCCGCATGGATCGAGATGTCGACGCCGTGGTCGAGCGGGCGGAAATAGAGCGGCGTCGCCCAGGTGTTGTCCATCATGACGATGGCGCCGGCCGCGTGCGCCGCCTTGGCGATGGCCGGTATGTCCTGCACCTCGAAGGTGTTGGAGGCCGGCGATTCCGTGAACACGACCTTGGTGTTGGGCTTGATCAGCTTGGCGATGCCGGCGCCGGCATGCGGATCGTAATATTCGACCTCGACGCCCAGCCGCTTCAGCATCGTATCGGCGAAATTGCGGGTCGGATGATACACGGAATCGACGATCAAAATGTGATCGCCTGCCGAGAGATACGCCAGCAGCGGGATCGTTACCGCCGCCAGGCCCGACGGCACGATTATCGAGCCGGCCGAGCCTTCCAGAGCGTCGATCGCATGCGCCAGCGCGTCGGTGGTCGGTGTACCGCGCGTGCCGTAGGTGTATTTCTGGCTGCGCGCGGCCATCGTCGCGGCATTGGGGTAGAGCACGGTCGAGGCATGCACGATCGGCGGATTGACGAAGCCGAAATAGTCGTGCGGGTTGTTGCCGGAATGGGCAAGCCGCGTGTTGATGCCCAGTTCGCTGCCGTCTGTCGCCATGGTTCGCCGCCTGTCAAAGGATGTCAGGAGATCAGCCATAAAGCGGTGGCAAAGCCCGCGCAACAGCCGTGGACCCGCCAAGCGGTGGGGTTTGCATGGGCCAATCCATCGCGGTTCGCGCCTCCAACAAAGCATCGCTATAGTGACGGCGGAGTCTGTCGCGAGCTATAGACTTGTGCGGCTGCTTCTTTGACTGATTTGTTTGCACGGGTTGCCGATTTCCTGGTGGTCTTGTGCGCATTTCAGGCATTCGCGGCAATTGGTTTTCAAAGCTGTCGTGAATCGGTCATTTCCCTTGACCTCACAGGAATAATCGCCTTCGATGCAGTTCGTGAATGGGAGGGGCCGGGCGTCGGTTACGACGCGGGGTTCCGGGATCCACCGGATGGGAGCCGGGTTCACGCGGGAAAAAGATCAGGATTTGCCTGAGGATCAGGGTTTACCTGAAAACAGAAAAGGGTCTGTGGGTTATGAAACACATTGCAATTGGCATTCTCGGCGCCGCAGCGCTTGGATGGATGGCTTCGTCTGCGTCGGCGACCACGCTCGGCGACGTCAAGGCGAAGGGCTTCATCCAGTGCGGTGTCTCGACTGGTCTGGCCGGTTTCTCGGCGCCTGACGACAAGGGCGACTGGAAAGGCATCGATGCCGATTTCTGCCGCGCTGTCGCGGCTGCCGTCTTCGGCGACGGCACTAAGGTCAAGTTCACCCCGCTTAGCGCCAAGGAGCGCTTCACTGCGCTGCAGTCGGGCGAGATCGATATCCTGTCGCGCAACACCACCTGGACCATCAATCGCGATACTGCGCTCGGCCTGAACTTCGTCGGCGTCACCTACTATGACGGCCAAGGCTTCATGATCAACGCCAAGAAGCTGCCGGGCGTCAATTCCGCGCTGCAGCTTTCGGGTGCGGCGGTCTGCGTGCAGAGCGGCACCACGACCGAGCTCAACCTCGCCGACTACTTCAAGGCGAACAAGATGGAGTACAATCCGGTCGTCTTCGAAAAGCTGGAAGAGGTCAACGCCGCCTATGACGCCGGCCGCTGCGACGTCTACACCACCGACCAGTCGGGTCTCTACGGCATTCGCCTGACGCTGAGCGCGCCGGCCGATCATGTCGTGCTGCCCGAGATCATCTCCAAGGAGCCGCTCGGTCCGGCCGTGCGCCAGGGTGACGACCAATGGTACCACATCGTCAAGTGGACCTACTTCGCGCTGTTGCAGGCCGAGGAACTCGGCATCACCCAGGCCAATGTCGACGAGCTGAAGACCTCGGATAATCCGGAGATCAAGCGCGTGCTCGGTCAGGAAGCCGAAACCAAGATCGGCACCGACCTCGGCGTGAGCAATGACTGGGTCGTCAACATCGTCAAGGCCGTGGGCAATTATGGCGAGATGTTCGAGCGCAATGTCGGCACCGGCAGCCCGCTGAAGATCGCGCGCGGCATCAATGCGCTGTGGACCAAGGGCGGCCTGCAATACGCGCCACCGATCCGCTGATCGAAATGTGATCCGGAAGGCAGATCGTCTGCCTTCCGGTTTCTCTTTCCAGGGATGGTCCAATGGCGTCGCAGGAAGTTCTTCGCGAGGAGCCGAGCCGAGGTTCCTTCATCAACGATCCAAAAGTCCGCGGGATTTTTTTCCAGGCGGTGGTTGTCATCTTGCTGGTGGCGGGCGTCTGGTGGATCGTCCACAACGTTATCGAGAATCTGCAGCGCCTGCATATCGCTTCCGGGTTCAGCTTCCTGAAAAACCGTGCCGGGTTCGACATCCCAGTCAGGCCCATCGCTTATACTTCGGACTCGACCTATGGCGATGCCATTATTGTCGGGCTGATCAACACCCTCATCGTTGCCGGTGCCGGCATCATCACAGCGACCATCATCGGCTTTGTCGTTGGTATCGGCCGCTTGTCGCGAAACTGGCTGATTCGCAAGATCTGCACCGTTTATGTTGAGGTGTTCCGCAATATCCCGCCGCTGCTGGTGATCTTCTTCTGGTATTCAGGCGTGCTGGCGGTGCTGCCGGCGCCTCGCGACAGTTTCAATTTGCCGTTCGGCTCTTTCCTCAACCAGCGCGGCTTCTATTTTCCACGGGCTATCTGGGGCGAGGGCTCCTGGCTGATCTTCGTCGCTTTGCTTGTCGGCATCGCCATGGCGTGGTTCGTAGCCCGCACGGCGCGCCAGCGGCAAATGGCGACCGGCCAGCAATTTCCGGTGTTGTGGACTTCGCTGGCGCTGATCGTCGGCCTGCCATTGCTGGCCTACGCGCTGAGCGGCTTTCCGCTGAGCTTCGATTTTCCCAAACAATCGACCTTCAACCTGACCGGCGGCTTCCAGATCGGACCCGAGTTCCTGTCGCTCTATCTGGCGCTGTCATTCTACACGGCTTCCTTCATTGCCGAGATCGTGCGCGCCGGCATTCTCGGCGTCAGCAAGGGCCAGACCGAGGCGGCTGGCGCGCTTGGGCTGCGGCCGGGATCGATCCTGCGGCTTGTCGTCGTTCCTCAGGCCATGCGCATCGTCATCCCGCCGCTGACCAGTCAGTATCTCAATCTGACCAAGAACTCGTCGCTGGCCATTGCCATCGGCTACCCGGACCTGACGGCAATCGCCGGCACTGTGCTGAACCAGACCGGCCAGGCGGTCGAGGGCGTGCTGATCATGATGGTCGTCTACCTCATAATCAGCCTGGTGACCTCGGCAGTCATGAATGTGGTCAACGCCAGGATGGCGCTGGTGGAGAGGTAAGGCCATGCAGGAACATGATACCGCCTGGGTACGCACCGAAATGGCACTGGCGCAACAGGCGCCGGCAGGCGTGCGGGGGCCTTTGGCATGGGTTCGCAAGAACCTGGTCGGTTCGGTGGGCGACGTCATCCTGACTGTGCTGGCTATTGCGCTGGTGGTGATGATCGTGCCGCCTATCATCAACTGGGCCTTCATCAACGCCCAATGGGTGGGGCCGGATCGCACGGTATGCGCCACGGCAGCGCAAGGTGGCATCCAGCCGGACGGCTGGTCCGGCGCCTGCTGGGCCTTCGTCAACGCCAAGTTCGGTCAGTTGATGCTTGGCCGTTATCCGATCGAAGAACGCTGGCGGCCGATCCTGGTCGCCATCCTGTTCGTGGCGCTGCTGGTGCCGCTGCTGATACCACGCGTGCCGCGCAAGGGATTGAACGCCATTCTTCTGTTCCTGGTGCTGCCGATCGTCGCCTTCGTGCTGCTGGTTGGCGGTATGTTTGGCCTGCCCCATGTCGAGACGCAGCTGTGGGGTGGGTTGCTGGTGACGCTCAGCCTGTCCTTTGTCGGTATTGCCGTGTCGCTGCCGATGGGGATCGTGCTGGCGCTCGGCCGACGCTCCAAGATGCCGATCGTCAAGACGTTGTGCGTGATCTTCATCGAGTTCGTTCGCGGCATCCCGTTGATCACGGTTCTATTCTTCGCCAGCGTCATGCTGCCGCTGTTCCTGCCTGCGGGCGTTTCCTTCGACAAATACCTCAGGGCGTTGATCGGCGTTTCGCTGTTTGCCGCTGCCTACATGGCTGAAGTGATACGCGGTGGTCTGCAGGCCATCCCCAAGGGTCAGTATGAGGGCGCGGATTCACTTGGCCTCGGCTACTGGCAGAAGATGACGCTGATCGTACTGCCGCAAGCGCTGAAGCTGGTCATTCCCGGCATCGTCAACACCTTCATCGGCATGTTCAAGGACACCAGCCTGGTGATCATCATCTCGATGTTCGACCTGCTTGGCGTCGTCAAGCAGAACTTCGCGGACGCCAATTGGGCGACGCCGCAGACCGCGAGATCTGGCCTCATCTTCGCAGCCTTCGTCTTCTGGCTGTTCTGCTTCGGCATGTCGCGCTATTCGATGTACACGGAACGCCGGCTCGACACCGGCCACAAACGCTAAGAACAAAAAGGGGAACCTGCCATGGTCATAGAAAACGCCGTCAGCGCCGAAGAGATCAAGGTCGATGCCAAGAAGATGCACATCTCGACCACCGATGTCGCCATCGACATCATCGGCATGCACAAATGGTATGGCGAGTTCCACGTGCTGAAGGACATCAATCTGAAGGTGATGCGCGGCGAGCGCATCGTCATCTGCGGTCCTTCGGGCTCCGGCAAGTCGACCATGATCCGCTGCATCAACCGGCTGGAGGAACACCAGAAGGGCAAGATCATCGTCGACGGCAAGGAGCTGACCAACGATCTCAAGAAGATCGACGAGGTGCGCCGCGAGGTCGGCATGGTGTTCCAGCACTTCAACCTGTTCCCGCATCTGACCATCCTGGAGAACTGCACGCTGGCGCCGATCTGGGTGCGCAAGACGCCGAAGAAGCAGGCCGAGGAAATCGCTATGCACTTCCTCAAGCGCGTGAAAATCCCGGAACAGGCCAACAAATATCCGGGCCAGTTGTCCGGCGGCCAGCAGCAGCGCGTGGCGATCGCCCGCTCGCTGTGCATGAACCCGCGCATTATGCTGTTCGACGAGCCGACCTCGGCGCTCGACCCTGAAATGATCAAGGAAGTGCTGGAGACGATGGTGGGCCTGGCCGAAGAAGGCATGACCATGCTGTGCGTCACCCACGAAATGGGCTTTGCCCGCAAGGTCGCCAACCGGGTGATCTTCATGGATCAGGGCCAGATCGTTGAACAGAACACGCCGGCCGAGTTCTTCGACCATCCGCGCCACGAGCGCACAAAGCTCTTCTTGTCGCAGATCCTGCACTGAGCATTTTCATCCAAACCGGAAGAGCCCGGCCGCAATGCGGCCGGGCTTTTTTGCTATTTTGGGGCCGGACGATGACGTCGGGAGACCGCAAAGCCGCCGCCGCATGAGAAGAGCCCTGCGTTTCCTGGCCATGCTGGTTGTCGCGGTCGCACTTGCCGCAACGCTCGGCACTTTGGTGCCGCGCCCGCTCTGGCCGGCGTCGGCGGCGGGTGAGGGCACGCGCCATATTCTTGTGCTGAAGAACCCGATCCACACCGACATCGCCATTCCGGTCGATGATGCCGTACGCCAACGCTTCCATTTCCTGGTCTATGCCGGCATCGCTGCGGACGCTCCCGAGGTGCGCTACATCGTCTTTGGCTGGGGCGGCCGCGCCTTCTATCTGGAGACGCCGACCTGGTCTGAGCTGAAACCAGTGCCTGTGCTCAAGGCGCTGACGCTGGACGCCTCGGTCATGCATGTCGATATCGCCGGCGCCATCGCCGAACCGCATCCCGCCGTCACCGGCTTCGACATCGATGAGGCGCGTTTTGCAGCGTTGCTCGATTATATCGACGCGAGCTTCCAGCAAGGGCCGGACGGCCCCATCGTCATCGAGAATGCCGCGTATTCGAGGTTCGACCGCTTTTTTGAGGCGAACGGCCATTTCAACGCGCTGGTCGGCTGCAACACCTGGACGGCGGCGGGTCTGCGCACCGCCGGTCTGCGCACCGGCTGGTGGAACCCGCTACCGGCCTCGCTCCGCCTGTCGATGCGGCTGTATAACTAGGCGAAAACAGCATCCCGGTGGCGTCGAGCTAGCACCTGATGATTTTCTGCGGCTCCCAGCCATAGAGCCAGTCGAGATCGGCCGCGAGCTTGTCGGGCGAGCGCATGGCCAGAAACAGGTTGCGGGCGACAGCCACCGGGCCGGCGGCATGCCAGGCCAACCGGTTGACGGCACCGCGACGTGCGGCTTTGGCGACACGCGGCCGCCGCAGGTTTTCCCAGATCTGAAAACTCCTTGCCGGATCGGCAGGGAAATCGGCAATGACGTCAGCCAGCGTCACGGCATCTTCGATCGCCATGGCCGCGCCTTGCGCTGCAAACGGCGTCATCGCATGCGCGGCGTCGCCAATCAGGGCGATGCCTTGCGAGCTTGTCCACCGCTGCTGGACGACCGTATGGATCGGAAAGGCCGTCCAGGGACCGGCCAGCGCTACAAGCCTGGCGAGGTCCGGCGCTGTGCCGCGCGTGGCGCCGTCGAGAACAGCTGGGTCGGCATGGCCCGACCAGCCTTCGGCAATACGCTCGCCCTTGGTGAAGGCCGCGAGATTGAAGGCGCGGCCGTTGCTGACGGGATAGGCGACCATGTGGAAGCCGGGATGCAGGAAGGTGGTGACACAGTCGTCAGCGGCGATGGCGGTAAAGGCTTCTCCGGCGGCGCTCTCAACCGCGACCGTTGCCCGCCAGGCGAGTTCACCCGAAAAACGGCTTTTGCCGAAGCCTGCGAGTTGCGCCCGGACCGACGACCAGACACCGTCGGCGCCGACCAGGAGCCGGCCGCTTGCTTCGATCGCGCGGCCATCCGCTTCGGCGGTCACGGCAACATCTGACGCATTGACGGCGATGCTGTTGACGCGTGCACCCGTGACAAGCTCAATTCCCGGCCGCTCAGCCACCTGCGCCAGCAGTGCCGCCTGCAGATCGGCGCGGTGGGCGACGAGATAGGGCGCCTGCCAGCGCGCTTCGGCGGCTTGCCCGAGCGGCACCCGCGCCAGTTCGCGCAGCGTCCCGGCATCCTTGAGCACCACCGCTTCCGGCCGCAAGGCCGCCGGCAGCAGGCGCTCAAGCACGCCGAGCTTTCGAAGAATGCGTGTTGCGTTGGGCGAAAGCTGGATGCCGGCGCCGGCGGCTTCGAGGCGCGACGCCTGTTCGAACAGCCTTACCGCATATCCGCGTTCGGCAAAGGCAAGGGCAGCCGTCAACCCGGCGACGCCAGCCCCGGCGATTATGACCTGCCGGGCCTGTGTGTCCTGCATCGGGCTTGCCGCGACAGGATCAGGCGGCCTGGTCGATGTAAATGCAGCCGGCCGGCACCGTTTCAGTCGCCTTCAGCTTCGCCGAATAGCGGTAGAGCGTCGAGCAATAGGGGCAGACCTTTTCATTGTCGTCGCCCATGTCGAGGAAGACATGCGGATGATCGAAGGGCGGGTTGGCGCCGGTGCACATGAATTCCCTGACACCGATGTCGATCGCCGGATGGCCGGCATCGTTCTGGAAATGGGGAATGGAACCGCCTGCCATCGTCGTCTCCTTAACGCAGTCTCGTCTGCATCTGGATCATAACAGCTCTCTTTGCAAGATCGATGAAATGAAACTGTCGCAAAAGGCTGGCAGAGGATAAGTTGAGCCGGTTAAGCGCATGACCGGGAAGTCGAGCGATTCCGCGACGGATCATGCGTCACAAAGACATGGTAGAGCGTCCATGGCCATCTCGGCATTTGCGGCGCTTCAAAAGGAACGGTTGCGGGCAGGAAACCATGAATGAACTGAAGCCGGTGCTGAACGAATTCATCAATATCGAGGCGGCAAGCCCCGAGGGCGGCAATCCCGACCGTTTCGTCAACCGTGAATTCTCCTGGCTGCAGTTCAACCGGCGCGTTCTCGAGGAATCGCAGAACGAACACCACCCGCTACTCGAACGGGTCCGTTTCCTGTCGATCTCGGCCGCCAATCTCGATGAATTCTTCATGGTCCGCGTCGCCGGTCTTGCCGGCCAGGTTCGCGAAGGTATCGCGCTCAAGAGCCCCGACGGGCGCACGCCCGAGCAGCAGCTCGAACAGCTTTTGCGCGAGGTCGAGCGGCTGCAGGAGGACCAGCAGAACAGCCTGTCGGCGCTGATGCTGCTGCTCAACAAGGAAGGTATTGAGAGCATCACCCGCGATGCACTGACCAAGGATGAGAAGGTCTGGCTGGAAGATCATTTCCAGGATCAGGTCTTCCCGGTGCTGACCCCGCTGTCGATCGACCCGGCGCATCCGTTTCCGTTCATTCCCAACCTCGGCTTCTCCATGGCGCTGCAATTGCGCCATCGCAAGAATGGCGAGGAGATGAGTGCGCTTCTGCGCCTGCCGGTGGCGCTGAAGCGCTTCATCCGTCTGCCGGACCGCAAGCAGCATGTTCGCTTCATTCCGCTCGAGGAGGCGGTCGGCCTCTATATCGGCAAGCTGTTCCCCGGCTATGAGGTCAAGGGCTCCGGCACCTTCCGCATCATCCGCGACAGCGATATCGAGGTCGAGGAGGAGTCGGAGGATCTTGTGCGCCTGTTCGAGACGGCGCTGAAGCGCCGCCGCCGCGGTTCGGTCATCCGCATCGAATTCGACAAGTCGATGCCCGGCGAATTGCGCGAGTTCGTTGCCGGCGAGCTTGGCGTCTCTTCGAGCCGCATCAGCGTTCTGACCGGCCCGCTGGCGCTCAGCCAGATTTCGGAGATCGTCTCCGTGCCGCGCGACGACCTCAAATTCAGGCCCTACAATCCGCGCTTTCCCGAGCGAATCCGTGAACATGGCGGCGATTGTTTCGCGGCCATCCGCGAGAAGGACATCGTCGTCCACCACCCCTACGAATCCTTCGACGTGGTGGTGCAGTTCCTGCGCCAGGCGATGGCCGACCCGGAAGTGGTGGCAATCAAGCAGACACTCTATCGCACCTCCAACGACAGCCCGATCGTGCGTGCGCTGGTCGATGCGGCCGAGGCCGGCAAGTCGGTGACCGCTCTGGTCGAGCTCAAGGCGCGCTTCGACGAGGAAGCCAACATCCGCTGGGCGCGCGACCTCGAGCGCGCCGGCGTCCAGGTCGTGTTCGGCTTCCTCGAGTTGAAGACCCATGCGAAAATGTCGCTGGTGGTGCGGCGCGAGGACGGCAAGCTGCGCAACTATGTGCATCTGGGCACCGGCAACTACCATCCGGTCACCGCGCGCATCTACACCGACCTGTCCTTCTTCACCACCGATCCGACGATCGCGCGCGATGTCGCGCAGCTCTTCAACTTCATCACCGGCTATGCCGAGCCGACCGACGAGATGCGGATCGCCATCTCGCCGTTTACCCTACGCAGCCGCATCCTGAAGCACATCACCGACGAGATCGGCCATGCGCTGGCCGGCCGGCCGGCGCGCATCTGGATGAAGATGAACGCGCTGGTCGATCCGAACATCATCGACGCGCTCTATGACGCCAGCCGCGCCGGCGTCGAGATCGATCTTGTCGTACGCGGCATTTGCTGTCTGAGGCCGCAGGTGCCGGGCCTGTCGGAAAACATCAGGGTCAAGTCGATCGTCGGCCGCTTCCTCGAACACAGCCGCATCTACTGCTTCGGCAACGGCCATGGCCTGCCCTCGGACGAGGCAATCGTCTACATCTCCTCCGCCGACCTGATGCCGCGCAATCTCGACCGCCGCGTCGAGACCATGGTGCCGATCACCAATCCAACTGTGCATGAACAGATACTTGGCCAGATCATGCTGGGCAACATCATGGACAACCAGCAAAGTTTCGACGTATTGGCTGACGGAACCTCCCGGCGCGTGGCGCTGGAGGAGGGTGAGGAACCGTTCAACGCGCAGGAATATTTCATGACCAATCCTAGCCTGTCCGGACGGGGCGATGCGCTGAAGTCGCATGCGCCCAAGCGCATCGCGCAGTTCAAGCGCCGCAAGAAAAACGCTGCAGCGTCCGGCTGATGATTTCAACTTCCCAGGGCCGGCTGCAGGATCGCCGACCGCTGTCCATCATCGACATCGGCTCGAACTCGATCCGCCTTGTCATCTATGAAGGGCTGGCGCGCTCGCCGACCCTGCTGTTCAACGAAAAGATGCTGGCCGGCCTCGGTCGCGGCATTGTGTCGACCGGCAAGCTCGATCCCGAGGGCGTGACCCGCTCGATGGAAGAGTTTCGCCGCTTCCGCGCGCTGTCCAACCAGGCCGGTGCCGAGCACATGTATGTGCTGGCGACCGCCGCTGCCCGCGAGGCGATCAACGGCCCCGATTTCATCCACCGCGCCGAGGATGTACTCAAGACCGAGATCCGCGTGCTGACTGGCCGGCAGGAGGCGCATTATTCGGCGCTCGGCGTCATCTCCGGCTTCCACCCGGCCAACGGCATTGCCGGCGACCTTGGCGGCGGCAGCCTGGAGCTCATCGACATCAATGGCGAGGCGATCGGCGACGGCATCACGCTGCCGCTGGGCGGCCTACGGCTGCAGGACATGGCGAAGAATTCGCTCGCCCAGGCGGCCAAGATCACGCGCGAGCAACTGGCGCGGGCCAAGCTTCTGAAGGGCGGGCAGGGCAGGCCCTTCTATACCGTCGGCGGCACCTGGCGAAACCTCGCCCGGTTGCACATGGAAATGAGCAACTATCCGCTCGGCGTCATGCACCATTATGAGATATCGACCGAAAGTGCTTTGAGTTTCCTCAAGCAGGTGGCGCGGCCCGAGATCGAGAAGGTCCGCGGTATCGAGGGCGTCTCCAAGAATCGCCGCTCGCTGCTGCCCTATGGCGCGGTCGTGCTGCAGGAGATCATGGCGGCGATGCAGCCGTCGAAGATCATCGTCTCGGCGCTTGGCGTGCGCGAAGGGTTCCTTTATTCGCTGCTCGACCAGGCCGAGCAGAAGGCCGATCCGCTGGTCTCCGCCTCGGAGGAACTGGCCCGGCTGCGCTCGCGTTCCGTCACCCATGCGCATGAGCTTGTCGAATGGACGGGCAAGACCTTTGCCGCCTTCGGCATCGACGAGACCGAGGATGAGGCGCGCTACCGCCACGCCGCCTGTCTGCTGGCCGATATAGGCTGGCGCGCACACCCGGAATATCGCGGCAAGCAGTCGCTCAACATCATCGCCCACGCCTCCTTCATCGGCGTCGACCATCCCGGCCGTGCCTTCCTGGCGCTGGTCAGCCTGTTCCGTCATGAGGGCGTGTTCAACGACGCCGCGCCGGAAATTCGAGGCCTGGCGACGCCGCGCTATCTCGAGCGCGCCCGCATCCTGGCGGCGGTGCTGCGCGTCGTCTACCTGCTGACGGCGGCGATGCCCGGCGTCATGCCAAGACTGAAATGGGAAAACCGTGGCAATGGCACGCTGGCGCTGGTGCTGCCGGCTTCGCTCTCGGACCTCTACGGCGAGCGCCCGGCCGGACGCCTGGCGCAACTGGCGCGCATCACCAACCGCCGGCTGGTGCTGGCGGTTGAAGGCGGGCAGAGCGTGTCGGTGAAGTAGGGCGTCTTCGTCAAATAGGCGCCTCGGTAAGACAATCTGGATTCGTGACGGCGGGGCAAACGCGGAGCGGAAATCCATGAAAAGCGCAGAACCATTGTCCCCGACCGAATCCCCAGCCGAAACGCTCGGTTTCGATCCGGCGATCAAGCGCAAATTGCTTGCCGGCATCGAGTCCGGCCTGTTGCGCGACCTGCATGTCGTTCTCGCCGCCCGTTCCGGGAGCGTCTTCCTCGATCACTACACGCAGGGCAATGACGACGAATGGGGTCGCCCGCTTGGGCAAGTCGCCTTCAATGCCGACGCACTGCACGATCTGCGCTCGGTCACCAAGAGCATTGTCAGCCTGATTTATGGCATCGCGCTCGATAGGGGACTGGTGCCGCCACTCGAAGCAACGCTTTTGGCGCAGTTTCCGGAATATGCCGATCTCGCCGTGCACCCGGCTCGCGCCAGGATCACTATCGGCCATGCGCTGACGATGACGCTTGGCATGGAATGGGATGAAAACCGCCCCTACAGCGATCCACTGAACAGCGAGATCGCGATGGAACTCGCCCCCGATCGCTATCGCTTCGTCCTCGATCGCCCGATCATTGCCGAGCCCGGAAGCCGCTGGATCTATTCCGGTGGCAGCGTTGCGCTCATTGGCGCGATCATCGCGAAAGGCACCGGTCAATCGCTGCCGGACTTTGCCCGCGATGCGTTGTTTACGCCGCTCGGCATCGAGCGCTTTCACTGGTCGGCCGGCAATGACGGCGTCGCTTCAGCGGCGTCCGGGCTCCGGTTGACCGCGCCGGATCTTCTGAAGATCGGCCAGATGCTTCTTGGCAAGGGTGTTTGGAACGGACAAAGGATCGTGTCCGAGGGCTGGATTGAGGCGTCGTTCGCGCCTGCAATCTCGACGCCGGACGGCCCGGGTTACGGCCGGCTGTGGTTCATCGGCGATGCGCCGGCGCCGGCATTTGACGCGCCAAAACCCTGGTATGCCGGCTTCGGCAATGGTGGCCAGCGGCTTTGGCTGATGTCCGAGGCCGACATCGCGGCCGTGATCTATGCCGGAAAATACGATGCCTGGGATGCCTGGGTGACGCCGACCCGTGTCTGGCGCGAGATCATTTTGGCAAATCTCCAGCGCGCCTGACGCAGTCAGGCCGCGGCGTGGCGTCCATCGATCGACCAGGCGCCTGCACCAGCCATGGCCAGCGCCAGGAAGCCGCCGGCGATGGCAATGTCCTTCATCAGCATCTGCTGGTGCAGGAAGGCGAGCATAGGATCGTCGCCACCCTGGCCGTAATGGCCGATGGCGCCCGCGACGATGCAGAAGGCGGCAAGCAACAGGGCCACGACCGGCGTCTGAAAGCCGACCAGGATCAACAGCCCTGCGATCAGCTCGAACAGCCCTGTGCCCCAGGCGGCAAGCGTCGGCAGCGGCATGCCGAGGCCGGCGAAATAGCCTGATGTGCCGGCAATGTCGGCAAGTGCATGGTAACCGGACGGGATGAACAGCGCGGCGAGCAGCAGCCGGGAAAGCAGGAGCAGTGCATCGCGGGGCATGGTCGTCTCCGTTGTCTGTCCGCCAGCTGTTCTGCCACCGATCCTAGCAGCGGTGGGATGCGGGCGCGCGTATAGACAGATAACGAAAAAGCGGCGCGGAAAATTCCGCGCCGCTTTTTTCAGGCTTGGGAGGGGAAAGCTCAGCCGCGCTTGGCGTCGATCGAGTAGGCGCCCGGGCCTGAGGAAGCCAGCACAAGGAAACCGCCGCTGATGGCGACGTTCTTCAGGAAATGGATCATCTGATTCTGGTCGGCCCAGCCGGTATGGGCCACAAGAGCCGTCGCGATGGTGAAGATGGCGAGCACCCAGGCGGCGATGCGGGTCTGGAAACCAACGAGGATGGCAATGCCGCCGAGCAATTCGATCAGGCCGACGACAATGGCCGTTACGGTCGGCACCGGCAGACCCATGGCGCCGAAGTAGCCGGCGGTGCCGGAAATGGCGGTGAGCTTGCCGAAGCCGGAAAGCAGGAAGATGGCGGCAAGCAGGATGCGGCCGAGCAGGATGGTGGTGGAACTGTTGGACGCGGTGCTGGCGCCGGCAGTGGAAGTGTTGATGGACATGGTGGCTCTCTCCGGGAGGTTGCGAATGCCTCTTGAGATAGTCCAGGCTGACTGTTCACCAAAGATACCCATTCGGTGACAGTTCGTTCACCGGGATAACGCTTTTGTGATCGAGCGTGGTTTTCAGCCCGGATGCGTCATGTCCTCGGGCCGCACCAGCCGGTCATAGTCGGCGGCGCTGACCAGCCCGGTGGCCAGCGCTTCCTCGCGCAAGGTCGTGCCTTTCTTGTGCGCGGTCTTGGCGATCTTGGCGGCATTGTCGTAGCCGATGGTCGGGGCGAGTGCGGTTACCAGCATCAACGAGCGGTCGAGTGCCGCCTTGATGTTGTCTTCGCGCGCTTCAATGCCGACGACGCAATTGTCGGTGAAGGAAATCGAGGCATCGGAGAGCAGCTGCACCGACTGCAGGAAATTGTAGGCCATCAATGGGTTGTAGACATTGAGCTCGAAATGACCCTGGCTGCCGGCGAAGGTCAGCGAAGCATTGTTGCCGAACACCTGTACGCAGACCTGCGTCATCGCCTCGCACTGCGTCGGGTTGACCTTGCCCGGCATGATCGAGGAGCCCGGCTCGTTTTCCGGCAGCGACAGTTCGCCAAGGCCGGAGCGCGGGCCAGAACCGAGGAAGCGGATGTCGTTGGCGATCTTGAAGAGCGCCGCGGCGGCGGCGTTGATGGCGCCATGCGAGAACACCATGGAATCATGCGCGGCAAGCGCCTCGAACTTGTTCGGCGCGGTGACGAAGGCGATGCCGGTGATGGCGGCGATGCGGTCTGCCACCTTTTCAGCAAAACCCACCGGTGCGTTAAGGCCGGTGCCGACCGCGGTGCCGCCCTGCGCCAGTTCCTGCAGGCCCGGCAGCGTCATCTCGATGCGATTGATCGAGGAGGCGACCTGCGCGGCATAGCCCGAAAATTCCTGGCCAAGCGTGAGGGGGGTGGCGTCCTGCGTATGGGTGCGGCCGATCTTGATAATGTGGGCGAAGGCCTTGGACTTGGCCTCGAGCGCGGCGTGCAGATGCTTCAGCGCCGGCAGCAGGTCATGCACGATACGCTCGGCGCAGGCGATATGCATGGCCGTCGGATAGGTGTCGTTCGACGACTGGCTCATATTGACGTGGTCGTTGGGATGCACCGGCTTCTTCGAGCCCATGACGCCGCCCAGAAGTTCGATCGCCCGGTTGGAGATCACCTCGTTGGCGTTCATGTTGGACTGCGTGCCCGAGCCGGTCTGCCAGACCACGAGCGGGAAATGGTCGTTGAGCTTGCCGTCGATGACCCCCTGCGCCGCCTCGATGATCGCCTTGCCGATGGCCGGATCGAGCCGTTTCAGCTCCATATTGGCTTCCGCCGCCGCCCGCTTGACGATGCCCAGCGCGCGCACGATCGAGGCCGGCTGCTTTTCCCAGCCGATCTTGAAATTGCCGAGGGAACGCTGCGCCTGCGCGCCCCAAAAACGGTCGGCGGCGACCTCGATGGGGCCGAACGTGTCGGTTTCGGTTCTGGTCTTGGCAGTGGTCACTTGTCTCTCCGACGATCGAATTCGGCAACGGCGTATCGCGTTGCACAAATCGCTTCAAGCGAAGATTGCGAAGGGCGAGGATGCGAATCGGTTGAAGGAGCGCAGCTAATCTCCCCCTCGAGGGGGAGATGCCCGGCAGGGCAGAGGGGGGCGTGAAGGATCGCCAACCTTGTTCTCCCTGCCGCCATGGGAGAACAAGCCTGAGGTGTCATCGCGATCGATTGAGATGTCGGAGGGACAGCGCCCCCCTCTGTCCTGCCGGACATCTCCCCCACGAGGGACCTGTTGCACAGTTTGAGGTGCGCGACGGCGGGATGGGAATGCAGCCGGTCGTCACTTGCGCTTGGGGATTGAGGCCTGGTTTTGGGGTTTGAGGTGTCGGTTCGGCCCGTACGGCCGAGCTGCAGGCGCACCTATCCCGTGATGGCCGCCCATCGGCGCATGTTGAAGGCGATGGCCGCCATCGTCACTTGAGCGGTAGCCTTGGCCAGTCCGATGTAGCGGATCGTGGTCAGCTTCATGCGGTTCTTGAGCGTAGCGAAGGTGGTTTCCACCGCCGCTCGCCGTCTGGCGATCAGGCGATTGTAGCGCTTGAGCCGTGCCGGCAGCGCATGATGCTTGTTGGGACGGCGCGCAATGCGCACCTTCTTGCCCTGTGCCTTCAATCGGGCGCGGCGGGCATGGGTGTCATAGGCGGCATCCGCCCACACCGTCTTCTCGTCGCCGCAGATCAAGGCATCGGCCATCACCGTGTCGTTGACGTTGGCCGGTGTGGTGATCACCGTGCGGATCAGGCCCGAACCCTCATCCACCCCGACATGAGCCTTGTAGCCAAAGGTAAAGCCATCCTTGCCCTTGCGCATGGTGGGGCGGGCGTCTGCGTCCTTCGACGGCCGCTCGGGTGTCGGCGGTGCCGAGACCGCATCGATCAGCGTGGCGTCCAGCATCGTCCCACGCTTCAGGATCACACCGGCCTTCTCCAGCTGCCGGTCCAGTTCGCCAAACAGCTTCTCCATCAGCCCTTCGCCGACAAGCAGGTTGCGAAAGCGCGACAGAACCGTGTGATCGGGGACCGTGTCGTCCAGCCCAAGCCCGGCAAAGCGCCGGAACGACAGCCGGTCGCCGAGTGCTTCCTCCAACTCGCGATCAGACAAGCCATAGAGCGATTGCAACAAAAGCGCCTTGAACAGCACCAGTGGCGGCCAGGCTGCCCGACCCGGCCCGCCATCCCGCAGCCGGTTAAGCATCTTCTCAAACCGATACCACTTCACCAGCCCCGACAGGCGGTCGAGCGGCGAAGAACCGCCCGCAAGCTTGTCGCCCAGAAATGCCTCCACCAAGCTCAACTGACCCGTCCGCTTAACTGCCATTGTGACTCTCCCGGCCTTTCGCCTTCAGAGAATCACAACCAGCCAATTACGCAACAGGCCCTCAAGGGGGGAGATCGGCAACTTTGCCGACCGCTTCTCACCCCGCCGTATATCCCCCATCCACGGCAAATATCCCGCCGCTGGTCCACGCCGCTTCGTCGCTGGCGAGATAGACCGCAATGCCGGCAAGGTCGCTGGTCTGACCGATGCGGCCGAGCGGGTAGCTGCGCTCGACATAGGCTTTCAGCTCCGCCTGTGCTTCGGCCGGCAGGTTTTCGATCGACTTGCGCCGCATGGCGGTGTCAACCGTGCCTGGTGCGATCGCATTGACCCTGATGCCGCGCGGGCCGAGCTCGAAGGCCAGCGACTTGGTCAGTGAGTTCAGCGCGCCCTTGGATAGCGAATAGAGGCTCGACGGTCGTTTCGGGATCATCTTGCTGGCGAAGTAGGACGAGATGTTGATCACCGAGGCGCCCGCGCCGAACTGCAGCAGTAGCCGCTGGGTAAGGAAGAACGCCGCCGTCACATTGAGCGCGAAGGATTGCTGGAACTGGTCCCCGGTGACGGTCTCGAACGGCACCAGATAGGCGACGCCGGCATTGTTGACGAGGATGTCGAGCGGGCCGGTTGCTTTCGCGCGCTCAACCACGGCATCGATGCCGGAAGAGGTTGAAAGATCGGCCGACTGGGTCTCCACGCTGCCTGCGGCCGTCAGTTTCTGGCGTGCCGCTTCGAGCTTTTTGGTGTCGCGGCCAACGATCAGTACTTCGGCGCCTTCACGCAAAAAGGCTTCCGATATGGCTAGGCCGATGCCATCCGAACCGCCGGTGACCAGTGCCCGTTTGCCAGAAAGTCTCATTGAAGGCCAAGTCGCATCGGATGCTCTCGCTGTTCCAGGTCAGGAAAGCAATGCCGATCGGCGATTGCGGTCAAGCCGCCGGCCTATCGCTCAGTATGAACTTCGGTAGGTCCCGTCCCGATCCAGTTACCGCAGCAGCGATTGCGACGTCGGCGACAGGCGCAAAGTTTCAGTCGGCCTAGTCGTATCGGCCGCTTGCTGAAACGACTGCCACCATGGCGAGGCGGCAAGCGCTGCGTCATGGCGACCATGCGCTTCGACGCTGTCGAAAGCCGTGACGGCGATGAAGACGTTTTCGCCCAGGCGCACCGGCAAGCGGGGAAAGCTGTTTTCGGCATATTCTGTGATGAAGGCGCCGAGCAACCGCCCGCCGGCGGCGGCAAGGATCGGAACGGTATCCGTTTCGAAATTGCCGGCGAAATCGGCCTCGGCGCCAGGCCGCAGATGATGAATCCGGATGACAACAACACCGGTCAAGCGATTGTCTGTGCTCGGCTTTCCTTCCTTTGGCAAAGCACCTCGCTGCGCGCCAGACAGGTCGAAACCGGCGCCTGGCCAGGCCGGCTTCAAGAGCAGCACATCGTCGGAATCGATCATCGTCGCATTGGCGGCGTCGCGGTGCGCCGCCCATACCGGCCCGTCATAGAAGGCGGTGAGCGCCTCCTTCCGCGCGTCCATGTCGCCAAAACCGCGCAGCCAGACGAACATGTCGGGCCGGTCGAGGTCGCGGAACTGACCGATGATGGTCATGCCGGCATCTTCCTGGCCTTCGATGAACTGGCTGTCGAAGATATCGATCAGCGTCTCGCGCCGTCCCGGCTTCAGCGTGTATTGCCGCAACTCGACCACAGGCGAGGCAAACAGGCTGGAGGCCGCAGAGGCATCCAGGGGCAGGTTCATCGCATCGTCTCCAAAACAGGATGATCATCCGGTTTATAAAACAGACCGGTTGTCCTGTTTTGTCAATCTGCTATCGTTCGCAAATGTCAGCAGAGATTGCTCAGGTCCCAAAAGGGCCGCCGCGAAAACGCATCAACGATCCCGAAGGCCTGCGCAACAAGGTGCTCGATGTCGCCGAAGCGTCGTTCCAGGCGCGCGGCTATCATGGCTCCGCCCTTGGCGAGCTGATGGCTACCGCCGGTGTCACCGGCGGCGCGCTGCATCACCATTTCCCCACCAAGAAGGCGCTCGCCTTGGCGGTGATCGAGGAGCGGGTGGCTGCCGCCCTGGAGGAGACCTGGATCGGTCCGGTAAGGGCGGCTGATACGGCGCGCGAAGGCGTGCGCGCAGTCTTCGAGGCGGTGGCGGCTGAATTAGAGCAGCAGGGCTTCGTTCGCGGCTGTCCGCTCAACAATCTGGCGCATGAATTGTCGCTCGCCGATTCGGATTTCCGTGCCGCCCTTGCACGAATCTTCGCCGAATGGCGTCAGGCGATCGCCGACAAGATCAGGGCCGATCAGCAGGCGGGGAGGGAGCAAGGCACCGATCCCGAACGCTTTGCGGCATTTGCCGTCGCCGCCTATTCCGGCGCAATGGCGATGGCCAAGACGGCGCAGGATGCTTCCGTATTGCGCGATTGCCTGGCCGAACTTGAGGGCAGCCCAATGCCGCCATTCCGGAGCGCAGCGAAGCGACGTCGCAGGATCCTGCTGCGGCCGGGAAAACCTTGAGCCCAGACCAGCGCCGTTCTAGTTGGCAAGCGACTTGATCGTCGTGTAGCCGTTCACCGATTCCGCGCTGGTGCCTTCATCGTAGCGCCGGGCGAGTGCCGCTTGCAGATCGGGCGCATAAAGCGCGGTGAATGTGTCCAGCGTCTCGCCGGCTCCGTTCTTGAAGGTCTCCTTGACGGCCAGCACGTTGTATTTGCAGCCGCCGACGCTGAACGTCTCCTTGCCCTTCACGACCAGGCTCAGCGTCTTGGTGCTCTTCGGCTGCTTGTTCGGCGACAGCTCGACAAATTCAATCGTGCTCTTTGCCCCCGTCTTCAGCGGAAACAGTTTTCGCAGATCGGAAAACGGGATCGTCGCCACCCGACCTGTATCGCTGTCGCGAAACACTTCGACCAGGCCGCCGAACAGGAACTGTGTCTGCGGCGATTGCGATTCATAGGTGTTGGCGACGGAGACCATGCCGCCGGCCACCGGCCGAAACTCGCTGCGAATGCCGGGCATTTGCAGCACGAAGCCGGCCTTCGCCGATTTTGCGTCGACGCAATCGGCGGCATACACCACACCCGGCGGCAGCAACCCAGCCAGCACCATGCCTATCGAAGCAACTTTCATGAAATCCTCCTCTGCCCGCGCACAAAAAATGCCAGAGCCACAGTGCTGTGTCGACCTGCCATGCGTGGCAACTGGACGGCAGGGCGCCGGCTGTGCTGAAACTCAGACCATGAATCGCATCTCGACCCGGCGCAAATTCCTCGCACAGGCAGCCGGCCTTGCCATGGCTGGCATGCTGCCGCGCGCCGCTCTCGGCCAGACCGGAAAGCGTATCCAGCCGATCGACGCCACCTTCTTGTTCATCGCCGATGTCCATGCCTGTCGCATGGCGAGCGGCCTGAGCCCCAATTGCCTGCAGGAAGGCAAGACCGATGCCGCGCTGTTGCGCAATGTCGCGGCCCTCAATGGCTTGGCCGACCGGCAATGGCCGGCCGAGATCGATGGTGTTGCGACCGGCCTGCGTTCGGCCGGCAGCCGCATCGGCGCGCCACTCGGCCTCGTCGTCGGCGGCGACATCACCGACGATGGCGGCGGCCAGATCACCGAACCCAGCGAAGGCACGCAGCTCTTGCAGTTCAGCCAGCGCTACAGCCAGGGCATCGGCCCGGACCGTGTGCACATGCCGGTCTATGTCGGGCTGGGCAACCACGATCTCGACCAGAACGGCTCGCCGCCGCATGTCGACTGGTACCGGCGTGAATTGCGCGACTATGTCGAGGTCAACCACCGCCCGGGCGTGTTCTTCAAACCGCCAGTGCCGGCCACCGAATACGATGTCGACACCGACTGCTATTCCTGGGACTGGGGCGGCCTGCATCTGGTCCAGACGCATCGATTTGCCGGCGACACCGGCCACGGCGCGGTGAGCAGCCTGCCATGGCTGAAGCAGGATCTGGCAACCTACGTCGCGGACGGCCGTCCCGTCATCCTGTTCCAGCACTATGGCTGGGATACTTTTTCGGTCGAGCGCTGGGACCCGGCCAAGCGCACCTATGACGATGACGGCTCAGGCGCGCCGCATTGGTGGAGCGAGGCCGACCGGCAGGCGTTGCTTGCAGCGCTGAAAGGCTACAACGTCATCGCCATCTTCCATGGCCACCAGCACGAAGTGCCGATGATCTACAACAGCGACGGTCTCGACCTGTTCAAGCCGAAGGCCGCCTATATGGGTGGCTTTGCGCTGGCGAAAGTAACCGACGAGGCCATGGATGTGGTGCTGGGCGAGGCCACCGGCGACCATGGCGAGGTCAAGTTCACCTACGCCTTCAGCAAGAAACTGACCTTCTGACAGCGCGCACGAAAAAGGCGGCCTTGAGCCGCCTTCTTCATTGCCTGCAAAGATCGGATCAGAACGCCTTCTTGACCTTTTCCTTCACGTCGCCATAGGCCTTCTGCACCTTGCCGGCGATCTTGTCGGCCGTGCCTTCGGCCTCGGTCTGCCTGTTGCCAGTCGCCTTGCCGGCAGCCTGCTTGACGGAACCTTTGACCTGTTTGACCACGCCGGCAACCTGATCCTTGTTCACCATCTTTGCATCTCCTGGGATTTCATTTGCAGGAGGCAAACGGGCAGGCGTGGCTTAGGTTCCCCGGACAGCAAATCATCGTCGCATTGGTTGCCTATCTGGTCGCCTGGATGCTTGCCGCCATCGTATGAGCGGCTAGTGTGACGAAAATTTTGGGGGAGACCGTCTTGGCCGAATTCACGCTCATCATCGCCAACAAATGCTTTTCATCCTGGTCGCTGAGGCCATGGGTGGCGATGAAGCATCTGGAGATACCATTCGAGGAAGGCTTCGTTCGCCTGCGCACGCCCGAGACCTTTGCCAATCTGGCGAGAGTGTCACCGACCGGCCTCGTGCCGATCCTGAATCACAACGGCAGGATCGTCTGGGAAACCCTTGCCATCCTTGAATATCTGGCCGATCTGTTTCCGGAGAAAAAACTCTGGCCGCAGGATATCGGCGCTCGTGCCTTGGCCCGTTCGGTGGCGACCGAGATGCATTCCGGCTTTCGCGAGGTGCGCTACGGCTGGCCGATGAATTTGCGCCGGCCCAAGGGGCACAAGCCGCTCGACGCCGAAGGCGAACTGCAGCGGGCGCGCATCGAGACGATCTGGCGCCAGTGCCGGGAACAATACGGCAAGGGCGGTCCGTTCCTGTTTGGCCATTTCACCGCGGCTGATGCCATGTACGCACCGGTCGTCACCCGCTTCGACATCTATGGCGGCGAGCTTGCGACCGACACACGCTCCTATGTCGATGCGGTGCTGGCAACGCCGGCAATGCGGCACTGGTATGCGGAAGCGGCGAAGGAGACGTGGCCGGAACCCGGCCCGGACGAATAGGTCGACGGATGGTCGACTGAGACATCCCTGATCCGGGAGAGAGTCTAAATAGGGCGGTCGAACGCCGAAAAAGCCCGGCACATACAAAGAACGCCTCTCGCACCGTTTAATGTGCGGGAGGCGTCCTGTTGCCAGCATTCTGAGATTGCTCTCTGTAGTGCTGACACCATAAAAATGCGCCGGCTTGGGATTGGTTCCGGCTTTGGTGCTTTTTTTTACGCCCGCCTTACCCTGGCTCGCCAGTTGAGGCGTCACGGCTCGGCATCCCCAGGTTGAATTCTGGCCGCAGGAAAACCAGAAATTGACTCGGTGCCAAAAGAAGTCTACAAGACATATGTCGATATTTGTTTGACCGACTTTTGTTATCCGCGCACGCACGCGCGCCTTTGACGAACTTCCCCATCAAAAATCGAGACAAACGCTGTTGTGCAGTCGCACAATGGTGAACGAATATTTGCCAGGGAAAGGGTTCTTCATGGCCACCGGCACAGTGAAATGGTTCAACGCCACCAAAGGTTTTGGTTTTATTCAGCCTGACGACGGCTCCGCCGACGTTTTCGTCCACATCTCGGCCGTAGAGCGCGCCGGTATGCGTGACATCGTCGAGGGTCAGAAGCTCGGCTACGAGATGACCCGCGACAACAAGTCGGGCAAGATGTCCGCCGACCAGTTGAAGGCGGCCTGATAGGGAATTCGGCCTTCCGGTGACCACGGATGTACTGGCACCGATGAAAGGCTGAAAGGAGTGCCTTGCGCATCCAACTGGATGCGCGGCGCTTCCATGGAAGGTCAGGCGGTGCCTGGCCTTTTTCATTTTGCGTGTCATGCCGCTAAAAGTGCGCTGCACGCCGGCCGGAACGTGCTAAGGGACGCTCCAGCAATCTGAACCGCCCGTATTGCCCCGATGCCGTACTGCTTTGGTCGTGACCGAAGACCGGTCTCGCTCTATCGGCATCAGGCTCCCGACAGGAGAAAGTTTTGACCACTCAATCGAAGACCGCCGACCAGGCCGGCTCGCTGTTCAGCAAGACGCAAACCCAGTCGATGTCGCTCAACCGCATCCTGTCCGAGCGTGATGCCGTCAGCGAGGCGCGCGAAGCCAAGACCGCACGCTTGCGCGAACTGCGCAAGGAAAAGGAAGCCGACGAAATGGCAGCGGCCGCCGCCCTTGCGGCGCTGCCGAAGCGGGCAGGCAAACGCTGATGGCTACCAAGCGCGTGCCGCCTACACCGATCGATGCCGATTCGACCATTGCGTCCATGGTCGAAGGCCTGGACAAGCCGGTCGAATATGTCCGCCGCGTGCTGGAAAAGCTCGAGCGCTGCAAGCGCGCGCATGGCGATGCCCAGGTGCGCGTCGGCGTGCGCGGCCGCGCCGAAGCCCCGAACTACCTGATCGAATATGTCCGCGAGGACAAAAAGACCCTGGAGCGGGTGACCTACCAGGATGCCGCCTATAGCGGCAGCACGCATCGCGAACTGGCGGCACACCACATCGCGGAGGCCAGGAACTGGTCGCCCGAGGAAATGAACATCACGGCGGTCTCGGCGCTGATCGGCCGCTTGCGCAATCCGCGCGCACCATCATCGCGTTTTTCCGACGAGGACTGACATGGCCATAAAATTCTCTGCCAAGGACCAGCCGGCAGCGACGGCTGCCGCTGCAAAGCCGGCCAAGCCCGCTGCCGCGCCGAAGGCCGCTGAGGCCACGGAGGCCGCGACCGACCTGTTCAAGTCGCCGGCGGACGCGCCGAAGGGCAAGGCAGGCAAGAAGAAATAGCGCCTTGCCGCAAGCTGCCGGTCATCCCGCCATCGCGCCCGCCGACTTGGCTGACGCACTAGACTTTTCGTCTGGCGATGAGGGCGCGGTCGTAATCTTCGATTGCCAGAGCTGCGGCGCCTGCTGTTCCTATTCAGCCGAATGGCCACGCTTCTCGACCGAGGACGATGCGCAGCTCGACCGGATTCCGGAAAAATTCGTGGCGGCTGACCTGTCCGGCATGCGCTGCGACGGTGTCCGCTGTTCGGCGCTGACCGGCGAGGTTGGCAAGCACACGGCCTGCGGCATTTACGAGATCCGCCCTGATGTCTGCCGCGCCTGCATGCCCGGCGGCGACGATTGCCTGATGGCGCGCAAGGCGCACGGGATGGCGCTCGAACTGCCAATCTCCCCCCACGTGGGGGAGATGCCCGGCAGGGCAGAGGGGGGCGCTGTCCCGCCGGCCTCTCGGCCAGACGATTGAGGGCTTCGAACGATCGGAAGACAGTGGCGTAGGCGATCCTTCGCGCCCCCCTCTGGCCTGCCGGCCATCTCCCCCACGAGGGGGGAGATCAAGCTCACCACCGCTTGCCTCGTCCCGCATCCCCCGATAGCTTCCACGCCGGGCAGGGCGTTGGAGGATCCATGAGCATCGAATTCCTGCTGACGTCGCTGATCGTCGTGGCTTCGCCCGGCACCGGCGTTCTCTATACGCTGAGCGCCGGGCTTTCACGCGGGGTGCGCGCCTCGATCATTGCTGCTTTCGGCTGCACGCTCGGCATTATCCCGCACATGGCCGCCGCCATCACCGGCCTGGCGGCGCTGCTGCACACGAGCGCTGTCGCCTTCGAGACCCTAAAGTATCTCGGGGTTGCCTATCTCCTCTACATGGCCTGGAACACGTTGAAGGAGAAGGGCGGCTTGAGCGTCGACGAAAACGCAGCACCCCGTTCCGCCGCCAAGGTCATCACCTCCGGCATCCTGATCAACATCCTCAACCCAAAGCTGTCGATCTTCTTCTTTGCCTTCCTGCCGCAATTCGTCAGCACCACCGAACCGAACGCTTTCGCGAAAATGCTCGAACTCTCGAGCGTCTTCATGCTGCTGACCTTCGTCGTGTTCGTGGCTTACGGCATCTTTGCCGCCTCGATCCGCAGCCACGTCGTGTCGCGGCCGATGGTGCTGACCTGGATGCGTCGCACGTTCGCCGGCGCGTTCGTCATGCTCGGCGCCAAGCTGGCGCTGGCCGACCGGTAGGAAAGACGGGGCGCGGCGCTACCCCTTCACATAGCCCATCGCCTCGACGATCAGCCCATCTGCGACGCGCATCAGGTTGACGCCGCGGATGGAGTTGCCGTCGGCCATGAAATAGCGCCAGCGGATCGTTGCCCGCTCACCGGCAACACACGTTTCCTCAAGGTCGAAGCGCGTGCCGGGCTGGGTGGCGATTGCCGACCATAGGGCAACGCATGCCTCTTTGCCGGCATGGCGGGCGCCGTCCGGCGCCGGCACCGTGTTTTCGATGACGCAGTCCTCGGCGACCAGTTGGCCGAGCGCCGATGGATCGTGCAACTGGAATACATCGTTGAAGCGCTGCATGATTTCGGCGGTCTGCCTGGAGCGGTCGTCCGGATGAATGTTCGTGATGCTGTTCTGGTCCATTTCATATCTCCTGGTTTTCATTGTTTCGTGGCAGTGGTGGCGACGAGCTCGGCCTTGAGCGCGATGTTCGCAACGCCGGCCAAAGCGCGAGAGACGAGGCAGGTCGTCTTGGCCGTCTCCGCCATGCGCTGGAATTCGGCAGGCTCTAGGCCCGGGATGTCGGCTTGCGTTTCGAGCTCGATGCGGGTGATCGTCGGCCCCGCGGCGGTCGCACCGAGATGGACCTTGGCGACGGTGCGGATGGTGCGGGCAACGTGGCCGTCCTGGCCGAGGATGAAGGTCAGCGCCATCGAGAAGCAGCCGGCATGGGCCGCGGCTATCAGTTCTTCCGGGTTGGTGCCTGGGCCGTTTTCAAAGCGCGACGGAAAGGAATAGGCGCCTTCAAAGACGCCGCTGCCCAGCCGCAGCCGGCCGGCACCTTCCTTCAGCGTCCCTTGCCACTCTGCCTGGGCTTCACGGATGGTCATGGTCGTTCTCCTGGGATCGAGGTTGAAAATGACGGGTGGGCAAACGGGTCAGGCGCCGTCGATGACAACCTTCCCGAAGACGTCGCCCTGCTGGAAATAGCGGTAGGCTTCGGCGCCCTCGGCAAAGGGGAAGACCTTGTCGATGACGGGCTTCAGGCGATGCTGGGAGACGGCGCGCAGCATCGCTTCGAGGTTCGTCCGGCTGCCGACGAACAGGCGGCTGATGGTGACGAGGCTGCGCTGATAAAGCGCTGCCGGCATCTCGATCGATCTGCCTTTGGCGTCCTGCAGCGTCAGCAGCACGATGTGCCCGTAAAGCGTGCTGGCAATCAGCGACTGCGCGAAGGTGGCCGGGCCGCCGGTTTCAACGACCAGGTCGATGCCACCTGTCTGCTCGCGCACCCAGCCGCCCCATTCCGGCGTGTCGGTGCTGGAGACAACGAGGTCGGCGCCCAGCGCCCGCAGCCTGTCGGCCTTCTCGGCGCGCGACGTGACAGCCACGACGCGACAGCCTGCGAGTTTGGCGAACTGCAGCGCAAACAGCGCTACGCCACCCGAACCGATGACCAGAACCCATTGACCTGGTTTGAGAATTCCGGGACCCGTCACTGCATTCCAGGCCGTCACGCCGGCGCAGGTCAACGTCGCCGCCTCGTGCCAACTCAGATGACCGGGCAGGCGCGCCGCCCATTGCTCGTCGAGCACGGCATATTCGGCCAGCATGCCGTCCAGCGTGCAGCCGAGCTGGTCGATTAGCCCGGCATTGATGCGGCCGTCGATCCAGCGGGCGAAATAACTGCCGGTGACACGGTCGCCGACGGCAAAGCGCGTGACCTGATCGCCAACAGCGACGACCTCACCGGCGCCGTCGCTGAGCGGCACGACTCCCATGGCGCGGCGTCAGCGGATAGGTTCCGCCCAGGATCATCGTGTCGCGGCGGTTGAGCGAGGTGGCACGAACGCGGATCACAATCTCATGCGGTTTCGGTTCTGGCCGAGCCTCGTCACGCATCGCCAAGGAATCGGCCCCGCCGGATCCTTCGAGACGGTAGCTGCGCATATCGCTCTCCAAAAGTATGTAGACTGATCTACATATTATGTAGACCGGTTGTCATATTTTGCGCAAGGCCTATAATGGCCGCTCCTGACAGAGGCTGACATGGCAAACGACACCCGCACCCGCATACTCGAGACGACGGCGCTGCTGCTCAGGCAGCGCGGCTATCACGGCACTTCGCTCAACGATATCTTGAGCGCCAGTGCTGCACCGCGCGGCTCGCTCTACTTCCATTTTCCTGGCGGCAAGGACCAGTTGGTCATCGAGGTGACGCGCGACAGCGTCGCCGGCGTGACGAAAAGGCTGGGCGAGGCGCTTGCCGCCGAGAGCGATCCGGCGGTGGCCGTCCACCACATCTATCAGTCGGTAGGACGCATGCTGGAGGAAAACGAGTTTTCACTGGGCTGTCCGATCGCGCCGGTGGTGCTGGATTCGCCGACCGACGTGCCGGAACTGGCGGAACTTTGCCGATCGGCTTTCGAGCAATGGATAGGTCTTCTGCAACAGGCCTTTGTCAGGGCAGGGGTGACCGAGCGCCGCGCGCATGCCCTGGCGCTGCTGGTCGAATCCTCGCTGGAAGGGCTGATGGTGATTGCGCGGGCCACCCGCGACCGCTCGGCGCTGGCTGTCGTCGCCGACGAGGTCGCGGCTCTCGTCAAAGGCGCTGTGCTGACTGGAGGAGAGACGCAGCGACGTGCGGATGCCGCCGTCTGAACCTCGGTAGCCAACCTAAACGCAGAAAGGGCGCCTTTCGGCGCCCTTTCCGTATGCACAAGCCAGGTTGGCTGGATTAGAAATCCATGCCGCCACTCAAGCCCGCTTGCGGGCTTGAGCAACTTTAGCTCATGGGCGTGCTTTATGGACTTCTTAGAAATCCATGCCGCCACTCAAGCCCGCTTGCGGGCTTGAGCAACTTAGTTCATGGGCGTGCTTTATGGACTTCTTAGAAATCCATGCCGCCCATGCCGCCCATGCCGCCGCCGCCCATGCCGCCGGGCATGCCGCCGCCAGCCGACTCCTTCTTCGGAGCCTCCGCGATCATGGCTTCGGTGGTGACGAGCAGGCCGGCGACCGAAGCCGCGTCCTGGAGAGCCGTGCGAACGACCTTGACCGGGTCGACGATGCCCATGGCGATCATGTCGCCATACTCGCCGGTCTGGGCGTTGTAGCCGTAGGTCGCGCCCTTGTTGTCGAGGATCTTGCCGGCAACGATCGAAGCTTCCGCACCAGCGTTCGAGGCGATCTGGCGGGCCGGAGCCTGCAGAGCACGACGGACAATGTTGATGCCGGCAGCCTGGTCGGCATTGGCGCCGGCAGCCTTGATGTTGGCCGAAGCGCGCAGCAGCGCGACGCCACCACCAGCAACGATGCCTTCTTCCACGGCCGCGCGGGTCGCGTTGAGGGCGTCATCGACGCGGTCCTTCTTTTCCTTGACTTCGACTTCCGTCGCGCCGCCGACGCGGATCACCGCAACGCCGCCCGCCAGCTTGGCGAGACGTTCCTGCAGCTTCTCCTTGTCGTAGTCCGACGTGGTCTCTTCGATCTGCTGCTTGATCTGGGCAACGCGGCCCTGGATCTCGGCCTTCTTGCCGGCGCCGTCAACGATGGTGGTGTTCTCCTTGGAGATCGACACCTTCTTGGCGCGGCCGAGCATGTTGAGGCCGACGTTCTCGAGCTTGATGCCGAGGTCTTCCGAGATGACCTGGCCACCGGTGAGGATGGCGATGTCTTCCAGCATGGCCTTGCGGCGATCACCGAAGCCCGGAGCCTTGACGGCGGCGATCTTCAGGCCACCGCGGAGCTTGTTGACGACCAGCGTGGCCAGGGCCTCGCCTTCGACGTCTTCCGAGATGATGAGCAGCGGCTTGGAGGTCTGCACGACGGCTTCGAGAACCGGCAGCATGGCCTGGAGGTTGGAGAGCTTCTTCTCGTGCAGGAGGATGTAGACGTCCTCGAGCTCGGCAACCATCTTGTCGGCGTTGGTGACGAAGTAGGGCGAGAGATAGCCGCGGTCGAACTGCATGCCTTCGACGACTTCCAGCTCGGTCTCGGCGGTCTTGGCTTCCTCAACCGTGATGACGCCTTCGTTGCCGACCTTCTGCATCGCTTCGGCGATCATGGCGCCGACCGACTCGTCGCCATTGGCCGAGATCGTGCCGACCTGGGCAACTTCCTCGGAGGTCTTGATCTTCTTGGCAGCCTTGCCGAGAGCCGCGACGACTTCGGTCACGGCCAGATCGATGCCGCGCTTCAGGTCCATCGGGTTCATGCCGGCGGCAACCGCCTTGTGGCCTTCCTGGACGATCGACTGCGCCAGAACGGTCGCGGTCGTGGTGCCGTCGCCGGCGATGTCGTTGGTCTTCGAAGCAACTTCGCGGACCATCTGCGCGCCCATGTTTTCGAACTTGTCCTCAAGCTCGATTTCCTTGGCGACGGTGACGCCGTCCTTGGTGATGCGCGGGGCGCCGAACGACTTGTCGATGACGACGTTGCGGCCCTTGGGGCCGAGCGTGACCTTCACCGCGTCGGCAAGGATGTTGACGCCGCGCAGCATGCGCTCACGGGCATCGCGGGAGAATTTTACGTCTTTGGCAGCCATGTTTTAGCTCCTGGCAGGGGCTTGCGATCAAGCCCGAAATTTAGTTGACGGTGAGGCCGATAATCAGCCGATGATGCCCATAATGTCGGATTCCTTCATGATCAGAAGGTCTTCGCCATTGAGCTTGACTTCGGTGCCCGACCACTTGCCGAACAGGATGCGGTCGCCAGCCTTGACGTCCAGGGGAACCAGCTTGCCAGCTTCGTCACGAGCGCCGGAGCCGACGGCGATGATCTCGCCTTCCTGCGGCTTTTCCTTTGCCGTATCCGGGATGATGATCCCGCCGGCGGTCTTGGATTCGGATTCGACCCGGCGAACGACCACGCGGTCATGAAGCGGGCGGAACTTCGACTTTGCCATTTTTTCTTCCTCGAATGAGAACGGTGAGAACAGTTCCTCCATCCGGCGATGCCGGACATGCGTTAGCACTCACCAAGGGAGAGTGCTAACGTGGCGCTGAAATAGGCGCGTGGCTTTCGAGAGTCAAGGCGAGCGGTGGGCTCAATTTGCTCTAATTTGAGCCCTGCCGTGGTCTGACGGGAAGCCTAGCGACGCCTCGGCGATCCAAGCACCAGCAGAGGGCATCGTTCCGCCAGCGGATAGGAGCCGCTCGGCACGACGCGCACGTCGCCGAACCACCCACTCGCCTCATCGACCAGCACGGCCAGCGTCGCGAAGCTGTAGCTTACGTCGGAGCCGGCATAGACGTCGATCGTGTTGATCGAGGCGATGCTCCATCCCGTCCGCGCGGCAAGGGCCTCGCGGTCGGGGAACAGGCCGTCGAATGTGTCGCGGATCATTCGCACCTGGATCGCGAAATCCGGGCCGCCCGTGGTGCACGCCATGGCGATCCGCCATTTGAGCGCATGGAAATTCTCGATCGCACCGGCCAGCACCTGGGCTTCAATGCTGGCCAGATCCTCGGTCGTTTCCGGAGCGGCGAAAACGCGGATCGCGGCACGCCCGCCGGGTCTCAGGACCCTGGCGATTTCGCCATGCAGGCGATTGCGCGCCGCCTTCGAGGCGACGGCGGACAGGCATCCGTCGCCAATGACTGCCTCGGTGCTGGCCCCGGCAACCGGCAGATCCAGCCAGTTTCCAGCCATCGCGCTGCGCGAGGTATTGTCGCCAGCCCATACGCCCGAGATCATGGCCGCCGACTGGTCGACCGCCAGCATCGATCTGCCAAGCACTGCAAGTTCCGGCGTCACCCCCAGGAGCAGGACATCGGCATTTGCCAGGCTGACTTCGCGCTCGAATATACCAACGGTTTCCGGCGTCGGCCGAAGCGGCGCGTCCAGAAGCCTCCAGTGACGGTGATAATTGTCCCAATGATTTGTCATGCTGCCTTTGCAGAGTCCGAGACGTCTGGCTTTTGGTGTTCACAGTCGCCTATTAGAAAATTGCAGAAAATCAAAAGGCTGTCTGTGGCACGTATTGTCGTCGTAACGCATGAGCACGATCGGTTCCAGAGCGGCCGCAACCTCTTACTGCGCAGGTCGAGCCCCTATATGCTTTTCGATGTTCTCGAAGAACTGAAAAGGCGCGGTCATTCGGTCCGGATCCAGCAAGGCCCGGCCATGACGCACAGTGCCGACATCGCAATTCTACATGTCGATGCAACCGTTACACCGGCGGATTATCTCGACTATGCGCGGGGTTTTCCATTCTGCCTCAATCTCGCAACGGCCGACATCTCCAAGCGACGGGTCAGCGGCGCGTTGCTAACGCATGACGACGCCTGGCAAGGCCCGGTCATCGTCAAAACCAATCTCAACAATCAGGGCATTCCGGAGACGTTCCTCAACCGGCGATCCTGGCGCGCGGGCAAGCAGCCACCTTTTCCCGATGTGCAGGGGCTGCAGCCCTACGAGGTCTACGAGTCTCTTGGCGACGTCCCGGATGGCGTCTTCGGCGACGACGATCTGGTCGTGGAAAAGTTCATTGCCGAACGGGAACCCGATGGCTTCGCAATGCGGTTCTGGGTGTTTTGCGGAGAGAGCGAGCGTTGCACCCGCTACGTGTCACCAAACGGCCTCGTCAAGGCATCTGAAACGATCCGACGTGAGCCTGTCCCTGTTCCTGACGAGATCCGCGAGTGGCGACGAGAACTCGGCTTCGACTACGGCAAATTCGATTTCGTCATGCATGAGGGCAGGGCGATCCTGCTCGATGCCAACAAGACGCCGGGCCGTCCCAAAAACCTGGTGAAAATGTTTGCGGCCGGCGCCGCCAATCTGGCCGACGGCTTCGAGGGCCTCATGCACCGGGCGCGATAGGCCTTCTCGCCTAAAGAAACTGGCGCAACTGCGTATGGATGATCGACCGGTAGTCCTCGATCGTATGGCGGCTTTCCGTTTCGTCCTGGGTCAGCGCCATGCGCACGACGCCTCCGGCAAGCTGGAAGATCAGGAAGACCATGCGCCCGAACTCCTGGCGCCGTTCGGCCGCGAGAAACGGACCGACATGATCGCAGAACATCGCCGCCTGGCGCCGGGTTTCGGCGATATCCAGATTTTGCAGCGCCTTGTCGGCCTGGATGGCGTTCTGCAGGTCCTGGATGGCCGGGTCACCGGCGACACGTTCATAGTAATCGTCGAGCAGCCGGTCGGCGGCGGCGATGACGTCGCTCAGTCCGCCAATGTCGGCAACGATCACGGCAAGCCGGGCGCGGCTCACTTCCGAGAAACGCTCGTAGAGCATCGCCAGGATCGCCGACTTGTTTGGGAAGTAATGATAGACGGTGGCGATCGGCCCGCCGGCCAGCGCGCCGACTTCCTTCATGGTGACGGCGTCGATGCCCTTTTCGCCGATCAGCCGCATGGTGGTCGACAGGATGGCGTCGATGCGCTCGCGGCTGCGCTCCTGCTTGGGCCTGCGCCTCGGTTCGGTCGCCGTTCTCACTGTTTCGTTCATGCCGCCACCCTCTCGATCGTCAAGACCATCGATCCCCAGCCTTGCTGATGCCGCGCCTCACCAATGATTGACAAACGAATATGATCGAGTATCAGCTTCTAAATACTGACAGATTGTCAGTTTTTGTGCCGTCAGGCAAGGACGTTTGGGAGACGCCCGTGACTTCTGTTCGTAATGCCGATGCCGGAAACGGCGACTGGCTGGTCGGCAACCCGACGGGGGCGCAGCTTGCCTCGGCGCTGTGGATCGGCTCGGTTGGCCTACTCATTCTCGGCCTGCAGCCGGTGCTGCTTGGCGCGCTCTACACCGAGGGACATGTCAGCGGCGACGAACTCGCTCTGGTCGCCACGGCGGAGATGATCGCCATCGGCATCGGCTCGGCGGTCATCGCGATGCTGCTCTCCGCGCGCAATATGCGTTGGAAGAGTGCGGTCCTTCTGGTCCTGCTGGCGCTGGCGAACTGGGCAACCGCCTATGCGGTCAGCCCGAATTCGCTGATTGGCGCCCGCACTGTCGCCGGTCTCGCCGAAGGTGGCCTGGTGGCGGTCGCCACCGAACTGATCGCCCGCTCGCGCCGGGCCGAGCGCATCGGCGGCTATTTCGTCACCATCCAGACCCTGGCGCAATGCGCGCTGGCGCTGCTGCTGGCGCTTTACGTCATCCCGGCTGCCGGATCGGCGGGCGGCTTCATCGTTCTTGCCGTCGTCTGCATCGCCTCGCTGGCGGTCGCCTTCATCGTCCCGGATAACTATGCCGACCTGCCGAAGGAGGAGAATTTCGGCAATGTGCTGACCGTGCCTTCGATCACCGCTCTGCTGTGCGTCTTCTGCTACTTCATGTTCTTCGGCTCGGTCTGGGCTTTTCTCGAGCCGCTCGGCGCACAATACAGCATCGACGGCCGCACGGTCGGCCTGATCGTCTCGGCCAGCCTCGCGGTCCAGGTCCTGGGCGCCATGACGGCCACTGTCTTCGAGGCGCGCATCGACTACCGCATCGCCATCGTGGCGATCGGCGTGGTCGCCGTCGCCTGTTCCGCAGTGCTGGCCAGTAGTCCAAGCCTGACGATATTCTGGGCCGCCGCGCTGGTCATGGGCTTCATTCTTCTGTTCATCGTGCCTTATCAGATCCGGCTGGCGATCACCGCCGACGAGACGCGCACGGCAGTGCTCCTGGTGCCGGCTGCCCAACTCTTCGGTCTGGCCATCGGGCCGATCGCGGCATCGCTGCTGATCGACGGCAAGGACTTTCGGCCGGTACCGGAATTCGCCGCCGCGAGTGCCGCGGCCAGCGTCGTAATGCTTGGTCTGTTCATACTGGTCGCGCGCCGCCGCCGCGCCATCGCCTGACCGAAACCATTCGTTCCCGAAGACACGATGGCGTGAGCGTTCAGTCACGATACTTGACTAAGTCAAATAAATGATCGATCGTTCTGGGGCAGGAGGCTGGCCCATGACGATCCATCATCAACCCGGCAAGGAACGCATCGACGCGGTGCGGGCTTTCAACCGCTTCTACACCCGCCAGATTGGTCTGCTCGACGAAGGCCTGCTGAAAAGTGCCTTCTCGTTGACCGAAGCGCGGGTGCTTTACGAACTGGCGCATCGCGACGGCCTGACGGCCACTGATCTCATTCGCGATCTCGGCCTCGACGCCGGCTATGTCAGCCGCCTCCTGAAGAAGTTCGAGCACTTGCAGCTGATTTCGCGCACGGCGCTGGCGTCGGATGCGCGGCAATCGTCGATCACGCTGACGCCGGCGGGGCGGCAGGCCTTCGCGCCGCTGAACCGGGGTTCGCACGACCAGGTCGCGGCCTTGCTGGGGCGGCTCCCGGCTGCCGAACAGGACCGGCTGGTCAAGGCCATGCAGACGGTGCAGCAGCTTCTGGGCGAGAGCCCGGAGCCCAAAGTTCCCTACATGCTGCGACCCTTGCAGGTCGGCGACATAGGCTGGATTGTCCGCCGTCAGGGCCAGATCTACGCGCAGGACTATGGCTGGGACGAAACCTATGAGGCGCTGGTCGCCGAAATCCTCGGCGCCTTCGTAAAATCCTTCGATCCAAAATGGGAGCGCAGCTGGATCGCCGAGCGGCAAGGGGAGGTGGTCGGCTCGGTCTTCGTCGTGCGCAAGTCGGACGAAGTGGCAAAGCTGCGCCTGCTCTATGTCGAGCCTTCGGCGCGGGGCCTCGGTATCGGCAAGCGGCTGGTCGAGGAATGCATCGGCTTTGCCCGCGCCAAGGGGTACAAGACATTGACCCTGTGGACCAACGACATACTGACCGCCGCCCGCCACATCTACGAGAATGCCGGCTTCAAGCTGGCCGACGAAGAGCGCCACCACGCCTTCGGCAAGGATCTGGTCGGCCAGAACTGGAACCTGGAGCTTTAGCAGGCTGTTGAAGAAGTGCTGGCGCGGGTGTTTGGGTCGTGATTCACTGATCCCGAGATGATTTGGGGATTTTTGGATGCGCGGCTCAGACGAACGGACAGGTTCGCTGTTTTCGTATGTCGACCTTGAGGCGCGGGTTCGCCGCGACCATCCGTTGCGAGTGATACAGGAGATCGTGAACGCGGCTCTCGTTGCGATGGACCGAGATTTTGCTGGGCTCTATCGGCCGGGGCTCGGCCGCC
>NZ_JBFUEG010000020.1:0-101129 GCF_056404315.1 Mesorhizobium sp. P2_D6 | reverse complement strand
GCCGAGCCCCGGCCGATAGAGCCCAGCAAAATCTCGGTCCATCGCAACGAGAGCCGCGTTCACGATCTCCTGTATCACTCGCAACGGATGGTCGCGGCGAACCCGCGCCTCAAGGTCGACATACGAAAACAGCGAACCTGTCCGTTCGTCTGAGCCGCGCATCCAAAAATCCCCAAATCATCTCGGGATCAGTGAATCACGACCCAAACACCCGCGCCAGCACTTCTTCAACAGCCTGCTAGGTCAGGCCTTCGTCTTGCGCTTCGTCACCTTGGCCGTGGCGGCCGGAACAGCCGGCTTGCGGCCGAGGCCCGAGGATTTGGCCAATGCCGAACGGGTCGCGGAATAGTTCGGCGCCACCATCGGATAGTCCGGCGGCAAGCTCCATTTGGTGCGATACTCGTCCGGGCTGAGGCCATGATCGGTCATCAAGTGGCGCTTCAGCGACTTGAATTTCTTGCCGTCCTCGAGGCAGACGATGTGGTCGGGAAACACCGAACGCTTCGGATTGACGGCCGGGGTAAGCACAGGGCTCTCCACGGCGGCGGCACTGCCCAACTTACGAACCGAAGCGCTGACGCTTGCGATCAAGTCCGGTAGACTAGAAGCTGGCAATGGATTGTTGCCGACATAGGCCGATACAATGTCGGCGGTCAGTTCAATAGCAGTCTTGTTGTCGAGAGTTTGCAATTTGTTTTCTCCCGCCGGTGATGCAGTTGCCGGCTTTTTTTTGAAGAGTGTTCTCGATGTATCCACTTAACAGCACCCCCCAGCGGGTCGTTAAGCGTGAGTAAATCATCAAGAATCGGTACAGGAGGATGTTTCCACATCCGGTTGCAACGTTGCAAATTAGAAAATCTAATACTTCGACGCGGCCGATTTCGCCGTTGTTGCGGAGCTGACGGGTCTGGAGTCGGCCAATATCTCTAGAATACGTTTCCAGCGGGCGCACCGCCCGAAATCCTTTTGCTCGATCGCCTTTTCGGCTTTCATCGCGGCATAGAGCGGCGCCTCGGCGCCGAACTCCTTGATCAGCCAGTATGCTTCCTGTCTGGCGAGGCGTTCATCGTCGTCAAGCATGGCTTCCAGCCTCCGAGCGTTCTATGCCCACCGCAATGCAACTGCCGATGACGAGGACCGCACCGGCAATCGCGGTCAGCGTCAGGCTCTCACCGGACAGCGTCAGCAGCAGCGTCGAGGCGATCGGCGTCAAATAGGCGACAACCGCAACCTTGCCGCCGCCTTCGAGCTTCAAGGCGCGCGACCAGAAATAATAGCCAAGCCCCATCGGACCGGCGCCGAGATAGAGGCCAAGCAGGACGTCCGCGCCAGATGGCCAGGCCGCGCCGTCGTGAACACACCACAGCAAGGTCAGGCCGACACCGACCAGTGCCGAAGGCAAGAGCAAACGTTCCGACGGTGTGGCCAGGCGAGCGACCGCGATCGAATAGAACGCCATGCACAGTGCTGAACCGAAGGCGGCGAGATAGCCGACGATGCTGCCCTGGAGAAATGGCTGGCCGCGACCACCCGAGATCACCAGCGCCACGCCGACAAAGCCGAGCACGGCAGTCAAGCCAAGAAGCACGGGGCGCTGCGGCTTGCCCAGCACGATGACCGCCGCCGCAACCATCAGCGGCCAGGTGTAGGCGACGAGATTGGCCTCGATCACCGGCATGGAGGCAAAGGCGATGTATTGCAGCACCATGGTACCGACCAGGCCGATGATGCCGACCGCGACCGCCCGAGCACCCGTGGCTGCGTTTTCCGGCGCCGTGTCCTTGCGGCTCGCCAGATGGATGACGGCGAACACCAGCGCCGCTCCGCAAAACTGCAGCAACTGCACCAGCGACACCGGGTGGCTGGCCAGCAGGGATTTGCCGACCAGTGCGTTGGTCGACCACAGCGCGACCGCGCCGGCGGCGAAGACCAGGGCCGATGGCGAGCCCGATCCATCCCGGAACCGCCGGGATGGCGCCCTGTTTCCGTCGCCGACCATGATTTCTTCCGAACCGACGGTCAAACCGGTGTCCACTTCTATGCTCAGGCTACCATGATTCCCTTGAGCCGCCCGGGAACGGCGCATCGGCCGCCACCGCAACCAGACGCTCTTCCTCGAAGCGGCGATAGGCCGGCAGCTGGTTTGTCCAGACGTCTTCGGCCAGCTCGTTGACCCATTCGCGATCATGATCATTGTCGGCTGCGAGATAGAACATGCGGTTGTCATCGACATAGGGCTTGGCCACCGAGCGCTGGTTGAGCACCAGCGTGACGCGCTCACCGAACTGGATCGGTGCCGTCCGGTGCAGAACGCCAAGAAACTGCCCGAGCGTCGCGTAGTTCATCTTATGGTCGATGCGCATGATGCGGTTTCGCGGGATCTCGCGGCCGGATTCGAGGACGGCGCGGCCGGTCTCGGAATCGTCGCAGTAGATTTCGAGATGGCCGCCAACCAGCGGATTGCTGATCGACAGCGGAATGAGTTCGGTGACCGGAACACCGTCGCAATGCCAGTCGACCGCGCCGTCCTTCGGATTCATGAAGGTGACGGTTGAGCCGACGATCGACAGCGGGTAAGGCTCGAGCTTTGTGCCCATCATGTCGGACAGCCGTTCCAGGCGCAGCTTGTCATGCAGCAGTTCCTTGATCTCCGGGATGAAGCGATCGGCGCCGGTTATGAAGGTCAGATCGAGATGCTTGTGCACGGCGTGGCTGGACTTGAGCTTCAACGCCGCCTCCTCGATCGCCGCCAGCAACGCCGGGTCGTAGCCGTGCAGATACTGCGCAACGCCAAAACTCGACACTTTCCAGGCTGTTTCGTGACCGATAATGGCTTCACGGCTCATCGCACAGCGCAAATCGGGAATGGTATGGGCGTTCATTCTACTTCTCCAGGGTGGGGGCATCACTTGGTAAACAGTCGATTAATTCGCCCACCCCTGTAAAATTAGGAATGCTGGTGCTAGTGTAAGCCCAGCTTAAGGTCGAAACCCGTGCGTCTGCTCAGTCAGGTCAACCTCAATTCGCTGAAGATTGTCGAAAGTGCCGCCCGGCACCGTAACTTTACGCGCGCCGGCGAAGAGCAGTTTATTACTGCTTCCGCGGTCAGCCAGCGCGTCAAAAGCCTCGAGGACCAGCTGCGCTTCAAGATCTTCCAGCGTGGCGGCAATGCGGTTTCGCTGACGCCCGAGGGCGAGACCTATGTGTCGCGCGTTCGCGAGGCATTGGAGCGGATCGTGGCGGCCAGCATGGAAGCGACCGGACAGTCGCAGGCGCATGTGCTGAAGATTTCGGTGCTGCCGACTTTCGCCGCGCGTTGGCTGTTTCCGCGGCTGCCGCTGTTCCAGCGGCAATATCCTGAAATCGAGATGCGGGTCTCGACGTCGTACGCCACCAATGAGTTCGCCACCTCCGAGTTCGACCTGGAGATCCGCTATGGAGACGGCAGCTTTCCCGACCTGACGGCGGACCTCCTGTTCAAGGAGGATTTGACGCCAGTATGCAGCAGGAGGCTGTTCCATGAGATTCTCGGCGACAGGCCGCTGTCAAAGGTGACGCCGGACGACCTCAGGTATTTCACCTTGCTGCATTCCGACACCTGCACGCAGAACTGGCAGTCGTGGCTGGGTTTTGCCGGCGCGAGTTCCGTGCTCGGCGAGGCCAAGAGCATCTATTTCGATTCCTGCATGATGTCCTACGAGGCGGCTAATGCCGGCATGGGCTTTGCAGTTGCCAACCGCGCCTATATGGCCAGTGACATCCGCGCCGAGCGGCTGGTGGCGCCGTTTGCCGTACACCACCCCAACACCGCCGGCTGGTATTTCGTCAGCCCGGTCACCGCGCCCTACGCGCGCAAGGTGGAATTGTTCAAGCAGTGGATCATGGCCGAGGCGGCGCTGACGCAGTGCCAACTGGATGCCGAGATCGCCAGCGGCCCGGTGCTGCGGCAGGCGATGGCCTGAGGTCGTTCCTACTGAGAGTTATTGCTCAGCTCACTATTATTTCTCGCACTTCACCATAGTTTCCTACCAACGGCTTCGGGTATTTTCGCAAAGCTGTCCGACCGGATCGATGATTTCCGGCAAAAATTTCAGGTTCTACTGTTGGTTTTTGCAGTTGCGCCGGGCCGCCCAGGAGACTTGTGCGCTCACCTCATGACGCAGAGGAAAGACTCAGCTATCTTCGGTCGTGCGGCGGGCCTGTTTTCCCGCTTCGCCGGCGCTTCCAGCTTCCTCCCGAGCAGCGCCGGCCTTCTTCACTCAGACGCTGTTCCGCTTCACCCTATTTTGAGACGATTATTGCGCCGGTGACGGTTGTTCGCCACCGGTTGCCGGCTTTGGCGCCGAATCCGTCTGCGGCGTTTGATCGAGCACCGGGGGCTTTGGTTGGCTGGATGTCGCTGTCGCAGGCCGCGAGCGCCAGGCCTGCGGCAAACAGAATCAGAAGCCTCTTCATGGCAACCTCCTAGGTCTGCCCTCTCCTTCGTAAGGGCAACGAGGTGGTTCGGCTTTGGTTGCACGCCCGCAGGCGACGCCTCCCGCCGGCTGGAACCAAATGCCGCCCCCGGGGTTGGTTGCCCGAAGGAGATCGCGCCATGATCCGTCTGCTCATAACCGGCCTTGTCGCCTATGCGGCCTATCGTGCCGCCAGAAAAGTCATCGACGAGGTGCCTGACGATTTCGATCCGCTGCCGATGCCCGGCGATGAACGCACCTTGCGACGCCAGTCGGCGGCAATGGGAGTCGCTCCGCGGAGGTAGGCCAGCCATCTCCACAGGGATAAAAGCCCGGTAGAGGCCGGGCTGCGCTAGCCCGTTGCGAACAAAGCAGAAACGATGCTTGATGAGCGATGACCATCGCCATCAATGATTCGACCTTGCAACCCGCCTATCTCGCCAAGCTCAACGCCGAGCAGCGGCTGGCCGTTGAACATGGCGACGGCCAGATCGCGGGACCGTTGCTGGTGATCGCGGGCGCCGGCTCCGGCAAGACCAACACGCTGGCCCACCGGGTTGCGCACCTGATCGTCAAGGGCGCCGATCCGAGGCGCATCCTGCTGATGACGTTCTCGCGCCGCGCCGCCACCGAAATGGCCAGGCGGGTCGAACGCATTGCCGGCGAGGTGCTGGGCCGCGACGCGTCCGTCATCGCCGACGCGCTGGCCTGGGCGGGCACGTTTCACGGCATCGGCGCCCGGTTGCTGCGCGACTATGCGCTGACGATCGGCCTCGATCCGGCCTTTACCATCCACGACCGGGAGGATTCCGCCGACCTGATGGATCTTGCCCGGCATGAGCTCGGCTTTTCGAAGACCGAAAGCCGTTTTCCGACCAAGGGCACGTGCCTGGCGATCTATTCGCGCACTGTCAACGCGCAGGCGCCGCTCGGCGAGGTGCTGGGCGCGGCGTTCCCCTGGTGCTCGGGCTGGGCCGAACAGCTAAAAGAGCTGTTCGCCGGATATGTCGACGCCAAGCAGGCGCAGAACGTGCTCGATTACGACGACCTCCTGCTCTACTGGGCGCAGATGGCGGTCGAGCCTGAAATCGCCACGCATCTTTCATCCCGTTTTGATCATGTGCTGGTCGACGAATACCAGGACACCAACCGGCTGCAGGCCTCGATCCTTTCAGCGCTGAAGCCGGACGGCGCCGGACTGACGGTGGTCGGCGACGACGCGCAGTCGATCTATTCGTTCCGCGCCGCCGAGGTGCGCAACATCCTGGATTTCCCCCAGCAATTCGCGCGAGCCGCAGACGTCATTATGCTGGAGCGCAACTACCGCTCGACCGAGACCATTTTGGCGGCGGCCAATGCGGTGATTTCCGAGGCGTCGGAGCGCTTCACCAAGAATCTGTGGTCGGAGCGCAAATCTTCACAAAAGCCGAAACTGGTCAGCGTGCGTGACGAGGCCGAACAGGCAAATTATGTCTGCCAGGCGATCCTTGCCGAGCGCGAGGCCGGCACGGTGCTCAAATCGCAAGCGGTGCTGTTTCGCGCTTCGCATCACAGCGGGCCGCTGGAGATTGAGCTGACGCGCCGCAACATCCCGTTCGTCAAGTTCGGCGGGCTGAAATTCCTCGACGCGGCCCATGTCAAGGACGTGCTGGCGGTGCTGCGCTTTGCCGAGAACCCGCGCGACCGGGTCGCCGGCTTTCGCGTGCTGCAGCTTCTGCCCGGCATCGGCCCTTCGGCGGCCAGCGCCGTCGTCGAGACCATGGCGACATCGCTCGACGAAGCGATGGGGCTGGCCCGCTTCCGGCCGCCGCAGCGCGCTGCGGAGGACTGGCCCGCATTCGTTTCCCTGTTTTCCGGCCTGCGCGCCAGGTCAGGCAAATGGCCGGCCGATCTCGAACAGGTCAGGCTCTGGTACGAGCCGCATCTGGAGCGCATACATGAGGACGCCACGACGCGGCGAGCCGACCTCATGCAGCTCGAGCAAATCGCCTCCGGCTATGCCTCGCGCGAGCGATTCCTGACCGAACTCACGCTCGATCCACCGGATGCGACCAGCGACCAGGCCGGGCCGCCGCATCGCGACGAGGACTATCTGATCCTGTCGACCATCCATTCGGCCAAGGGCCAGGAGTGGAAGAACGTCTTCGTACTCAACACCGTCGACGGCTGCATCCCGGCCGATCTCGGCGTTGGCACCAAGGAAGACGTCGAGGAGGAGCGCCGGCTGCTTTACGTCGCGATGACGCGGGCCAAGGACGGCCTGCACCTGGTGACGCCGCAGCGCTTTTATCCGCACAACCAGCCGGCGCGCGGCGACCGCAACGTCTACGCCTCGCGCAGCCGCTTCATCCCGGCCTCGATCCTCGGCGCCTTCGAGCAGACCTCGTGGGCGAGCGTTCACGCAAAGGACGATCCGCGCCACAGACCTGACGTGCGGGTCGACCTCGGCGCCCGCATGCGCGGCATGTGGAAATAGCCGGCGAGCGGCGCTCGATTGCGGGACGCACTCAGGGGGCGCCATCCAAACCGAAATTCGCAGGGAACCTCAGGCCGCCGGTCGCGTTTTCTGGCGTCCAACCCGTGATCGGAGGGCGGCAGGCGCCGTCACCTCCGCCCATCCAGAGAGGCCAGAATGCACGACGCAATGTTCTTCACTCCGGTAGCCGTCAGCGTTGGCGCCGGCCACAAACGCATGCTCGCTTCGCTGTTCGAAATGCATGATTTCCTGACCGAATTTCCGCCGTCGCGCCGGCGCCTGAGCTACGGCGCCGCGGTAAAGGCCTGCGAGGCGGCACGTGCCGGCAAAATCTCGACTGAGGCCGCGCGCGATGCGCTGATCACCTTTGCGGTGACGGCGGGCATCCTCTGGCCACCCGTCCAGCCGATCATCTCGGTCAAGCCGGTCGCGCGCGGCTATGGTGGCTACGCCGCCTGAGACGGCTGCTGGACCAAACCTGACCAGAGAAAGATCAATCGGACTTGCCGGCCGACGTCGGTGAGGCTTCGGCCAGCCTCGCCGGCTGTGGGAGCTGTTCGGTGCTGCCGACAAACGGATAGGCAAGCTGCTGATGGTAGAGCGGCGGGACCGGGTCATCGGTGCCGTATTTCTGCGGCATCCTGTCGGGCATGAACAATGTGCCGCCCAGCATGTCGAGCAAAGGCAGCTGCCCGGCGAAATTCTTGTCCCAGGCTTCACGCTCATTGGCATGATGCCAGTGATGAAACTGCGGTGACGCCAGAAGCCATTTCAACGGACCGACCCTGATGCGCGTGTTCGAATGGATGAACAGCGACTGCCACTGATAGATCAGTGTGAAGATCAGTATGGCGATGCTCGAAAAATCGAGCGCGAAAACCGGAACGAACGAGGCCGATTTTGTCAGGATCTGGTCGACAGGATGGACGCGGTGCGCGGCCAGCCAATCCATCTCCTCGATGCTGTGGTGGATCGAATGGAAGCGCCACAGGAACGGAACGGCGTGAAAGGCGCGATGCGCCAGGTAGAAGCCGGTATCGGCCAGCACCAGAACCTCCACCGCCTGCAGCCAGACCGGTTGCGACTGCACTGCCTGCGTAAGCCCGGCCGGAACAAACTGGTGGAGCACCAGCATGGCTGTGCCGATCACGATGAGCAGGCCGACCTTGATGATAATGCCGTTGAACAGGAGGTAGACGACGTCGTTCAGCCAATGCCGGCGCGTCGATGATTGCTCCGCATGCAGCGGCAACAGCCGCTCCAGCGGAATGAAGATAAGCGCGATGACCAGCACCGCCTTGAGGTCTACGAGATCGGACACCCCTGCCCTCGCTGCAGCCGGAGATCGGCTCGCCAGAGATTAATAGCCAAGGGATGAACGGATTGTTGACGGGCCGCGCCGTGAACCGGCAGATTCAGACGCTCACGACAAGGAATGAGGCCTGCTGCAGTCGACATCGTGGACGGCAACAGCTCCACTGCGCTTTGTCAGGTCGGCGTTGCAGCCATCCGCCTGATCAGGCCTGCTCCGACCCCAGTCTCAATGGAACGTTGCCGGATCGCCGGTCAGCAGGCCGCGCGGCCCGGTTGTCTCAAAACTGACCTGGTCGCGCCCGTTCGACTTGGCCTTGTAGAGGTGCCGGTCGGCCGTCAGGAACATGTCGGCATAGGTTGTCGGCCCGCTGAAGGCGACGCCGCCGATGCTCACCGAGAGCGGACAAGGTCGTCCACCCGGAGCAAATTCGACCTCGCGGATGCGCCGCCGGATCCCCTCGGCGACCAGCCAGGACTGCGACGGGTCGGCGCCGGGCAGGAAAACGGCGAACTCCTCGCCGCCGATGCGTCCGACAATGTCGGCGCCGCGCAGCTGGGCCTTGATCGTCTCGGCGATCAGCTTCAGCGCCTGATCGCCGCAATCGTGACCCAGCCGATCGTTGATGGTCTTGAAATGGTCGGCGTCGACGATCAGTAAGGCGCCGGCATTGACGACGGCCTGGCTGCGCGCCTGGTCGAGATAGGCTTCGACCAGCATTGAAAACGCGCCGCGGTTGAACACCGCTGTCAGGCTGTCGGTCGCCGCGACGATGCTCAGCTCTTTCTGGGCGATGGCCAGCTGACGCATCTTGTACATCAGGAAAGAGAAGAACGATCCACCCAGCACAAGCGGCAGCAACAGGTCGGTGAGTTGCGCCCAGCGCAACGCATCAGGCGACAGCGACGAAAAATTGTAGGAATCGACGAAGAAGGCAGCCGCGATACAGATCGCCGTGCCGACAACTGTGACCGTTATGACCCTGCCCCAACTCGTGGGCGACAGATCGATCCGCATGCCATTCTCCCACCGTGTCCACCATTTAGCAGCAGGAACACAAATGAAATCCTAAAACCTCGCCTTCAATTGTAATGTGGTTAACAGCCCGTCGAAAGCACCGCCATCGCCGTGCAGATGCCGACGGTCACAAAAAGCCCGCCACTCGCGTGGCGGGCTTTCCGACTGGCCGGAGGCTTCTCGTCAGCGCATGTCCCTCGGGAAGTCCGGGGCATGCGGTAGGAGAGTGCCGTAAAGCCTCACGGCTGGTTCGACACTCCCGGCGAAACCCGTCTCAGCGACGGGAAATCATCAGGCACAGCTGCCGCAGGTCGCGGTCGTAGGTGCCCTCGCTGCTGAGCACATCGATGCAGCGCTTCTTCATGCGTGTCAGCTGGCTGCTCGACATGCTGGCGACGACCGACGGCGGGTTGTTCGGATTGTTGGGGTTATTCGGGTTGTTGGGGTTGTTCGGGTTGCCGATGCCGACGCCGACACCGACGTTGATGCCGTTGCCGACATTGACGCCAACACCGGCATTGATACCCCCGCTGCCGCCGACGGTGGCGCCAGCACCGGCATTGATGCCGTCACCAACCTTGGCGCCAGCACCAGCATTGATGCCGCTGCTACCGGCGACCGAGGCGCCGAGGCCCGCAGTAACGCCGCTGCTGCCGCCAATCTGGGCGCCGGCACCGGCCTTGACACCGCCGCTGCCGCCGACGGTGGCGCCAGCGCCGGCATTGATGCCGCCGCTACCGCCAACCGAGGCGCCAAGACCGGCATTGACACCGCCAGCACCGCCGATGGATGCGCCAGCACCGAGGCCAATTCCGCCTCCTGCATTCGCGGGAGCGGCAAAAACAACGATAATCGCACCTGCCGCTAGGGCTCTAGCGATTTTTTTGGTGATAGCCATGACACTCTCCTTTGTTGCCATTCCACTTTGTGCAATGCAACATGCCAGCAAATCGAAGCAGGCAGATGCTTATGCATCTAGAGCCACGTACGACGCGTCCTTTCAGTTTCTTTGTTTTTCTTTGAAGAAAGATCGTAGTTCTCAATGCGTGCATCTTCTTTCTAAAAAAAATATGGTTTTGTTTCAATATTTAAACTTTGTTGAATTCTATCAACAAAAACTCCACTGTAAGTTGGCTCGGGTAGTATCTGCGCCACGGAAGGGCGGAGCCAGTCACCGGACGGCGTTGCGCCTTGAAAACCGAGGGATTCAGAGCCTGACGTTATTCGTCGTCGGGGCATCGACAACCGGCGCATATGCACCGACCGCAGGGCAGCCCCAGCGAATCCACGAATGTGACGGTTGTCAGTCTAACGAAGAGCGGAGCGGTTCGGCGTTTCCGTGAAACGGTGAACCACTCCAGTGTCGCTCCAGTGTCTCCAAACCCGAAACGCGGCCAGGAGATCAGGCGTAGGCGCGGCCCTCCTCGCTGCGCTGGAACAGCACCAGATCGAGCGGCACGGATGGCCGGCCAAGCACGGTCAGGATCATGTGGGCATGGCCGCGATGATGGGTCTGATGGTTGAAGAAGTGGCTGAGCGCCGGCGCCAGTCGCTGCGAAACCGTGCGCATATCGGAAAGCGTCATGTAGGAGAAGCGGCCGGCAAGCGCCTTGTCGCTCATGCCGTCGATCCAGCCGATGATCCTCTTGTCCTCCGCCTCGCGCGCCTGCCACAGGACAGGCAAAGCACGGTGGAGGATGGCGTCGGTTCGCGACGGTGCGTCGCCCGTGCCGGTGAAGCGCTTCATCCAGACGCGGTCCGCGGCCAGCAGATGATTGAGCGTGCCGGCCATCGAGCCGAAGAAGGCGCCGACGTCCCTTTCGAATTCTTCGTCCACGAGATCGGCGACGGCACCGTAGATGCGGCCATTGGCCCATTGATTGTAGGCCGCAAACATCATGAAATGCTGTTTCATCTTTTCTTCCCGCCGACGAGTTTCGCTTCAGCCGCAGGCGCCTAATTAGACCGCGAGGACGCAGCCGCCAATGACCATTCTGTTCTATGAACTCGTCGGACGCGACACGACCCGTCCGTTCAGCCCGCATTGCTGGAAGGTTGCCATGGCGCTTGCACATAAAGGTCTGGACAGATCCAGCCTGCCGACCCGCTTTCTCGACGTGCCCAAGGTCGAGGGCGGTGTCTCGACGACCGTGCCGGTGATCCGCGACGGCGAGCGCGTGGTGGCCGATTCCTTCGCCATCGCGCTTTATCTGGACGAGACCTACCCCGAGCGGCCGACGCTGTTTGCCGGCGACGGCGGCAAGGCAATGGCGCGTTTCATCGAGCGCTGGTCGCAACTCACCATCCATCCCTATGTCACCACGGCCGCGCTGCTCGACATCCACGCCATGCAGGACGACGAGAACGCCGCCTATTTCCGCTCCAGCCGCGAGCAGCGTTTCGGCAAGCCACTGGAAGCGGTGACGGCCGCCCGCGATGCCGGGCTCGCCGGCTTCCGTGCCGCGCTGGAGCCGCTGCGTTCGATGCTCGGCTATCAGCCGTTCATCGGCGGCGCCTTGCCGCTCTTTGCCGATTACATCGTCTTCGGTGCGCTGCAATGGGCGCGCATTACCTCGCCCTATCACTTGCTCGACGAAAGCGACCTCGTTGCGCAATGGTTCGAACGCTGCCTCGACCTTCATGACGGCCTCGGCCGTACGGTGGAGGCGGCACAGTAAGGCAATAGGGCAATAAGGCAGTAGGGCAGTAGGTTACGGTGCTCGGATTGCCTCAACTAAACCTTTCCCCTACTGCCCTACTGCCCTACTGCCTTACTCCCTAGCGAGACCGCCATGCCGTCGCCCCCCGATTTCACCGCCGATTTTCGCGCCGGGTTCGTTACGCTGCTGCGCTGGCGCAGGGATGTGCGGCGCTTCGAACGGACGGCTTTGCCCGAGGGGACGCTGGAACGGCTGCTGGAGCTTGCCAGCATCGCGCCGTCCGTCGGGCTCAGCCAGCCATGGCGCTTCGTTGTGGTCGACAGCGCCGAACGGCGCGCTGCCGTGAGAGGCTCTTTCGAGCGCTGCAATGCCGAGGCGCTCACATGCTTTTCGGGCGAGCGCGCAGCGCTCTATGCCCGGCTGAAGCTTGCCGGTCTCAATGAAGCACCCTGCCAGTTCGCGGTTTTCGCCGACCGCTCAACTGAACAGGGCCACGGGCTCGGCCGCATGACCATGCCGGCGACCATCGACTATTCGGCCGTCATGGCGGTGCACACTCTGTGGCTGGCGGCGCGGGCAGAAGGCATCGGCATGGGCTGGGTGTCGATCCTCGACGCGGCCGAGATGGCCAAGATCCTCGACACACCGCCCGAATGGACACTGATCGGCTATTTCTGCCTTGGCTATCCCAGCGAGGAGCACGATGTGCCGACGCTGGAGCGTGAAGGCTGGGAGCGCCGGCAACCGCTCGTGCTGATCAGGCGGTAGGGCCGATCATTTTCTTTGGCGACAAGTCACTTCGCCTCATCCTTGGCGATGAGCCTGACGCAGATCGGGTCGCCTTTCGGCATCGGCGTACATTGCCATTCCGGGCCGAAGCCGAAATTCGTGTTCTTCCCAAGCCCGGGAAAGAACAACATGACAAGCGCGACGGCGGCAAATATCCCAACCATCAACAGGACGCCTTTGACATCCCTAGGTCTAAGGTTGTGCCGGTTCATTTCGTCGAAGATACTCCGCCGCCGCGCTCGCTGTTTAGCCGATATTCCTTCGGATCGGGCTTACTTGCAACAATTCCGCCCTTTGCCAGGGCACCAACCGGAATACGATCCGTAGGCGGTCGCGGCGCAATAGCCGGGTCGAGCGCCTCCCCTTGGCAATGCGCCGGGCGGCTTGTATAGAGCCCGCCACTCCCAATTCCACTCTTCATCACCCAATTCCTCTCTTCATCACAAGGACGACCAATGGCGATCGAACGCACCTTTTCCATGATCAAGCCGGACGCGACGCGGCGCAACCTTACCGGCGCCATCACCAGGATGCTGGAAGAGGCCGGCCTGCGCGTCATCGCTTCGCGCCGTGTGTGGATGAGCCGCCGTGAGGCGGAAGGCTTCTACGCCGTCCACAAGGATCGCCCGTTCTTTGGTGAGCTGGTGGAGTTCATGTCTTCGGCGCCGACCATCGTCCAGGTGCTGGAAGGCGAAAACGCCATTGCCAGGAACCGCGAAGTGATGGGCGCCACCAACCCGGCCAACGCCGCCGAGGGCACCATCCGCAAGGTCCACGCGCTGTCGATCGGCGAGAATTCGGTGCACGGCTCCGATGCGCCGGAAACCGCCGCACAGGAGATCAAGTACTGGTTCTCCGACACCGAGATCGTCGGCTGAGCCGACGCGAACGGAATGCATGCAAAAGGCCGGCGTTTCGCCGGCCTTTTTCTTTGGCGTCGGACCTCGCTGCACTCCCCCCGAAGATCGGCCTGCGCTAAGGTCGGATCACGCACCAGCGGACCCGACCATGACCAGTGCCATCCCCGGTTTCTTCCAGGGTACCGAGATGCCATCGAGCGGCTGGTGGGAGGCGCTGTGGCCTGATCCCGCCGGCGTGCTTGCGGCAACCGGGCTGAAGCCGGGCATGGAGGTGGTCGACCTCTGCTGCGGCGACGGCTGGTTCACGTTGCCGATCGCCGCCGTCGCCCGCCGTGTCATAGCCATCGATATCGATGCCGACCTGCTGGAGGCCGCGCAACAACGGCTGATCGGCGCCGGCGTGGCCAATTGCGAATTTGTCGCCGGCGACGCCTACGAACTCGCGAGCCTGGTGTCCCGCCCAGTCGACTTCGTCTTCATGGCCAACGCCTTCCACGGCGTGCCCGACCGGCCGCGGCTGGCACGTGCCGTGTGCGAAGCGCTCGCCCCCGGCGGACATTTTGCCATCGTCAACTGGCACCAGCACCCGCGCGAGACGACCACGGTGCTGGGCGAGCCGCGCGGCCCGCGAACCGAACTCAGGCTGTCGCCGCGACAGACCAGCGCGGATGTCGAAGCCGGCGGCCTGAAGCTTGTTAAACTGGTCGAGGTGCCGCCCTATCACTATGGGGCGCGGTTCGAGAAGGCGAAGCCGGTCTGAGCTCAACGAATGAGCGGCGTGTCCCAGAGGTCGCCGAGCAGCGTTTTCAGTTCCGTGAAACGCTTCTGCCCAAGCTCCTCGGCCCATTCGCGCTCGACGTCCAGCAAGATGTCGGCCATTTTCTGGTAGGCGGCGCGCCCACGGTCGGTGAAATGGACAATGGTCCCGCCGCTCTCGTCGGGTGCCGCCGAGCGGATGATGTAACCCATCGCTTCCAGTGTCTTCAGCAGCTGGTTCATAGCCTGCTTGCTCATCCCGGCGCGCTCGGCAAGCGCGCTAGGACGCATTCCATCCGGACCAGGATACTGTATGACTGCCATGTGTGGCGGGCTGAGATCCTCGAAACCCGATGCCCTGAGATCCCTAATCAGCTTGCGGTGAATGGCCATGGCCGGCACGCGCAGCAGCGCACCGATCAACGGTGGCTTCCTTGGCAGATCTTCCGTGGATGACGGTATTGACACTCGGGTAAATTGAGTTTACTCGTTTCGGTAAATTCGATTTACCACATTGGAGGATGGAATGCTAGACAAAGCCGGCCAGGTTCGCGTCAATCCTGCGGAGGAGACAATCAGCCATGGCGGCCTTGCCGTCCGCTTCCTCCTGACCGGCGACCAATCGAACGGCAGCATCGCCGCCTTCGAACTGACGGTCGCCGGCTCGCAGCGCCTGCCCGCCCCGGCACACAGCCACGACCACTATGAAGAGACGATGTACGGGATCGAAGGCACGCTGACGCTGACCGTCGACGGACACCGGCACGATATCGGGCCCGGCCAGGCACTGTGCATTCCGCGCGGCGCGGTTCACCGCTTCGACAACGACACCGCCGAGAACGCCAAGGTGCTTTGCGTGGTTACGCCGGCGGCGATCGGTCCGGACTATTTCCGCGAGGCCTTCGCCATCTTTGGCGCCGGCGGCCCGCCCGACCGCGCCAGGCTCATGGACCTGATGCGTCGGTTCGGCCTGACGCCGGCACCGCCGCCACCGCAGGCGTGATGCTCTCCAAAGTGGTCAACTGGCGGCGCGGCGTATTGGACGAACAAGAGTTCCCGCCGCCCCTCGCGGCGGGTTTCCTGTCACTTCGCTTGGCGCTCTTTCACATTTGCATGATCGTTCGCCGCTTCGGTGTCGGTGGCCGGTGTCTTGGTGTCGGCGCCGACAAACGGACTGCCCTGCCCAGGCGCCAGGTCGCCACTATGGCCGGCCTTGTTGGTCTGGAAGGGTTGGCTGTCAGGACTGAGACCATGCTGAAGTGCATTGAACAAATGGTCGTCGGCCCTGGCAAAGCCGGCGAAGGTAATCAGCGATACGCCTGTGGCGGCAAGGATAAGCGCGTGCTTTTTCATGTCTGGACTCCTTTTTGAGTGGCCAGATCGAGCCGCATTCGGTCTGGCGGCTTCAGTGAAGGGACATGTCCCTTTTGCCTACCCGCCATATGGGAAGTTAACGCTTCGCGCGGCCGGACTATTCCCGGCTGTCGCGTAATCCGGGTCGGAAAAGTCGCGAAGACGATTCCCACGCCGCCGCCACGCCCAGTCCGTCGACGTCAGCTTGCCGCGTTGAACCGCAGAATCTCGCGGCCGTCCTTGTCGGCGATGGTGAGCTTGCCAGCATCGATATGGTACGACGCCGCCTTGACCAACGCCTCGAACAGCGCCTTTTCCTCGGCCATCACCTCCGGCGCGCAGGCCTTGTAGGTCGAGCCGATGTCGCTGACGGCGATCGTTGAGCCGTCGACCTTGGCGGTGGCGAAATAGGCGTTGCAAGGGCCGCTACCGCCGGCTTTGCCGGCTTCGCTGACCCTGAACGTCGCCTTCGGTTGCGCGATCACACCGATGCCGTCGATATATTCGACCAGCCAGCTCTGATCGAACAGCGAGGCGGAGGTCGGCGTGTCGCTGGGCGCCACCATTTTCAGCACGATGGTCTGCCGCGCGTCGCTCAGCGGATCGACCTGATAGCGTGTGTCCGTTATGAACAGCAGCTTGTCGTCGGCGGTGATGCGCGCCTGCAGCGCGTAGGTCGTGTTGGGCCGGATCACCGTTGGATCGAAGCTGATCTCGAACTTGATCGGGACCTGGCCGGCCGGCGCCACCTTGCGTTCGCCGACAATGGCGGCCGGCGCATCGGCCAAAGACACATCGGCCAGCTGAACCGAAAGTACGGCGTTAGGCGGCAGCGCGATGCGCTCGCGATACATCACCTCGCCCTTCAGGGTTTTCTCGGCGGCGACCGACATTTCGGGAACGGCCAGCATGCCGACGACCAGCGGCACAAAACCGAAGACGAAGAATTCAGAGATCCTGCCCAGCATGCCCTTGCTCCCTTTTGCCAGATGCGATTTGGCTAGGCGAATGCGGTCAATGGAAGGCGGCTGCATGGCATTATTCCGGCTGCGGATCAGTCCGGCGGCGACTGTGTCCAGCGCGCCGCAGCCTGGTCGTCGGCGTCCTTGGCCTCGACCCAGCCGCCGTCGGTGCCGTCCAGGCGATGTTCCTTCTTCCAGAACGGCGCGCGAGATTTCAGGAAATCCATCAGGAAATTCGCCGCTTCAAACGCCGCCTGCCGGTGCGCGGAGGCCGCCACCACCAGCACGATGTTTTCGCCGGGTGCGATCTTGCCGTGGCGATGGATGACGGTGAGCCCTTGCAATGGCCAGTGTGCTATGGCTTCGGCGGCGATGCGGCCGATCTCGGCTTCGGCCATGCCGGGATAGTGTTCGAGCTCGAGTGCCGACAGCTGGCCCTGCTCGTCACGGCAGAGGCCTTGGAAAGACACCACGGCGCCGATGTCGGCGCGGCCCTGCGTCAGCCTGGTGATCTCGGCGGCAACGTCGAAATCCTCGCGCTGGATGCGCACCATCGGTACACCGGACACGGTGTCAGCCCCCGGTCATCGGCGGAAACAGCGCGATCTCGCGCGCGCCGGCGACCTTTTCCCGATGCTCGACATGTTCCTGGTTGATGGCGACGCGGATCACGTCGGGATATTGCAGCGCGTGCTCATACTCCTCGCCACGGGATTTCAGCCAGCGCAAGAGGTCGGCCACCGTCTCGATGCCGGCGGGCAATTCGACGTCTTCCTCAGGCTTGCCGATCCGTTCGCGCACCCAGGCAAAATAGATGAGCCGCGTGGTCATCTCACTCGTCCATGATGTGCTTGAGGCCGGCGCGGAAATAGTCGTAGCCGGTGTAGAGCGTGACCAGTGCGGCGATCCACAGCAGCACCAGCCCGGTCTGCGTGGTCAGCGGGAAGATCTTGTCGCCGGCAGGTCCGGCAAGCAGGAAAGCGATGGCGACCATCTGGATGGCGGTCTTCCATTTGGCGAGCTGGGTCACCGGCACCGAGACTTTCAGCGCCGCCAGATATTCGCGCAAGCCCGAGACCAGGATCTCGCGGCACAGGATGATGATCGCCGCCCACAGCGACCAGCCGGCGATGCCGGCGTGGCGGTCGGTGTCGGCGGCCAAGAGCAGCAGGCAGGTTGCGACCAGCAGTTTGTCGGCTATCGGATCGAGCATCTTGCCGATGTTGGAGGTCTGCTGCCAGGCGCGCGCCAGATAGCCGTCGAGATAATCGGTGACAGAGGCCAGCAGGAAGATGATCAGCGCCGACCAGCGGGCGAAGTCGCTCGATTTCAGATGCCCTTCGAGAAAAAAGCACAGCACCACCAGCGGCACCGCGACGATGCGGGCGTAGGTGAGCATGTTGGGCAGGTTGAACGCGCGCTTGGCCATATCGGAGGGACTCTTTCTGCCTGCGTACTCAAATCAGAACCGGATGTAGGGGGTCAACAGCCGAGATTCGATTGGCCAGACGAAAATAGCACCCCGGCGGTCAGCTTTCGTGGAAATGGTTGTAGACCAGTTTCGCCACCTGCTCGGAAATGCCGTCGACCTTGACCAGATCCTCGACTGCCGCACGGCTGACCGCCTTGGCGGTGCCGAAGGCCAGCAGCAAGGCGCGCTTGCGGCCGGGACCGATACCGGCGATCTCGTCCAGCGGGCTCTTGACCAATTCCTTCTTGCGCCGCGCGCGGTGCGAACCGATGGCAAAGCGGTGGACCTCGTCGCGCAGCCGCTGGACGAAATAGAGCACGGGGTCACGCACCGGGAGCGAAAAAGAGTCCCTGCCCTTGACGAAGAAGCGTTCGCGGCCGGCATCGCGGTCTTGGCCCTTGGCGATGCCGATCGCGACGACCCGGTCCTCGATGCCGAGATCGGCGAGGATCTTGCGCACCGCACTCATCTGGCCCTGGCCGCCATCGATCAGGATGACGTCGGGCCAGGCCGGGAAACTGCCGGAAATGTCGTCCTCGATATCGTCGGCCGCCTCGCCTGCGGCCGCATCGTCGGCCACAGCGACATCGCCATGCTCCTTAAGCAGCCTTGAAAAACGCCGCTCCATCACCTCGCGCATCATGCCGAAGTCGTCGCCGGGGGTGATCTCGGTCGAGCGGATGTTGAATTTCCGGTACTGGTTCTTCACGAAACCTTCCGGCCCGGCCACCACCATGGCGCCGACGGCATTGGTGCCCATAATGTGCGAATTGTCGTAGACCTCGATGCGCACGGGCGGCTTCGGCAGGCCGAAGGTCTCGGCAAAGCCGGCGAGCAGCCTGCCTTGCGTCGAGGTTTCGGCCAGCCGTCGGCCGAGCGCCTCGCGGGCATTTTGCAGCGCGTTGTCGGTCAAATCCTTCTTCTCGCCGCGCTGCGGCACCGAGATCGACACTTTGCGGCCGGCGCGGGTGGAAAGCGCCTCGGCCAGCAGTTCCTGGTCCTGGACGGCTCGCGACAGAAGAATGTTCCGCGGCGTCGGCTTGTCGTCATAGAACTGCGCCAGGAACGAGCCCAGCACTTCTGCCCCCTCCAGCGCCGGATCGGCCTTGGGGAAATAGGCGCGATTGCCCCAGTTCTGGCCGGTGCGGAAGAAGAACACCTGGATGCAGACCTGGCCGCCCTCCTGGTGGATGGCGAAGACATCGGCCTCGTCGACCGTTGCCGGGTTGATGCCCTGATGGCTCTGCACATGCGACAGCGCCGCTAGCCGGTCGCGATAGATGGCGGCGCGCTCGAAATCGAGCTCCTGCGACGCCTGTTGCATGGCTTCAGAGATCTCGGTCTTCACCTTCTGGCTGCGGCCGGACAGAAAATCCTTCGCCTCGGCGACAAGCTCGGCATAGTCACTGTGCGATATCTCGCCGGTGCAAGGACCGGCACAGCGCTTGATCTGGTAGAGCAGGCACGGCCGCGTGCGGTTCTCGTAGAACGAGTTGGTGCAGCTTCTGAGCAGGAAGGCGCGCTGCAGCGAATTGATGGTGCGCCCGACGGCGCCGGCCGAGGCAAACGGGCCGAAATAGTCGCCCTTGCGCGAGCGCGCACCGCGATGCTTGTAGATACCGGGCGAGACATGATCGCCGGTCAACAGGATGTAAGGGAACGATTTGTCATCCCGCATCAACACATTGAATCGCGGCCGCAAGCGCTTGATAAGATTGGCTTCGAGCAGCAACGCTTCGATCTCGGTGCGGGTGACGACGAACTCCATCGTCGACGTCTCCCGCACCATGCGGCCGATGCGGGCGGTGTGGAACCGGCCTTGCGCGTAGTTGGTCACCCGCTTCTTCAGGCTGCGCGCCTTGCCGACATAAAGCACGTCGCCGGCTGCGTTCATCATGCGGTAGACGCCGGGCGCATTGGGCAGCCGCTTGACCAGCGTCTGGATGACCTCGGCGCCGACCATGCCGTCGGCGTCGCCGGCATGCGGCGCCCAGTCGATCGCGGTGAAGGCGACATCGGGGCCGGCGGCCTCGGGCTCGACGATCTCCTCGGCCGCCTCGTCCTCGAGGTCGATGTCGGGCGGCATATCGTCAGCGGCGCCGGCACGCGTCTTGTGTTTCTGGTCTGCGGGACTCATTCCACCATGCCTGTCACATCCGGCGTCTGCCATGCAAGATGCTGGCCGCCGTCGAGCGCGATCATCTGGCCGGTCACCGAGCGCGCCTCCCAGAGATAGCGGATGGTGGCGCCGAATTCGGCCAGTTGCGGGCCGCGCTTCAGGATCAGGCCGTCGACCTGCTTGTCGAAATCGTGATCTTCCTGGCGCGCATTCTTCAGGGTCGGGCCGGGGCCGATGGCGTTGACGCGGATGCGCGGACCGAGCGCCTGCGCCAGCATCTCGGTCTGCGTCCACAGAGCCGACTTCGACAGCGCGTAGGAGAAATAGCGCGGCGTCGGCCGCCAGACGCGCTGGTCGATGATGTTGACGATCAGCCCCTCCTGCCCTTGCGGCAAGGCACGGGCGAAGTTCTGTGCCAGCAGCGCCGGCGTCTTCACATGGATGGCGAAATGGCGGTCCCAGGCGGTCCAGTCGAAGTCCTCGACGCTGTCGTCGACGAACAGCGACGCGTTGTTGACCAGAAGCGTGACCGGGCCGAGCGCTGCCTCGGCGCGGCCGACGAGATCGCCGACGGCGGCCATGTCGGTCAGGTCGGCGGCAACCACGGCGGCGCGGCCGCCCTCGCCCCTGATGTGCGCGGCGAGCGCGTCAGCCTCGGCGCCCGAGCGATTGGCATGGATGGCGACGGCAAAGCCATGCGCGGCCAGATCCTCGACGATCGCCTTGCCGATCCGCTTTGCCCCGCCCGTCACCAGCGCCACACCTGTGGCTTCGATCATCTGTCAATCCTCAATCTGCGCCCCAATTCCGCTAGCCGGCACATTGTGACGCGTCCAGGGGTTAAATGCCGTTTCCACCTGGGGCAGGAATGTGGCGAAACGGCTTTTTCAGCGCCTGGACCCGTCCGGATTCGGGCCGGCAGGACCGCAATATAGGACGCTGGACTCCTTGCACCAAGCCGAGTGCAGTGCAGCATCGCAAGCGTGCTGACATTTCGCTGTTGCGAAGATGCAACGTCAAGCTTCAGCCTCATTCGCGCCGGGGAATGACCCAGTTTCAGGTTCGCTGCCGCCGCATTTTGACACGACATTCGGAACCGTTGAGTGCCAGATCCGTTTCATCCCCCGGACGGGTTGATGGCGTTCAAGACAAACAAGCCTACGTGTCTTGTGGCTTAAGGAGTAAACAACAATGCAAGCCAATCTCAAATTCGCGCCAATCGCGGTCGCGCTCGGGCTCTTCGCCCTCAGCGGCACTGCTTTTGCCGCTGACGTCGTCTCGGAAGAGCCCCCGGCACCTGCCCCGGTTGCCGAACTCCCCGTCGCTTCCTGGGCCGGTCCCTACGCCGGTATCAGCGCCGGCTACGGTTTCAGCGGTCATGCCAAGGTCCACGACGGCGGCCCCGACATCAAGACCAAGGGCTTTGTCGGCGGCGTTTTCGGCGGCTATCAGTGGCAGCAGGAAAACTTCGTGTATGGTGCTGAAGCCGATCTCGGCTACAACGGCGTCAAGGGTGACAGCGGCGGCGTCAATTCCAAGGGCGGCTTCGAAGGCTCGCTGCGCGCCCGTCTCGGCTACGCTGTGACCCCCGAAATCCTGCTCTATGGCACTGGCGGTGGCGCCCTGAAGAACCAGAAGATCTCGGTTCCGGGCGACAGCGACAGCAACACCATGCTTGGCTGGACGGCCGGCGTCGGCACCGACATCAAGATCACCGACAATGTGTTCGGCCGTGTCGAGTACCGCTACACCGACTTCGGTTCCAAGAGCTTCGACAGTGTCGGCACCAAGGTCAAGGAAAGCGACAACCGCGTCACCTTCGGCGTCGGTATGAAGTTCTAACTGTCGTTCAAGCCACGACACAAGAAAGCCGGGCCTCGCGCCCGGCTTTTTTTGTAGCTCTTGCCTTCTCCCCTCATCCGACCTCGCTTCGCGAGGCCACCTTCCCCCCGGCACCTCACGCCGGCGCGGACCCCTTCAGCTCCGGAAACTTATCGTCGAAGCGCGCAGCCCAGCGGGTCAGCCGGCCGCGGCCCTTTTCCCATTTGCCGGCGAAGCGCAGCGAGAGATAGCCAAGGCAGGCGCGCAGCGCCAGCTGGCCGAGCGTGATCTTCTTCGGCAGTTTCGGCGGATTGGCGTTGAGGAGGTCGAGTGCGGCGGTGATCTTCGTCCACTGGCGATCGAGCCAGGGCTGATAGACCATCTCGTCGGGCCGCGTGCGCCGCTCATAAACCATCGACAGCGCGCAGTCGCAGATACCGTCGGCCAGCGCTTCCAGCACTTCGGTTTCGAGCCGCTTGTCGGCATTGCGCGGCAACAACAGATTCTTCGATGCGCGGTTGAGGTGCTGGGTGATGGCGCGGCTGTCGTGGATCGAGCGGCCGTCGTCGAGCACCAGCACCGGGATCTTGCCGAGCGGATTGGCCGATATCAATTCGGCCGGCTTGTCCTCGGTCTTGATTGGCACCAGGTCAACAGCGATGCCGGCATAGAGTGCCGCCATGCGCACCTTGGAGCTGTAAGGGGATGAGGACGCGTAGAGCAGCTTCGGCATGATCGGTTCCCTGTTTCGCAGACAGCGAGTTTCTACCGATCGACATCTACAGGCAAATGCCAGCGGAAGAAAAACTGGCCGCCAGAGGAACAGTTATCGAGAGTGTGGTCTGCTCAGGGCAACAAAAAAGCCCCGCCGGACTTCGCCGTGAGGCGAAGTCCTGGGAGCTGCGAAAGATAGAGTACGTTCGCCCCTCTTTTCGTGCGCCATAACACCGAGGCGGAGAGCGCGGCGTATCCAAGGCGCCCGCTCTCATGTCCCGGCATCGTCCCCGGCGCGCGAAGAAACGCGATTACTTTTTCGCGGCCTTCGCAGGCGCTGCCTTCTTGGCAGGCGCTGCTTTCTTCACGGCTGCGGTAGACTTCGCAGCGGCGGCCTTGGCCGGAGCCTTGGCAGGTGCCTTCTTCGCGGCGGGTTTCGCCGCAGCCTTGGCAGCCGGCTTCTTGGCAGGCGCCGCCTTCTTTGCCGGTGCAGCCTTGGCCTTGGCCGGTGCTGCCTTCTTCACTGCGGGTTTCGCCGCAGCCTTCGCAGCCGGCTTCTTAGCCGGTGCCGCTTTTGCCTTGGGCGCTGCCGCCTTCGGCTTGGCAGCAGGTGCTGCCTTCTTCACTGCAGTTGCCGCTTTCGCCGCCACTGCCTTTACTGGTGCTTTCTTTGCCGGTGCCTTGGATGCCGGCGCTTTGGATGACGTCTTAGCCATGCGATGCCCCTTGCGTTTGTGCCGTTGGCCGTTAGTGACCCGGCGAGCCTATGCATATCTGACTCGCGCGTGTCTAGCCAGCGAAGCATTACGCAGATTAAATTTCGGTTACACCGAGAGCATGTCCGCGCTGATCGACAGCGAAAGCGGCGAAGATTCTTCGCGCGTCACAGCGAACTTTTGCAGAAGAATTTCTGAGCGTTGCGACTCATGCGATCTTCTCGTCAAGCTCACAGTCTCTTGCGGCGGCGCCGATCGCGCGTGGTCATCAGCGGCTTGTCGGGCTGCGAAAACCATCGCATTCCCTCGACTGATCTTGCTTGATCAAGGCGACAACAAAAACAGCACGAAACTATATGTAAGCTTCTTGCTCGCATTTATTTTTAGCGAGATGTGGGCACCTAACCCGGCGAACGATTCGGATCCGTGACGAAGCGGAAACCTGAAGCCGGCGGGACAGCACCCCCTCGGCCCTGCCGGCATCTCCCCCGCAAGGAGGAGATTGGATGTCGCGTCGGCCTTCGGCAATCAACCCGCGTCGCAAGAATGAGCGAGGCGCCGAGGTTGCTGATCTCCCACCTTGCGGGGAGATGGCCGGCAGGCCAGAGGGGGGTATGGCGGATCACTACGTCTGTCCGGCGTAGCCGCACTTCCCTTGGATTGTAAGGCTTTCAGGCACTACACCCCAACGGGCTCACGTATCACCTGCAATCGCCGCGAGGGCTCTGTCTGGTGGAGGTGGACGGCAAACGTATCCCATGGCGGTGTGACGCCAATCTGCACCATGATCCGCCCGATCTCACCGCGATGGTAGCCGCCATGGGTGACGATATGGGTCAGCATTTCCTCGCGCGACATCATCGCCCTGTCGCCGTCGGTGAAGACAAAGGGCACAGGCTGCGACAGAAGTTCTGTCGGCACAGCGTCCAGATAGTCGAGATACCAGCGGTCCATCGCAGCGATATCGGCGCCGAGTTCATCGAGCGACGGCGTGGTCTCGGTGTTGTCGGACGCGTAGCCATGACGCGTGCCGGAAAGATGCGCCGAAAATATTCTCGACACGACGAGATTGTGGTTGAGCAGACGGATCGCAGCATGACGTTCCTTCGCATGCTTCTGCTGATCCAGGCTCGCGAGCTTCTCAAGCAACTCGCCATTGGCCCAGGCTTGATAGACGAAGAGACTGCGAAGCAGATCCAGCGCGCTCATGGATCGTATCCTTTCCAAAAAATGTGAGTATGTTGTCCATATTCTTGGCTGATGGAGCGGACATGTCTACTCGCATTGCAAAGCCGCGCTCGCGCATGCGCAAGCAGCCGCGCCAGGCGCGTTCGCGCGCAACTGTCGAAGCGATCATCGAAGCCGGCGCTCATGTTCTGAGCGCGCTCGGCTGGGCCGGCTTCACCACCAACAAGGTGGCCGAAGCCGCCGGTGTCAGCATCGGCTCGCTCTATCAATATTTTCCCGACAAGCTGTCGCTGGTCGAGGCAATTCGCCGGCGACATTTTGACCAAGTGTTGTCGGTGATCGCCGAATCAGCAGAAGGCGACAAGCCGCTCAAGCGATTCGCGCAGGAGCTGGTGCGCGGCATGATCGAGGCGCACAGCATCCATCCGACCCTACATCAGGTGCTGCTCGACGAGGCGCCGGGCGATCGCGGCTCGCGCGCCGCTCATGCCTCGTTCCAGTCGCGCTATCTCGACCACTATACGGCGGCGGTAGCGCAGTATCGCCGGCGCAGGAAGGACAATGAGACCGTGGCGCGGGTGCTGTCCTCGGCGGTCGAAGGCGTCATCCACAATGCCGCGCGGCGCGACATGCTCGATGCGCCGGAGTTGCAGAAGCAACTCGTCGAGCTGATCTGCGCTTATGTGTCGGGTTCCGGCCGCAGCGCATGAGCAGAATAGCGCGATCGAGATCCCTCACCGCTCATGGCTGATAGCCGAGGCAGATGGCGCCAAGCGCGACGACGGCGCAGGCACTGATGCGCCGCGGTGTCAGTTGCTCGCCGAGGAAGAGCCGACCGATGAAGGCGGCAAAGACAACGCTGGTTTCGCGGATGGCGGTGATGGGGCCGGCCGGGCCGAGTGCGAAAGCGGCGACCACGACGGCATAAGCAAGCAGCGCGAACAAGCCACCGGCGAGAGCCTTGCGGGTTTCGGGCGCGCTGAAGTTGACGACGAGCCTGCCGCGCAGGACGATGAAGGTCGCCGGCAGCAAGGCGCCGTAGATCAGCAGCACCCAGGCGGTGTAGGCGGCCGCTGTCGCCCGCCACGCGCACGCCGATGGCGTCGACCGTCGCGTAGGCCGCGATGATCGCGCCGGTCGCCAGTGCGTAAAGGATCGAGGTCGTCGATGCCCTGCCCCTGCCGAGCGACAGGCCCATGATGCCGCAGGCGACCAGCGTGACGCCGACGATCTCGGGCCTTGTGAGCTGCTGGCCGGCCAGCACGAAACCGCCGAGTGTAACCAGCAGCGGTACGCTGCCGCGCACGATCGGATAGACCTGCCCCAGTTCGCCACAGCGGTAGGCGGCGACCAGGAACACGCTGTAACCGACCTGGAGGCCGGCCGAGAGCGCGACATAGGGCCAGGCGCCGGTCGCGGGAAGCGCATGGAAAAGCGCCATTGGAATGGCGATGAGCGCGCTCGAAAAGCTCATGACGGTGACCGTCCATAGCCTGTCGGCTCCGGTCCGCAGGAAGGCGTTCCAGCCGGCGTGCAGAACGGCCGCGAACAGCGCGAGCGCAATGACCGTCGCGCTCATTGCGCTGTACGCGCGCTGGCTATGACGGCATCGGCCGCCTTGCGGGCGCTATCGATGGCGGCTTCGGCCTCGCCCATCTGCGCCATCAGCGTCGCGCCCTCGATCAGCATCAGCAGCGCCGCCGCAGCGCCCTCGGCCCGCTTTGACGGCATCACCGCCTCGAGGATCGCCTGCATGCGCCGCTTGAGGCCGTTCTTCTGCCTGGCGACGGCCTGGAACACTGGATGGCCGCGATCGCCGAACTCGGCCAGTGCATGCGCGAACAGGCAGCCGTGGAAATCGGGACTTCTGAACCAGCGCTCATGCCAGTCGAAGATCTTGGCGATCTGGCGCTCCGGCGTGGCGACCTCTTGCGCAAGCTGGTCGAGCTGACGCTCGAAACGGCGGGCGCGATAGTCGAGCACCTCGACGATCAGTTCGTCCTTGCTCGGAAAGTGGCGATACATCGTCATCTTCGCCACATCGGCCTCGGCAATGATGCGGTCGATGCCGGTGGCATGGAAGCCGGCGCGCTTGAACAGGGTGTAGGCTGTTTCGACGACGTGCTGGCGTTTGTCGATCGCAGGCGATGGCGTCATGGTCTTCCACCAGTGGTGAGACAGGTCTGTCTAGTATTTATGAGACCAATCAGGCCGGCTGTCAACACGCCAAACGAAAACGCCTGGGGATCTCGCCGCAGGCGTTAAAGGTGGAGAAAGGTACTGCGCTCAGCGCAGGACGCGGCAGCGGCCGTTGTAGACCATCCAGCGGTCGAAGCCCGAGACGCAGAATTCGACATTGTCGCCGATCGAGGCAAAACCCTGGCCTTCCTCGATCAGGTACCAGATGGTGCGGGCACGGCCATCGGAGAGGCTGACGGTGGCGCCGCAATAGCGGCGGCCGATCGGCCATTCTTCACTGGCTGGCAGGTACCGATGCTGGTGAATGCGCTGGAAATCGGTGATCGAGACATCAGGCAGATGCGGCACGTGATGCACCTGATAGGAGAAGCGGCTGGAGATCTTGTTCAGCACCCAAGCCTGCCCGCAGACACCGCTATCCTCGTCGGAATAGACGGAAAGGTCGGCAGCCTGCGCCGTCTGGGTGATGCCAAGGGGTGCGGCCAGCGGCGTGCAAAGCGAAATCAGGGCAGCAAGAGCGGATTTGGCAAAGCGAGTCATGGCAGCCTCTCAAAGGTCGACTGCGCGCACTGTGCGGATTCGACGGCGCGCGGTCAAGCGGTTGCGCAGACGATGGTTTCCCGCTTCGCAACCGGTTTTGCCGATGCGAAGCTGAGAAACCTTCGCCCTGAGCCTTTGTAGAACCCGCCTTCCCTGTCTTAGGGAAAGCGGCCTGCCGTAGCCGGCGCGCTGTCGCTGGACACGGCAAGCATGACTTCGCTGGAGGTTGCGGGCGCATGCGGCGCCCCCAAGCGAAGCGTTGCTATTCCCCGGCCAGCCATTCCAGCGACCAGTGCGCCGGCTTTTCGACCGCCAGCAGTGTGTGCAGAGCCGGCAGCACGATGCGCAGGTCTCGCTCCAGCGTGAAGGGTGGGTTGACCACCACCATGCCGCTGCCGTCGAGGCTCGGGTCTCGCGACGCAGGCCGGATCTCGAACTCGATGTCGAGCAGCTTCGCGACACCGGATTGCTTGAGAGCCTTGCGGAAGGCGATAATCGCCTTGCGGTCCTTGATCGGATACCACAGCGCATAGATGCCACCCGGCCAGCGCTTGTGTGCTCTTTGCATCCCGTCGACGAGGCGGTCGAATTCGCCGGCTTCCTCGAAGGGCGGATCGATAAGAACCAGCCCACGCTTTTCCTTCGGCGGCAGATGCGCGCCGAGGGCCAGCCAGCCGTCGAGCTCGATCACCCTCGTCTGGAAATCGCCGGCAAACAGGGTCTTCAGCCTGGCAGCATCATCGCCATGCAGTTCGATCGCCGACAGCCGATCCTGCTTGCGCATGAGATGGCGGGCGATGAGTGGTGAGCCCGGATATTTCCTCACGCCACCATCGGGATTGAGCGAACGCACGGCTTCGAGATAGGGGGCAAGCAGCGCAGCCGCCGATTTGTCCAACGGGGCGTCGATCAGGCGGCCGATGCCGCCCTGCCATTCGCCGGTCTTTTGCGCTTCCGTCGACGACAGATCATAACGGCCAATGCCGGCATGAGTGTCGATGACACGGAACGCCTTGTCCTTCTGCTTTAGATAGTCGAGCAGAAGGCTGAGCACGACATGCTTGACGACATCGGCGAAATTTCCGGCGTGATAGGCGTGACGGTAATTCATGCTGCACTCACGTCGAGGAGCCCCTGCCCCAGCGCGGCGGTGGCGGCTTCGAGTTGGGGTTCTCCGGCCGGCTGCTGCCGAAACGCAACGATAGCAGGAAGCCGATCAGGCCGACGGCGATCAACCCATAGCCGACCGGCCGGGCGCGGCCGTCGATCTCGCCGGTACCGGCGCGCAGCACCAGGTCCACCGCCCGCATCGGGATATCATCGGCATCGCCCGGGCCGACGGTGAAGAGATAGGAGCCGGGGCTGACGGTCGCGATCACGCCGGCCTCGTCGCGAAAGATCTTGTCGGGCAGTTGCGGGCTGACCTGGCGCGGATTGTCTGAGTGGTTGAACTGCAGCGTCGAGGCGAGCACAGTCTTGCCACCGGTTGCCGCGGTCAACGTCAAGATAGTGCGCTGCTGCGAGACGATGCGCTCGGCCCGCGCTGTCAGGTCGACCAGCACCCTGACCGGCGCGTCGCTTGACGAGAGCGCCACCGTCACCGGCTTGAAGCGGCCCTGCTCGTAGACCCTGTAGCTGCCGACCTCATGGCCGGAGAAATTCGTCATCGCCCAGGGGTAGACGAGGCCGATGGCGATACCGGCGAGCAGGATCAGGACAAACAGAAAACGCATTGAGAATAACCCGAGTGTTCGACCAGCTTGCCAATAGCGCTCCAAGGATCAAAAGGCGATGGCCTGCGTAGCGAGCCTCGTCCCTCCAAGACAAAGATAATAGCCAAATGAATGTTTGCGCGGATTTGGCCAAGCGAGTTGCCCGCCGTCCAATTGCATCGGCGTCATTGGCCGCGTCGCAACGCTAAAGGATTTCTACCTATGCGCTCATAAGCCATCGCTAATGTCTATATAAATGGATGGTGCCAGGACCTTCCACGATTTTGATTATTGAGAGGCATATTGTGCCCGAGGGGGTTTCGATCCCAAAAGTCTACAAGAAGCAAGATGGCGCATATTTCAAGCCGAAATGTCTTTGGTATAGGCATTCGTGCATATAGCCACATCAATGAGTTTAATTTTAACTATAGTCGAGTACCAAACTTCCGCAATTAATGAGTCAATACTGTTTGTCGCTCACTGTATCATAGAATATCACTTTTGTAATCTGAATATCTGACCATGAAATAAAGATAGCGAACGCGCCTTATCCAACCGACGGGATGAACCTAGACCCCTACATTCGGAACGCCACGAACATTTCTGGCCCGAGCCGTTTCGGGCGCCGGTCGCATTTTTTTCTAAGAATTTGCGGACGAAGCGTAGTGTTACCATATTTTTGATATTTCATAAATCGAAATATTTTCAAATATACGATGCGATATATAGAGCCATTGCGAGCTTTCGATTGGGCGTTTTCGTTCTATATCTGACATTTCTTTGTCATACTTGGGCTTTTTGCTATCGCAAAATCCCATTAATATTATTATTTTCTACCGGTATATTGCCATTTTTCGATCATCGCTCGAGTTGAAGCGGCAGACGCTGCCAACCTCATGATTAACCACTCCCCAACGATTACAGTTAAGGATTTGCTAATTTAGTTGACTATGATTTCCACAGGTATATTTTTGATACGTTGGGATATGCAATTTGGGCGAGCAATGGGCGATGGTGGCACCAGACGCGTAACCGCGATTTCGGGGCGTAATCGAATGCTGAACGGCAACCAATAGCCGCATAGCGTCGCCCAGCGACCTCAGAAAGCAGTCAACAGACATCAGGAGTGACGATTCCGCAGAAGCGGAGGGTTTGCGACGTCCGCAGGGGCGTGGCCGGGCAACGCTATGCCCGGGCGGTAGCGTGCGCAGTGCGTAAGGGCGAAGGGGTGGAATATGGGTAGAACTGTCAACGTTCTGAAACTCGAGTCCGGGAACAGCCGAAGGCGCGCCAACATCAATCGGGGCCGCGCCCTGGTTGCCGGCGGGGCAGGATTTCTGGGCTCGCATCTGTGCGAGCGTCTTTTGCTGGATGGATACGACGTTGTCGTGCTGGACAATTTCCACACCGGCAAAAGGTACAATCTCAATGCCATCCTGCGCAATCCGCGATTTACGTGCATCGAGCACGACATTGTCGACGCACTGCCTTCGGATCTTCAGGTCGATGAAATCTACAACCTCGCCTGCCCGGCCTCCCCGCCGCATTACCAGGCTGATCCGATCCATACGTTCAAGACAAGCGTGCTTGGCTCGCTGAACCTGCTCGAACTCGCGCGACGGAACAATGCCAAGATATTTCAGGCTTCGACGTCCGAGGTCTATGGCGACCCCTTGGTGCATCCGCAGCCGGAAGCCTACTTCGGCAACGTCAATCCGCACGGTCCGCGATCCTGCTATGATGAGGGCAAGCGTTCGGCCGAGACGCTGTTCTTCGATTATTCGAGAATGTACGGCCTCGATATCCGCGTCGCGCGGATCTTCAACACCTATGGCCGCCGCATGCAGCCGGACGATGGCCGCGTCGTGTCGAACTTCATCGTCCAAGCTTTGCACGGTGACGTTCTGACCGTCTACGGCAGCGGCCAGCAGACACGTTCATTCTGCTACGCGGACGACCTGATCGAAGGCTTCATCCGGCTGATGAACGCACCGAGCGCGCCGCAGCACCCGGTCAATCTCGGCAATCCTGCCGAATTCACCATTCTGGAACTGGCGACGCAGGTAATCGAATACACCAACTCGCGGTCGAAGATCGTGCATCGGCCGCTGCCCGTCGACGATCCCAAACAGCGCAAGCCGGACATCTCCTTTGCCCGGGAAAAACTTGGCTGGGAGCCAAAGATCAGCCTGAGCCAGGGGCTCGCGCATACCACGGCGTATTTTGACGCCCTGCTCTACTCGAGCCGGCCCGTCAAAGAAGCTGCGATGTAAAATGAGCCGCCCGGCAATCCTTGTGACGGGTGGGGCCGGTTACATCGGCAGCCACACCTGCAAGCTGTTGTCGGCTGCCGGCTACCTGCCCGTCGTTTTCGACAATCTAAGCCGCGGCAACGAGAGATCGGTTGCCTGGGGACCGCTTGTCGTCGGCAATATCCGGGACCGGACAGTGCTGCAGCAGGCGATCAGGACCTATCAGCCGAAGGCGATAATCCACTTTGCAGCGCTGGCCTATGTTGGCGAGTCTGTTCATGAGCCCGCGGAATATTATTCGACCAATGTGTCGGGTACCATCGCGGTGCTGGATGCGGCGCGCGCAAGCTCGATCGAAAACATCATCTTCTCAAGCAGCTGCGCGACATACGGCGTGCCCGAAACACTGCCCATTCGCGAGACCTCGGCGCAAAATCCAATCAGCCCCTATGGGCGCACAAAACTGATGGGCGAGCAGATCATCAGGGACTATGCCTCCGCCTACGGAATGAAATATGCGATCCTGCGTTATTTCAACGCCTGCGGCGCCGATCCGGAGGGCGAGCTGGGCGAATGGCATACGCCGGAAACGCACCTGATCCCGCGAGTGCTCATGGCCGCATCCGGCACGATCGACGAGATCGAGATTTTCGGTGCGGACTACGACACGTCGGATGGCACCTGCGTGCGCGACTACATCCATGTCAGCGATCTGGCCCGCGCGCATCTGAGGGCCCTCATGCATCTTGAGGCGGGTGGCGAAAGCCTGTCTGTCAATCTCGGCACCGGACGCGGGGTTTCGATCAAGGAGATTCTCCAGGCGGTCACCCGGATGACGTCAAAATCGGTTCCCGCGGTCTTCAGGCCCCGGCGCCCGGGAGACCCGGCAGAGCTCTACGCCGACCCGGCCGGCGCACGCGAACATCTGGGTTTCATGCCGGAACTTTCCGACATCGATACGATCGTCAGGACAGCCGCCCCATTCTTCGGACTGGAGGCCGCCGCGTCCACAATTCCGATGCCTACGGCGAAGCGCCGCCAGTCAACTGCGCCAGACATGTCAAATGCATCGGAAAGCAATACCAGCTCGCAAAGCTGGTAGTCGTCCCGTTTGTTGTGTGTCGGGACGTGGGCTCGCTGAGGTGGGTGAGGGCTTCTCAGCGAGCCTTTGATAAAGCCGGCCCTGGAAATCGTGGAGCTCTCTCGCGACGGAAGCGCGTCAATGCGCTTATCCCTGTCTTCATGCATGCCGTGTCCCAAAATAGCATGCGCACTTGGGCCGCATGCATCAACTCTTGGAATCGATCAGGCCACGGACCTTGTCAAACTGCGCGCCCTTTGTATCGCCTTCCTCGAATTTCCGTTGCTCGTCGGAAGGGTCTTCCAGAGAGTGCCTGAAACTGTACCAGAGACCGTCCGGATCCTTGCGCTGCTCGAGGGTCCCACCCCGGATGCGGTGGCTGAAACACGTGCGAATCGGCGCTGCGGCGTAGGTCTTGGACCGCCAGATGAGATCCATGCACATCTTGCCATCGTTGCTCAGATGCCATCTGCCTTCGCCGACAGAAACCGTGTCCTGCTCGGAGGTCCAGGCCCGGACCGGTCGATCCTTCTGTCCGAAATAGGCCGCTCCGTTATCCCATATCCACGTGCGGTCAGCATAAACAAGCTGAAGTTCGAAAGCCGTCGGGACGGTAACGGCATCTGCAGGTCCGCTGTCTTTAGCCGCAGCTGCGTGCGCGGCTCCGCAAAGCGCCATCTGGCACCAAATGGCCAGGAGGGGCGCCAGGGAGACACGCCTGGCAAGTCGATGGCGCCTCACCCCGCTCGCCGATTCAGATGGCAATCCGGTCTGGGTCGTCATGCCGAGCGATCGCATTCGATGTTTGCTTCCCAAGCGGGCATCGACCAGCCGAGCATACCGCAAGAACGGGCCCGGTCCGTCCCGCGCTGATAATTGGCTCCACGCCACAACCATCAGTATTTCGCATGCTATTGACTGCCGCGCGAAGATGTCAACCGGGAGGGCCGACAGTATCTGTCGGAGCGCGCACGGGCTGCAAATCGAGGGCGACGGTCAGGCACGCGGGACATTATACACATCCCTCGACGAAGGGGCCGCTAACCCATAGCGAGCCGTTGCTGTACATGGCGGTCCCGTTGTCGTCGGTGTAGCCGTGAGACTGCTCGTCGACATGCAGCCTGGTGGTTGGCACCAGCTGACCGTTCACCTTGATGCTCTTGATGAACAGGTTGCGATCACCTGGCTTGCCCTCTCCGCCCCACAGGTCGTTGACATAGCGAAGCTCGATCGTCTTCGGGTTCGGAACGCTGCTGAGATCGATGTGGAACGGCTTGGCCTCGGTTGACGCCTGCATTAGCTCCGCAACGGCGGCTTCGGGCGTCGATGCAACGCTTTCCTTGCCCGGGACGTCGATCTCGGCGACGGTCTTTCCGTCGACCAGGACGTCGAACCGAGGCGCGCCTTGGAGATCAATGCCGGCAGCATCGACCTCCAGACTGGTGATGGAGCAACGTCCTGTGTCTTTCGCGGCGGCGGCCACCAGGTCGGCCACGCGCTGCCTCTGCGATTGCACCCATCCGGCGATGGGCTGCAGCAGGGCGTTTCGGTCGCCGGTCTCGGCCGTGAAGAGGTTGGTTCGTTCACCGGAATCGGCCTTGAGGTCGTATTCCTCCACCTTGCCGGTGGTCGCGTTGAAGATGATCTTTCGATCGTTCTCGCGATAGCCGAACAGGAAACCGGCCCAGGGATTGAAGAAGAAGGTCTTGTTTGGCCGTTGCTCGCTGAACAGGCTGCGCCCCTGCCACTGCTTCGGCAGCGGAAGCCCGAGTATGTCGAAGATCGTCGGGGCGATATCGACGATGCCGCCGACCGGGTGCGCAACCTCGTCATGGAAGAGATGCTTGTTGATCATGATGAGCGGGATGTGGATGTTTTCCTCGTAGATCGCGCTGGCATGAATATAGTCGCCATGCTCCCCGAACGCCTCGCCATGATCGCCCAATATGACCACGAGCGTCGAATCGAGCTTGCCGGACTGCTTGAGCGATTCAAGGATCTCGCCAAGCGCTGTATCGCCGACCTTCAGGGCGTTGAGATAAGCATTGAATTTCTGATCATCCGAGTAGTGGACCAGCGTGTCGCCATCGGAGGAAGGCGCCATCTTCGAAAACATCGGGCTGTCGGTGATGTAGGGATAATGGGTCATCGCCGTGAACATTATGCCGAAGAAGGGTTTTCCCGCGTCCTTGTTCATCCAGTCGATGATCGATTGCGCCGTGCAAAGATCGCTGTTGTAGTCCATGTTCTTCCACTGCTCGGAGCTGAGCTTGAAAGTCGGGGTACTGCATTTCTGCCCCCGGTAGTCCTGGATCACATCCAGCCCCTTGTTCAGCAGAAACTCATCGACCCGTTGGAACCGGGAATCCGCGCTCCAGAAAAACCCTGTGCGGAAATTGTTCTTGGACAGGGTGTTGGAGATCGTGTCCAGAGGCAGATATGGATACCTGGTGGTCATGCCATAGTATGAAATATCGTTATACATAGAGGTGAGCAGAGAAAACACCGAGTAATGCGTGGAAGGCGCGTGCGCATATATGCTGTCGAATCGTATGGAGTCCTTTGCGTAACTCTTGATATTTGGTGTGATCGGATACTTGCCGCCATACGTCTCGATGTATTTGGACGGCACCGACTCCATGATGAAAATCAGCACGTTCTTGATCGGGTTTGGCGTCGGCGCCTTGAAGGTCGACGTCTCCGGCGGACGCTCGCCGACGCTCGCGACATCCGCGTCATTGGCGTTGGCGTTCATTGCCAGCACGACCGGCGTTGGATTGAGCACGGCCGATTCAACAAAATACAGGATCGGATTGTCGATCTTGGCCGCCGGCAGCGCCTCCACCCGCACGTGGTACCCGGTACCAGCGATGGCCGCGCCGACACACACAACGAGCACGCCCAGAAAGGCCCCGTAGCCAGCGGCGCTCAGCCGCTGGCACAAACTGGCCGCGACATAGCCAAGGATGAGCACCAGAATGACGGACCCGGAAAGCGTCGCGAAGTCCTTTATGTTGAGCGCGTCGCCCATCGCGTTCCTGGCATCGGCATTCTGCAGGAAGTCGCCATAGACCAGCCACTGGAACGTGAACGGTTCGCCCAGCATCTTGACGAGGTTGATGTTGGCAAATCCCCAGCCCAGAGAGACCACGACAGCAACATAGAAGAGGAAGACGACGATTACTGTGCCGAGACGGCTGGCCTTTGCCAGGAACAGCAGGATCAGGGTCACCACGGTCAGGGAGGTAACGACAATCAAGTCGTAATAGCTCGATGCCAATCCCTTGGGGATGGCCCCTAAAAGGCCTGGAAACGTGGTTTGCGGATCAACGATTGCGCTGCGGTAGACACCCAAAAGCAGCCAGGACAGCAGGCCCGTGCAAATGATCCGCTGGCTCATGCGCCGGAAGCGCATGTCCTTCGACGAAGCCGTCCCCGCCTTCGATTCCATAAGGCTGCTCTCAGGTCGGCTCGCCGACCTCGTATTGCCGCCGATGCTCATACAACTACCCGCCGCCAGCTTGCGCTTCGGCCCAAGCCACGGCCGATAGCGGTCAAACCCCCACCCGCAGAATCGGCTTGCGCTAAAAAAGAGTCAACAAAATCAAGTTTGCGTTAACCAAGTCTCTTGAGAACTGGTTAACCGAACGCATTGTGTTTTGGCCAAGTGAGCCGTTCAAACAACTGTGCACCGCCGTATGAATCGGCGACGGCGGGCGCTGTCGAGCACCCACCGCCGTGATGTTTCAGTACTGCGTCAGCGGTCAGCCGCCACGCAGACGCGTCGGGCTCAGGCTCGCGACGGTCATGCCCCGCTGTTGGGAAGGACACGTCGGCAGAAAGCGGCTCGCATCCGCGTATGTCATCTTCGCGATGGAACTCTTCAGCCCACCACGCTTGGCGATCCAACCGCGAACCCAGCCTGGGTAATTTTTCATCATGAAATTAGCGGCCACCTGATTGCCCCGCGCAGAAACGCCATATGGCAGGTGAAAGCCGAACGAAGCATTCTGCGTGATGCACACCTTGCTCTTGGGCATCGACAGATAAAGCGTGCAGGCCGAGTCACACGAACCGTTGAACCGCACAAAGGTGCCGCTGCGGCGCATTTTCAGCGCACGGATGGCATAGTCGATCACATAGCCACCGCGATCGCCACTGATCGTCTTGACGTTGGCCGTCCCCAGGCTGACGCGCGGTCGCAGCAATTCTCCTGCGGAGCTTGCCGAGACCAGTGCCCCCATCAAACCGAGCGCACCGAGAAACTTCATTATCGTTTTCATTTGCGCCTCCTGCTATGCCGTCAATGACTAGCTGGGAGGCGTAAAGATTGAATATTCCGCGTCGCTAAAGTTGTATCAGTTGATTGATTGTGCAGCTGTTTTAGGACCTGATTGACGATTTGGTTTACCAATGGCGCAGAAGGATGATCACTGAAACGTAAACCCGGCGCGGGCATCGTTGCAGATCGACTGTGCTGCGGAGCGCACTCGGTGGAATTGGATCAGAGGAAATCGGATGGCCGTTGGTGGGACGGAGCGGAGGCCGTCAAAGGAAAGCAAACCTCGCCGCGTCTGCGTCGTGACAAATGCAATCGATCATGGGAGCGAAGACGGCGCCATGGTCGAGCTTGCCAGGCTTTTCGCCGAAGATGGCGACGACGTCACCTTGCTATGGGTTCCAGGCAGGGATGCTCCAGCGGAGGAGGCAGCGCGCCACCGCGACCTGGAGGCGGCCTCGGTGCGACTGGAAATTCTCGACAAATCCGATCAGTTGCTTCCTTCGCTGACGACGCCCGAGAGCCGGTCCGCCGCCGTGCTGCATTATCTCGAACGGTCCGGCCACGATCTGGTCTACGCGCCCCTTGAGGGCGGCTTGCCTTACTACGCGCTGCTGGCGGTCGAGACTGCGGCCTTTGCCGCGCCGCCGATCGTGGTCGTCGCCCACGCTCCGGAAGAATGGGGACATGAAGCCGACAAGGCGTTCATGGACAGCACCGAGGCGATTGCCGTCGCCTACATGGAGAAATACTGCGCCGAGATGGCGAACAGGACGATCTGTGTGTCGGCAGCCTTGCGACAGTGGATGTTGTCGAAGGGCTGGAAGGTGAAGAAGGCGATCGTGACGCCGATGTTGCCGTTGCAGGATCGTCTCGGTCCAGCCGGAGCGCGGCCGTCGATCGTGACGGGAAGCGCCGGAGAACTTGCTGTCTTGGCTGGGTGGCGCTTCCGCGATGGCCTGACGCTGCTTTGCGACGCGCTCGACATCATCGCGCCAACAGCGCCAAAAGAGCTGACGGTCACCGCGTTCGGCCCATTCGGAAAGATCATGGGCGAGCACAGCGGTGGACTGCTTCTGAGACGCGCGGAGCGGTGGCCGTTCAAGCTCAACCTGTTGGCGCACGCAAGCCCCGCCGCAAAGCTCGACTACGTCGCGCGGACCGGTGCGCTTGCCGTCATCCCCGCCCGCGCCGCATCGACGGGCGGCACTGTTGCCGCATGTATCGAGGCGGGATTGCCTTTCGTTGCGACCAATGTCGACGCGAACGCCGAGCGCTGGAATGCGCAGGCGAGGCAACCGCGGCTGGTCGATCCTGACGCTGCCGCGTTGGCGCAGGCGATTTCGGCGGCGCTCAATGACCCGCCTCGCCCACTGCCTGTCGACAGGCTGCGCCAAAGTCGGCAATCGTGGCTGGATACGCGCAATTTGCCGACACCGGCCAAGCGCAGGCGCGTCGACAAAAGTGTCGGGTCGTCACCACTGGTCTCCATTGTCATGGCCCACCGCAACCGGCCGCTCTATCTGAAACAGGCAATCGCGGCGATCGAGGCGCAAACCTACGATCACCTGGAGCTGGTTCTGGTCGACGACGGAAGCGACCTGGACGAAGCCAGGCGATTGCTGGATACGCTGGAACCGACCTTCCGTCAGCGCGGATGGAAGATCCTGCGCCGACCGCACGAGCATCTCGGCGCGGCGCGAAACGCCGGCATCCGCGCTTCGCAAGGCGCGCTGATCCTGTTCGTCGACGATGACAACGCGCTGTTTGCGGAGGCCGTCGATCATTTCGTGCGTGCGATTGCAACATCGGGCGCTGACATCTGCACTGCGTTCCAACTGATCTTCTACGAGGATTTGGTGCCTGAGCATCGCGCTGACGGGCTGATCCAGTACCTGCCACTGGGTGGTCCCGACGCGCTCGGCCTGATCCACAACGTCTACGGTGACGCGAATGCTATGATGCGCCGATCTGTGTTCTCTCAGATCGGGTTCCTGATCGAAAAGCCCGGCTACGCCATGCACGACTGGGAGTTCTTTGCGCGAGCCTCTCTCGCAGGTCTCAAGATCAGGACGATTCCAAAGCCGCTATACTGGTATCGCTCGAGACCGGATGGAATGTTTCGGACGTCGAACTGGTACGACAACCAGCTTCCCGTCCTGGAGGCGTTCAGGTCGAGCCAACCTGATGACCTCCGCCTGCTGCATCATTTGGCCGTCGCCCAGAACACGCACCGGTCCGAAATTGAAAGTGCCCGCGAAAACCTGAAATACACCCCCGGCAATCGAAAATATCTGGAGCTGTGCGACATCGAACCGAACAGCGATGCAGCCATAGAGAAGCTTGCGAGCATTGCTGTGTCGATCGGTCGCCCCGATACGGCTGCCACCTTGCTTGGACGCCCCGCCGCCACGCACCACAATGCCCCGTACAGTCCTGATGTCGGCGGCAGTTCGATCATCCTCGACTACGACATACTGAGGAGCGCACGGTTGCTTACACCGCGCGTCTCGGCTCTCCCGCTGCTGCTTGTCGCACCGGATGACGGCGGGTTGTTCTTGCGTCCGCATGCGGACGGCCCGGTCGCCGCATCGCTTGACCACCAATTTCCAGCCTTCTTCCGGAAGGTGGAAGCAATCGTTGAAATCGCTCATGCCGACGCGCCGTCGATAGATTTTGCTCTCGCCCTTTCTCGACCCGATCAAACCATAGATTGGCAACAGGACATCGGCGCGCAGGCGATCGCCTTTTCAGGCTGGGTGAGCATCGAAGACAAATTCGTGCGCCATCCCTTGGTGGCAGAGCTGCGCGCACGACGGAAGATGCCGCTTTCGATCGTTCTCGCCGTTCGCTTCGCTGAAACGCCCAATGGTTCTCCGACCAATGCTTTTTTCCGCAGGCTGACACTGTTCGGCGACTAGCGGTGATCCGACAAAGCAGGAGAGACCCGCGAGCGCAAGCGAGGCCCCGCTCCGATCAATTGCGCGCGTTAACCATGTTGGCACAACCTTGCCGAAATGGTTGACAAAACATTAACAGATGCTAATATTTTCAGTGGGTTGTTTTGTGTGTGGGGTGTGTTATGCGCAAGGTTCATTCGCTGCTTTTGGGCGGACTTAGTCTGCTGGGTTTGAGCGTCGCTTTCTCGGGCGCGGCGCAGGCGAAAATCGACGTTGGCGTCAAGGAAGCCGAGCTTGCTTGCGAGCAGGCCCTCAAAACCGGCACCATCGAGGCGCTTGAGGACTATCTGCACCGTTACCCGAATGCTCCGTCAGCCTGCAAGGCGCTTGCTCTCAACAGTCTGTCCCAGTTTGGGCCAGAAGATGGGGACGGAAACCCTGGTGATGGTGGCCACCGCTACGGCGGATAAGCATCGGCCGGTTTTCCCCATTCAATAGTTCGCCATTTCAGGTGGCTGCGTCACCGCGATGTTGCGGTGTCCAGGGTAGAAACGAATTCGGCATAGCGATCCGAGGTTCTCATCCAGCCGAGGTCCACGAGTTGCGCGGCGTCTCCGCGATAGCGGACAGACCTATGGTTACGGAGCGCCAGTTTCGGATCGCGCTCCAAGGCTTCCATGTAGGCGGCGCGCTCCTCAAGCGTCTTTTCCTTGAGTTGCGCATTTTCACTCAGAGACGACGCTGATTTCTGGCGAAATCCCCAGACGAATTTGAAGTGCAGCAATGCGACGCGCAGTTCGCTGAATCGGACCTTGCTGATCGTGTGCTGCGCGACGTGATAATGCGTGCCCCGCCCCCATTTTACGATCGGCACCTTTGTCAGGCACGGGGGAAAGGTTTGCTTGAACCGGCCGTGCCAGAAGACCCGTTCCCTCACGCCACCGAACATCTGCTCCGGTGGATACATACCGTCGCGGGCGCGCAGCCATCCTGGCTCCGGGTCAAAATAGGGTGAAGCTTCAACAAGCGGGATCGTGCCATCATAGCTGTATTCGGCCAACGGACCGTCGGCATACATGTCGATCATGGAGCCTATCACAGCGTCCGCGCCGGTCGAATCGAGATAGCTGCAAAGCTGCCGCAGGTTCGCTCGCTCAAAATCGGGATAGACGAGAAGCTCGTCAGCGTCGATCGAAAGGCACCAATGGCCGGTGCCGAACACATTCATGAGCGTGTTGATCCATCGCGGCGGATCGATGTTTTCAGAGAAATGCGATCCTTCCGTGTGGAAGCAGTGGCTGTCCGGCTGCTCCAGGATCAGTTCACGCGTCCCGTCCGTGGAACCATTGTCCAGGAAGAAGAACCGATCGACGCCGAGGCCCCGGTAATGGTCGAGAAGTTGCGGTAGCAGCGTCGCTTCATTGCGCAGTCCGACAAAGCACAAGATCTCACCATCGGTCACGTCAATCGGCCGGTCGTCCAGTCGCGCGAGATGTTTTGGGGATCGAAGTTCAACCATCCGAACGTCATCAAACCTGTTTACGCGAAAGGCAGGTGCGGTATGGTGAGCCCCGCGAGACGATTATCGAAGTATTATCCAACTGTTGGCAAGACTGTTTCGAGCGAAGCGGGCTGACAAGGGGGACTCATTGAGCGTTGGTTCCAAGGCAGGCGCTATGCCCAAGGGCAAGCGACAGGCAAGCCAGAAGCCGCGCAATGTGTGTGTCGTTTCGGAGGTTGAGTTCGGCTCGACGGTGACTGGCGATCACGGGTCGGTGACCTACGCGCTGGCGCAGCATCTGGCGGGAACCGGTGACACCGTGACGCTGCTTTGGGCGCCGAGCCCGCTCGGCAGCCAGCCCGATGATCAGGAAATCGCCAGGCTACGCAAATGGTGCTTCGACAATTTCCTGGTGCGGCTCGAATTGCTGCCGCCGTCGCCGGAGTTGCTGCGCGGCATGGATTCCAGCGACAAGAACTCATTGGCTGTCTACCACTACCTCAAGCAGAATGCATTCGACGTCGTCTATTTTGCGCTTGAAGGCGGACTGGCGCATTTCTCTAACCTTGCGAAGCGCACAGGCGTCTTTCCCGACCCGCCCGCGATCGTCGTGCTCGCGCATGAGCCGCTTATGTGGAAGCTGGAAGCCAATTCCCGGGCGGTCGAACGAAAGGAGCAGATGACCGTCGCGCACATGGAAAAGATGTCGGCGGAAATGTGCGACCATCTTGTCATCGCTGGCCAGTCGCTGCTCGACTGGATGGCCAAGGCGGTATGGAAGCTGCCCACCAGCCGTCACATTGCTGCGCCTCTCGAGCCGGAGGAGTGGCGTTCGAACTTCGCTGTCGATCACTACAGGCCGAGAGAGCGGCCCGCCGCCGAAGTGGTTCATTTCTCGGGCACAGAGGCGCGTGATGGACTGACGCTGTTCTGCGATGCGCTCGATCATCTGGCCGACAGCGGCGTCACCGATCTGACAGTGACGGTTGTCGGCGCGTTCGGTCATGTCCTGGGTGAGCATTCGGGTGGCATGATCGTTCGGCGTGCGCGGCAATGGCCGTTCAAATTGAAGCTCCTGCCCATTCGCGATGAGCCTGATATCTACAGATACCTGCGGCAGAGTCATGCGCTGGTAGCGATGACACACTCAGCGGCTCAGCTTCCGCTGGAAGTGATGACGTGCCTCGACGAAGAGATTCCGTTCGTCGCGACAGATGTCGGCAGCATACGTGACGTGCTCCATCCGAAGTCGGCTGACGCCGTTATGATGGAGGCGTCCGCGTCCGCCGTCGCGGCCAAAATTGCGTCTGTGCTGGAAAGCCCATCGTTTGGTCCGGCAAAGCCCCTGCAAAAGCGGGACGCGCGTGAGAAAACCTGGAGCAGGCTGCATGCAAAATTCTCCCGTGAACCCGGTAAGGTCTTCAGTCGCAGCCGGAGCCGACCGCCGCTCGTTTCGATCATAACTGCGCACTACAACCGGGCGCGCCTGTTGCCTCAGGCGATTGCCTCGGTTCGACGCCAGGACTATCCCAACATCGAATTGATCGTCGTCGATGACGGCAGCACCGATCCAGATGCAATCCAATTGTTGGCGGAGGTCGAACCGGAGTTCGAGCAGCGAGGCTGGCGGATCATCCGGCAGAAGAACGGCTTTCTCGGCAAGGCGCGCAACACGGGAATCCGCGCTGCCAAGGGTTCACTGATCCTGTTCCTGGACGACGACAACGTGCTGTTCCCGAACGCCGTCAGTACGTTCGTCGCCGGCATGCAAAAGTCCGGCGCCGATATCTGCACGACCTTCGCCAAGTGGCTCAACGAGCCCTTCGTGCCGCCGGACACCAAGAGCGGCTACATGCTTTACTTCCCGGTCGGCGGACCTACGGACATCGCCTTGCTCAACAATCCGTATGGCGACGCCAATGCGATGTTCCGGCGTGAGGTGTTCGACAAGATAGGTTACCTGAATGAAGAGCGGGGGTTTTCCGCAAGCGATTGGGAATTTTTCCTTCGCGCGGACCTGGCAGGCATGGAGATCGTCCCCGTCCCGGAGCCGCTCTATTGGTACCGGTCGGCACCGACGGGCATGAATCGAAATGCCGAGTGGCTGAGGAATCGCAAGCCGATCATCGCTGTCTTTCGAAAGCACAGATTCACGAAAACGGACATGTTCGTGCAACTCGGCATCAGCTCGAACACCGACGATCATGAGAAGGAGCTCAACCTCTGGAATTTAGAGCTGCGCGTCAATGACGAGCGGTATCTCAGATTGAGTACGGGTCCCGCCAATACCGCGGACGCAATGCAGTTGCTGGCCGAGATCGCGGCACGCGAAGGCAGGGCGGATACCGCAATTTCGCTTCTCGCCCATGCAGGGCGAACCGACTTCGCCCTGGGTGTGGCTGAAATACTCAACGCGGCGACCGAAGAGACCGTGCCGGAGTTGCATTCCTCACTTTACCGCGAGCAGTATCTTTCCGCCGAGCCCATGCGCCTGGCTCATGTCAGTTCGTATCCGGATGCCGATCCGGACCTGTTGAGCTATGTGGAACAATCGCCGGACCAGTTGTTCTTAGAAGCCAAGGGCAGCAATGTCACCATGGCTTTGCTGAAAGGCGTCTGCCCGCCGGGCGCCATAGGCGCGAGTTGTTGGGTTTACCTCGACGAGGAGCTGACGGGCTCTGCGCAGTTTCAGCTCGCGATCGTGGACGCAGAAAACCAGACCTTGAGCAATCTCGCCCAGCTGCTTGAGGATGAGAGCGGGAGCGGTTGGGCCGATGTCAGCCGACAGCACGAGGCGCGTGAGATAGGGGCGACCGTCAGTTCGCCGGCAACCGGCCGACGCGATTTGCTGTTTGCAGTCAAATGCGGCGGCAGCCGCCCGGACGCGCGCGTACTTGGCGGCTTTTCGAGCGTCCAGATCCGCCATGTCGTTTCGACCGACGCGCGGCGCCCGCGCCTCAACGCACCGCAACAGCGCCAACGCATGCGTCGAATGACCAATGATGAGATGAAGCGTGCGACGCTTGTGACGGACTATCCGTCCGAGCTGCCGACGCTGCTCATCGCCGGTGACAATAGCGGCATCTTCCTGCGGCCGAACACGCATGGCCCGGTTGTTGCCGCCCTCAATTCGGCCTTTCCGGCCTTTGCCAGAAGCGTCATCGCGACGGTGGAGATCGCTCACGATGACGCATCCCCATTCGAGTTCGCCATGGCGCTGGGCAGGCAGGAAGAAAAACTCGTGTGGAAACACGATGCTCCTGTCGGCGCCTTGTCATTCTCCGGATGGACGCGCGTCTCGAGACCTTTCGAACTGCATGACTTGAAAGTTTCGATCCGCGAGATCGATCGCAAGTGGCTGACGATCTATCTGGCAATCCGGCTGCCACGCGGTTCGAAGCCGATGCCGTCCAATGCTTTCTGGCGCAAGTTGTTGCTGGTGTGGGACTGACAGGCACGCGTTGTCGATCGCAAGAACGTTACCTTGTCGAAGCACTGAATGCGGTAGCATCGGGGACGTTGTCAACACCGCCGATTTCGCGCAAGCCTGATTGAGAGAGTGGCGATGGGCGGGCGGGCTTGATGCAGGTCTTCGATGGCAGGTAGCACCGTGCTGGTCACCGGCGCCCGCGCGCCGGTGGCGCTGCATCTGGCGCAGCTGCTGCACGGCGCCGGGCGGCGGGTGATCCTGGCCGACAGTCCGGCCCGGCCGATCGCTGCGGCGAGCACGGCATGCGCCGCCTACCATCGCCTGCCGCCGCCGCGCTTTGCCACTGATGCCTATGCAGAGGCCGTCGCATCTCTCGTCCGGACCGAAGGTGTGGAACTGGTCATCCCGACCTGCGAGGAGGTCTTCTATCTCGGCCGCCTGTGGCAGGACCGCGCCATGCCGGTCCGCCTGTTCGCGCCCGACATGGCGATGCTTTCCCGCGTCCACGACAAGCATGCCTTCATCCGGCTGGCGCAAAGCCTCGGCCTCGACGTACCGGATACAGCGCTGCTGCAAAGCGATGCCGATCTCGAAAGCGTGCGCGGCCATTCGCGCGAGCTGGTGTTCAAGCCGGTGTGGTCGCGTTTCGCCCGTGACGTGCTGCTGCGGCCATCGCCGGGCGAACTCAACGCCGTCCGCCCCTCGCCCGCCGCCCCGTGGGTGGCGCAGCGCTTCATCGCCGGCGACGAGATCAGTGCCTATGTGGTGGCGACTGAGGGCAAGCTCAAGGCGCTGGCGTTCTACCGGTCACTCTATCGCGCCGGCAAAGGCGCCGGTATCTGCTTCGAGCCGGCCGAGGATGCGGCTGCCCGGCGCTTTGTCGAAATCTTCGTCGCCGGCACCGCCTGGACAGGCCAGATCTCCTTCGACCTGATGCGCGAGAAGGACGGCACGGTGATGCCGCTGGAGTGCAATCCGCGCGCCGTGAGCGGCTTGCATTTCTTCCGCGATCCGCAGCGCTTTGCCGACGCTGTGCTGGACGACGGTCCGGAGGTGAAGCCTGATGTCGCCAGGCTGCAGACAGTGCGGCTGGCGATGTGGATCTACGGACTGCCGGCGGCGCTGCGATCGGGCGGTCTTGGCCGCTTCCGCCAAACTATGCGCGAGGCCGATGAGCTGCTCGACTGGCCGGGCGACTCCGCGCCCAGAAAAGCGCAATGGCGCGCGCTGGCCGAGATCGCCGGCACCGCGCGGCGCCAGCGCATCAGCCTGCAAGCCGCGTCGACGCGGGATATCGAGTGGAACGGGCCAAACTCTCGTTGAGTTGGCGCTGCCCCTCATCCGCCTGCCGGCACCTTCTCCCCGTATAGTGACGGGGAGAAGGAAGCTACCACGACCTCGGCGCTCCCCTTTGCAACGTTGATGATTGGCGAAAGCGGCGGTGATGGCGTTTTTCTCCCCGTCACTATACGGGGAGAAATGCCCGGCAGGGCAATGAGGGGCAGCGCGAACCTAAGCCGAGCCTGCACTAAAGCTCGATCTGGTACACCCGCGGCCCCGCCGCCGCCGACGGCATCTTACCGTTCATGATCGCCGCTATGTCGCGGCGCAGGAAGTCCAGCGGGCCGATCGCCGGCTGGACTTGTGGCGGGATGCGGGCATTGTCGCTGGCCGATTTCAGCACCCGGCGATCCTGCTGCAGGGCAAAGGCAAAGAGCGGCCGGAAGGCCAGCGCCCTGAGCTCTCCGAACAGGCCCTGGCGTGGGCCGATGAGCCAGCCGACGCCTTCTACGGTCCGTTCGTCCGCCTGGCGCAAATGGAAGGTGGTCGCCAGCGCCAGGCCACCCTTGCCCCAATATTCCAGTTCGACAATGCCCGGATGGCGATAACGGCCGATGGTCCTGGCGCGCTCGCCTTCGAGGAGACGGCTGACCAGTCCCTGCTGCCGGTCCTCGCCAGTGTAGCAGCTTTCGACCCAGCCCTCGCCGCCGGTCACCTCGACGCGCACGAGATGGCGTTTTGCGGTTAGGCCGCGCAGTACGCCCTTGTGGGTGAAGTGGGTGTGGGTGGCGTCGAGAATGTTCTCGGCCGCGTCGAGCACCGTCGATTGCGCCGAACTGCGCACCCGCTTCACCACGACATCCTTGCCCTGCATGCAGTGGAGATAGGGCTCGACTTCGGGCTTGCCTGACGAGACGAAGACGACGCCGTCGCGTTCGATCGCGGCGTAGCGGCGGACGCGATAGTGCGGGATGTCACCGACATGGCCGGGGATGGCGGTGCATCGTCCTTCCCCATTGTAGCGCCAGCCATGATAGGGGCATTCGATCTCGCCGCCAATGACCTTGCCGGTCGACAGTTCGACCAGCCGGTGAGCACAGCGGTCGAACAGGGCAGTGATCCCTTGCGCCGAGCGGAACAGCACCAGCGGCGCGCCGTCGAACAGGATGCGCTTCGGCTTGGCTTTGATGTCCGCAGAAAGCGCCACCGCCTGCCAATGATGCTTGGGCTTGTGTTTTTGGGCTTCGCTCAAAGTTCAAATCTCCTGAGCAGGGGAATGCCGATCTTCGCGAGCACAAATTCCATGATCCGCACTGCCATGCGTTGGCGGCGCGGCAGATGGCCGGCATAGACGGCGTTGTATTCCACCGTCGCCACGGCGCCGCGCAAGCGTTTGAAGGCGGCGGCACCGGCGCTCATGTTGAAGAACAGGCCATGCGCCGTGGCATGATCCTGCGCCAGCGCCATCATCATGCGGTAGAGGCCCTCACTCACCGGCAGGCCAGTGTCGTAGCCGACGATCGGCTGCGTCAGTGTTCTGCCGTTTTTCGACAGCGCGGTAACGGCGACCAGTTCACCGCCGGGACGGCGCAGGCCCGCCAGCCGAAGAATGCCGCGACGGTGCATCTCGCTGATATAGCGTGCGGTGTAATGCGGGTTGAGCGGCGTGTATTTGTCGAGATAGAGCATCCGGTAGAGCGCCTCGCAGCGGGCATAGTCGGCCTCGATGAAATCGGCATCGCCGACCTCCTCGAAAGGCGTCGTGCGCAGCCGCTTGCGGTCGCGCTTCATGTCGTTGGTCATTGCCGAACCGCGGTTGGCGAAGATGTAAATCTGCCGCGCCGCCAGCATACGGAACCCTTCCGCCTTCAGCGCCGCGATGGTCGAGGGATCGGCGATCTCGTTCAGCGAGCGGATGACAATGGAGCGGTCGGGAAAACGCACCGTGAGATCGTCGCGCATGGCCGCGATCGCCTGGGGATCGAGCAGCGGCACCGGATTGGTCGAATAGAGCCAGTTGTTGACCTGCACCTGATGGTCGAGGCCACTCGCCCTGACCAGCGGCGCACACAGGCCGATCAGCATCCGGATCGCCTTTTGCAACAAGGGCGATGAGACGAAATTACGGGTCTCGTCGATGGCATAGTCGACATAGGCGCTGGACGGGCAGCAGATGTAGCAGTTCGGCGCTTCGCTTCTGTCGTTCAGCGTCAGCGGAAAGCAACGGCCGGCGATCTCGAAAGCCTCGACGGCCACCGTCAGATTGCGGACGAGGTCGTGCACCGGCACGTCGTTGAAAAGCCGCACGAAGGCCTCGACCTCACGCGGGTTGTTCTCAACCCGGTCGACCTGCTCAAGCGCCAGCGCGGAAGGCCGGTTCACGGCCCCGCTCCCAACCGGCATTCGACGCGGCGCAGTTTGCGGCCAGTCTCCAACGGCAAATTCTTTCGCAACAGTCTGATCGTCGCCGTCGCCTTGCGCCCCGCCAGCAGTGTCCGCACCGCCGCATACGCGGCAGTAGCCGCTTCGTCGGCAAGCTCGGGCGCGAGGCTGAGCTCGATCGCATCGGCAGCCGTCTGGACCAGGCGGAAATCGTCGATGCGCCTGTCAGCCTTGAGCACGGCATTGCGCAGGATGTCGGGCGTCACAAGAATCTGCCCATGCGGCGACGCCAGCCGGAAAGCATCGTCCATGCGGCCGACGATCTCATCCACCGTGCGCAGCGGCGAGCCGCAGCGGCATGGAGTTTCGGAGAGCCGCAACAGATCGTTCATGCGGTAGCGCGCCATGATCTGGGTCTGGCGGCGAAAGGCGGTGACCAGCGGCATGACCAGCCCGTCGCCCGCCGGCTCGAACTCGAAGTACACCGAATCCTCGGCCAGATGCAGCCCGCCCTTTCGGCACGTGACGGCGAACAGCCCTTCCGTCGCCATGTAGATCTGGTCGAGTGGGCGCTCGAAGTACTTTTCGATGATCGGGCGGTCGACCGGGTCGAGCGTCTCGGCAGCGCTAAAGACCCGCTGTGGCTTGAGCCGAAAGTTCTCGGCCGCGAAATGCCGCAGCATCTTTGGCGGTGCGATGATCACCGTCGGTGCAAAATCCTCAAGCGCTGCGCGCCAGCTCTCCGGCCCGCTCGTCAGGTCGAAGAAGCCGAGATCGATGCGCCGCGACTTGCGCGCGCTTTCGTAGAGTCCGGTGTTCTGCGGCAGGATCACCGCCACGCGCTGCCGGCGCCAGATGAGATCGGGCACGGCCTTGGCCAGGATCGTGCCCAGCCACCGATATTTTTCCGCTTCGGAAATGACGAACAGACCGCGATTGCCCGACGTGCCGGTGCTGGCGCCGACCGTCAGTTCGCCGATCCGGCCATCGCCGGCCTGCGCCTTCCAGGCTTCGGCGGCTGAGACGCCATTGATATTGAAGCGCTCGAAATTGGCTATCACCGTCGCCTTGTCGATCACCGGCAGGTCGCCGAGATGACGCGGCGGCTTGCCATAGAACGGAGCGCGCGGCAGGTCGCGGTCGAGAAAGCGGCGCAAGGCATGCGCCTGCCAGCGTCCGAAATTCCCGCGGCTCTTGCGCGAGAGCCATTGCGTCAGCGCAAACGCACGAACCGCTTCGGCCGGCCCGTTCATGCGCCTTCTCCGGCAAGATCGTGGGACGTCAACGCCGGATCATGGCAAAGCACGACCTCGCCGCCAGTTGCCAGAAACCGGCGCACCGTGGCGCTGGTCGGATCGAGCGCGGCGGCGTCCTCGGCCAGCAGGGTTGCCGGCAGACCGGGCGTCCGGTTTTCGACAAGGGCTTCGATCAGCCATTGCACATCGACGGCGTAGAGCAGCGGCCGCTCCATATTGGGAAACAGCAGTCCGAACTGGCCATCGGCATGGCCGGGCAGATCGACGGCGACGACGCTGCCGTCGCCGAACAGGTCGGCACCGCCGGGCACATCACCACGTGGCTCGACACGTCGCTTCGACGACAGTCCGTCGAGCCGTGCCTCGAAATCCGGCGGAAACAGTTCCTTGAAAACGCCGTGGCGCAGATTCTGCCGAGCTGTCTTGGCCTTGGCGCGCGCCCAGGCGGCGTCATTGGCGATGAAGCGGGCGTGGGGGAACAGCGACAGGCCCGACATGTGGTCAGCATGGAAGTGGGTGACGATAACGGTTCGCACATCCTGCGGCGACAGGCCGAAGCGCGCCAAAACCGGCAGCGGCTGCTCGGCCTCGTTGAGCTCGGGCCGGAGGATCGCACAGTAGAGACGCAGCGCGGTGCTGCGCTCGCTCCCTCGAGTCACGTGCGGTGTATAACCGGTGTCGATCAGCACCGGACCCGACTGCGGATGCAGGATCAGCCCGTAGCGGACACGCAGCCTGACCTTCGCCCAGCTGCCGCCGCGCAAAATCAGGCGCTCGGCCGCGCTGACAGAGGCGCTGTTGGCGAAGACGATCTTCACGCCGACCTCCGATCTTCCGCAGCCTTGCCGAAGGTCCGATCGAGCCCTTCATCGAAGGACACTTTCGGCGCCCAGCCGAGGATGCGGCAGGCCTTGGCAATGTCGAGGCTCTGGGCGTAGGCGAACAGACCAAGACCGTAGCGCGTCACCGGCGGCTCGGGCCGGCCGGGCAGAAGTTCAGCCACCATCTCCGCCAACCCGGCTGCCAGCATTGCGGGCAAAAGCGGCATTTTGCGCCAGCGCGGCTGCACGCCAGCGCGGGCGCAGGCCGCCTCGGCAATGCGCCGCACCGGCACCACCTCGCCGCCGGAGACGTTGAAGATCTGCCCCTCGGCAGTGCCGCCAGCGGACAGGGCGGCAAGCACAGCATCGACGACGTCATCGATGTAAGTGAGATCGATGCGCGCCTGGCCGTCGCGGAACAGCGGTAGCGGGCGCTGCCGGGCCACCTGCAGCAGGCGGGGCAGCAGCGTGCGGTCGCCCGGGCCGTAGAGGCCGCGAGGACGCAGCAGCACCGGGCCGATTTCAGGCGCAGCCAGAACGATTTCCTCAGCCTGTCGCTTGGTGCGGGCATAGTGATTGACCGGCGGCGGCAGGCCGGCGTCCTCGCTGACGCCGAGCTGGTCGCGATAGGCAAAACAGACCGTAGGGCTGGAGATGTGGACGAGGCGGCGTACGCCGTGCCGGCGGGCAAAATCGACGAGGTTGTGGGTGGCTGTCACATTGGCCGTCTCAAAGTCCGCCAGCCTGCCGAAGGGCGCCGAAAGAGCGGCACAATGGACGATCGCATCGACGGTTCCGAGATCGTGTTCGGCAGCGGCAATGAACGGTTTGGACAGATCGAGGCGAATGATCTCGTGACCGGCGGCTTCGAGCGCCGCACAACGCTCGGCATCGCGGCCAAGGCCGAGCGCCGGTGTGCCCATTGCCGCCAGCCGCGCCAGGACATGCGAGCCGAGGAAACCGCTGGCGCCGGTGACGAGCACGCGCCCCATGGTCAGGCTTCCAGCGCCATGCCGCCGAACGACACGCCGGCCGAGGTGCCGAGGAACAGCAATTTGACGCCCGGCGCGACGCGGCGTTCGCGGCGTGCGACATCGAGCGCAAAGGGGATCGAAGCGGCGATCTGGTTGCCGTAGCGCGCCGCGATATCGATCAGCTTCTCCGCCGCAAAGCCGGTCTGACGCGCCATGTGGGCGAGCGCGAACGGGCTCGCCTGGTGCGGCACGACGACATCGACATCGTCCCGCCGCCAGCCGGCACGATCGAGCAATTCGGCAACGAAGCCGTTGAAATGGCGCGACGTGACGCGGAACAGTTCCTTGCCGTCCATGTGGAAGAGGCTGTGGTGGGCGAATTCCTCCGGCTGACGGTGAAAGTCGAAACGCGTGCCGCCGGAGCCGATGCTGCAGGCTTCATAGGCTGAGGGATAGGTGCGCATCAGATTGGCCGCCACCCTGCCCTCGCCGGGCGCTGCCTGCTGCACCACCGCGGCCGCCGCGCCATCACCAAACAAGGCCGCGATTTCCGGCTGATCCTGCCACGGCAGAGCGCGCGAGGCGATCTCGGAAGAAAACACCAGCGCGGTGCGGCATTGCCCGGCCTCGATCAGGCGCGACGCCGTCTCGAATGCGGTGAGGAAGCCGAGGCAGGTGCTGTTGACGTCGAAGGCGGCGGCCGATCCATCCGCCAGGCCGAGACGCTGCATGACCAGCGGCGCGGTCGACGGCAGCGGCTGGTAAGGCACGCCGCAACCGCCGATCACCAGATCAACGCTGCTGGCATCGATGCCGGCATCGGTGAGTGCGAGGCGCGCCGCCGCACAGGCGAGATCGACCTGCGATTCGGCCCCGCAGACATAGCGCTCAATTACTCCGGTGGCAGCTTCGAGATGGCCATCGCCAAGCCCCAGCCGCGCGTCGAGACTGCGCGACGTCACGCATTGAGCCGGCACGGCTCGCCCGGTTCCGATGATCTTGACCCGCATTCTCAGCCCGCCGCGTGAGTTGCGCTTTTCGCAATCCTTAGATCGGATCGTTCGGAGATAACAGCGTCGTTTTCAAGACGCGCCCGCGCAACCCTCTAAGCCTTGCGCTCCCAGCGCCGGTCGGGCGTCTGCTGCCAGTAGGTCACGGCGTGGCCGGCCTCTTTCAACGTCTTCCAATGCGTGCGGGCGCCTTCGACCTGGGCCGCGTCATGGCCGTCGAACAGGAACACGGCGCGTTCGTAGCCGGCGAGATCGGCGGGTGCCGCGCCATCGACGAGGAAACGGATCTGCGCCTGGTTCGGATTGGCTTCGCTCGTGGTCAGGAGGATCGGCTGCTCTGCCGGATGGGCTTCGCGGTCGGTCGCGTGCGCCAGGAACGAATCGTCCCTGAATGTCCACAGATGCTGGTCGAGAGCGTCGCGCCGCTCCTCTGTCCCGGTCTGCACCACGGCGCGCCAGCCGCGATCGACGCTGCGCTCGAGCAGGCCGGGCAGCGCATCCTCCAGCGTCGATTCGGTCAGGTGGTAGAAAAGGACGTCGGCCATATCCGGCTCTATCCCTCGTAATTGTCGCGCACCAGGCGGTCGAGCAGCCTTACGCCGAAACCCGAGCCCCAGGACTGGTTGATTTCGTTCGGCGGCGAGCCCATCGCGGTGCCGGCGATGTCGAGATGCGCCCACGGCGTTTCCTTGACGAAGCGCTGCAGGAACTGCGCCGCTATGATGGCGCCGCCATAGCGGCCGCCAATGTTCTTCATGTCGGCGCTCTTGGAATCGATCAGCTTGTCGTATTCAGGCCCAAGCGGCATGCGCCACAGCCGCTCCTGCGTCGCCTGGCCGGCCGTCGTCAACCTGTCCGACAGTTCGTCATTGTTGGAGAACAGGCCGGCATAGTGCTGGCCAAGCGCGACCATGATGGCGCCGGTCAGCGTCGCCAGATTGACCATGAATTTCGGCTGGAAACGGTCGTTGCAGTACCACAGCGCATCGGCCAGCACGAGGCGGCCTTCGGCGTCGGTGTTGAGCACCTCGATGGTCTGGCCCGACATCGAGGTGACGATGTCGCCGGGGCGCTGGGCGTGGCCGTCGACGGCATTTTCCACCAGCCCGATGATGCCGACGACATTGGCCTTTGCCTTGCGCGCCGCCAACGCCTGCATGAGCCCTGTGACTGCGGCAGCACCGCCCATATCGCCTTTCATGTCTTCCATGCCGGAAGCCGGCTTCATGGAATTGCCGCCGGTGTCGAAGGTGACGCCCTTGCCGACGAAGGCGACCGGCGCATCCTTGGCCTTGCCGCCCTTCCATTGCATGACAGCCATGCGGGCGCCGCGCGGCGAGCCTTGCGCGACACCGAGCAGCGAGCCCATGCCGAGCTTCTTCATTTCCTTCTCGGTGAGGATCTCGACCTCGACCCCGAGTGCTTCCAGTTCCTTGGCGCGGGCGGCGAATTCGACCGGACCGAGTGCATTGGCCGGCTCGTTGACCAGATCGCGCGCGAGAAGCACGCCGTCGATCACCGCCACTTCGTCGGCGAAGGCCTTTTTCGCGGCGGCCGGATCGGCAGTGTGGATGGTGACCTTGACCGGTTTCTTCGGCTCGGCGTCGTCCTTGTCCTTCCTGGTCTTGTATTTGTCGAAGGCGTAGCTGCGCAGGACGATGCCGGCAGCCAGGTTCGCAGCTTGCTTGCCGCCAATTTTTGCGCCCGGCACATCGAGAATGATGGCCACTTCGGTCGCCTTGCGCAGGGATGCAGCAATAGTGCCGCCAAGCTTCAGCCAGGCAAAGTCATCGAGAGCGGCAACCTTGCCGGCGCCGATCGCCACCAGCCGGTCGAGCGATGTCCCCTGTGGCGCCAGCACTTCGACGACACCGGCAAATTTTCCGGAAAAGTCCGCCACCGGAAACGCCCGCGCCAGCGTCCCATCCGGATCGCAGGCCTTTGCCGGCTCGCCAAGACCGCCATCGTCGGCCGCCAGCACGAAGACGCTGCCCTTTTTAGGCGCGGCAAATTTGGCGAAGGCGATCAATGGTCTCAAAGTCATCAGGTCCTGCTTTCGGAAACGGCTCAGATTTTCAGGGAGAATGCGTTTTCAGGGAAGATGCGCGACATTTGGTCGTTTTCCTTCATTTGGCAAGACTTTGCCGGAATCGAGGCCCATACGCGCTGTGGAATCGATGACGATTCGTCGCGGCACGGCCCCGCTTTCCTGCCGCAACCTGTTGTTAACCATCGATGTTCTCGCTTTCTTATCCATTGCCGCCGACACTCCGGCCTGCGGGACGGGCGATGTGGGACGGGAATCGGATCGATCCGCTGAGATGGAAAGGCCTAACAGACCCTGTTGTACAGGCGCAGCCGGACTACTACCTTGTCTGCGGGCATGATGCCGTTCGGCAAATCGAGAAAAGCCTTACATGAAGGTCGTTGAACGCTACATCATGCGTCGCGCGCTGGCGGTGTTTCTCGCTGCGCTGATCTGGACGCTGGCCATTGTCTGGACGACGCAGGTGCTCGCCCGGATCGATCTCGTTACCGACAGCGGCCAGTCGGCGCTGACCTTCTTCGAGGTCGCGGCCCTCATCATCCCCACAATCATCCCGATCGTGGTGCCGTTCGCTCTGGTGGTGGCGGTCGCCCAGACGCTCAGCGTCATGAATTCCGATTCGGAGCTGGCCGTCATCAACGCCGCCGGCGCCTCGCGCTGGACGATCGTTCGGCCGGTCCTGCTGATCGCTCTGGCGGCCAGTGTCCTTTCCTTCGCCGTCGACAATGGCGTCGAACCTTATGCCAGGCAGAAGAACCGCCAGCTGATCGCATCCTCGCGCGCCGATCTTTTGTCGCTGATCATCCAGGAAGGCACATTCCGCAAGATCGACGACGGGCTGTTCCTGCAGATCGGCGAGCGGCTGCCGGACAACCGGCTTGGCGGCATCTTCGTCGCCGATTCGCGCGAGGAAGGCGCCAATCTGATCTATTATGCCAAGAGCGGCAGCGTCGTCGAAAAGGGTGACGAGAAGGTGCTGATGATGAATGACGGCGTCATTCATCGCAAGACGCTGACCGGTGACCTGTCGGTCATCCGCTTCACCTCTTACGCCTTCGATCTGTCCGCCTTCATGTCGGCGGCGAACGACATCCTGCTCCTGCCCAAGGACCGAACGACGCAGTATCTGCTCAACCCGGACGCCAACGACAAGATCTTCCAGCGCAGGCCCGGCGCCTACAAGGCCGAGCTCGACCAGCGCTTTTCCGAATGGTCGTACTCGCTGGTTTTCGCGCTGATCGCGTTGGCCGTGGCAGGCGACGCGCGCTCTCACCGCGAGGCGCGCATCCATCCGCTGATCACAGCCATTGCCATTGCGCTGTTCGTGCGCTGGCTGGGCTTTTTTGCCGCCGGGAAAGCCGATAAGATCCCGCAATATACCTACATGGTCTATGGCGTGCCGATCGTCGCGTCGGCGGTCGCCATCTGGTTCATCGTCACCTCACGAAGCATGGAACTGCCCGGCAGCTGGGCCGACTGGCTGACGAATTTCGCCGGCCGCGTCACCGATGGCTGGAAGGCGCTGAAGCTACGCCTCGCCCGGCGCTACACATCCGGCCAGGGAGCCTGACGATGGGCTGGACCTTGGGCCGCTACTTCTTCTTTCGCTACGTGTCGATCACGATCTGGTTCTTCATCGGCCTTCTGGCGCTGGTGTTCCTGATCGACTTCACCGAACTGTCCGGCCGCATCACCGGCCTGCCGGGCTTTACCTACGGCACGGCGGTCGCCATCTCGGCGCTGAGGATGCCGATGATCATGCTGCAGACGGTGCCGTTTGTCGGCCTGTTTTCGGCGATGGCGACGCTGGTGTCGCTCAACCGCAAGTATGAGCTGGTGATTGCGCGGTCGGCCGGCGTGTCGGCCTGGCAGTTCCTGTTGCCTTGCTGCATCGGTGCGTTGTTATTCGGCGCGCTGTCGGTCGGCGTGCTCAATCCGATTGCCGCGCACGGCTTTTCCTGGTCGGAGCAGATGGAAAACCAGCTGCGGTCCGGCAATTCGAACGCCGTGGCGGCCGATGCCACGCCGTGGATCCGCCAGAAAACCGCCACCGGGGACACCATCATCGGCGCCCGCGCCATCCTCAACCAGGGCCTGGAAATGGCCGACGCGGTGTTCTTCGTTCTCGATCCGCACGGCAATATCGTCGAGCGCAAGGACGCGGCGCGGGCTTTCCTGCGCGACGGCTACTGGGAATTGCAGGACGTCAAGGTGTTCAAGGACGGCAACATCCGCTCGGAAACGACGGACCAGTTGCCGACCAACCTCAAGCCGGAGTTCGTGCAGGAAAGGCTGGCGCGTCCCGAAACCATTCCGTTTTACGAGCTTCCCGGCAAGATTGAGGTTGCCCGCTCCTTCGGCCTCAAGGCAAATGCCTTCGCCATGCAGTTCGATTCGCTGGTGGCGTTACCGTTCCTGCTTGTGGCCATGACGCTGATTGCGGCAACAGTTTCAATGCGATTTGCGAGGATGGGGCAGTCGGCAACGATGATTCTGGGTGGCGTCCTCGCCGGCTTTCTGCTTTATGTCGTTTCGGTATTGGTCAAGGCATTCGGCGTGGCGGGATTCGTGCCCACAGCCGTGGCTGCATGGGTTCCGGTTGTCGTGGCTATGTTCTTTGGGGTGACATTCCTGCTATACAAGGAAGACGGCTAGTGAGGGAGGCGGCTTTGCGCAGCCATAGGCAGGCTGGTTTGGCGCGCCTTTATTCGGCGAGCGCCTTGGCATGTCTGCTCGCTTGCGGCGTGCCGATGGCTCCTGCGCTGGCGCAGGATGTCACCGACGTGGCAACGAAGGTTCCCTCCGGCACCCAGATGCTGTTGGCGGCCGACACGCTCGTCTATAACAACGACAACCAGACGGTCACCGCCATCGGCGGCGTCCAGATCGACTATGGCGGCAACAAGCTCGTCGCCCAGCGTGTCGTGTATGATCGCAACACCAAGCGGCTCGTCGCCAGCGGCAATGTCGAGATCGTCAACAGCGACGGCACCAAGATCAACTCGCAGCACATCGATATTACCGACGATTTCGCCGACGGTTTCGTCAACGCGCTGCGCGTCGAAACCCCCGAAAAGGCCTATTTCGCCGCCGAAAGCGCTGAACGCATGGGCGGCGTGCTGACGACGTTCCACAACGGCGTCTATACCGCCTGCGAGCCTTGCGAGGACAAGCCGGACAAGGCGCCGACCTGGCGGGTCAAAGCCAGGAAGATCATCTGGAACGGCGAAAAGAAGACGGTTCGCTTCGAGAACGCGAATTTCGAATTCTTCGGCTTCCCGCTGGCCTATCTGCCGGCATTCGAGATCGCCGACCCGACGGTCAAGCGCAAAAGCGGCTTCCTGATCCCCAGCATCGCCTTCAACAACGAACTCGGCGTCGGCGTCAAAGTCCCCTACTATTTCGCACTGTCGCCGACCTACGATCTCACCGTCACCGGCAGCGGCTATACCAAGCAGGGTTTCCTCGGCGAGGCCGAGTGGCGCCAGCGCTTCAACAATGGCCAGTACACGCTGAAGATCGCCGGCATCCGTCAGGAAGACCCCAACGCCTTCATCGACGGCTCCGCTTTCCCCACTAGCGCTGGCCACAATGTCAATTCGGGCGATGTCGGCGATCCCAACAAGTTTCGCGGCATGATGGGCACCAAAGGCCAGTTCGCCATCAATCCGCGCTGGGACTTCGGTTGGGACATCCTGCTGCAGAGCGACAAGAATTTCTCGCGTACCTATACGATCGACGGCTACAACGACGCCGTGCATCAATCGTCGGTCTACCTGACCGGCCTCAACGGCCGCAATTATTTCGATGTGCGCGCCATGCGCTTCCAGGTTCAGGAAAACGCGCTGGACAGCAACATCTCGTCGCGCAGCGACAAGCAGCCCTGGGTGCTGCCGTCGCTTGACTATGCCTATATCCCCGACATGTCGGTAGCCGGCGGCCAACTGTCGTTCAACGTCAATGCGCGGGTCATCCGCCGTGACGATCTCGATCAGGCCTATTTTACCCCCTACGTGCCGGCCTCGGGCGTCCAGCGCGTGCGCGGCATTGAGGGCGAGTCGGGCCGCTTCACCGCCGAGGCAGAGTGGAAGCGCACCTTCACCACGGACGGCGGATTGCAACTGACGCCTCTCTTGGCTCTGCAGGGTGACGTCGACTATCTCAATGCATCCTCAGGTTCGCTCGCTGCCATTAATGCGATGGCCGCCGATCCTCGAATAGACACCACCGCCGACATGCGGTCCTCCTTTGCCCGTTACATGGCGACCGCCGGACTTGAAATGCGCTGGCCGGTGCTGTTCTCGATGACCGGCTCCAGCCATGTCGTCGAGCCGATGGCGCAGGTCTTCATGCGCCCAAACGAACAGTATGTCGGCGGCCTGGCCGTTCCCAACGAGGATGCACAGAGCTTCGTCTTCGACGCCACGACGCTGTTCGAGCGCGACAAGTTCTCCGGCTACGACCGCGTCGAAGGCGGCAGCCGCGCCAATGTCGGGTTCCGCTATTCGGGCGCCTATGACAATGGCTGGGGCACCAACGCCATCTTTGGCCAGTCCTACCAGCTGGGCGGACGCAATTCGTTCGATTCACCGGATCTGGTCAATGCGGGTGCCGATTCCGGCCTGGAGACTTCGACCTCCGATTATGTCGGCCTTATCGGGTTCAGCAGCCCGAGCGGCTTCTCAGGCTCGTTCAGCGGCCGCTTCGACGAGCAGAGCTTCGAAGTTCGCCGCGCCGAGGTGAAGGCCGCCTATTCCGGCCTGCCGGTTTCGCTGAGCGCCAAATACGCCTTCATCCAGGCGCAGCCGCTCTACGGTTTCACCACCGATCGCCACGAAGTCACGCTCGGCGCCTCGACGCACCTGGCCGAAAACTGGCGCGTCTTCGGCACAGGCACCTACGACCTACAGCAAAGCGTGCTGGTCAAGGACGGCGTCGGCTTTGCCTACAACGATTCCTGCTTCACCTATCTGATGACGTTCTCGGAATCGCGCGACATCAACACCAAGGAAGTGTCGCAGAATGTCGGCTTCAATCTGTCGTTCCGCACGCTCGGCGATTTCGGCTCGTCACAAAACTCGATCGACACCATCCAGTAGAGCCGGCTGACGACATCGTTTTGCCGTATAAAGCGGGCACGGGTTTCGGTCATCCAAAACCGGGCTTAGAATTGGGATGCTTTCGATGAGGAAATACCTGTTTTCGGCAGGATTCGCGCTCCTGATAGCGGCGACCTCGATCTCAGTCACCATGATGATGCCGCCGGCCTTCGCCAGTGAAATCAAGTATGTCGTCAACAACATACCGATCACCAGCGGCGACATTGCGCACCGGGCTGCCTTCCTGAAACTGCAGCGCAAGAAGGGCGACGCAGGCCAGGAGATGATCGACCAGACGCTGCGTACGGCCGAGGCCAAGCGCCTTGGCATCCGCATCACCGACGCCCAGGTCGAGGCCGCCTATCAGCGCTTTGCCTCGAACAACAAGATGCAGCTCAAGCAATTGGACGGCGTCATGACGCAGTCCGGCGTGACCAAGGAGCATTTCAAGGAATTCATCCGCGCCCAGATGGCGTGGAACCAGGCGCTGAGCGCACGCTATAGCGGCGGCGGCGGACAGATGAGCGAACAGGATCTGGTCAAGCACATGCTCGAAAAAGGCGGCGCCAAGCCGAGCGCCACCGAGTACATGCTGCAGCAGGTGATCTTCGTGGTGCCGAAGGCCGAGCGCAGCGCCACACTCGCCAAGCGCAAGCGTGAGGCCGAGGCCATGCGCGCCCGCTTCAACGGCTGCGCCACCACGCGCGAATTCGCCAAGGGCCTGATCGACGTCACCGTTCGCGATCTGCCCAGGGTGCTGGCACCGCAACTGCCGCCGGACTGGGCCGAGCAGATCAAGGCCACCAAGCTGGGCGGCGCCACGGCCGTGCGCGAGACCGATCGCGGCATCGAATTCATCGGCATCTGCTCGTCGCGCGAGGTCTCCGACGACAAGGCTGCCCAGATGGTGTTCCAGAGCGAAAGCACCGGCGACAAGAACGCCGACGACCTCTCGGCCAAATATGTCGAGGAGCTGAAGGCGAAAGCCAAGATCGTCACGCGCTGAAACCGGCCTGGCCGTGCGTGAGACAGAGCTTCCGCTGGCACTGAGCGTCGGCGATCCGTCCGGCGTCGGGCCGGAAATCGCCATTGCCGCGTGGCAGAGCGCCCACGATTCGGATGCGGCACCCTTCTATCTTCTCGCCGACCCGGCGCTGATCACAGCGCGGGCACGCCGGATCGGCGCCGAAGTGGCAATCGCGGAGACGGTGCCGGCGCAAGCAGCTGATGTCTTTCAACACGCTTTGCCCGTGGTGCCGCTGGCGGCGCGCTTCACCGACGATCCCGGCCGGCCTGACGCGGCCAATGCCGCCGGCACCATCGAGGCCATTGACCGCGCCGTCGCCGACTGCCTTGCCGGCCACGCGGCCGCGGTCGTCACCTGTCCGATCGCCAAGAAGCCGCTTTACGATGCCGGCTTCGGCTTTCCCGGCCACACCGAATATCTGGCGCATCTGGCCTCTCTCCACACCGGTGGCGCGGTAACCCCGGTGATGCTGATCGCCGGCCCCGAATTGCGCACCGTTCCGGTTACCATCCACATTGCGCTGGCCGAGGTGCCGAAGGTGCTGACGACGGAGCTGATCGTTGCGATCTCGCGCATCACCGCCGCCGATCTTGCAAGCCGCTTCGGCATCGCCAGGCCGAGGCTTGCGCTTGCCGGCCTCAATCCGCATGCAGGCGAAAGCGGCGCCATGGGGACGGAGGATGAGCGCATCATCCGTCCGGCGGTCGAGATCCTGCGCGCGCAAGGCATCGACGCTTTCGGGCCGCTGCCGGCCGATACGATGTTTCATGCGCGCGCCCGTGCCGGGTACGACGTGGCGATCTGCATGTATCACGACCAGGCGTTGATCCCGGCCAAGGCGCTGGCCTTCGACGAGGCCGTCAACGTCACGCTTGGCCTGCCGTTCATTCGCACTTCGCCCGATCACGGCACAGCCTTCGACATCGCCGGCAAAGGCATCGCACGTCCCGACAGCCTGATCGCGGCGCTGAAGCTGGCGCGCCGGCTGGCCGATACCGGTATAAAGGTCGCAGCCGCATGAGCGTTGATGGGCTGCCGCCACTGCGCGATGTGATCGAACGCCATGGGCTGCAGGCAAAGAAGGCACTTGGTCAGAATTTCCTGCTCGACCTCAATCTGACCGGCAAGATCGCGCGCGCCGCCGGTGACCTTAGCGACAGCACGGTGATCGAGGTCGGCCCCGGCCCCGGCGGGCTGACCAGGGCGCTGCTCTCCGCCGGTGCCCGGCGCGTCATCGCCATCGAACGCGACGAACGCTGCCTGGCGGCGCTTGCCGAGGTCTCCAACCACTATCCGGGCCGGCTTGAGGTGATCAGCGGCGACGCGCTGAAGACGGATTTTACCACTCTTGCCAATGCCGCGTCGCAAGGCGGCGGCCCGGTGAGGATTGCCGCCAACCTGCCCTACAATATCGGCACCGAGCTGTTGATCCGTTGGCTGACCGTCACCGACTGGCCGCCCTTCTATCAATCGATGACCCTGATGTTCCAGCGCGAGGTGGCCGAGCGGATCGTCGCCGGCGCCGGCAGCGACGCCTATGGCCGGCTCGGCGTGCTGGCGGGCTGGCGGACCGAAGCGAGGATTGCCTTCGACGTGCCACCGCAAGCGTTCACGCCGCCGCCCAAGGTGACCTCCTCGGTGGTGCATCTGGTGCCGCGTGCCAGCCCGCTGGCGGCCGACGTGAAAAAACTCGGCCGCGTCACCGAAGCCGCCTTCGGCCAGCGCCGGAAGATGCTGCGGCAGAGCGTGAAGAGCCTGGGGGGCGAGGCACTGCTTATGCGCGCCAACATCGATCCGACCCGGCGGGCGGAGACGCTCAGCGTCGAGGAATTCGTGCGGCTGACGAACGCGGTTTGAGCTGCCATCTCCCCCCTCGTGGGGGAGATGTCCGGCAGGACAGAGGGGGGCGCGAAGGAATGCCTACCTCGGAGTCTTGATCAGAGAATTGTTGATATTCGGCCTGCCAGAGTGATGCTGATTACTGCAACTGCTGGCGGGACAGCGCCCCCCTCTGCCCTGCCGAGGCATCTCCCCCACAAGGGGGGAGATTGGCGCTCCACCGCCTCACTCCGTCTTCTCGTCCAGCAGCCCCGAGACGAAATCAAACAAACCCGGCCGGCGGTCGCGCCGAAGCCGTTCTGCCGTCACGATGCCGCGCACTTCGGCGAAGGCGCGGTCGAGATCGTCGTTGACGATGACGAAGTCGTATTCCTTCCAGTGCTCGATCTCGTTGCGGGCGTTCTTCAGCCTGGTCTCGATCACCTGTTCCTGGTCCTCGGCGCGGCGCTTCAGCCGCGCCTTCAATTCCTTCATCGACGGCGGCAGGATGAAGATCGAGACGATGTCGGCGCGCATCTTCTCTTTGAGCTGCTGGGCGCCTTGCCAGTCGATGTCGAACAGCATGTCGCGCCCTTGCGCCAGCGCCAGTTCGGCCGGCTCACGCGGCGTCGCATAGCAATTGCCGTGCACCTCGGCCCATTCCAGCAGCGCGTCGGAATCGCGCAGCCGCTCGAACTCGCGCATGGTGCGGAAATGATAGTGGACGCCTTCGATCTCCGAGCCACGGCGTGGCCTGGTGGTGACCGAGACCGACAGTTCCAAGCTGCCGTCGCTTTCCAGCAGGTTGCGCGCGATCGTCGACTTGCCGGCGCCGGACGGCGACGACAGGACCAGCATCAGCCCGCGTCGGCGAATGCGCGACCCCAGATCCCTGGCAACCATCGGCTCCTTGGCACCCATTTTGGGTTACTCCAGATTCTGGACCTGTTCGCGAAACTGGTCGACCACCGCCTTGAGCTCCAGCCCGATGGCGGTGACGGTGGCGGCGTTCGACTTCGAACACAGAGTATTCGATTCGCGGTTGAATTCCTGCGCCAGAAAATCGAGCTTGCGGCCGATGGCGCCGCCATTTGCCAGCAGCACCCGGCCCGACACAACATGTGTCTTCAGCCGGTCGATTTCTTCGCGAATATCGGCCTTGGTGGCCAGGAACGCCGCTTCCATGTGCAGCCGAACGGCATCGAGATTGGCCGACGCATCCATTAGCAGCCGAACCTGTTCGGCGATCCGCTCGCGGATTGCCGCCGGTTCGCGCGACGGGTCGGCCTCGGCCTTGCGCGTCAGCGCCTCGATGGCGTCGATATGACCGGAAAGCAGCGAGCGCAGCGCTTCGCCTTCGCTTTGGCGCGCCTGCTCGAGACCGGTAAGTGCGGTTTCGAGCGATGACAGGATTGCCGCGTCGAGCGCTGTCCGCACCTCCTCGGTTTCGTTGCTTTCAGGGATGTCCAGCACGCCGCGCAGGGAAAGCAGGCCGTCGGCGGTCGCCGGGGCGACACCGAACTGGTCCTGCAGCCGCTTGGCCAAGCCGGCCAGATCCCGGAGGAAGACTTCGTTGACCACCGGCTGCACCTGCTGGCCGGCGGCACGGCTGACGGTCAGCGTCGCCTGGAAATTGCCGCGCGAAAAGCGCTTCTGCAGCGTCTGCCGGACCGCCGGCTCCAGCCGCTCAAAACCTTGCGGCAGCCGCAGCCTGACCTCGACGCTCTTGCCGTTGACCGACTTGACCTCCCAAGCGATCGAGGCGCCGTCGTGCTCGGCGACGGCGCGTGCAAATCCGGTCATGCTCTGCAAATTCATGATGCGGCTCGTGTCTCCCTGATGTTCCGATTCGGAAATCCTGCTGGCGTTCGATATCACGGGGAGGGCGAATGTCAGAATCGCAATACCGGCAAGGTGTTGATTTCCGGTGTCGTTTTGATCTCGCAGTGCCGAAATCTGCAGAGGCCTCGGAGCAAGGCTTCGAACCGCGCTGCGCGTTCAAAGCAGCAGCGCGTCGCCCATGTCCGCAAGGCGCAAGGTCACTCTGCCAAAAAGCGCCGGCCTGCTATTGGGCGGCACCCGCATCGCCGCCGGCATCCCCACTGTTGCCGCCGGCATCGCCACTAGCGTCACCGCTGTCGTCGCCATCCGCCGGCGCATCGGTCTGGCCCGGGGTCTTGGCACCTTTGGCAACGTCTTCAGCCTGCTTTTTCTGCAGCGCCCGGTAGCGAGCCACGTTCTCATTGTGCTCGGCAAGCGTCGTGGCAAAGACGTGACCGCCGGTGCCGTCGGCAACGAAATAGAGATCGTCGGTCTTCGACGGGTTGGCGACGGCCTCGAGTGCGGCACGGCCCGGGTTGGCGATCGGCGTCGGCGGCAGGCCGTTGATCAGATAGGTGTTGTAAGGCGTCTGCTTCTCAATGTCCGACTGGTAGATCGGCCTGTCGGCGGGTTTGCCCTTGCCGCCGAACAGGCCGTAAATGATGGTCGGATCGGATTGCAGCCGCATGCCCTTGGCCAGACGGTTGAGGAAGACGGCGGCAACGCGCGAGCGCTCGTCACCCCGGCCGGTTTCCTTTTCGACGATCGAGGCCAAGGTGACGAAGTCGTCGACATTGGCCAGAGGCAGGTCGGGCGCGCGCCGCTGCCAGACTTCGTCGACCAGCTTCTTCTGGTCGGCGAGCAGCTTGTCGACCATCTGCTGGCGCGTGGCGCCGCGGGTGAAGCGCAACGTATCGGTGGCAAGGCTGCCCTCGGCCGGCGTGGTCGCCGGCATGTCCCCAGTCAGCGCATCCTGTTCGGCAACACGCTGCAGCGCCTGCTCGACCGTCAGCCCCTCGGGAATGGTCAGCGAATACATCACCGACTTGCCGCTCTTCAGAAGCTCCATGATGTCGCGCATGGAGGCGCGCGGCTTGACTTCGTATTCGCCGGCCTTCAGCGCTGAATCATTGCCATAGACGCGCACGCCAATGCGGAAGATGCGGGCGTCGCTGATCAATCCACGCCGTTCGAGTTGGTCGGCAATATCCTGGACGCCGGTGCTCGGCTTGACCAGGAAGGTGTCGCCAGTGGCGGACGGACCAGGTTCGTTGAAGGCCTGTTTGCCGAAATAAAGCGAAACGCCGGCGGCGAGGATCATTAACATCACCGCGGAGATGACGAAGTTCATGAACACCACGACCTGGCTGCGCGAGGCGCGCGAGCGCTTCGGCGGCGGTGTTCCGGCTTCCGGCCGCAAGGCCTCGGCCGCAGTCTTCGGCACGATCGGGCCGGTCTGCTGGTTTTGTCCGAATTGTCCGCTGCCGCCCGGATTGGTGTTCATAAGCGCCCTACCATCTGATCTCTTAGAGCGCCCATGCGTCCGGTTGGACGCCCAGCGTGCCCTAACATTTCAAGCCTACGCATCGTGCTTTCAAAAAAAAGCGCCTTCGGTTTCAGGCCGATGCGACGAATCCCCAGCGGCAGAGTAGGCTCGAATATGGCAAAATTGACGACAGACCGCTGGCGCGCCGGTCGATACCGCAATCAGCCGATATAGCGCTGGAAGACCAGCGAAGCGTTGGTGCCGCCGAAGCCGAAGGAGTTGGACAGCGCCACGTCGACCTGCCGATGCCGTGGCGTGTTGGGTACAAGATCGATCGCGGTTTCGCGTTCCGGGTTGTCGAGATTGATGGTGGCGGGAGCGATGTTGTCGCGGATGGCGAGGATCGAGAAGATCGCCTCGGCGGCCCCCGCGGCACCCAGGAGGTGGCCGATCGACGACTTGGTCGACGACATCGAGATCTTCGAGGCGGCATTACCGACCAGCCGCTCGACGGCGCCGAGCTCGATCGTATCGGCCATGGTCGAGGTGCCATGCGCGTTGATGTAATCGATATCGGCGGGCGTCAGCTTGGCCCGGTTCAGCGCCGCCGTCATACAGCGGAAGGCGCCGTCGCCGTCTTCGGCAGGCGCGGTGATGTGATAGGCGTCGCCGGTCAGGCCGTAGCCGGTGACCTCGGCATAGATCTTGGCGCCGCGCGCCTTGGCGTGTTCGAGCTCTTCCAGCACGACGACGCCGGCGCCCTCGCCCATGACGAAGCCGTCACGGTCGCGGTCATAGGGGCGCGAGGCCTTTTCAGGCGTGTCGTTGCGGTCGGTGGATAGTGCCCGGCAAGCGGCGAAGCCGGCTAGCGAAAGCCTGGTCACCGGCGATTCGGCGCCGCCGGCCAGCATCACGTCGGCATCGCCGAAGATGATCAGCCGGGCGGCATCGCCAATGGCGTGCGCGCCAGTTGAGCAGGCAGTGACGACGGCGTGATTGGGACCCTTCAGCCCGTGCCGGATCGACACCTGACCGGACACCAGGTTGATGATGTTTCCAGGAATGAAGAACGGGCTGATGCGGCGCGGTCCACGCTCGTGCAGGATCAGCGCATTTTCGGCGATGCCTTCGAGGCCGCCAATGCCGGAGCCGATCATGACGCCGGTGGCGCAACGCTCGGCTTCGGTGCCGGGCTCCCAGCCGGAATCCTTCAGCGCTTCGTCGGCGGCCGCGATCCCGTAAAGGATGAAGTCGCCGATCTTGCGCAGTTCCTTCGGCTCAAGCACGGCTTCGGGATTGAGCGTGCCGTTGGTGCCGTCACCGCGTGGAATGACGTGGGCGATCTTGCAGGCAAGATCTTCCACTTCGAACTCGGTGACGCGCTTGGCAGCGCTGCGGCCGGTCAGCAATTCCTTCCAGCTGTGCTCGAAGCCCATGCCGAATGGCGAAACCAGGCCAAGGCCCGTGACGACGACACGCCTCATCGCAGGTCCTCCCCGGTGATGACTGCGGATAGCGTCAGGCCGAAGCCTTGTCGATGTACTTCACGGCATCGCCGACGGTCAGGATGGTCTCGGCCGCATCGTCCGGAATCTCGACGCCGAACTCTTCTTCGAACGCCATGACGAGTTCGACCGTATCGAGGCTGTCCGCGCCCAGATCATCGATGAAGCTCGCCTGCTCCGTCACCTTGTCGGCATCGACGCCAAGATGTTCGATGACGATCTTCTTGACGCGCTCTGCGGTGTCACTCATTTGGGGCATCCTCGTCTTTTGTTTGTCTGTCTTCGTTAGCGGGCAGAATGCCGCTAATCAAGCTGAAAGATGGTCCTGCCGGAAACGCAACGGCACCGGACCAGTTTTTGCCCGAACCGCCGGGTTGCGGGCCGCATTACACGAAAATTGGCTAAGGTCCAAGGCGAAATGGTCTCTTTTCACAAGCCGGCCACGTCTTCTTATTGCCCGGCCATCTCCCCTCAAATCATCGCCATGCCGCCGTTGACATGGATGGTCTGGCCGGTGACGTAGGCGGCTTCGTTGGAGGCGAGATAGGCGACGGCAGACGCCACTTCAACACTCGTGCCCATGCGGCGCGTCGGAATCGCCGCCATGATCGCGTCTTTCTGCTTGTCGTTGAGCTTGTCGGTCATGGCCGATTCGATGAAGCCCGGCGCGACGCAGTTGACGGTGATGTTGCGGGTGGCGATCTCCTGCGCCAACGACTTGGAAAAGCCGATCATGCCGGCCTTGGAAGCGCAATAATTGGTCTGGCCTGGGTTGCCGGTGACACCGACCACTGAAGTGATGTTGATGATGCGGCCATGCCGGCGACGCATCATCGGATGGGTGAGTTCACGGGTCAGCCGAAACACGGCGGTCAGGTTGACCTCGAGCACACTGTCCCAATCGGCATCCGACATCCGCACGAACAGGCCGTCCTTGGTGATGCCGGCATTGTTGACCAATATATCGACGCCTTCGAGTTCGGCTTCCGCCTTCTGGCCAAGCGCCTTGACCTCGTCGCGGTTCGACAAATTGGCTGGAAACAGTTTTACCCGGTCGCCGAGCTCGGCTGCCAGGGTCTCCAATTTCTCGATGCGGGTGCCGTGCAGGCCGACAATGGCGCCTTGCGCATGCAGCACCCGGGCAATCGCCTCGCCAATGCCACCCGATGCGCCGGTGACAAGCGCCTTGCGGCCGGTCAGTTCGAACATTTTTCAATCCTCTTCTCGAGTCGGGCGGTCGGAGCATTTTGGTTATCTGTAGACGTCGCCGCGATGGCCTATCGTCACCACCAGAATGACGAGCCGTTTGTCCTGCACATCGCAGATAATCCGATAATCCCCAACCCGATATCTCCAAAAAGTCGCCAGAGGCCCCTTCAGCGATTTGCCTGCTTCGCGCGGGTTGTCCAGTGCGGCGATGCGATTTTCGATGAAATCCCGGATGCGGTGACGTGTCTGCGGGTCCAGTTTTTCAATGAATTTGCGCGCCGAGCGGGCATACTCAAGCGTCCAGGCCACGCCAGAATTCCTCGGCCTTCACAACGTCCTCCTCGCCGCTCCTGATCCGCTCCAAGACCTCGGCTGCGAGGTAATAGTCTTCAATGTCCTCAAGACCGCGCTCGATGAGTTCGCGCAGATAGAAGGCCTTGCTGCGACCGGTCTTGGTCGCAAGGAAATCCAGGCGTTCTTCAATTTCGGGAGCCAGTCGGATTGAGGTTGGCATATCGCCCTCCAGGTGAATACATGTATTCATGTACAGCGGCTAAGCCAGAAACTCAACCCTCGAGCGTCGCCGACGAGGACGCTCTGATCAACCAAGCGCAGCCAGCGCGGCCTCGATATCGGCCGGGGTGCCGACGGCTGCGGTAGCGATGTCGCGGTTGATGCGCCGCGCCAGGCCCGACAGCACCTTGCCGGCGCCGATCTCGTAGAGCGTGGCGACGCCGTTGGCGCCGAACCACTCCACCGTTTCGCGCCAGCGCACGCGGCCGGTGATCTGCTCGACAAGCCGCCGAGCGATCTCATCGGGATCGCTGGTCGGGGTCACGGTAACGTTGGAAACGACTGGAACCACCGGCGCATGCTTGGCTACCCCGGCCAGCGCCTCGCGCATGACATTGGCCGCCGGCGCCATCAGCGCCGAGTGGAAGGGGGCGGAGACCTGCAGCATCAGCGCCCGCTTGGCGCCCTTCTCGGTGCACAGTTTCGCGGCGAGTTCCACCGCCGCCTTGGCGCCGGAGATCACCAGCTGGCCGCCGCCATTGTCGTTGGCGATCTGGCAGACCTTGCCGGAGCCGGCTGCCGCTTCAGTGCAAGCGGCTTCGACGTCAGGCTGTTCCAGTCCGATGATCGCCGCCATCGCGCCCTCACCGGCCGGCACCGCCGCCTGCATGGCATTGCCGCGAATGCGCAGCAGCCGGGCGGCATCGGCGACCGAGACGAAACCGGCGGCGGCAAGGGCGGAGTATTCGCCGAGCGAATGGCCGGCAACGTAGGCGACCTTGTCCTTCAGCGAAAAACCGCGCGCTTCCAGTGCCCGCACCGCAGCCAGCGACACTGCCATCAGCGCCGGCTGGGCATTGGCGGTCAAGGTCAGCGTCTCTTCAGGGCCTTCCCAGATCAATGTCGACAGCTTTTCGCCCAGCGCCTCATCGACTTCCTCGAAGACCCTGCGCGCCTCGGGGAAGGCGTCGGCGAGATCCTTGCCCATGCCGACAGCCTGGCTGCCTTGTCCCGGAAAGGTGAATGCAACGGCCATTTGGGCTCTCTCCAGCGCATGATTTTTCCTGCCTGTGACGCAAGGCGGACCGCCAAGTCAAGCCCGCGAGCAGCATTTCGGCCCTCGTTCCACCCGGAAGCCGACCTCGAGTCCCTGTTCTGAAAGGCTTTTTGCCGATCACTCCTGATGAAAACCGCTCACGAATCGTTTGCTGGCTCTTCTTATTTCCGCCACAGGCGCTAGCTTTTGCATGACAGTTCTATGACAGAACGGTGACGCGCGTGGAAAAACGCGTTGCTTGGGCCGGGGGAAGAAGAGAAGTGGCAAGGATCAGGAAGGGCGCAGCAGTACCCGCGCCACAGTTCTTGGAAGACGATCCGTCCACCGGCTACCTGCCGGGGCGCAGATGGCCTGTGATCCGCTACGGTCTGGTCACGCTGCTTGCTTCCGCCGTCCTGGTGTTCGCCATCGAATGGATCGTGCGCGGCGACTTTTTCGGCACGGTCGACTTCTTCCTGCAACCCTTCAAGCCGGGCTGGACCACCATCATCGTCTTTGCGCTGGTGCTGATCGGACTGGACGCCGTGCTTGGCCGTAGCCACCAAAGCCTGATGATCGTGGCGCCGCTGACGCTGGCGCTGGCCTTTGTCGGGCACCAGAAGTCGCACTATCTCGGCGATCCGCTCTACCCGACCGATTTCCTCTATTCGCGCCAGATCATGGCGCTGATGCCGCTTCTGGTGCGCGAGCGGCCCTGGACGGCGCTCGCCATGGCGGTCGGCATCGTCGCCGGGCTGTCGCTGCTGATCTATGGCTGGCGACTGTGGCGCCGCAAGGTGCTGATCCTCAGCCGCAAGGGGCGCCTGGCGCGGTTGACGCTGGCGGTGCCGCTGCTCGCCTTCTTCGTTTCGATCATGGACTACGCCACCTTCTCGTGGACCCGCGACCGGCTGCAGATCATCCCGATCATGTGGGACCAGAAGGAAAACTATGCCTCCAACGGGTTTGCGCTGGCTTTCGCGCTCAACGTGCCGATGGCGCATGTCTCGGCGCCAGTGGGCTATTCCGACAAGGCGATCGATGCGATCGACAGACCGGATGTGACGGCCTCGGTGCCGGATGAGAAACCCGACATCATCGTGGTGATGAGCGAATCCTTCTGGGATCCGACCAAGCTGCCCGGCGTCACCATCACGCCGGACCCGATCCCCAATGCGCGCGCTTTGCGCTCGGGCTACATGTTCTCGCCTGAATTCGGCGGCATGACCGCCAACATCGAATTCGAGGCGCTGACCGGCTTTTCCAATGCCTTCCTGCCGGCGGGCTCAATCCCCTATCAGCAATATGTCCGCACGCCGACGCCGTCGCTGGCGACCTTCCTGAAAAGTGAAGGTTATCGGGCGCGCGCCATCCACCCCGGCACCAACTGGTTCTGGAACCGCGGCGCGGTCTATGCCGATTTCGGCTTCAACGATTTCCGCTCGGAAGAGACGCTGCCGCCGTTGGAAAAGCGCGGGCCGCTGGCCTCCGACGCGGCAATGACCGACGAGATCATCGCAGAGGCCGACGCCAGCGAGGACCCGGTGTTCTTCTTCGCCGTCAGCCTGCAGAACCACGGCCCCTACGAGCCGTACCGCTATTACAACCCGACCCACAAGGTCGCGGCTCCCATCAGCACATGGGCGCGGGAATCGCTGCTCAGCTACGCCGAGGGTTCGGCCGATGCCGACCGTGGCCTCGAACGGCTGATCGAATGGGCGAAGAAGCGCGAGCGGCCGACGGTCATTGCCTTCTTCGGCGACCATCTGCCGCCGCTTGGACCCGTCTATGTCGAGACCGGCTTCCTCAAAGACAATGTCGCGCCGCGCAAGGAGCCGACGCCGGAGGCAGCACTTGAGCACCACCAGACGCCGCTGATTATCTGGTCAAACCGCACCGGCCCGGCGCAGGATATGGGCGCGGTCAGCCCGGCCTTCCTGCCCTACCACATCCTGACCACAGCCGGGATCACGCATCCCTACTACACCGGCTTCCTCGGCGCGCTGCGCGAACGCTACCGCGTCGTCGATCGCAATCTCCTGCTGACGCCGTCAGGCGAAGCGACGCCCGACTGGGCGCGGCAGAAGGACATCGATCCGGCGATCAACGATTTCCGCCTGCTGCAATACGACATGATGTTCGGCAAGCGTAAGGCCGCGCCCGACTTCTTCCCCGAAACGGTGGACAAGCTCGCCCATACAAGTTGACGCCCGGCGTTTTTCGATCCTGCGACGCCAAGGATGCTGTCTGGAACGGCGTCCTACCCTTGCCTTCCCGCCAAATTGCTGTATAGACGCCCGCAATCTGCCGGTCCTTGCTGGGGGCTGAACGGAGGGCCGTTGTTTTCCTAGGGAAAGCGGCGTGTGAAGCCAGAAGCGCTTCCGCCTCCCGTGTCTCCGCTCTCGACCGTCTCGAAATGCTCCTTTCTTCCCCGCCCCTTCGGGACCAGCGGGTCAGAGAAGTTGCAGAGGCTTTTGCCGCGAGGGTCCGGGAGAGAAACGAAGAAAGGCATTGAACCACTATGGCTCTATACGAACATGTGTTCCTTGCCCGGCAGGACCTCTCGCAGCAGCAGGTCGATGCGCTTGTCGAACAGTACAAGGGCGTCATCTCCGCAAATGGCGGGTCCGTCGGCCGGGTCGAGAACTGGGGACTGAAGTCCCTCACCTACCGGGTCAACAAGAACCGGAAGGCTTACTACACGCTTATGGACCTCACCTGCCCGCCGGCAGCGCTCAACGAGATGGAGCGCCAGATGGGTCTGTCCGAAGACGTGCTGCGTTTCCTGACCGTCAAGGTCGAGGCGCATGAGGAAGGCCCGTCGGCCATGATGCAGAAGCGCGAAGAGCGCTCGGAACGCGGCGGCTTCGGCGACCGCGACCGTGGCGATCGTGGTCCGCGCTCGTTTGGCGATCGTGATCGCGGCGACCGTGGCGATCGTCCGCCGCGCTCATTTGGCGACGCCGGTGGCGATCGGGGTCCGCGCCGTCCGCGCGAAGGCGTTGAAGGGGGTGCAGAATAATGGTCGACATCAATCAAATCCCGACCCGGCGCCCGTTCCATCGCCGCCGCAAGACCTGCCCGTTCTCCGGCGCCAACGCGCCCAAGATCGACTACAAGGACGTGCGTCTGCTGCAGCGCTACATTTCCGAGCGCGGCAAGATCGTGCCGTCGCGCATCACCGCCGTCAGCCAGAAGAAGCAGCGCGAACTCGCCAAGGCGATCAAGCGCGCCCGCTTCCTCGGCCTGCTGCCCTACGTGGTTCGCTAAGACTTTCGAGCGGGCGGTTCGCCGCCCGCTCTATTCTCCCACGGCGACGGGCGCCGCAGGGAGTATTTTGATGATGCATGTCGTTGTCCCAAAACCGGGACCCGCTTTTGGGCGGCATGCATTGAAATCCCGAGTTGAGGTGAAAAGCCTCTAACTGCCGCGACAGGCAGGACAGCGACACCGGCGCCAAGGCGCTCAGAGCTTCCTGACCTGTTCCACTCAATTCGGTGCCGACCTTGTGATCGGTGCCCAGACGAAGGAACAAAACCATGGAAGTCATTCTTCTCGAACGCGTTTCCCGCCTCGGCCAGATGGGCGATACCGTCAAGGTCAAGGACGGCTTTGCCCGCAACTTCCTCTTGCCGCAGGGCAAGGCGCTGCGCGCCAACGAAGCCAACAAGAAGAAGTTCGAGGGCCAGCGCGCCCAGCTCGAAGCCCGCAACCTCGAACGCAAGTCGGAAGCCTCTCAGGTTGCCGAAAAGCTCGACGGCAAGAGCTTCATCGCCGTGCGTTCGGCCGGCGAGACCGGCCAGCTCTACGGTTCGGTGTCGACCCGCGACATCGCCGATCTGCTGACGGCGGAAGGCTTCTCGGTCAACCGCAACCAGATCCAGCTCAACCAGCCGATCAAGACCATCGGCGTCACCAATGTGGCGATCGCGCTGCATCCGGAAGTCGAGGTCACCATCAGCCTCAACATCGCCCGCACGGCCGATGAAGCCGAGCGTCAGGCCAAGGGCGAAACGCTGACCACCGCCGAAGCCATCTATGGCGACGACATCAACGACAATGCGCGGCCGGAGAACTTCTTCGACCCGAACACCGAGTTCGAAGGCGGCGAAGACAACGCCTAATCGCCTAACGACAAGTGAGGGAGCGACGCTCCCCAATCACATTGTCGTCATCCAGCCTTTGTGGACCAATGCCCGGGCCTCTCGCCCGGGCATTTTTGTACCAAATGGAACTTTTCGAACCCCTATATATTGTTGCAGAGTTAGCCCGCCAGTCTGACCGTGAGGGGACATTTGGTGATGAATATTCTGTTGAAGCGCGTTCTCGACCGCCTGGTGCGCACGGGCAATCTCAAAGTCACCGGGCCGAAGGGTTCGACGCATGTGTTCGGCGACGGCAGCGGCGAGCCGGTGCACATGCACATCAAGACCAAGCATGCCGAACGCGCCATCACCTTCGATCCAATGCTGGCGGTGCCGGAATCCTACATGGACGGCGAACTCGACATCCTTGAGGGCGGCGTTCTCGGCCTGATGCGCATCGCCTTCCAGAACATGGGCAGCGGCGGCATCGACGCCACCTGGTCGAAGGCGATCGAGGGCCTGCGCCACGCCTTCCGCCGCCTGCAGCAGATCAACACCGCCTCGCGCTCGCGCCGCAACGTGCAGCGCCACTATGATCTGTCTGGCGATCTCTACCGGCTCTTCCTCGACGAGGACATGCAGTATTCCTGCGCCTATTTCGAACAGCCGGACATGACTCTCGACGAGGCGCAGGTCGCCAAGAAGCGCCACATCGCCGCCAAGCTCAGGCTGAAGGCCGGCCAGACCGTGCTCGACATCGGCTCCGGCTGGGGCGGGCTTGGCCTCTACCTCGCCAAGGCTTTCGACGTCGACGTGCAGGGCGTGACGCTGTCGACCGAGCAGCACGGCGTCGCCACCGACCGGGCGCATGCGCAAGGCCTGCAGGACCGAGTGCATTTCGACCTGAAGGACTACCGCGAACTCAACGAACGCTTCGACCGCATCGTCTCGGTCGGCATGTTCGAGCATGTCGGCGTCAACCATTTCCGCACCTTCTTCGAGAAGTCGGCGACGCTGTTGAAGCCGGACGGCGTCATGCTGCTGCACACAATAGGCCGCTCCGGCGTGCCGTGGGCGACCAGTGCCTTCGTCCGCAAATACATCTTCCCCGGCGGCTACATCCCTTCGTTGTCGGAGGTGATGCCGGCAATCGAAAAGTCGGGGCTGGTGGTTACCGACATCGAGATTCTGCGGCTGCACTATGCCGATACGCTGAAGCACTGGGGCCAGCGCTTTGCCGCCAACCGCGACAAGGCCAAGGCCATCTATGACGAGCGCTTCTGCAGGATGTGGGAGTTCTATCTGGCCGCCTCGGAAGCGGCCTTCCGCTGGCAGGACCTGGTGATCTTCCAGATCCAGATCGCCAAGAAGAACGACACGCTGCCGATGACGCGCGACTACATGGCCAAATGTGAAAAGGCGCTGGAAATGCGCGAGATGGGGCATCGCCAGGAAGCCGCCGAGCCTGCCGTTGCCAAGTCGGTTGCTACAAGGTCAGTGGTTGCCAAGCCGGCGCGCCGCCGCAAGGTGGCGGATCGCGAGTAGCCCGGCGGCGGCCCATCGGTCTTGCCATCGCCAGCCCAAACATGAAAAAGGTCTCGCTATAGTGAGACCTTTTTCATGACCTACCTCCTCTACATCGCCGCCGCATTGGCCGTGATCGCCGGCTGCTTTTCCTTCTGGGCCTGGTGGCGGCTTGAAAAGTCACCATTGTGGCTGGCGCCCGGCCTCGTCTCGCTGGCGCTATTCGGTTTCCTGCTGGCGCTGGTCGACACCAATGCCGCCGGCCGCGCCTACGCCGCCTACGGCGGTATTTACATTGCCGCCTCGCTCGGCTGGCTGTGGCTGGTGGAAGGCGTGCGCCCAGACCTTTGGGATCTTGCCGGCGCGGCGCTTTGCATTGCCGGCGCCTCTGTCATCCTGTTCGCACCGCACGGAGCCTGAGCGTGGAACTGCCAGCATCGCTCAGACAAGGCGTCGAGCGCCTGCTCGAAACGATACCGCTGCCGGCGCTGCGCCAGGCGGCGAAGACGCTGTCGGACCGCTACCGTGCCGAACTGCGCGACGGCCGCCTGCACATGGCTGAAGAGATGGCGGTGAAGGCCTATCTGGCGACGCGGCTGCCGGCGACCTATGCGGCCGCGCGCGCCAGCCTCGACGCGCTCGCCGACGCACGGCCCGATTTCCAGCCAAAAACCCTGCTCGATGTCGGCGCCGGTCCTGGTACGGTGCTTTGGGCCACCACGGACCTCTGGCCAGACCTCGAACAGGCGGTGCTGTTTGAGGCCAGCGCCGCGGTGCGCAAGGTCGGCCAGTCGCTCGCTCTTGATACCATTGTCGCGAGCATCGACTGGCGCGCCGGCGACGTCACCATCGATCTTGCCGATCTCAAGCCTGCCGATCTCGTCACCTGCGCCTATGTGCTGGACGAGATCGCGCCGGCATCGCTGCCGAAGCTTGTCGCCCGGCTCTGGCAGTTGACCGCCGACACGCTGCTGATTGTCGAGCCGGGCACGCCGGCAGGCTGGCAGCGCATCCTGGCCGTGCGCCGGCATTTGCTGGAGGCCGGCGCGAATGTGCTGGCCCCTTGCCCCCACGACGCCCCCTGCCCGCTTGAGCCGCCCGACTGGTGCCATTTTTCGCGCCGCGTCGCCCGCTCGCGCCTGCATCGCCTGGCCAAGGATGCCGAAGTGCCCTGGGAGGACGAGAAGTTCATCTACGTCGCGGCGTCGCGGCAGCCCGCGGCCTCCCGCGCCGCGCGCGTCATTGCGCCGCCGAAAGCCGGCTCCGGCAAGGTGCTGCTCAAATTGTGCCGGCCGGACGGCAGCGCCGGCGAGACGCTTTTCACCAAGCGCGACGGCGAGCTGTTCAAGCAAGCGCGGCGGTTGGACTGGGGCGATACGTTGGACGAGAGAAGCGGATAGCCGCCGAGATTGTTCTTGCTTCGTTCCTGTCGAACCAATACAATCACCACTTGGCGAGTCAATCGGAATCACAGCACGGGAATTCTGTCCTGTGGACGGTTTGCCGTCCCCTGTGGACAGCGGGCATCAACGCCGATTGGACGCAACTGATGCATATAAGTCAGCATCGGATCTTTCGCGTTCTGGTATCGAGAAGCCGGGATCGAAATCGGGGACATCATGGCAGAGGCAGCACGAAAATTCGGCGTGGCGGAGCAACCGCTTTATCGTGAGGCGCCAAACAACATCGAGGCCGAGCAGGCGCTGCTCGGCGCCATCCTCGTCAACAACGATGCCTTCTACCGCGTCTCGGACTTCCTCAAGGCCGGACATTTCTATGAGCCGCTGCACAGGAAGATCTTCGAGGTCGCGGCCGAACTCATCCGCATGGGCAAGGTGGCGACGCCGATCACGCTAAAAACCTTCCTGCCGGCCGACGAGAAGGTTGGCGACATGACGGTGGCGCAATATGTGGTCCGGCTGGCGGTCGAAGCCGTCACCGTCGTCAACGCCACCGACTATGGCCGCGCCATCTATGACCTCGCCACGCGCCGCGCGCTGATCACCGTCGGCGAGGACATGGTCAACATCGCCTATGACGCACCGGTCGACATGGCGCCGTCCGAGCAGATCGAGGATGCCGAGCGGCGGCTGTTCGAACTGGCCGAAACCGGCCGCTACGATGGCGGCTTCGAGAGCTTCACCGACGCCGTCAAGACTGCCGTCGACATGGCCAACGCTGCCTATATGCGCGACGGCCATCTCTCGGGCGTCGCCACCGGCCTGCGCGATCTCGACCGCCGCATGGGCGGGTTGCAGCCCTCCGATCTGATCATCATCGCCGGCCGTCCCGGCATGGGCAAGACGTCGCTCGCCACAAACATGGCCTTCAACATCGCCGAGGCCTATGTGCCGGCGCAGCAGGCCGACGGATCGTTCAAGGCCGCCAATGGCGGCGTCGTCGGCTTCTTCTCGCTGGAAATGTCATCCGAACAGCTGGCGACCCGTATCATTTCCGAGCAGACCGAGATTCCATCGTCAAAAATCCGCCGCGGCGAGATTTCCGAGATGGATTTCGAAAAGCTGGTCGCCTGCTCGCAGACCATGCAGAAGATCCCGCTGTTCATCGACCAGACCGGCGGTATCTCGATCGCGCAGCTTTCCGCCCGGGCGCGCCGGCTAAAACGCCAGCGCGGCCTCGACCTCATCGTCATCGACTATATCCAGCTGATGCAGGGTTCCAGCGCCAAGGCCTCGCAGAACCGTGTGCAGGAAATCACCGAGATCACCACCGGCCTCAAGGCGCTGGCCAAGGAACTCTCAGTGCCGATCATCGCGCTGTCGCAGCTGTCGCGTCAGGTCGAAAGCCGCGAAGACAAGCGCCCGCAGCTCTCCGACCTGCGTGAATCCGGCTCGATCGAGCAGGACGCCGACGTGGTGATCTTCGTCTATCGCGAGGAATATTATCTGAAGAACCGCGAACCCAAGCCCGGCACCGACGAATACATCAAGTGGGAACACGAGATGAACGAGATGCGCGGCAAGGCCGAAGTCATCGTCGCCAAGCAGCGCCACGGCCCGACGGGTTCGGTCAGCCTCGCTTTCCAGGGCGAATTCACCCGCTTTTCCGACCTCGCCGAAGAGCATCATATCGCGGAGAGGTTTGAGTAGCTTTTTGGCCTACCGCAGCGCTCCGTCACACCCCCCTCTGGCCTGCCGGCCATCTCCCCCGCAAGGGGGGAGATCAGGAGCTTCGCGGGTGGCGCTCGCCTTGCGACGGTGGCGAGTGGCGAAAGCATCGACGGCAGCCAATCTCCCCCCTTGCGGGGGAGATGTCCGGCAGGACAGAGGGGGGTGTGCAGGATCACCCTCCTTCGGTCATTTGCGAGCAGCATCACTCCATGGCTAAATCCCGCGTTCAGTTCATCTGCCAGAATTGCGGCTCGGTGCATCAGCGTTGGGCCGGCAAATGCGATGCTTGCGGCGAGTGGAACACGCTCGTCGAGGAAGGCACGTCGGGGGGCATTGGCTCGGGGCCGGCCAACACGCGCAATGCCCGCAAGGGCCGCGCCGTGGTGCTGACCAGCCTGTCCGGCGACATCGAGGATGCGCCGCGCATCATCTCCGGCATTGGCGAACTTGACCGCGCCACCGGTGGCGGGTTCGTGCGCGGCTCAGCGCTGCTGGTCGGCGGCGACCCCGGCATCGGCAAGTCGACGCTGCTCACCCAGGCCGCGGCAGCATTGGCGTCAAAAGGTCATCGCATCGTCTATGTCTCGGGCGAAGAGGCGGTTGCGCAGATCAGGCTGCGGGCGCAGCGGCTTGGCGTCGCCGACACACCGGTCGAACTCGCCGCCGAGACCAATGTCGAGGACATCCTGGCAACAATCGCCAACGGCAGAAGGCCGGACCTCGTCATTCTCGATTCGATCCAGACGCTGTGGACCGACATGGCCGATTCGGCGCCCGGCACCGTCACCCAGGTGCGCGCCGCCGCCCAGGCGATGATCCGCTATGCCAAATCCACGGGCGCCGCCATCGTTCTGGTCGGCCATGTCACCAAGGAAGGCCAGATCGCGGGCCCGCGCGTCGTCGAGCACATGGTCGACGCCGTGCTCTATTTCGAAGGCGAAGGCGGCCACCACTACCGCATCCTTCGCACGGTGAAGAACCGTTTCGGGCCGACCGACGAGATCGGCGTCTTCGAAATGTCGGACAAGGGCCTGCGCGAAGTCGCCAATCCGTCGGAGCTGTTTCTCGGCGAACGCCATGCGAAGTCGCCGGGCGCCGCAGTGTTCGCCGGAATGGAGGGCACTCGCCCGGTGCTGGTCGAGATCCAGGCGCTGGTGGCGCCGTCCTCGCTGGGTACGCCGCGCCGTGCCGTCGTCGGCTGGGACGGTGCGCGGTTGTCGATGATTTTGGCCGTGCTCGAAGCGCATTGCGGCGTCCGCTTCGGCACCCACGATGTCTATCTCAACGTCGCCGGCGGCTACCGGATTTCGGAGCCGGCCGCCGATCTGGCGGTCGCCGCTGCACTGGTTTCGTCGCTCACCGGTCTTGCCCTTCCCGCCGATTGCGTCTATTTCGGCGAAATCAGCCTGTCGGGCGCGGTGAGGCCGGTTGCGCATGCGCAACAGCGCCTTAAAGAGGCCGAAAAGCTGGGTTTTGGAAGTGCGGTTCTGCCTTTGGGCAGCGAGGAGGTTGTCGGGGGGATCGGGGCCGGCGCTTTCCAGCCAACCGAACTTGCCGATCTCGTGGCGCGCATAGCCGGCTCACGGCGCAGCCGTGTCGACGAGGAAGAATGACGCGGCTCGCTCGAGCCGTGAAAAGACAATCGGAGTGGGGCGAACAACATGCCGATTACGCTGCTTGACGGAATTCTCGTCGGCTTCACCCTGGTCTCGGCGATGCTCGCCATGGTTCGCGGCTTGTCTCGCGAAATCCTGTCCGTCGTCTCCTGGGCCGCTGCCGCCGCGGCGGCATTCTTCTTCTACAAGCCGGTGCTGCCTTACGTTCAGCCCTATGTCGAAAGTGACAAGATCGCCATGGCGGCGTCCGCCGGCATCGTCTTCGTCATCGCGCTGATCGTCGTTTCCGTCATCACCATGAAGCTTGCCGACTGGATCATCGATTCCAGGATCGGCGCGCTCGACCGTACGCTGGGCTTCCTCTACGGCGCGGCGCGCGGCATCCTCGTCGTCGCGGTGGCGCTCTTGTTCTTCAACTGGCTGGCCGGCGCCAAGGCTCCGGCCTGGATCGCCAACGCCAAGTCGAGGCCGCTGCTCGAAACCATCGGCGCCAAGCTGGAAAGCCTGCTGCCCGAGGATCCGGAAAACGCCATCCTGAAGAAGCTCAACCCGAATCAGCCGGCAGCACCCGAGACGCCCCCGGCAGCCGATGCACCGGCGGCGGATGCGCCGGCAGCCGGCGAGGATGCGCCCGCGCCCGACGACGAGACCGACGCTCCAGCCGACAATGCGCCGGCACAGCCCGCCCCTCCGGCCCCGGCCGCGCCAGCAAACTGACCTGGAACGGTATGGCGCCCACTGGGCGGGCGCCATTTATGAGCTGACTATGGTGTGAACGGCGCACGGAGTGCGTTGCTTTCGCGGCGCTCTCGCCTTATATGGCCATTTTAGCGGAGCTTGAGCCCCATGGCAGTTTCGAAGGCAGACGCAGACGACGTGCTTTCCGCCGAAGCAGACGATCATTTTCACGACGAATGCGGCGTGTTCGGCATTTTCGGCCGGCAGGACGCCGCGGCCATCGTCACACTTGGCCTGCATGCACTGCAGCATCGCGGCCAGGAAGCAGCCGGTATCGTCTCCTATGACGGCACCCAGTTCCATGTCGAACGCCATGTCGGCCTGATCGGCGACACCTTTACCAAACAGCACGTCATCGACAGCCTGCAAGGCAACCGCGCCATCGGCCACACGCGCTACGCCACCACCGGCGGCGCCGGCATGCGCAACATCCAGCCGTTCTTCGCCGAACTCGCCGATGGCGGCTTTGCCGTCGCCCATAACGGCAACCTCACCAACGCCATGACCGTGCAGCGCGCGCTACAGAAGCAGGGCGCGATCTTCTCGTCGACCTCCGACACCGAGACGCTGCTGCACCTGGTTGCGACCAGCAAGGAGCGCGATTTGAATTCGCGCTTTATCGACGCCGTGCGCCAGGTCGAAGGCGCCTTCTCGCTGGTGGCGATGACCTCCAAGAAGATGATCGGCTGCCGCGATCCGCTCGGCATCCGGCCGCTGGTGCTCGGCGACCTCGACGGCGCCTGGATCCTGGCCTCCGAAACCTGCGCGCTCGACATTATCGGCGCCCGCTTCGTGCGCGACCTGAAGCCCGGCGAGATGGTCGTCGTGACCTCGAAAGGCATTGAGAGCCTGTTTCCGTTCGAGCCGCAGAAGACCCGCTTCTGCATCTTCGAATATGTCTATTTCGCCCGTCCGGATTCCTCGGTCGAAGGCCGCAACGTCTATGAGGTGCGCAAGCGCATCGGCGCCGAGCTCGCGCAGGAAAGTCCGGTCGAGGCCGATATCGTCGTGCCGGTGCCGGATTCCGGCACGCCGGCGGCGATCGGCTTTTCCCAGGCTGCCGGCATTCCCTTCGAGCTCGGCATCATCCGCAACCACTATGTCGGCCGCACCTTCATTCAGCCCGGCGATTCCATCCGCCACATGGGCGTCAAGCTCAAACACAATGCCAACCGCCGCATGATCGAGGGCAAGCGCGTGGTGCTGGTCGACGATTCCATCGTGCGCGGCACCACCAGCCAGAAGATCGTGCAGATGGTGCGCGATGCCGGCGCCCGGGAAGTGCATATGCGCATCGCCTCGCCGCCGACCAGCGCGTCGTGCTTCTACGGTGTCGACACGCCGGAGAAGTCGAAGCTTTTGGCATCGCGCATGTCGATCGAGGAAATGGCCGAATTCATCCGCGTCGATTCGCTCGGCTTCCTCACCATTGACGGGCTTTACCGCGCCGTCGGCGAAGCCGGCCGCGACAATGAGCAGCCGCAATTCTGCGACGCCTGCTTCACCGGCCAGTACCCGACCCGCCTGCTCGACTTCGAAGGCCACGACAATGTGCGCACGCTGTCGCTGCTGGCGAACAACGGGGCGTAGGGTTGCCAAGCCAGCATTTGCCTTCGCCAAGTTACCCCCCTCTGTCCTGCCGGACATCTCCCCCTCAAGGGGGGAGATCAGCTAGACCGTCGGCCTTCGCCAATAGCGACGGGCGCAGAACGAGCGCTGAGCCCGGTGAGAGCCAATCTCCCCCCTTGAGGGGGAGATGCCCGGCAGGGCAGAGGGGGGTGTCTCGCGCCGAACTCACGGAAGCTTTCATATGACCCTCGACCTCTCCGGCCGCGTCGCGGTCGTTACCGGCGCCTCGCGCGGCATTGGCTATTTCATCGCGAAAGAACTTGCCGCCGCCGGCGCGCATGTCATCGCGGTTGCCCGCACCGTCGGCGGGCTGGAAGAGCTCGACGACCAGATCAAGGCTGAACGCGCCAAAACCGGCAAGGGCGAAGCGACGCTGGTGCCGCTCGATCTTGCCGACATGGTCGGCATCGACCGGCTGGGCGCTGCCATTCATGAGCGCTGGGGCAAGCTCGACATACTGGTGGCCAATGCCGGCGTGCTCGGCGTCATCTCGCCGATCGGCCATGTCGAGGCGAAAACCTTCGAGAAGGTGATGACCATCAACGTCACATCGACCTGGCGGCTGATCCGCTCGGTCGACCCGCTGCTCAGGCTCTCCGACGCCGGCCGCGCCATTCTTATGTCCTCGGGAGCCGCGCATTCGGCGCGCGCCTTCTGGGCGCCCTATGCGGCATCGAAGGCGGCCGTGGAAGCCATGATGCGCTCCTGGGCGCATGAGACGCAAAGCATGCCGCTGCGCGTCAATGCCGTCGACCCCGGCGCCACCCGCACCGCCATGCGTGCGCAGGCGGCACCCGGCGAGGATCCGGAGACGCTGCCGCATCCCTCAGAAATTGCGAAGCGCATCGTGCCGCTGGCGAGCCCCGAGCTGAAAGAGACAGGGCTGATCTTCCAAGCCAGGAACCAGCGCTTCGTCGCTTACCGGCAGCCGGAATAAAAGCTGGGCTGAAGCGGGATTAAACAGGCCTCCAGTTACGTTTCTTCGAATGTAGGACATTCGAAACCGGAGGACGGACATGCGCAGACTTCTTCTCGTTGCCGCCGCAGCGCTTGCAGCCACAGCTGGCGCAGCCTTCGCGCAAGACGCCAAGATGAGCTTCTTCGTCACCAGTGTCGGGTCCGGCAAAGGCGCCGATCTCGGCGGTCTCAAGGGTGCGGACGCCCACTGCGCGTCGCTGGCGGAAGCGGCCGGGGTTACCGGCAAGGAATGGCACGCCTATCTCTCGACCGCCGATGTCGATGCGCGCGACCGCATCGGCAAGGGTCCGTGGGTCAACGCCAAGGGCGAAAAGATCGCCGATGACGTCGCCTCGCTGCACAGCGACACCAACGCCATCACCAAGCAGACGGCACTGAACGAGAAGGGCGAAGTGGTCAACGGCCGTGGCGACAAGCCGAACCGGCACGACATTTTGACCGGCTCGAAGCCCGACGGCACCAAGATCGCCGACCAGACTTGCGGCGACTGGACGCTAAGTGGCGCGGAGGGCGCGGCGATGATGGGCCATCACGACCGCACCGGCCTTGATGAGTCGGCGGCGGCGAGATCCTGGAACTCCTCGCACGCCTCGCGCGGCGGCTGCAGCCAGGAGGCGCTGAAAGGCACCGGCGGCGACGGTCTGTTCTACTGCTTTGCCACGAACTGAGCGCAAGCTAAGGGGCGTGGTTCGCTCACGGGTCTGTGATGGTCCGGCGGGCCGCTCCCCCTTCGCCCTGCTTTCGCCATCAGCCGGGAGTTGCTAGGGTTCGATCCGAATCCGACATCCAGCAAAGCGAGGAATTCCCATGGCTGCTCCCAGCGTAGCATTGGTCTGGTACCTGGTGATCGCCGGCCCGCAAGGCGGCATGGTGGTGCTGCCCAGCACCTTCGACACCCGCGAACAATGCACCAACGCCATCACCGAATATCAGAAGCAGCCGACCCCGGCCGGCTGGGCGGTGAACTGCGTGCCGAGCGCCTCGCCCTTCACCGACGAAGGTGATGCGGAAGAGCCCGCGGCGCAGTAGCGTCGACGCTCCTGATCTCCCCCCAAGTGGGGGAGATGGCCGGCAGGCCAGAGGGGGGCGCGAAGGAACGCCAACCTTGGCTGCCTTTGAACGCGAGCTTATGAACGATTTGCCTGGGTCTATTGAGAGGCCGGCGGGACAGCGCCCCCCTCTGCCCTGCCGGGCATCTCCCCCACTTGGGGGGAGATCAGCAGCTTCAGCGCTGCGCTGAAACCACAAGCTCCGGCTTACTGTTGATCGTCTGAAATACCACGCAATAGCGTTCCGTCAGTTTGATCAGCGAATCGATGCGCTCCTGCGGCTCATCCGTGTCGAGGTTGAAATTCAGCCGGATGGCGCGGAAGCCGACCGGGGCATCCTTGGCCACACCCAGCGTGCCGCGAAAGTCGAGATCGCCCTCGGCCTCGACGGTTGCCGCGCCGAGCCTGAACTCCAGCGCCGTCGCCACCGCCTTCAGCGTCACACCGGCGCAGGCGACCAGCGCCTCGAGCAGCATATCACCCGAACAAAGTTCGAGCCCGGAACCGCCGGTTGCCGGGTGCAGCCCGGCCACGGCCAGCGCCCTGCCCGTCTCGACCTTGCAGGCGATCGACTGGTCGTCGATCGAACCCCTGGCGCGAAGCGTGATCAGCGCCTGCGCGGCATCGCCGCGATAAGCCTCCTTGAGCGGCGCCTGCATGGCTTTGAGTGCGGTGGCGTCCATGATCTGTCCTTTCGAGTCCTTCACACTTTGATAGCACTGATATGCCGGCGGGACAGAGGGGCCACGACGTCGCGAATAGTTACTTTGACTTCGACCGCCCAGACCATACCTATGCGGGAGCCATTCCGGAGGTGTCATGCGTGCCAAGCTGAAGCTTATTCCCGCAATTCTCCTGGTGCTTGTCGCCTTCGCGCAGCCCGGCCTCTCCGAAGCGCCCGAGCGCCCCGCCCCTGCCGGCGGTGTGCTGTCGCTGCTGCCGGCGCCGCAGATCACCAGCCATTCGATCACGATTGCAGGGCGCAAACTCGACTACCAGGCAAAGGCCGGGACGCTGTCGCTGCTTTCCGGCAAGGGCGAGGTCACGGCGGAAATCTTCTATGTCGCCTACACGCTGCCGCCGGCGGCGGGCGCGGAGAAGGCTCGTCCCATCACCTTCGTCTTCAATGGCGGCCCGGGCGCGGCGTCCGCCTATCTGCATCTCGGTGCACTCGGCCCGCGCGTCATCGCGACCGGGGCCGACGGGCAATTCCTGCCGCCGCCGCAAAAGCTGATCGACAATCCCGACAGCTGGCTCGATATGACCGATCTCGTCTTTGTCGATCCGGTCGGCACCGGCTACAGCCGCGAGGCACCCGGCCAGGACACGAAAGATTTCTGGGGCGTCAGCCAGGATGCCAGTTCTATCGGCGCCTTCATCCGGCTTTATCTCGCCCAGAATGGCCGCACCGGATCGCCACTCTTCCTTGCCGGCGAAAGCTATGGCGGGTTCCGAGCAGCGCTGTTGGCCAGAACCCTGCAGGAAGATGTCGGCCTGAGCCCGAACGGCATCGTGCTGATCTCGCCGGCGCTGGAATTCACGCTGGTGCTGCCGGACGAGTTTCAGCCGCTGCATTGGGCGCTGGAACTGCCCTCGCTGGCGGCGGTGCGGCTGCGCAGCGAAGGCGTCAGCGGCGAGGCGCTGCGCGAGAAACTCGCCGAGATCGAGCACTATGCGTTGGGCGACTATCTCACCGCTCTGACCAGCGGCCTCGAACAGGGCGGGCGGCTGGCCAGCCAGCGCGTGGCCGAGATCACCGGCCTGCCGCTCGACCTCGTGCAGCGCAATTTTGCTCGCATCCCGACCAGCCTTTTCGCGCGCGAATTCCAACGCGCCGGCGGCAAGGTGCTCAGTCCTTATGACGGCACGATCGCCACCAGCGATATCGCGCCGGAGAGCGCGCGCATCGCCGGCCCGGATCCGGTGCTCGACCGCAGCGTGCCGGCATTGACCTCGGCCTTCGTCTCCTATGCACGCGACGAGCTGAATTTTCGCACCGACGTCAGCTACCGGTTGCTCAATGGCGACGTCACCCACAATTGGGACTATGGCGGCTCCCGGCAAGGCTATGCCGGGGTGATGGATGATCTGCAGCGCGCACGTTCGCTGAACCCGGCGCTCGGCGTGGTGATCGTCAATGGCGAAACCGACCTGGTCACGCCCTATCTCGCCTCGCGCTATCTGGTCAACCAGCTTCCGACGCTCGGCGGCGCAAAACCCATCCGTCTCGACGTCGTCGAAGGCGGCCACATGATGTATTTCAGGCCGGACGGAAGGCGCGCGCTGAAGGAGGCCGTTGCGGAGCTCTACCAGGTAACGCAGTAAGGTGGCGAGGTCACGAACCGGTTCCACTGCTGGCCGTTGGCGGACGGCGCCCGGAGAGGGCTTCAACCGCGTCTTCGATGCCGACAACCTGGCGCTCGACGTCCTCCAGATACAATCGCCCGGCCACAATCTGACCGTCGATGATCTCGAACAGCGTGACCCCGCGCACCTCGAAGGGTTGCCCGTCGCTGCGAGTCCCTGACCAATGCCATTCGATCCAGGTCGTGTCACCGTCTTGGACCGAGCGCGTGACCGCCGCGTGGAAGTCAGGTATTCCCGTGAACATGGCCTCCCAGTTGGCGCGCATCTGGTCACGCCCAACGAAGGCTCTGCCCGGGTGCGCCGGCTGTACGCTCCGATAGTTCTCGTGGATGAGAGCGGTGACAGCGTCGAGATGATGCGCGTTCATCGCCGTCACCAGTCGATCGATCACTTCGGTCATCGAAACTCCCGGGCTTATGCAGCGCACGCATTGGCGCCCTCTCCGTAGTCCGCTGCCGGGGTGAGCCGCGCCGATCAATCCGCGAGCCTCAAAATTACCTGATTGGGCTGGGGCCGTCCAGCATTGCAAGACGCCGAACATGCGCGTCCGCCGCTGCGCGCAATAGCGTCAGCGACCACTGTTAAGTGGCTTTTGTCCGCGTCAAAGCCCTTTGTAAGCATCAGCGAATGCCGCCGGGCCCTGCCCCAACGTAAGCCCGAAGCTGGCGCAGAGGCGCGCCGGCTGTGCCATGGGATGATGCCCCCTGCTGACAGCAAGGTGCCAGGACAGCAAGCGTAGTCTGGTGACATGACGGATTCCCTCGACAAGCCCGACACGCTCATGAACAGCGCGGCCAGCATCGCCGCCGAGCGCACGCTCGGCATCGCGCTGGTCTCGGCGTCGGCGGCTTTCTTCGCGCTCACCGGCGTCTTGACCAAATCCATCCATGCCGACCCGCTGACCATCACTTGCTGGCGCGGCTTTGTCGGCTCGATCCTGATCACCGTCTATGTGCTGTGGCGTCGCCGCCGCTCCGGCGGGCGGGAAAGCTTGCGACTCGGTTGGCGCGGCTGGTTGCTGGCGGTTGAAGGTGCGGCGGCCAGCATCGCCTTCATCTCGGCGTTCAAGTTCACCTATGTCGCCAATGTGGCGGTCATCTATGCCACAGCGCCCTTCATCACCGCGCTGCTCGCCTTCGTGCTGGTGCGCGAGCCTTTCCGGGCGCAGACGCTTGTTGCTGCAGCAGTGTCGCTGTGCGGCGTGGCGATCATGGTCGGTTCCGGCTTCGGCAGCGGCCATCTGTTCGGCGATGGGCTCGCACTGCTGATGACCGCCGGCAGCGGGCTCTACATGATCATGGTGCGCGCCTTTCGCGACACGCCGGTGGTGTGGGCGGGCGCGGTGTCGGCCTTCCTTTTGTTCGTGTTCGGCTGGTTCGTCACCGACCCGCTGGCGGTTTCGGCCCGCGACGCGGTGCTGCTCGTCGCCTTCGGAGGATCGTTTGCAGCAGCGTCGATCCTGTGGACGGAAGGCTCGCGGCTGATCCCGGCGCCCGAATCCGGCCTGCTCGGTGCCGCCGAAGTGCCGTTCGCGATCCTGTTCGCCTTCCTGTTCCTGGGCGAGATCGCGCCGACCGCCAGCCTGGCCGGCGGCGCCATTGTGCTGTGCGCGGTTTTGCCCATGCCGGGCGTGATTGGCTGGTGGCAAGAAAAAGGGCGGCAACCCCGTAATTATTTTCGGAGTCATGGAACCATCATTCGGCTCAGGCATTATTGGTGCGACGGGTCACCCCCCAAGTCCCCCCAAACCCCTCGACCCGTCCTCCTTAAAGCCGATCGTAAAGGTCGGCTTTTTCTTTGGATATCAGCCGGCAAGGGGAAATCAGCCGGTAAGGCCGGGCAGAGCGAGATTGTCGCTGAGCAAGGCGGCAAGGTCGCGCGCCGGCCGTTCGGCGCCCTGGCCGAGCCTTATGGCGAATTGCGCAATCGGTACCGGCGGCAGGCCGAGCTCGCGCGGTGCTTCGACGATGCCGGAATGGGCAAAGCGGGCGGTGCGCAAGGTCAGCGCTATGCCGGCATTGACCGCGGTGCGCAGGCCGGCAAGGCTGGCGCTGCCGGCGGCAATACGATAGCGACGGCCGGCTGCATCGAGGGCTGCGAGAGCCGCTTCGCGAAAGCCGCAATAGGGGTCGAGCAGCGCCAGCGGCAATTCCTCTTCCCGCACGGCAAGCCCCTTTTTCGAGCACAGCCACAGCATCGGCTCACTGAACAGCCCGACTTCGTCATTGGCCGGGGTTTTGCGCATGATGATGGCCAGGTCGAGCTGCCCGGCCCGCAGCGCCTCGCCAAGCTCGGCCGAGCGGCCGACGCGCAGTTCGATCCTGACGCGCGGATGGCTGGTTGCGAAGGCGCGCAGCAACTCCGGCAAGCCGCTGTCGGCGAAATCCTGCGTGGTGCCGATGGCGACGCGGCCGGCGGCGCGCGCGCCTTTCAGTGCCAGCCAGGCCTCGCTGTGCACGGCAAGGATGCGACGGGCATGGCCGACCAGATCCTCGCCGGCCAGCGTGAGCCTCCGGCCGCGGCCCTGCGCCACCAGCAGCGGCTCGCCGACGATCTCCTCCAGCCGCTGCATCTGGGCCGTCACCGCCGAGGGCGAGCGGCCCACGCTCGATGCCGCATGTGCCAACGAGCCCCCATCGACAAAGGCAAGGAAGGTTTTGAGCAGATCGGGATCGAGCGCTTGCATACTTCGATAATACAGAACCTTTCGTTCAAAACAATTCGATTTTTTGATTCTAGGATGATGGCATGGTCTCTCCAACGGCAAACAGACGCCGCTCAACCAAAGGAGAGAAAAATGCCGCTCATCAACATCAGCGTCACCGGCAAGCCCGACGCCAAGCTGTCCGCCGCTATCGCCAAGGAAATCACCGGCCTGACCGCAACCCATCTGCGCAAGGATCCGACGATCACCGCCGTCGCCGTCAGCTATGTCGACCCGCAGCACTGGTTCGCCGGCGGCAAGTCACTTGCCGAGCACGGCGCCAACACCTTCTGGCTCGACATCAAGGTGGTTGACGGCACCAACACCAAGCTGGAGCTGGAGGCCTATCTGAAGGCGATCTTTGCTGCCTTTGGCCAGTTGCTGGGTGGCGTGCACGAGGAGAGCTATGCCTTCGTGCACGAGGTGCCAGCGGCTGCCTACGGTTATGGCGGCAGGAGCCAGGAGTTCCGGTTCATCAGCGGGCGGTTGAAGGCGGCGTGAGGAAGCCAACGAGCGTAGCGCCGCCCCTCATCCGCCCTTCGGGCACCTTCTCCCCGTGAACGGGGAGAAGGAAAAAGGCTCGACATTGACCTTGCCCCCCATTGCGTTACCCTCTGCTGCGAAGCGGACGAAGAGCCGCGATACCGGAACGTTGGGAGAGACGCGGCATGATCCTGACACTGGCGCTGCTTGCAGGCCTCGTGCTGGCCTGGCTGCTGATTGCCGCGATCGAGACCTTTCGCCTCGACCTGCGCTTCACCCAGGCGCTGCTCTACGTGCCGTTCAAGCTTGCCTACCAGATCGAGGACCGGCGCATCCGCATTGCCCGCAACGCGCCGACGCCGGTGATCTATGTGGTCTCGCACCAGTCGCGCTTCGAGCCGGCACTGATGCTGTCGCTGCTGCCTGACGACACACTGCACATCTTGGACGAGGCCTCGGCGCGCTCGCTCTGGCTCGAGCCATGGCGCGAGCTTGGCCGCACCATTGCCTTCAACGCCGAGCATCTGTTCGTCAGCCGCCGGCTGGTCAGGGTGCTGAAGGGCAAAGGCCGGCTTGCCGTCTATCTGCCCGACGACGTCGAGCCCGATCTGAAGTCATTTCGCCTCTTCCGTGCCGTTACCCGCATAGCCATGCAGGCCGACGCCGCCATCGTGCCGATCTTCGTCGCCGGCGCACGCGACCTGCCGGTGTCCTTGACGCCAAAGGACCGGGCGCCCCGCCACTGGTTCCCACAACTGTCGATCAGCGTGCTGGAGCCGATGACGATTGCCGAACTGGTGGCGCGCAATCCCGACCAGGCTTCCAACACCAATGCGCTGTTCGACCGCATCGCCGAGGCCAGGCTTTTCGGCAGCAACCTCGATCGCGGTCTGTTCCTGGCCATGCGCGATGCAGCGGACCGCACCGGTGCCTCGCATCCGATCATCGAGGATGTGATCAGCGGCTCGCTCAGCTACCGAAAAATGTTCATCGGCGCGCGCGTGCTCGGCCGCCGTTTCGAGGCGGTGACAGCACCCGGCGAAGCGGTCGGGGTGTTGCTGCCCAACGCCAATGGCGTGGTGCTGTCCTTTGTCGGCCTGCTTTCGGCCGGCCGGATAGCGGCGTTGATCAACTACACCGCCGGGCCGGCGAGCGTCACCGCCGCGGTGCGTACGGCGGTCATCCGCACCGTCATCTCATCGCGCGCGTTCGTCGAGAAGGCCGGGCTTGCCGACATCATCGCCGCGGTCGAGGCCGGCGGCGCCAAAATGCTGTGGCTGGAGGATGTGCGCGCAAGCGTCACCGCCCTGGAAAAGCTCACCGCCGCAGTGCTGTGGCGGTTCCCGCTGCAACGGCAGGACGCTGCCAAGCCGGCGGTGATCCTGTTCACCTCAGGCTCGGAAGGCACGCCCAAGGCCGTGGTGCTGTCGCACCGCAATCTCCACACCAATGCCATGCAGGCTGAGGCGCGCATCACCATCTCGCCGTCCGACATACTGCTCAACGTTCTGCCGGTGTTTCACTCTTTCGGGTTGACCGGCGGCACCATCCTGCCTTTGGTGACTGGGGTAAAACTGTTCCTCTACCCCTCGCCACTGCACTACAAGATCATCCCGGAGATCGCCCGCAAGGTGAAGCCGACCGTCATGTTCGGCACCGATACGTTCCTCGCCAATTATGCCCGCACCGCCAAGGACGGCGATTTCTCCAGCCTGCGCTTCGTCGTTGCCGGCGCCGAAGCGGTGAAGCCGGAGACGCGCCGCGTCTACCGCGAGCGCTTCGATGCCTCGATCATCGAGGGGTTCGGGCTGACGGAGGCAGCTCCCGTGGTTGCCGTCAACACCGCCATCCATGGCCGCGACGGCACGGTCGGGCGGCCGTTGCCGGCGATGCGCATGAAGCTGGAACCGGTCGAGGGCATCGAAGACGCCGGCAGGCTGTGGCTCGACGGGCCGAATTTGATGATGGGCTACATGACGGCGGACCGCCCCGGCGAATTGCAGCCGCTGGACGGCTGGCTTGACACCGGCGACATCGTCTCGGTCGACCGCGAGGGCTTCATCACCATTCGCGGCCGGGCAAAACGCTTCGCCAAGATAGCCGGCGAGATGGTGTCGCTCGGCGCGGTCGAGATGCTGGTGCAGTCGCTATGGCCGGAAGAGCGCCACGCCGCGGTGGCGGTGCCCGACAAGAGGCGCGGCGAGCGCATCGTGCTGATCACCACCGCGGACGACGCCGATCCGGAGGAACTGCGCGCCTTCGGCAAGAAGGCGGGCGCGGCCGAGCTGATGGTGCCCAACGACATCGTCAAGGTCGAGGAGATCCCGGTGCTGGGCTCGGGCAAGACCGACTATGTCTCGACTCGCAAATTGGCTATCGATCGGCTGGGGCTGAGTGCTGCGGCCTGAGAGTCCCTCGTCTAAAAGACCGCCGCCGACAACAGCATGATAAGACCGACCCCCATCATCAGCAGGCCCGGCCAGTTCTGCGACAGGCCGAAGAAACCGAGCCCGCGCCGCCGCGGCTCAAGTGTCGGGCCTGTCGTTGCGAGATTTGGCGCTGGGCGATCCGGCGTCGCGGGAGAGGACTTCGGATCGCTGAGCCGCCCGCGCCCGATGACCGCGCCCGCCATGTACACGACGCCAGCGACAGTGAGCAACGCGCCGATGAGGATGACAGCCATTTCTCCTCCTCTTCTCCAGGGCCTGCCTGACGCAAGTCGCTTGCGGGATTAGCGTTTCGGCGACGCCGCACCTCGCCGCTCATGTCTACGATATAGCGCGACGGCTTCTCCCGGTCGCCCATTGAGACACAACGGTCAAGATGCCCGGCAGGTTCCGACAGGGGCCTGTCAGCCAATATCCGAAGGCGGCACCTTTTCGCCCTCGCGCAGGGCGCGTTTCGTATAGGCGCGCACGCTGAACGGCAGGAAGATGAGATAGCCCGCGACCGAGGCGGTCAGCGTGTACCAGGGATAGGTCATCAACAGCAGCACGTAGAGCACGACCGCGAGGATGATCGGCAGCACCTTGTCACCCGGCACTTTCAGGCTTTTGCCGGAGTAGACCGGCAGCCGGCTGACCAGCAGGAAGGCGACCAGGATGGTGAAGCCGGTGGCGACGAAGGCGGCCGGGCGGCTGGGCTCAACGCCAACGCGCAGGAACGACAGATAGAGCGGCAGCATGACCAGCACGGCGCCCGCCGGCGCCGGCACGCCGACGAAATATTCGCTTTGCCAGATAGGGCGATCATTGTCCTCGTCGAGCACGTTGAAGCGCGCGAGCCGTAAGCCGCAGGCGATGGCGAACAGCAGCACCGCGATCCAGCCCGGCGATCCCGCGCGGTCAAGCAGGAAAGCATAGAGCACCAAAGCGGGCGCGACGCCGAAATTGACGATGTCGGCGAGCGAATCCATTTGCGCGCCGAATTTGGACGTCGCCTTCAGCATGCGCGCCAGGCGCCCGTCTATGCCGTCGAGGAAGGCGGCGAGCAGCACCATCACCACCGCCGGCTCGAAACGGCCTTCGAAGCCGAAGCGGATCCCGGACAGGCCGGCGCAGATGGCAAGCACGGTGACCAGATTGGGCAGCACCATGCGCATCGGGATTTCACGGATGCGCGGGCCGCCGCTGCCGTGAGCCTCGAACTTTTTGAACGGCGCGCCCACGCTTACGAGATCCTGACGAGCGGGGTTGCGGCGATGCCGCCGAACTCGGCGAGCACCGTTTCGCCGCCGACCGCGGTCTGACCGACGGCGACACGCGGCACGGCGGTGGAAGGCAGGAAGACGTCGACGCGTGAGCCGAAGCGGATCAGGCCAAAACGTTCGCCAATGGCGATCGAGCCGCCGGTCTCGGCCCAGCAGACGATGCGCCGCGCCACAAGGCCAGCAATCTGCACGGCGGCGACGGTGCCATTGGGGCTGTCGATGACCAGGCCGTTGCGCTCATTTTCCGAACTTGCCTTGTCGAGTTCGGCGTTGAGGAATTTGCCCGGCCGGTGCTCGATTTTCGTGATGCGACCACGCACCGGGGCGCGGTTCACATGGCAGGAAAAGACGTTCATGAACACCGAGATGCGGGTCATTTCGGTGTTGCCGAGGCCGAGCTCGCGTGGCGGCACCGACGGCCCGACCGCCGAGATGATGCCGTCGGCGGGACTGACCACCAGCCGGTCGTCGACCGGCGTGACGCGCTCGGGATCGCGGAAGAAATAGACGCACCAGGCGGTCAGGATCAGGCCGATCCAGAACAGCACCGAGGAGAAATAACCGAGGAACAGCGTGCCCGCGCCGAAGGCGGCGATGAACGGATAGCCCTCGCGATGGATCGGAACGAAGGCATTCTTGACCGAGTCGACGAGGCTCATCGGATGGGGCTCATAGGATGGGGGCGGTCCCTGTTTCAGGTCCGGCCTCAATACCGGAAAGGCTCCGTCGTCGCAACGCAACATTGGGCAAGGCTGCATCGGCAGTAGCCGGAACGTTCTTCCCGAGCGAAAATCGGTAAACCTGCTGTCGGCGAACCGCCCCCTCGCCCGTCCTTGGTGAGCGATCATCGTCCTTGCCATGAAGACGCTCACAACAAGGAGTTTCCCAAATGCAAAACCCCACTCAAATGCGGCTTATTGCTGAAGGCCTCGCTTTCGGCGAATCGCCGCGCTGGCATGACGGACGGCTGTGGCTCTGCAACTGGGGCGCCGGCGAGATCGTCGCCGTCGATACCGATGGCAACAGCGAGATCATGCTCAAAATATCGACCACCCTGCCCTATTCGATCGACTGGTTACCGGACGGACGGCTGTTGGTCATTTCGGGGCGCGAAGGGTTGCTGCTGCGGCAGGAGGCGGATGGAACGCTTGCCACCCATGCCGATCTTCGATCGCTGTCGAACAGCCCGTGGAACGAGATCGTCGTCGACGGGCGCGGCAATATCTATGTCAATGGCGGCGGGCCAGCGCCGGCGCCGGGCGAGCATTTCGGGCCGGGCACCATCGTGCTGATCACGCCCGACGGCACAATCCGCCAGGTGGCGGACAACATCGCCTTCGCCAACGGCATGGCTGTGACGCCCGACAACAAGACACTGATCGTCGCGGAATCGCATGCCAACCGGCTGACCGCTTTCGACATCGCTGCGGACGGCAGCCTTGCCAACCGCCGCGTATGGGCCGATCTCGATGGCTTTCCCGACGGCATCTGCCTCGATGCCGACGGTGCTGCCTGGTATGCGGATGTTCCCAACAAGCGCTGCGTGCGGGTGCGCGAGGGTGGTGAGGTCCTGCAGACCGTTGCAGTCGATCGCGGCTGCTTTGCCTGCATGCTGGGCGGACCTGATGGCACGACGCTGTTCATCGCCGCCGCCGAATGGCGCGGCTTCGAACACATGGTCAGCGATGCGCGCACCGGCCAGGTGCTGAGCGCCGAAGCGCCTGCACCTGGCGCGGGCTGGCCGTCTTATAGTCCCGGAATCCGCTGATAGTTTGCGATATCGGCACGAACACCGAGCCGGGTCAGCGTCGCCTGCCGGTCGAAGCCTGCCCGCTCCTGTGCCGCCTTGACGATCGGCACCACTTTGTCGACCGCCGCCTGGCTCTCCCATTCGACGATGGTGACTAGGTTGAACTCGCCCGGGCCGGAGAACTGCTCAAGCAGGAAATCCTGCACGAAGCCCTGCTGCTGGCGCAGCAATTCATGCGTTGCCCTGACTTTGCTGAGGATCTCTTCGCGTGCCTCGGTAGGGACGACGAATTTGTCGACCCTGAACACGGCTTCACTGCCAAGCTGTTGATTGAGTTGATCCATTTCAATTGTCTCCGTTCTTGAACGACTTGGATTCGGTGGCTCAGGAACGGGTTTGCGATCTCAACTTAGGTTGAGGTCAAGAGAGAATTTTTGGTGAAGGGTGGCGCGGCAGAGACGCTGCAAATCTCCCCCCTTGAGAGGGGGAGATGGCCGGCAGGCCAGAGGGGGTCGGTTCGGCTGGACGCGACCTTCTTGCGAGCGATGAAGGTTAGCACTCCACGCGCAACGACCCCTCTGTCGCCTGCGGCGACACCTTCCCCCACAAGGGGAGAAGGGGAAGGCGCTCCACCGCTTAACTCACCTCCGAAGTGCGCCTCCGCACGATCACCCCGAGCTCATCGCTCTCGCGCGCAATACGCAACCTCTCTTCGGCTTCCGTCGCTTCGCGCTGGCGGTCCCACATCGAGGCGTAGAGGCCGTGTTGGCGCATCAGCTCGGCATGGGTGCCGCGTTCGGCGATCTGGCCGTCCTTGAGCACGATGATCTCGTCGGCGGTGATCACCGTCGACAGCCTATGCGCAATGACGATGGTGGTGCGGCCCTTGCTGACCAGGTCGAGCGCCGCCTGGATCTCCTGTTCGGTGTGGCTGTCCAGCGCCGAGGTCGCCTCGTCGAGCATCAGGATCGGCGGCGCCTTCAAAATGGTGCGGGCGATCGCCACGCGTTGCTTTTCGCCGCCCGACAGTTTTAGCCCGCGCTCGCCGACCATCGAGCGGTAGCCTTCCGGCAGCCGTTCGATGAACGGGCCGATCTGAGCAAGCTCGGCGGCCTTCTGCATATCCTCCTCGCTGGCGCCGATGCGGCCGTAGCGGATGTTGTAGGCGATGGTGTCGTTGAACAGCACGGTGTCCTGCGGCACCATGCCGATCGCACCGCGCAGGCTCTCCTGCGTCACATCACGGACATCCTGGCCGTCGATCAGCACCTGGCCGCCCTGGACGTCATAGAAGCGGAACAGCAGCCGCGAGATGGTCGACTTGCCGGCGCCCGACGGGCCGACAATGGCCACCGTCTTGCCGGCCGGAACCTCGAAGGAGATGCCCTTCAGGATCTTGCGGCTCGGATCATAGGCAAAGTGCACATCGCGGAATTCGACCTTGCCGGCCGAGACGGCAAGCGGCCTGGCATCGGGCTTGTCGGTGATCTCCTGCGGCACATCGAGCAGGTCGAACATCTGCTCGATGTCGGTCAGGCCCTGGCGGATTTCGCGATAGATGAAGCCAATGAAATTGAGCGGCACCGACAGCTGCACCAGCATGGCGTTGATAAAGACGAAATCGCCGACGCTCTGCGTGCCGGCCTGCACCTCCAGCGCCGACATGCACATGACGATCACGGTGCCGAGGCCGAAGATGATGCCCTGGCCGAAATTCAGCCAGCCGAGCGAGGTCCAGATCCGTGTCGCCGCCATCTCATAGCGCGCCATCGACCGGTCGAAGCGCTCGGCTTCCATACCCTCGTTGTTGAAGTATTTGACGGTCTCGTAGTTGAGCAGCGAGTCGATCGCCTTGGTGTTGGCGTCGGTGTCGCTGTCGTTCATGTCGCGGCGGATTGAGATGCGCCAGTCGCTGGCGCGAACCGTGAACCAGACATAGAGCCAGACGGTGGCCGCCACCACGACCACATATTTCCAGCCATAGGTGTAGGCGAAGATGCCGGTAGTCAGCGCGAATTCGAGAATGGTCGGCGCCGTGTTGAGCATAATGAAGCGCACGATCGTCTCGATGCCTTTGGTGCCGCGCTCGATGATGCGCGACAGGCCGCCGGTGCGGCGCTCAAGGTGAAAGCGCAGCGACAGCTGGTGCATGTGGACGAAGGTGCGGAAAGCGAGCTGGCGCACCGCATATTGGCCGACGCGGGCAAACAGCGCGTCGCGCAGCTGGTTGAAGCCGAGCTGCACCAGCCGTACGACATTGTAGGCGACGACCAGCATGACCGGCGCCAGCAGGAAGGACGGTAGCGGCGGCGGCGACTTGGCGTCGCCTGCCAGCGCATCGGTCGCCCATTTGAAGAAATAGGGTCCGGCAACCAGTGTCAGCTTGGCAACGACCAGAAGCAGCGTCGCCCAAGTGACGCGTGCCCTGAGATCGGCGCGGTCGGCCGGCCACATATACGGCCACAGATTGCGCAAGGTGCCGAAGGTCGAGCTATCGGAGACGGTTTTTTCTGCCACTTGTCTTGCCTTTTGGGTGGGAGTTCAGCGGCCGGAGCAGCAGGAATTGACGAGCGCGGTCAAAGATGCGGAAACGTCTGCCAGCGCTGCGCGGTCAACCTCATAGCGCGAGCGCTGGCGGTCGGGCTGGAAGCGGACCAGGCCGGCCTCGACCAGAATCTTCAGATGCTGGGAAACGGTGGACTGCGCCAGGTCGAGATGATCGACCACCTCGCGGCAGCAGCAGGAATTGCTGGCCGACAAATGTTTCAGGATCTCGATGCGCGCCGGGTGTGAGAGTGCTGCAAAGCGAGCGGCAACCGCGCGGCTTTCGGGCGGTGCGCGGTTTGCGTGGTCTGGTTCGGTGAAAGAGTCGGCCATCGTTCATCGGCGATAGACGATGAACGGGCGCGGGGCAAGCTAACCCGATGGGCAGAAGGGCGGAACTGCTAATCTCCCCCCCGTGTGTGGGGGAGACGGCCGGCAGGCCAGAGGGGGGCGCGAAGGATCGCGGCCTCTAATCAGCAGAGTCTGACTATCCGAAAAGTGGCACGCGTCTTGGAACAACCGACAGGTCGACGGGACAGCGCCCCCCTCTGCCCTGCCGGGCATCTCCCCCACAAGGGGGGAGATTAGCAGTTCCGCCTACTGCGCCTTCACCGGCGCCGTCGTCGCTTGCTCGCCCATCGCCTTGAGGTCGGCGGCTTCGCCTTCCTTCGACTTTTCCGGGACCTTGAACACCTGCCCTGGCCAGATGCGGTCGGGATTGCTGATCTGGTCCTGGTTGGCGAGATAGATGGTCGAGAAGCGCACGCCGTGACCGTAGACGCGTCGCGAAATCCGCCACAGCGTGTCGTTGCGGCGGATGATGACGGCGCCGTCGGCATGTTCGAGCTTCGGTGCAACCGTCTCGGGCGCTTCGGGCGTCGCTGCAGCGACCACGGCCGGAGCCTCGGCAGCGGGTGCGGCTGGGGCCGTCGTGGCCGGTGCCTCGGCAACTGCCGGTGCGGTGGTAGCCGGAGCCGATGCGGCTGGCGCGGCCGCCTTTGCCTCGGCCGGCTTGGTCTCTGCAGGCGCCACGGCGGCAACCGCTTCGCCCGGTTCGCGCTCGAACGGCACGGCGGCGCGGGCAACCACCTTCACGCCGTCAGCATCGAGACCGTCGACATGGATGGTGTAGCTGCCAACCGGGATGTCGCGCGTCGCCTCAACCAGGAAATGGCCGTCCTGCGAGGTCAGTGCGTCGCCGAGCAGGATATCGTTGGCGTAGGCGCGCACCTTGCGGCCGGCGTCAGCCAGACCGGCAACAAAGATCTTGTTGCCGTCGATCTCGACCGCTTCGACGACGATCTTGGGTTCAGCCACCGCCGCAGCCGGCGGTGTCGCCGGAGCCGGAGCGGCCGGCGCAGTTTCAGCCGGGGCGGCAGGTGCCTCAGCAGCAGGAGCAGCGGCCTGATCGCCGGCAGCCGGTGCCGCAGGCTTGGTCTCAGGCGCGGGAACAGTCAGCAGCTCGGCCGGCTTGCCCGGTTCCTCGACCATCGCCAGCACCTGGCCGGCGGCATCCTTGGGAACCGAAACGACGGCAGTCTGCACCGAAGGCGTTACGACATCGCCGGCTGTCGAGCGCAGCGCGATCGTATAGTCGCCGGGCTTCAGCGGATCGTCGAGGACGATGACGAAAGCGCCGTCCGGACCGGCGACGGTCGACCCGAGCACCGTCGAGCCGTTGAGGATTTCGACCTTTGAATTGGGCGCGGCATTGCCGGCAACGACGATCGAGCCGTTGCTTTCGACGCGCACGACATCGAAGCTCGGCACAACCGAGCCGGCCGCAGCCGGCGCTGCCGGGGCTGCCGGGGCTGTCGCGGGAGCTGTTGCGCCGGCAGGCGCCGGTGCCGGCGTAGCCTTGGCATCGGTCGGGGCGGCAGGCGCCGGCGGCAGCCTTCCCTCGGTCCCGGAGTCGGCCGGCGGCGTCAGTGACGCAATCTCCGCCGGCGGCGTGGGATTGAGATACGGGTCGAGTGCACCCGATACATAGGCCGTTCCGACGACCGCGACGGTCCCACCCGCCGCGAACAGAAACGCCTTCAATGGATTAACAGCCATATTCCCCTGCCCCTTAGCCACCTAACGCCGGTCTAGCGTGTTTTGCCGGAACCGACAAGAAAAAGCCCTGGCTTGGAAGCCTCTGGGGCTTGACCCCGCATTCAGACCCAATCACCAATCACGCATGAACACGATTCGATCCGTCTGCGTCTACTGCGGCTCGTCTCCGGGCCGCGATGAGATCTACGCCAAGGCCGGACACCTGCTTGGCCGCTCGCTCGCCAAATCCGGCCTGCGACTGGTCTACGGCGGCGGCACCAAAGGCATTATGGGCGCCGTTGCCGAAGGCGCGCTCAAGGCCGGCGGCAAGGTAACGGGCATCATTCCGCGCTTCCTCATCAACAAGGAGGCGACCGAAACCGCGCTTGACCGGCTCGATGAGTTGCTGATCACCGACAACATGCACGAGCGCAAGCACAAGATGTTCGAAAAATCCGACGCCTTTGTGGCGCTGCCGGGCGGCATCGGCACGGTCGAGGAGATCGTCGAAGTCATGACCTGGGGCCAGCTCGGCCATCACCGCAAGCCGATCGTCTTCGCCAACGTCAAAGGATTCTGGAATCCGATGCTGGCGCTGCTCGACCATATGTCGAGCGAAGGCTTCATTCACACCGCGCAGCGGGTCAAACCGTTGGTAATCGAAGACCCCGAAGCCATCGTCGCCGCCATCATGGTGGCGGGATCGTCGGTCGATGCGCCGACGGAAGGCGTGCAGTCGGTGATTGATAAGATGTAGGGAATAGGGGAGTACGGCAGTAAGGCGGTATGTTTAGAAGGCCTCGAGCCTCTCCCTACTGCCCTACTGCCCTACTGCCCTACTGCCCTACTGCCCTACTGCCCTACTGCCCTACTGCCCTACTGCCCTACTGCCCTACTGCCCTACTGCCCTACTGCCCTACTGCCCTACTGCCCTACTG
>NZ_JBFUEG010000019.1:0-101186 GCF_056404315.1 Mesorhizobium sp. P2_D6 | reverse complement strand
TCGCCCGGCAACGCTTTGCCGTCGAGACAACCTTCGCCACCTTGAAGAACCGCATGCGACTTTGCGCCATCCGCTATCGCGGCCTGGCCAAGGCGGCAGGACAGGTCCTCATCGCGGCCATGGCCTTCAACATGCGCCGCTGGGTAACGCTGGCCACCTGAGCCTGGGTCGCACTGCGCCCGAAACCCACCGAATACGCCAACTCCTACCCTATCCGGCCGCAAACCCGCGCCGGAAAGCACCTCGATGTGCCCCTGCCGTCTCTCCAGGCATCCAAAGCCCAATAACGCAACAGGCCCTCAAGGGGAGAAGGGAAGAACGCTACCCATTCACCACCCGACTATCCGCCGGCGCCTCATCCCGCTCCGTCAGCCCGTAGTCCCGCACCACATGCGCGATCCGCAGACGATAGCCGGCAAAGATTCCACCGCGGCCAGCCTTTTGCGCCTGCCGATGCTCTTCGGTGTTGCGCCAGGCTTTCACCGCTTCCTCGTCGCGCCAGAACGACAGCGACAGGACGCGACTCGGGTCGACCAGGCTCTGAAAGCGCTCGATCGAGATGAAGCCGTCTATGTCGTCGAGCAGCGGCCTGAGTTCCGCGGCGATGCCTAGATAGGCATCGCGCTTTCCCTCAGCCGGCTGCACCTCGAAGATGACTGCGATCATGCTTCCTCCTTGACCGCGGTCTGGAACAGCTGCCGCGGTCCATGCGGTCCGGACACCAGCTTCAGGAAGATGCGGTCTTCTTTCAAGATGAACTTTTCGCGGCGGGCGAATTCGTAATTGGCCTTGCCGGCGGGATCGGCGGCGAGCCGGGCGCGGTAGGCTTCATAGGCCGCCAGGCTGTCGATGTTGTAGGCGGCGTAGGCGGTGGTGGCCGAGCCCTCGTGCGGGGCGTAGTAGCCGATCAAATCGGCGCCGCAGCGCGGGATCGCCTGGCCCCAGGCCTGGGCATATTGCTCGAACGCCGCCTTGCCGAACGGGTCGATCTCGTAGCGGATGAAGCAGGTGATGGTCATCGTGATCTCCTTGGGTTTTCTGCGTCGATAGTTCGAGCGGCGTCGAAACGTCGTGCCGCCGGGCCTGCTAAGCAAAATGCCGGCGGTCAGGCCTGCCAGAAGGATTTCGCGCATTCGCGGCGCACATCCCTACGGGTCAGGCCAAGATCGCGCAGCATATGGTCGTCGATCTCGGCGAGGTCGAGCCGCTGCAGGTGGCGGTCATACCAGCGGGCGAGCAGATGCCGGTGCAGCCAGGTGACGAACGGGAATGTCTGGCGGCTGGCGATTGGGGCGGAAGCGATTGGCATCGGCGTTCTCCTTGATCTCAGCCGACATTAGTGATTATCTCGCAAGAATGCTTCGATGGAGACCTAACTATGCGTGAAGGACCCGACATTGCCCGCATCGCCAGCCTGGTCGGCGATCCGGCGCGGGCAAACATGCTGAATGCGCTGATGGGCGGCACGGCTTTGACGGCAAGCGAACTGGCGCTGGAAGCCGGCGTGTCTCTGCCGACGGCGTCCTCGCATCTGTCCAAACTGATGGAGGGCGGACTGCTGACCTTGGCCAGCCAGGGCCGGCATCGCTACTACGGCCTCGCCGGGCCACAGGTGGCGGGGATGATCGAGGCGATCACCGGCGTGGCGGAAGCCGTTGGCCCCAAGCGCGTGCGGCCGGGACCGCGCGACGGTGCGATGCGCGTCGCCCGCGTCTGCTACGACCACCTCGCCGGCGAGCAGGCGGTGGCGATGCTGGACCGGCTCGTGGCGCGCGACATTCTTTTGCGCGACGAGCAGGAGATCAGGCTCGGGCCGTCAGCGGCCTCGCATTTTTCGGCCATCGGCATCGATGTCGACGCCAAGCCGCGTCGGCCGGTCTGCCGCGCCTGCCTCGACTGGAGCGTGCGCCGCTCCCACCTCGCCGGCACGCTGGGCGCGGCGATCCTCGACAAGATCCTGGCGGAGAAGTGGGCAAGGCGGGAGAAGGATAGTCGCGCCGTGGTGTTTTCACCGCCGGGGAAACAGGCGTTTGAGCGGGTGTTTTTGGGTTGAGGTAGACGTCGGCGGGACAGCACCCCCCTCTGGCCTGCCGGCCATCTCCCCCGCAAGGAGGGAGATCAAGCGCACCTTGGATTTCGCCAATCTCCAACCTCGCAAGAAGAGCGACGCTTTGAAGCTGCCAATCTCCCCCCTTGCGGGGGAGATGTCCGGCAGGACAGAGGGAGTGTGACGGATCGCTGCGTCGGCCTTTTCACCCCCGCTTCAGCACCTTCGCCTGCTTGAAGAAATCCACCCAAGGATCAGCTTTCTCCAACTCCTTCAATGTCGTCTTGTCGCCGATCGGGAAGGAATTCGGCGCCAGCCCCGCTTCCACCTCCGCCCAGGTCACCGGGATCGACACCGTCGCCCCCTTCTTGGCGCGTGAGGAGTAGGGCGCGACCGTCGTCGAACCCCTGCCGTTGCGTAGATAGTCGACGAAGATTTTTCCGGTGCGCGCCTTTTTCGATAGCGTTGCCGTGTAGCGATCAGGCGCGGCCTGCTCCAGCGCCTTGGCGAAATCATGGGAGAAGGTTTTGACCGCCTCCCAGTCCGCCGAGGGTTTTAGCGGCACCAGCACATGGTAGCCCTTGCCGCCCGATGGCTTGACGAAATTGGGCAGCGACAGATCGTCGAGCTTGCCTCGGATGTCGAGCGCGGCCTCGCGCACCGCCTTGACGTCGACGCCCTCGTCGGGATCGAGATCGAAGATGATCTGGTCCGGCTTTTCCAGCTCGTCGGTCGTGCAGCCCCAGATGTGGACCTCGACCACGCCATACTGGACCAGAGCGGCAAGGCCGTCGAAATCGCGGATGAACAGGATCTCCTCACCGTCGGTCGGGTCTTTCATCCGGGCGATCTTGTCGCTCATGCCGGCCGAGGCGTGTTTCTGGAAAAAGCGCGGGCCGCCAATGCCGTCCGGCGCCCGCACCAGGCTGAGCGGCCGGTTGACGACGAACTGCTGCATGCGCGGCCAGACCAGCGCGTAGTGCTCAAGCAAGGCTTGCTTGGATATTTTTTCGTCGGGCCACAGCAGTTTTTCGGGATGGGATAGTTTTACGCTGGTGGTCATTGCCCCAGCTTTGGTCCCGGCAACCTTGCCGGCGCTGCTTGCCGCGGGCTTTGCCTTGCCGTCGGCCTTCGATGGCTTTTCCTGCACGACTTCCTCCGCCGGCTTGTCCTCGCGCAGTCCCTGGAACGACGCGTGGCGTATTATACGGTCCGAGGTCCAGCTGCGGAACTCCACTTCGCCGACAAGTTCTGGCTTGACCCAGACCAGGCCTTTGCCGTTCGGCACGGCGGCGGCGAAGGGCGAGGATTTTGCCTTCAGCGCATCGAGCTTTTTCTTCAGATCGGTGGCGCCCTTGGCCGAAAAGCCGGTGCCGACGCGGCCGGCATAATTGAGCTTGCCGCCTTCGAAATAGCCGACCAGCAGCGAGCGCAATCCGCGCCCGGTCTTCTCCGATGGCAGGTAGCCGCCGATGACGAATTCCTGGCGCGCCGTGCATTTCGACTTCACCCAGCTCGGGCCGCGGCCGCTGCGGTAGGGTGCGTCGGCGCGTTTGGAGACGATGCCTTCGAGCCCCATGCGGCAGGCGTGCTGGAGCATGATCTTGCCGGGTTCGGCGAAATGATCGCTGAAGCGGACGGCGGCATTTTCGGCGAGCTCGCCGAGCAGCTCCTGCAAGGCCTGCTTGCGCTCGACCAGCGGCTCGCGGCGCAAATCCTTGCCATCGAGCCGCATCAGGTCGAAGACGTAGTAGGTGAAGCGGTTGGTGCGATTGGCCGAGAGATCCTGCTGCAGCAGCGAGAAGGAAGACACGCCGCTGTCGGCCAGCACCACGATCTCGCCATCGATGATGGCGTCGCTGCATTTCAGCTGGGCCAGTTCGGCAACGATGTCGGGGCCGAATTTCTCCGTCCAGTCGAGGCCGGTGCGGGTCAGCAGCCGCACCTCGGTGCCGGCGATCTGCGCCTGCATGCGATAGCCGTCGAATTTGACTTCGTGCAGCCAATCCTTCCCCGGCGGCGCCTCGCGCTCCAGTGTTGCCAGCTGCGGTTCGACAAAATCGAGACGCTTGCCCGCCTTCGCCTTGCTGGCGGCGGCAGGCTTGTTGGAATGCCAGACTTTCGGCTTCTTGCCGTCGGCGGTCTTGCCTTCCGCGACCTGCTCGATGGTCAGGCCCGACTTCACCGATTTCGGCGCGTCCTTCAGAATGTCCTCGCCGGGGCGGGCGGCGGCATCGTTGGATTTGATCAGCAGCCAGTTGTCACGCTTTTCGCCCGCGCGGGGTTTCAGCCTGACCAGATGCCACAGGCCGTTCAGCTTCTTGCCTTTGAGTTCGAACGAGATGTGGCCCTTCTTCATTGCCTTGGCGGGGTCGATCTCGGGCGTCCATGTGCCTTCGTCCCAGACGATGACCGTGCCGCCGCCATATTCGCCCTTGGGAATGGTGCCCTCGAAGGAGGCATAGTCGAGCGGGTGGTCCTCGACATGCACGGCCAGCCGCTTTTCGTGCGGATCGAGGCTCGGGCCGCGCGTCACCGCCCAGCTCCACAAGACGCCGTCATGCTCGAGGCGGAAATCGTAATGTAGCCTGGTCGCATCGTGCTTCTGGATAACGAAGATGCCGCCGGGCTGCTTGCCGCGCGTAACCTTGCCGGCAGGCTCGGCGGTCTTCTTGAAATCGCGCTTGGATTGATATTGTTCGAGGCTGGCCATGGTGCTCACCCCGATTTGCGTTTGGGCGCGGCGGCTTTCGCCTTGCCGCTTTTGGCCGCCGGCCTCGCCTTCTTGGCCGAGCCCTTCGCCGCGCCGCCATCCGACAGGCTCTTCTTCAGCGCGTCGAACAGATTGACCACATTGGACGGCTTGGGCGCGGCCTGTGGCTTCGGCGCCTTCTTGCCGGCCTTCTTGGCGCGGATCAGTTCGAGCAGCGCATCCTCATACTTGTCCTCGAATTTCGACGGATCGAACTTCGCCTTCTTCTTGTCGATGATGAGTTCGGCGAGATCCGTCATCTCCTGGTCGGTCTTCACCGCCTCGATGTCGCCGAAGACGCTGTCGGGCTGCCGCACCGTGTTGTCGTAGCGCAAGGTGGTCAGCACCATGCCCTTGCCGAGCGGCTCGATAACGACGGGACGTTCCCGCTGATAGAGCACGATGCGCGCCAGCCCGGCCATCTTCTTGCCGGCCATGGCGTCGCGGATGACGGCAAAGGCTTCCTCCGACACCTTGTCGGCCGGCGCGACATAGTAGGGCGTGTCGAGGTAGATCTGCTGGATCGAGGCTTTGTCGACGAAACCGTCCAGCGCCATGGTGTGCGACGACTCGATCTGCACCGCGGCGATCTCGTCTTCCTCGATATGGACGAAGTCGCCGTCGTCAAGTTCATAGCCCTTGATCTCGTTGCCTTCCTCCAGCGGCTTGCCGGTTTCGGCATCCACATAGATGCGCTTGACCGTGTTGCCGGTCTTGCGGTTCAGCACCCTAAACGAGACTTTTTCGGTGTGGGTGACGACGTTGGTCAGTTCGACGGCGCAGGTGACCAGCGACAGTTTCAGATAGCCCTTCCAGGCGGGGCGGGGTGCCATGGCAAAACTCCTGCGCGATGCGGTTCAACCGAGAACGGGTAAAGCCGATTCCGGTTCCGATTGCTGCCTGGCGGCTTTGCAGCCGTGCGCACGGAAATTTCGCGGAGCTCGCCGAAATTGAAACAGAACCGCGCCCAAGCGACATCGAGACGAAACATATGTGATGCAAAAGTCACAATGCCCGAAATGGCGACGAACCACACTGAAAGACCCCGAAACAGCCGCATTCCGGCCACGAAGCGACGGGTTTTCGACCGAAGATTAACATCGTGTTCACCGACTATTCACGCCTCGACGCTATGATCCCCGCAATCGGACGGGACATCCGAAAATCGGGACAGGGACTAAGTAAAATGAAATTCTGGGGCCACATCGCCGGCTATGCCGCCGCCATCCGCGAATTCATCGCGCCGACCTATCGGCCGGAGCGCTATTACATGCGCGGACCGGGCCCGGCCTGCGCCCGTCGCGGCAGCTCGCTCGGCGCGCACTGATCATGACGTTCGAAAGCCGTCACGACAGCCGGATCTGCAGACCGGCCGCCGACCACCGCGCAACCACCTATCGCGCCGAGCGCCCCGCTCTGGCCGCGAGAAGCCGTGCGACAACGCCGCGGCTTTGATCCCGTAGCCGGCAGGCTTAGTGTCGCCTGACACAAGCTGCCGGATGTCCCGTGACTTCTTCTCCTGAACCCTTCGATGCCCGCCAGCAGTTGATCGTTTTCGATGGCGTCTGCGTGCTGTGCTCGGGCTTCGTGCGCACGGTGGTCAGGCTCGACCGCAAAAACCGCTTCCGCTTCGCCACCGCGCAGTCGCCCTTCGGCGAGGCACTGTTCCACAAGCATGGACTGCGCACCGACAGCTATGAGACCAATCTGGTCCTCATCAATGGCGCTCCTTTCATACGGCTGGACAGTTTTGTTGCCGTGATGGCCGAACTCGGCTGGCCGTGGCGGGCGGCGAAAGCCCTGCTGGTGTTGCCGCGCCCCTTGCGCGACTGGCTCTACGAACGCATCGCCAAAAACCGCTACGCCATCTTCGGCCGCAAGGACAGTTGCGAGATCCCGTCCGCCACGATGCGTGCGCGGATGATCGGCTAATGCATGTCGCCCAAAAGTGACCTCGCACTCGCTCGCCGCGGCTGACCGTGCGCTATCGCGGCTGGCTCAAGCCGAAGGCCTGATCCGACCTCAGTCCGGCAGTGCCGCGACGGCGACGATCTCGATGACGATGTCGGCCTGGGCAAGCGCTGCGACGCCGATCACCTCCGAAGGCGGCGGATTGTTGTAGCTGCAGTGCTTCGGACAATGCTCTGCGAAGAACGCGTCCAGCACGTCGAGGCGAAAATTGGGAGAGCTGAGAACGCCGCCGTCGGGAAAGGGACCTCTGACGAAGAAGGTCAGCCTGATGAGAGGGTCGAGGCCGCTGCCCAGTTCCTCCAGATCCGATTTGATGTTGCCGAGAACTTCACGCCACTGCGCCGCCGCATCGCCGGCGAAGCCGCCGCCTTTCTTGCCGGCTGGATCATAGTCGGCCGATGTCGCGGTGTTGCCGCAGAGATAGACGGTTCCTCTCGCTCCACTGACGACTGTGCCCTTTGCCCATGGCATCAACCGGCCGTTCTTGAATTTCTTGTGGGTCACGAGTTCCATTCTCTCCTCCCATGCCTCGCGTGACGTGCCCGCCACGACACAGGATAGTGCTGCGCGCGACCGCTGCCAGTCCGGTGCTGCCATCGTCCAGCCAGGAAAGATCTGGTCCTTGCGAAATCTCCTTGTGAAGATGAAAGTTTTTCTGAAGCCTGTCGAAATCGGGCATGGCCACACGACATACGTCCGGCACGCAACGACGCGGCCTTCGAAAAACAGGAGAAGACCATGCGATACATGCTTTTGATATACGCGAACGAAGCCGCGATGGCGGCCGCGCCGAGCGACAAGACCTACGAGATCAGCGCCGCCTACGGCGCCTACACCGAAGCGTTGAAGAAATCCGGAGCGTGGCTCGCCGGCGACCGACTGAAGCCGACCCAGCTTGCCACCGCGGTGCGGACGGCCAACGGCAAGACCAATGTGCTCGACGGCCCCTACGCCGACACCAAGGAGCAGCTTGCCGGTTTCTACATGATCGAGGCCGAGGACGCCGACGCGGCGATCGCATGGGCAGCGCGCTGTCCAGGCGCCAGCGCCGGCACTATCGAGGTGCGGCCGATCTGGGAAATGACCGAGTACGCCTCTCAGAAATGACCCAGTGATGGACAGTCGACCGGAGATCGCGCGCGCGGCGGCCGAGGCGGCCGCCCGGCAAAGCTACGGCAAGCTCGTCGCCTGGCTCGCGGCGCGCACGCGCGATGTCGCCGGCGCCGAGGACGCGCTGGCGGATGCCTTTGCCGCAGCACTTGAGCGCTGGCCGAAAACCGGCGTGCCCGAAAAGCCGGAGGCCTGGCTGCTGGCCGTGGCGCGCCGCCGTGGTGTCGATGCGGTGCGCCGTCGGCTGACCAGCGAGGCGAGCCGCGACCATCTCAAGCTGATGGCCGAGGAGATGGAGGCAAGCATGCAAGACGAAGACCTGCCCGACGAGCGTCTCAGGCTGATGTTTGCCTGTGCGCATCCGGCGATCGAGGCCGGCGTGCGGGCGCCGCTGATCCTGCAGACGGTTCTGGGTTTCGACGCGGCGACCATCGCCTCGGCCTTCCTGGTCTCGCCGGCGACGATGGGCCAGCGCCTGGTGCGCGCCAAGAGCCGGATCCGCGAGATCGGCATTCCGTTCCGCGTACCGGAGCGGGCCGAACTCGGCGAGCGGCTGGATACGGTGCTGGAGGCGATCTACGCCGCTTTCGCCGAAGGCTGGACCGACCCGGCCGGCACTGAAACGCAACGCCGCAACCTGGCGACCGAAGGCATCTGGCTCGGGCGGCTGGTGGCGTCGCTGATGCCCGACGAGCCGGAAGCGCTCGGTCTGCTGGCGCTGATGCTGTTTGCCGAGGCGCGCCGCCCGGCGCGGCGCGATGAAGCCGGCGACTATGTTCCGCTTGCCGACCAGCATTGCCTTCTGTGGGATCACGCGCTGATCGACGAGGCCGAAGCGCTGCTCGGCCACGCTGCGACCATGGGCGTGATCGGCCGCTACCAGCTCGAAGCGGCCGTGCAGTCGGTGCACGCGACGCGGCGGCGAACCGGCCAGACCGACTGGGCGGCGATCCGAAATTTTTACGATGCGCTGTCGGAGATTGCCGGGTCGCCGGTGGTGGCGATTAACCGCGCCGTGGCGATCGCCGAGGTCGACGGGGCGGCGGCGGGACTTGCGGCGCTTTACGTGCTCGGCGACGACAAGCGGCTTAACGACTATCAACCCTACTGGGCTGCCCGCGCCGGCCTGCTGGCCAGGCTCGGCAATGCAGCGCAAGCGGTCGAAGCCTATGACCGGGCGATCGGCCTCGAGCGCGACCCGGCCGTGCGCCGCTTCCTGCAGGCGAAACGGGCGATCCTGCGAAATTGAGCGCCGCTCAACCCGGCCACATCTCATGCGATGCGTTGAGCCGTTTCATCAGCGGATGCGCGCGCAATGCCGACCACAGGCGTTCGATGTTCGGCCAGTCCGCCCGCGCCTTGTCGACATCAGGGTGCCAGGCCACCAGCATGACGAGATAGATGTCGGCCAGCGACATCGCGTTGCCGACCAGCCAATCTCGCCCCTCAAGTGCTGCATCGACAATGGCGAAGCCGCGGTCCATCTCGGCAATGGCTGCCTGCTTGACGGCTTTCTTGCCGTCGGCATCGGTGGTGTAGCGATGGGCATAATAGAGGCGAAGGATGGCCGGGTAGAGCACCGACGACATGAACGCCATCCAGCGCAGGAAGTCGGCGCGATCCGGCGATCCGGCGGCCGGCGCCAGACCCGCCTGCGGGTGGCGCTCGGCAAGCAGGATACAGATCGCCGCCGATTCGGTTATCGACTGACCGTTGGGCAACGTCAGGACCGGAACCTGGTTCAACGGGCTGATGTCGAGGAAAGCCGGGTCCGGCGGGTCTTTCTTCGGCACATCGATCTGGTCGAATTGCACGTTTGCCAGCGCCAACGCCGCCTCGACGACGAAGCCGCCACTGCCTGGGCGTGTGTAGAGTCTGTACATTCAAATCCTCCCCAACCTGCACGAAGCAGGCCGGGCGATTTGACTCGGAAGCCGCCTTCCGCTCAAGCCGGCGGCTGAAGCCACCAGCGGTTTTCCAGCGGTCCAGCGAAGACGTAAGGACTAAGCCCCCAGCCCGTCGAACAGGATGGTCGACAGATAGCGCTCGGCGAAGGACGGGATGATCACCACCAGGTTCTTGCCCTTGTTCTCCGGCCGTGAGCCGACGACGATCGCCGCCTGCAGGGCGGCGCCCGACGAGATGCCGACCGGCACACCTTCGAGGCGGGCGACGAGGCGGGCGTTGGCGACCGAATCCTCGTTTGAAACCTTGACGATCTCGTCATAGATCGTGGTGTCGAGGATCTTTGGCGCGAAGCCGGCGCCGATGCCCTGGATTTTGTGCGGGCCGGGCTGGCCGCCCGACAGCACCGGCGATGCCTCAGGCTCGACGGCGACGACATGCACCGAAGGCTTGCGCTGCTTCAGCACCTGGCCGACGCCGGTGATGGTGCCGCCGGTGCCGATGCCGGCGACGAAGATGTCGACACCGCCATCGGTGTCGTTCCAGATCTCCTCGGCCGTGGTGCGACGGTGGATCTCCGGATTGGCCGGGTTTTCGAACTGCTGCGGAATGACCGCATCGGGCAGGGTCGCCGCCAGCTCGTCGGCCTTGGCAATGGCACCCTTCATGCCCTTGGGACCTTCGGTCAGCACCAACTCGGCGCCGAGCAGCGCCAGCATCTTGCGGCGCTCCACCGACATGGTTTCAGGCATGGTCAGAATCAGCTTGTAGCCCTTGGCGGCTGCGGCGAAGGCGAGCGCAATGCCGGTATTGCCGGAGGTCGGCTCGATCAGCGTGGTCTTGCCGGGCCTGATGCGGCCCGACGCTTCCAGCGCCTCTATCATCGAAACGCCGATGCGATCCTTGACCGAGGCGATCGGGTTGAAGAATTCGAGCTTGGCCAGAAGGTTGGCAACGACGCCTTTCTCCTTGGCGAATTTGTCGAGCCGCACCAACGGCGTGTCGCCGATCGTCTCGGTGATCGAATTGTAGACGCGGCCGCGGCCGGGCACGCGCGGCGAAGAGACGGGCTTGTTCATTGGTTTCGCTCCCAAGTCAAATCAGGCAATTGGTCAGGCAATTGGCATCGGCGGACAGAATAGGGCTTTCGACCGCGCAAGATAGGCTGCCGGCCGAAAATATCGAGTGGGGCGCTTGCTGAAAAGGCTGACCTCCCGGAAACGCATTTCCCGGATGGCCCGATTGGCGGAATGGATTGGCCGAAACCGGTCTACTGACGCGCAGCAATGGCTGCGGCTGCGCCAACCATGAAGCCGGCTGCGGTGCGGTTCAGCGCCTTCAGCGCGCGCGGCGATTTCAGGAACCAGCGCGCCTTGGCGGCCAGCGCCAGATAAGGCACCAGCACCACGAAGAGCACGATGACTGTGAGCGCTACCAGGATGCCGTAGTCGGCGAGCGTGATGGTCTTCAGGTCGACGATGGTCGGCGTGATTGCGAGATAGAAGATCATCGTCTTCGGGTTGCCGAGCGTCACGGTGAGGCCGGCAAGGAAACTCGACACCAGGCCGCCCTTGCCTTTCCTGGCTTCGACAGTCTCGGGGGTGATGCCTGCGGTCCAGAACCGCCAGCCGAGGAAGGCGAGATAGGCGACGCCCAGCCATTTGATGGCGAGGAAAACCATGCCGAAGGTCTGCGCGACGAAGGCAAGGCCGAGCACCACGGCGGTGAGATAGGTGAGGTCGCCAAGCATCAGGCCGAACGACATGGCCAGCGACGAGCGGAAGCCGGAGCCGAGCGCCCGCGCCACAAGCGCGGTGACGCCGGGGCCGGGAATGGCGGCGGCGATGCCGAGTGCGGCGCTATAAGCGAGAAAGCCGGTGAGGGTCATGACAGTTTGCACCCCGTGAACGGCCCCTGATGGCATGAAAGCCGCCAGGGGTAAAACGGATTCGATTGCGCCAGCGGCTCGAACGGTCGCCCGGGCACCGCCGAAAAGAGAGATGGTTCACTTACGCGCCGGGGAAGAGCGGCTATCCCCCATCCGCCCCATCGCACGTTGCAATCCCTAATTAGCTGCGCGCCCGCGCAGTTACACCGGCCGGAGCCGCCCATGCTAGCGAAACGACTTCACATCCAGCTTATGCAATGGATGCCCAACAATTATTCCGAGGCGCGCGGTCACGAGCTGGAATGGTATCTGTGGTTCGAGGGGCGGCAGGCTTTCAGCCTGTTCGACAAAGGCGCCAGCGATGTCGTCCCGGCGCCCGGGTATTTCACCGACAGCCGGAACCCCGGCGCTCACCCCGTTCATCCGATGATCTATCCGCTGGTCGTCAACAACCGTTTCGAGGTGCGGCTGGTCGCGTTAGAGCGCGACTCCCCGGACCCCGGCGACAATGCCAAGGCCGGATTCTACATCGACCTCGACACCAAATATCCGCCGGTTTCCGACTGGCGCATCGTTGCTTCCGATCCGCGCAACAGCGACCTCAACGTGGAAGCGTCGTTCCAGCTGCAATGGCTGGACTATGTCGACACCAATGAGATTCCCGACACCGGCGTGCGGCGCATCGTCGACAAGTCCAATTATCCCTACCCCTGGGGCGCCAATGTGATGGTGTTCGAGCACTGGCTCGGGCTTGGCCGCAAGGCAGCGCTCAAGCTTGACGACCAGAACCGCGCATCGCGGCGCGAATACTGGATGATCAACGGCAATGCGGCCCGGCGCATGGTGCAGGACGTCTATCGCTTCAACGTCAACCAGCTGGGCGTCGCCAACGACACGATCAGCACTGTTTACGTGCCGAAGCTCAATGACGGTCACGTTACGGTGACGCTCTACGAACACGATTTCAGCGACAGCCGCTTCGCGCAAGGGGCGAAGAAGTCCTTCGGCTCGGTCGGCCTCTTCAATCTCAGGGATACCGGTTTCGACGACCGCGTCTCATCGGCCGAGGTGATCCATACCTATCCCAAGGCGATACATCGGGACGTGCACTGGGGCAGCTCTTGGCCAAACCAATGGGCTCAGGAAGGGCCGTCGACATGAGTGATGCGCCAGATGGTGCCGTTGGCATCCTCGGTGAGGATGAGCGCGCCGTCTTTGGCCACCGCGACGCCGACAGGCCGGCCCCAGACGGAGTCATTGGAAATGACGAAGCCGGTGATGAAATCCTCATACTCGCCGGTCGGCTTGCCATCCTTGAACTTCAGTCGCACCACCTTGTAGCCCGTGCGTACGCCGCGGTTCCAGGACCCGTGCAGGGCAACGAAAGCATCGCCCCTGTACTCGGCCGGAAAATTGCCGCCGTCATAGAAGACGATGTTGAGCGGCGCCGAATGTGCCTGCATCAGCACGTCGGGGATGGTTGCCTTGCCGGCAAGGTCGGGGCGCTCACCCTTGCGGCGTGGATCCTCATTGTTGCCGATGTAGTACCAGGGCCAGCCGTAGAATGCGCCGTCCTTGACGGAGGTGGCGTATTCGAACGGCACATTGTCGCCCAGCCCGTCGCGCTCGTTGACGACACACCAGAGTGCACCGGTGGCCGGCTGCACGGTCATACCCGAACAATTGCGCAGGCCGGTGGCGACGATGCGGCCATTCTTGCCGTCAGCGTCGAAGGCCAGCACGTCGGCACGGCCGCCCTCCCGGCCCCAGGCGGCACCCAGCGGCATCGATTTGGCCCAGGCGTCGAGGCCGCCACGCGGTTCCTTCCCCGTGCCCTCGGCGACATTCGATCTGGACCCGACCGAGACATAGAGCGTCTTGCCGTCAGCCGAGAAGGCGATGTCGCGGGTCCAGTGGCCGCCCGACGGGATGTCGGGGACGATTGTCTCCGCTTCGCCTGAGGCTTTCAGGTCGCCGTCGCGATAGGCAAAGCGCACCACGCTGTCGGTGTTGGCGATATAGACCCATTGCGGCTTGTCGCCCGGCGGGTAGAAGGCGATGCCGTAGGGCTGGTTGAGATCGCCGGCGAAAATGCCGTCCTCGGTCGGCTTCGCGCTGTCCTTGGCCAGCCGATAGACGCGGATCTGGTTGGCGTGGCTGTCGGCAACGAACAAATCGCCATTCGGCGCCACGCGCACGACGCGCGGATTGGCGATGCCGGAGGCGATCAATTCGGCCGAGAAGCCGGGCGGCAGGACGGGCTTGGCGCCTTCGGGCCGATCGCCGAGGCCGGCGCCGTTGGAGGCGGATTCAGTAAGATAGGGCTTTTGCAGATCATCCGGCTTGATCAGCCGGCGCACGCCCGGTTTGTCCGCCTTCCAACCGCCGAAAGCGTCCTTGCCGGTCAGCAGCGGTTGATCGGCTTGCTGAGCGACGGCACTGGTGGCCACAAGCAGGGCAAGGCTCGCGAAGCCGGCAATCCGGATCACGCTGTCCTCCTCGAATTCACGCCAGTTGGGGCGTCATGCAAAGAAGAGATATCGTGCGAGCGCCACAAAAGAGAAGCGTGCGCGCAGATTCAAGCGAAACCCGTCAGCTGTCTTCTTCCTCGACATCGAGATCGTCGTCGAGCCGCTTTTCCAGCGCGACGAGATCGTCCGGCAGCGGCAGGCCCATGGCGCGCATTTCGCGGAGTTTTTCGCGCAGTTGCTCCTGGATTTCGTGCTCGTCCTCGGGCTGGTTGACCATTTCCTCGAGCAGCAGACTGATCTGGGCCTTGAACGATTCAAGCGCCATTCTGCGCCCTCCTTTGCGGTGATGCCGGCTTCGGACTTATCTCAACATCCGGGTAATCAATTGGGCAGTGTAGTCGACCATGGGCACGATGCGGGCATAATTCAGCCTGGTAGGGCCGATGACGCCGAGCGCGCCGACGACCCGGGCATCCTTGTCGCGGTAGGGCGCCACCACCAGCGACGAGCCGGAGAGCGAAAACAGCTTGTTTTCCGAGCCGATGAAGATGCGCACGCCGGGGCCGTCCTCGGCGAGGTCGAGCAGCTGGATCAGCCCGTCCTGCGTTTCCAGGTCCTCGAACAGGTGCCTGAGCAATTCGATGTCGGCCTGGGCGGTGACATTTTCGAGCAGATTGGCGCGGCCGCGCACGATGAGACGCGCCGGCAGGCCGCTGTCGGCGCCCGCCCACACCGCCAGGCCTTTTTCGACGAGATCCTGCGACAGCGTGTCGAGGGCGGCCCTGGTCTCGTCCTTGATACGAGCGATCTCGATGCGCGCCTCAGCGAGCGTGCGGCCCCTGATATGGGCGTTTAGGAAGTTGGAGGCTTCGTGCAGTTGCGAGACGGTGATGCCGGCCGGCAGGTCGACGACACGGTTCTCGACATCGCCGTTCTGCGACACCATCACGGCCAGCGCCTTGGTCGGCTCAAGCTGGATGAACTCGATGTGCTTCAGCGCCACCTCGTTCTTGGTGGCCAGCACCAGGCCGGCGCCGCGCGACATGCCCGACAGCATCTGGCTGGCCTCGGTCAGCATGTGTTCCAGCGTCGCGCCCGAGCCGGAGGCGCGCACCTGCGCCTCGATGACGCGGCGTTCCTCGTCGGAAAGATCGCCGAGCTCCATGAAGGCATCGACAAAGAAACGCAGGCCCGTCTGTGTCGGCAGCCGCCCGGCCGAGATGTGCGGGGCATAGATCAGGCCGAGATGTTCGAGATCGCTCATCACATTGCGGATGGTGGCCGGCGACAGCGACGACGGCAGGATGCGCGACAGGCTGCGCGATCCCACAGGCTCACCATCCTTGAGGTAGGAATCAACGATGCGCCGGAAAATGTCGCGCGAGCGCATGTCGAGCGACTGCAGCGCGGGTGCCAGCAGACTGGGTTCGGTGACTGCCTTGGTCATTCGGGCCAAAAACCTCCGGCTAAAGGATATAGACTTCCTTCGCCCCTGCGCAACCCGCTGCCGCACTTGCGGTCAGCGGCGTCTGTTCCAGATCGCCCGCTGCCGCGTTTGCGGCCAGCGGCGTCGCTCTTGCGATCGCCCAATGCCGTATGCGGTCACGGCGCCGCGTTTGCGGCCATTTTCCTTTGCGCCATGGGCTGCATGCGTCTACAAGCCGCCCACGCAACCGCAAAAAGAACAGAAAGAGGCCTCGATGCGCCCCTCCAAACGCCAAGCCGACGAAATGCGCGCCATCTCCTTCGAGCGCGGCGTGTCCAAACACGCCGAAGGCTCGTGCCTAGTGAAATTCGGCGACACGCATGTTCTGTGCACGGCGAGCCTGGAGGAAAAGGTGCCGGGCTGGATGCGCAATTCCGGCAAGGGCTGGGTGACGGCTGAATACGGCATGCTGCCGCGCTCGACGGGCGAACGCATGCGCCGTGAAGCTTCTGCCGGCAAACAAGGCGGCCGCACGCTGGAGATCCAGCGGCTGATCGGCCGTTCGCTGCGCGCGGTCGTCGACCTGCAGGCGCTGGGCGAACAGCAGATCACCGTCGACTGCGATGTCATCCAGGCCGATGGCGGCACCCGCACGGCCTCGATCACCGGCGGCTGGGTAGCGCTCTACGATTGCCTGCGCTGGATGGAAGCACGGCAGATGGCCAGCATTGCCAAAGTGCTGAAAGACCATGTCGCGGCAATTTCCTGCGGCATCCATGACGGTCAGCCGGTCATCGATCTCGACTATATCGAGGATTCGTCGGCCGGTACCGACGCCAATTTCGTCATGACCGGCAAGGGCGGCATCGTCGAGATCCAGGGCACCGCCGAGGGCGAGCCTTTCTCCGAAGGGCAGTTCGCGGAGCTGATGGGTCTGGCCAAGAAGGGCATCCAAAGGTTGGTGAGTTTGCAGCAGATGGCTGTGGCCTGATTGAATTTACTGCGATGACGTCGGCGATCCTTCACACCCCCCTCTGGCCTGCCGGCCATCTCCCCCGCAAGGGGGGAGATCAGAGGTTGCTACCGTTTTCGCCAACCATCAACGTTGAGACGCCGCCAGCGGAACTGCCAATCTTCCCCCTTGCGGGGGAGATGCCCGGCAGGGCAGAGGGGGGTGCCTCGTGACTCCCTCTGCTGTTTTGGAATCCGCTCTCTACGTCACCGATCTCGCCGCCGCCGAAGCGTTCTACCGCGACATCCTCGGCCTCGACCTCCTCGGCAAAGTCGACGGCCGCCATCTCTTCTTCCGCTGCGGCGCCGGCGTTTTGCTGATCTTCAACGCCGAGGCGACCAAAATCCCGCCGGCGCCGGATGCGCGGCTGAAAGTGCCGCCGCACGGCACGGTCGGCGAGGGTCATCTGTGCTTTGCGGCAAGCGGGGATGAACTCGGGCGCTGGAAGGCGCAGCTTGAGGCGAAAGACATCGCCATTGAAAGCGAATTCGAATGGCCGCAAGGCGGGCGTTCGATCTACATACGCGACCCCTCGGGCAATTCGATCGAATTCGCCGAGCCACGGATCTGGGGCCTTTGATGCATTCTCTCGATGGAAAAAAGATCGTCGTCGCCAGCCACAATGCAGGCAAACTGCGCGAATTCGCCGATTTGATGGGTCCGTTCGGCTTCGAGGCGAAGTCGGCCAAGGACTACAGCTTGCCGGAGCCGGACGAGACCGGCACCACTTTCGAGGAAAACGCCTACATCAAGGCCTTTGCCGCGGCTGAAGCCACTGGCCTGCCGGCGCTGTCCGACGATTCGGGCCTCTGCGTCGACGCGCTTGACGGCGCACCCGGCGTCTACACCGCCAACTGGGCCGAAACTCCGGAAGGCACCCGCGATTTCGGCATGGCCATGCAGCGCACCGAAGTGGCCTTGCAGGAGGTCGGCGCCGCCCAGCCGGCGCTGCGCAAGGGCCGCTTCGTAGCCGTCATCTGCCTCGCCTTCCCAGATGGCGAAGCCGAATATTATCGAGGCGAGGCCGAGGGAACGCTGGTGTGGCCGCCGCGCGGCGAGCTCGGCTTCGGCTACGACCCGGTGTTCCTGCCTGACGGTTTCGACAAGACGTTCGGCGAGATGAGCGCCGAGGAGAAGCATGGCTGGAAGCCCGGCCAGCCAACGGCGCTGTCGCACCGCGCCCGCGCCTTCCAGAAATTCGCCCGCGCCAGACTTGGTTCGGCCTGAGATGCCGCTGGACCGCAGCCCGGGCTTCGGCGTCTATATCCATTGGCCGTTCTGCGCGGCCAAATGCCCGTATTGCGACTTCAACAGCCATGTCCGCCACCAGCCGGTCGATCAGCAGCGTTTTACCCGCGCCTTCGAGACCGAGCTCGCGACGATGCGCGGGCGCACCGGGCCGCGCGAAGTGACCAGCATCTTTCTCGGCGGCGGCACGCCCTCGCTGATGCAGCCGCAGACGGTGGCGGCGGTGCTCGACGCCGTGGCCAAGAACTGGACCGTGCCCGATGGCATCGAGGTGACGCTGGAAGCCAATCCGTCCTCGGTCGAGGCCGAGCGTTTTCGCGGCTACCGCGCCGCCGGCGTCAACCGGGTGTCGCTCGGCGTGCAGGCCTTGAACGACAAGGATTTGCGTTTTCTCGGCCGGCTGCACAATGTCGAGGAAGCACTGCATGCCATCGGGCTGGCGCGTGAGATTTTTCCGCGGCTTTCCTTCGACCTGATCTATGCCCGTCCCGGCCAGACGTTGGACGCTTGGCAGGCGGAGCTCGAACAGGCGATCGGCCACGCCGCCGACCATCTGTCGCTCTACCAGCTGACCATCGAGGAAGGCACGCCGTTCCACGCGCTGCATGCGGCGCACAAATTCACCATTCCCGACAATGACCGGGCAGCCGATCTCTACGCGCTGACGCAAGAGGTGACCACGGCGCATGGTTTGCCGGCTTACGAGATTTCCAACCACGCCCGGCCAGGCGCCGAAAGCCGGCACAATCTGACCTACTGGCGCTATGGCGAATATGTCGGCGTCGGGCCGGGCGCGCATGGACGTTTCATCGAGAACGGCCGCCGCACCGTCACCATCGCCGAGCGGATGCCGGAGACCTGGGCCAATCTGGTCGAGGCCAAGGGCCATGGCGTCACCGGCGGCGAGGTTTTGACGCGCTCGGAAGAGGCCGACGAGTTCCTGCTGATGGGGTTGCGGCTCGCCGAAGGCATCGACCTTACCCGCTACGAGGCGTTTTCCGGGCGCGGCTTGTCCAGCGCGCGGCTGTCGGTGCTGCAGGACGAGGGGCTGGTGGCGCCGATCGGCAATGCAAGGCTGCGCGCCACGCCGGCCGGCATGATCGTGCTCGACGCCGTGGTGGCCGATCTGGCGCGCTAAGCCCACAGGCCAAATGGCTCAACCGAGGCGGACGATTTATCGGCTCCAGGAAGGATGCTAGAAGTTCGGCTTGTTGAACCGAAGGCGTGCCCGCGCCGTATCCAGATGGTCCTGCGATGAAGTTCCTGATCCACGAGACGCTGCGGACATTAAACACTGATGATGTGTTCGAGTTTGGATTGACCGAAATCTTGAGATCTCCAGAGCATGACGACCTCTTTGAGGCTCAGGCGATTTTCATCAGGAACGCAACGGTCACATCGAAACTAAAATTGTCCCACTTGAGCGAATTCAGCGTTGTCATCAGTTTCATAACATATATTGGAAATAAGCTTCGCGGGATCGCCAAGGATGAGTTGTTCGAGTTTGATCTGAATGGACTCACATTTGATCAGTACATCCCTCTCAGCAAAAATCAGCGTGAGATCTGGGATGAGTAGTCGGTGAGGAACGTTCTCTTCGTCTGCAGCCAGAATCGTTTGCGCAGCCCGACTGCCGAGCAGGTGTTTTCCAAACGCCAGGATATCGAGGTCGCCTCAGCCGGCACCAATCACGATGCCGACACGCCGCTAACGCATGAACTGGTGGCGTGGGCCGACATCATCTTCGTCATGGAAAAGGCGCATCGCTCAAAGCTGCAGAAGAAATTCAAGGCGAGCCTGAAGAAGGCGCGGATGGTCTGCCTTGACATCCCTGATGACTATGAATTCATGGATCCGAACTGATTGACCTTCTGAAGGCGCGCGTTTCGCGGTATCTCGGTTGACGATGTGCGGGGCGTTGGCACCCGCGCGTTCAACCGTTCTGGCCAACCGCAAAGGTCTGTGGGATCAAGCGTCGTGCTTGAAGCGACGCTTACCACGGTGCTTTTCGGCATGCGCGTCGCCGGGTCGGGCCGGCTTGGCGTCGGCCTTGTCGCGGCGGACGCTGTGCTGGTCGTTCATCGGATGCGGCGGCACGCCTTCTCTGGCGCTCTTGGTTTCAAGACGGGTGATGAAGATATCGAAGCGATTGGGCATCGTCCGGTCAGTGCTCCGTCGTGCTGCTTGGCTGGGGCTGATTGTCGGAAAGCCTGACATTCGTTGGCAAGGGGGTGGTGGCCCGCCTGGTCAGGCTGGTGTCGCTCTTGGCGAGCATACGCTTGTCCTTTGGCGCGGGCACGCGGTTGCGCCCGGCATAGTAGGGCTCGAAAACGTCCTGCAATTTGAGGCTGTCCATCCTGTCCTCCTCCTCAAGAGACTCAGGTATTCAATCCGCCGGCCACGGTTTCGTTCCCCACTATGGCAAAGACATGGCGGCCGGATTACATCGGCGTCAGGTTTGGGGCGGTCAGGTTGAGGCGGGACGCCGGGCTTTTGCAACCGCGCCTGCGCCGTGCCAAACAGGGCTGAACGGAGAGTGAGCGGTGACCGGCGAGAAACGCAGCTATGTGATCGGCCAGACCGAGATGCCGGCCCGACCGCTCGAGCCGGCGCTCTATCTGGTGGCGACGCCGATCGGCAATCTCTCCGACATCACGCTGCGCGCGCTTGAAACGCTGGCCGCCGCCGACATTGTCGCCTGCGAGGACACCCGCGTCTCGCGCGTGCTGCTCGACCGCTACGGCATCCGCCGTCGCACCACCGCCTATCACGAGCACAATGCCGGCGAGGCCGGGCCGAAGCTGATCGCAGCGCTCGAGGCCGGACAGAGCGTGGCGCTGATCTCCGACGCCGGCACGCCGCTGATCTCCGATCCCGGCTACCGGCTGGTCGGCGAGGCGCAGGAGCGCGGCCTGCGCGTCGTGCCGATCCCGGGTCCGTCGGCGCCGCTGGCGGCGTTGACGGCGTCGGGCCTGCCGTCCGACGCCTTCCTGTTCGCTGGGTTTTTGCCGGTGAAATCAGGGCAGCGGCTTACCAAGCTGGAAACCTTCAGGGCGGTGCCGGCGACGCTGATCTTCTTCGAATCGCCACGCCGGCTCGCCGAAACGCTGGCTGCCATGGTCGAGGCGCTGGGTGGCGAGCGCAAGGCAGCCATCGGCCGCGAGCTGACCAAGACCTTTGAGGAAATGCGCACCGGCACTTTGCAGGGGCTGGCCGACCACTATGCGGCGGCCGACACGCCGAAGGGCGAGATCGTGGTCTGTGTCGGCCCGGCTGAGGTCAAGGCCGACCAACCCGCCGACATCGACCGGCTGCTTCTGTCGCTGGCCGCCGAAATGCCGGCCTCCAAGGCGGCGGCGGAAGCGGCGAAGATGACCGGCGGGCAGAAGCAGGCGCTGTACCGGCGGCTGCTTGGGCTGAGGGATGCCGCTGGAGAAGGCGAAGGTGGCTGAGCGCCCGAGCGCCAGCCGCCAAAAGGCCTATCGGCGCGGCCATCGCGGCGAGTGGCTGGCGGCAGCGGCGCTGATGCTGAAGGGCTACCGCATTCTTGCGCGCCGCCATCGCACGCGCTTCGGTGAAATCGACTTGATCGCTAGGCGCGGTGACCTCGTGCTGTTCGTCGAGGTCAAGGCGCGGCGCACGCTGATGGAGGCGATGGAGGCGATCGGCCATGAATCCGAGCGCCGCATCGAAGCCGCCGCCGATATCTGGCTGTCGCGGCAGCAGGACTACGGCAAATTATCGATGCGCTTCGACATGGTGGCCGTGCTGCCCTGGCGCTGGCCGGTGCATGTCGAGAATGCGTTTTATGGGAGGGGCTGAGGGGCTAGTGACAGGCGTTGCTCGCCCTTCGCTGGCTCCCCGCCCTCCGGGCGTTCAGTCCCCTTAAAAAGGTTCACTGGACCTTTTTATCCGCCCGGAGGCGGACCGGGCCTTCACCGTTCGTCGTTCGGAAAGCCAAGCAATTGGCTTTCCGTCCGCTTCGCGGACCACTCCTCACCCCCAAATCATCAACGCCACCAAGCCCACACCACCCACCACCAGGCGCCACCAGCCGAACAGCGAGTAGCCGTTGCGCGAGACGTAATCGAGCAGGAAGCGGACAACGATCAGCGCGGCGACGAAGGCGGCGACGAAGCCGATGGCGATGATCGGCAGGTCGGCCGTGGTCAGCACATTGCGGTTCTTGAACAGGTCGAAGGCGAAGGCGCCGACCATGGTCGGGATGGCAAGGAAGAAGGAGAATTCCGCCGCCGCGCGCTTGTCGACGCCCAGCAGCAGGGCGCCGACGATGGTCGAACCGGAGCGCGACGTGCCGGGGATCAGTGACAGGCATTGGAATAGGCCGATCTGCAGATAGAGCCGGGTCGGGAAGCGTTCGACGTCGCGGTAGACCGGCTGCAGCTTCATGCGGTCGACCGCCAGCAGCACGACGCCGCCGATGATCAGCATGATGCAGATCAGCCGCGGCGATTCGAACAGGATGGTCTTGATGAAATCATGCGCCAGCGCGCCGATGATGGCCGCCGGCAGGAAGGCGATCAGGATGCCGAGGACGAAATGCCGCGTCAGCCGGTCATGCGGCAGGTCGAGCAGCATTTGCCACAGGCGGCGGAAATAGACGCTGAGGATCGCCAGGATGGCGCCAAGCTGGATCAGGATCTCGAAGGCCTTGCCTGTGGAATGGAAGCCGAGAAAATGGCCGGCAAGCAGGATATGGCCAGTGGAGGACACCGGGATGAACTCGGTCAGCCCCTCCAGCAGGCCGAGCAGCAGGGCTTCGACAATGGTGTGGCTATCCATGGCAACCTCGGCATTCAAGTGACGGAAGGAAACGGCTTGCAAATGGCTTGCTTGTCACGGCGCGGAAGTCCCCCTATAGGTCGCAACACCGTGACGGCCGCATGACGGGCCGCCAAGACTTACCGGTGCGCCCTGCGATTCGCCAGTGCGCTGAATTATCGCGGAACCATGCTGACGCTTTTCCATCACCCGATGTTCGCCACCTGCCGCTTCGTTCGCCTCGCCTTTGGCGAGTATGGCGAGGAGCTGGCGCTGATCGAGGAAAAACCGTGGACACGGCGCAAGGAGTTCCTGGCGCTGAACCCGGCCGGCACCTTGCCGATCCTGCTTGCCGAGGGCGACGTGCCGATCGTCGGCGCCATGGTGATTGCCGAATATCTCGACGAGACGCGCGGTGTCCTGAAGCGCGACAAGAGGCTGTTTGCCGAAGACCCGATGCAGCGCGCCGAAATCCGCCGGCTGACCGACTGGTATCTCAACAAGGCCGAGAGCGAAGTAACGCGGCACCTGGTGCGCGAACGCGTGCTGAAGCCGGTGATGCCTGAAACGGCGGGCGGTGGTTCGCCCGATTCGGCGGCGATCCGGGCTGCCCGCGCCAACATCCGCCAGCATATGAAATACACCAACTGGCTGGCCGGCACCCGCCATTGGCTGGCCGGCAGCAAGGTCACCTATGCCGACCTGGCAGCGGCCGCGACGCTGTCGGTGCTGGATTATCTCGGCGAGATCGACTGGCGCGAGCATGCCGCGGCGCGCGAATGGTACACGCGGGTGAAATCGCGGCCGTCGTTCCGGCCGCTGCTCTCCGACCGGGTGCGCGGCCTGTCGCCGGTGTCGCATTATGCGGACCTCGACTTCTAAACGCGAAACCCTGCGCGCGCTGATCGACGCAGAGGCGCGGCGCGCCGGCTTCGATGCGGTGGCCGTCACCACGCCTGACTCGATCCCGCTGGCGCCGGGACGGCTCGCCGAATTCGTCGCCGATGGTTTTCATGGCTCGATGGCGTGGATCGCCGAGACGCTCGAGCGCCGCAGCGAACCGTCGACGCTGTGGCCCGAAGTACGCTCGATCATCGTGCTGGCGATGAATTACGGGCCGGACCACGATCCGCGCGCACTGCAGGCAAGGCGCGACCGCGGCGCGATCTCGGTCTATGCGCAGAACCGCGACTATCACGAGGTGATGAAGGGAAGGCTGAAGGAGATCGCCGGCAAGATCGTGGCGCGGGCCGGCGGCGACGTGAAGGTGTTCGTCGACACCGCACCGGTGATGGAAAAGCCGCTGGCCGAGGCCGCCGGGCTCGGCTGGCAAGGCAAGCACACCAATCTGGTCAGCCGCGAGCACGGCTCGTGGCTGTTTCTTGGCACCATCTTCACCACCGCCGAGCTTGAGCCCAATGCCCCCGACGAGGACCATTGCGGCTCCTGTCGCGCCTGTCTCGATGCCTGCCCGACGGATGCCTTTCCGGCGCCCTACCGGCTCGATGCCAGGCGATGCATTTCCTACCTGACCATCGAGAACAAGGGGCCGATCCCACACGAATTCCGCGAAAAGATCGGCAATCGCATCTATGGCTGCGACGATTGCCTCGCCGCCTGCCCGTGGAACAAGTTCGCCCGCGCCGCCTCGGAGGCAAAACTCGCCGCGCGCGACGAATTGCGCGAGCCGGCGCTGGCGGAACTGTTGCAGCTGGACGATGCCACGTTCCGGTCTTTCTTCTCGGGCTCGCCGATCAAACGCATCGGCCGCGACCGCTTTGTCCGCAATGTGCTGATCGCCGCCGGCAATTCCGGGGATTTTTCGCTGACCGGCCCGGTGCGTGCCTTGCTGAGCGATCCGTCTCCGCTGGTGCGCGGCGCGGCCATCTGGGCGCTGGCGCGGCTGGTGCCAGAGGCCGAATTCAGGGATAGGGCCGCTGCCGGCTCGAAAACCGAAACCGACGCGACAGTGCGCGACGAATGGCTGTCCGCGCTGCCAACAGAGGCGCATGCATGAGCGAAAAGCAGGTCTTCATCTTCGGCGCCGGCTATTCCGGCAAGGCCTTTGCCGGGGCCAACAAGGAAAAGGCGACGATTTTCGGCACCACGCGCACGCCGGAAAAGGTCGAATCGCTCAAACAGGCCGGCATTGCGCCGCTGCTGTTCGACGGCGCGCTGACGCCTGAGGTTGGCGAGGCGCTGGAGAATACCACGCATCTGATCGTCTCCGTGGCGCCGGAGGAGGCCGGCGACCCGGTGCTCAACGCCGCGCGCCTGACGATAACAGCGATGCCCGCCCTTCGCTGGATCGGCTACCTCTCCACCGTCGGTGTCTATGGCGACTATGGCGGCGGCTGGGTCGACGAGACGGCGGCATGCCGGCCGGTGTCGAAGCGCTCGGCAATGCGGGTGGCGGCCGAGCAGGACTGGCTGGAGCTTGGCCGCGAGATCGGCAAGCCGGTGGCTATCCTGCGGCTTTCCGGCATTTACGGGCCGGGTCGCAATGCGCTGGTCAATCTGGAAAACGGCACCGCGCGGCGGCTGGTCAAGCCCGACCAGGTGTTCAACCGCATCCATTGCGACGACATTGCCGGTGCGCTGTGGCACCTCATCAGCGGCAATACAGGTGGCATTTTCAACGTCACCGATGACGAGCCGGCGCCGCCACAGGATGTCGTCACCTATGCCGCCGGGCTGATGGGGGTCGAGCCGCCGCCCGAAATTCCTTTCGAGACCGCCCAACTTTCGCCCATGGCGCGGTCCTTCTATGGCGAGAACAAGCGCGTCGCCAACACAGCGATCAAGGCGGTGGGCTATCGGTTCCGCTTTCCGGACTACCGCCAGGCATTCGACCGGATGTGGGCTGACGGGAGCTGGCGCGATGGCGAGCCGCGCAGCCCGATCAAGGGTGGATAATCGAAACGCGGCGCCGGGCGTGCTATGATTCGCTTGAATTGGCGGCCTGCAGCAGAGGGGGCTCATGACGATTTCGATGCGATCCTTGCCCGGCAGGCGGCCGTTCCTGACGGCGGCGCTGGCGATCGTTGCCTTGGCCGGGCTGGCGGCGGGCGCTATCACGGCCGAGCCTAGGGCAAAAGACCTGTTCGGCGCCAAGAAGCTGCCGGCGGTGGCGGCGGCGCAATCCTTCGGCTTCTATTCCAAGGGCTGCTTCACCGGCGGCGTCGCCATTCCGATGGATGGTCAGAACTGGGAGGTGATGCGTCCCTCGCGCAACCGCCGCTGGGGCCATCCGACGATGATCGCGCTGATCGAGAAACTGTCGCGCGATGCCGCCGCCGACGGCTGGCCCGGCCTGTTGATCGGCGATATCTCGCAACCGCGCGGCGGCCCGATGCTGACCGGACACGCCTCGCATCAGATCGGCCTCGACGCCGACATCTGGCTGACACCAATGCCCGACCGCAAGCTCACGACCCAGGAGCGCGAAAACATCAGCGCCACGCTGATGGTCGACGAAAAGACGCATCTGGTGAAGGACAGGCTGTGGAAGCCGATGCACACGCAGCTGCTGAAGCGTGCGGCAAGCTATCCGGAAGTCGAGCGCATCCTGGTCAATCCCGGCATCAAGAAGAAGCTTTGCGACACCGTCACCGGCGACCGTTCCTGGCTGCGCAAGATCCGGCCGTTCTGGGGCCATGACTATCATTTCCACATCCGTATCGGCTGCCAGCCGGGCTCGCCCAACTGCAAGGGACAGGAAGCGACACCAGACGATGACGGCTGCGGCAAGCCGCTGGCCTGGTGGTTCACCGAGGAGCCATGGAGGCCCAACAAGAACCCGGACGCACCCAAGGCACGCGACGTGATGACGATGGCGAACCTGCCGAAACAATGCCAGTTCGTGCTCGACCAGCCCGATGCCGACTCGATTGAAGCCGTCACTTATCGCGGCGGTGGCGTGCCGATCGCGGCCAGGGCGCCCGAACCTGATGCGCCTTTGCCGCCCATCAACGGCAACGCGGCGGGCCTGCCAAGCGCCGCTAACGCCTTCACCGCGACGCCGGAGATCGGCATTCCCCTGCCGAGGCGACGGCCGCCGGCAAACGTCGGACAGTAAAGGCGACCTGACGCTTCCCCTTTCCTGGGTCATGCGCTAGTCAATCGATTGAAACGGGCGCAGCGGCGTCGCAAAGGGGACGATCAAGAGCATGTCAGGCGACGACGCAGCGTTGCGGTTTCCAGTGTTGATCGGCGACATCGGCGGCACCAATGCGCGCTTTTCGATCGTGCTCGATGCGAATTCGGAAGCCGGCGAGCCGCAGATCGTGCAGACGGCCAATTTCAACACCATCGACGAGGCGATCCAGGCGGCGGTGCTCGACCGGTCGTCGGTGCGGCCGAATTCGGCGGTGCTGGCGATCGCCGGGCCGGTCGATGGCGACGAGATCCCGCTCACCAACTGTCCCTGGGTGGTGAAACCGAAGCAGATGTTTTCCAATCTGGGCCTGAGCGACATCGTCGTGCTCAACGATTTCGAGGCGCAGGCGCTGGCCGTCGTGGCGCTCGGCGAAGAGCATATGGAAAAGATCGGCGGCGGCACGCCGGAGGAGAATGCCGGGCGCGTCGTGCTCGGCCCCGGCACCGGGCTCGGCGTCGCCGGGCTGGTCCATGCGCTCAACCATTGGATACCGGTGCCCGGCGAGGGCGGCCATATGGACATCGGGCCGCGCACACCGCGCGATTTCGAGGTGTTCCCGCATATCGAGAAGCTCGAAGGCCGCATTTCAGGCGAACAGATCCTGTGCGGGCGTGGTCTGGTGAATGTCTACCGGGCGGTGGCCAAGGCCGACGGAAAACCTTCTCCCTTCACCACGCCGGCCGAAATCACCGGAGCGGCATTGGCGAAGACCGATGCCGTCGCCGAGGAGGCGCTGGCGCTGTTCGTCACCTGTCTCGGCCGCACCGCCGGCGATCTCGCGCTGGTGTTCATGAGCCGCGGCGGCGTGTTTTTGACCGGCGGCATCGCGCAAAAGATCGTGCCGGCTCTGAAGCAAGGCAATTTCCGCGCCGCCTTCGAGGACAAGGCGCCGCACAGCGCGCTGATGGCCTCGATGCCGGTCTATGTCATCACCCACCCGCTAGCAGCCCTTCTCGGGCTCGCCGCCTATGCCCGCAACCCTTCGCTGTTCGGCGTCCAGACCGCGGGGCGGCGCTGGCGGGCGTGATCCGCTTTGCCTTTCCTTGGGCCCGTTTCAGGCTGCGATCCCGGCCGCGACGAAGTTTCGCCATAGGCAAGCCGTAGCCGGGGCGCTAAGAGGGGGCCAAATTCAGCCCGCTCTACCCAGGAAACCGACGAAGCGCTGCAGATTTGACACTTCAAAGCCCAAACAGAGTGAAGGTGCGGCCGACCGAGGTCTCGGCGGTGCTGCGCCGCATCCTGGCTGAAAACAGCCGCGACTATCGCTGGCACTATGCCGTCGCCATCATCTGTTCGCTGCTGGTTTCGGGCACGACGGCCTTCAGCGCCTGGATCATGGCGCCGATGGTCAACCAGATCTTCTACGAACGGCAGGGCGGCGCCGTCTTGTGGATCTGCGCCGGTTTCATGGGCGCCTTCATGATCCGCGGCTTCGCCGGCTACGGCCAGGCGGTGGCGCTGGCCACGATCGGCAACAATCTGGTGGCGCGCTACCAGAGACGCATCTTCGATCATCTGATGAAGCTCGGCGTCGACTTCTTCAACGACACGCGTTCGGGCCGGCTGGCGGCGCAGGTCAATGAGAATGTCGGCGGTATTCGCGACCTTTTGTCGTTGACCATCGTCTCGATCACCCGCGACGCCGTCACGCTGGTCGGCCTTGTCGGCGTCATGATTTACCAGGATCCGGTGCTGTCGCTGAGTTCACTGCTGATCGGGCCGCCGCTGATCTGGGCCGTCGTCTACATCACGCGCCGGGTACGCAAGATCAACCGGGAATCGGTACTCATCAATTCCCGGCTGATCGGGGCGGTGCAGGAGGCCACGCAAGGCATCGCCATCGTCAAGGCCTTCACCATGGAGGAGGAGCTGTCGCGCCGCATCGGCGACCTCGCCGCCAGCGCCGAACAGCGCAGCAACAAGATCGCCCGCGTCTCGGAACGGCTGTCGCCGATTTCCGACATGCTGGCCGGCCTCGCGGTGACCGCGGTCATCGGTTATTCCGGCTATCGGGCACTGGTCCTCGGCCAGCCGCCGGGCGCGGTGTTTTCGTTCATCACCGCGCTGATCCTGGCCTACGACCCGGCGCGACGGCTGGCGCGCATGCAGGTCAGCATGGAGCGGGCGCTGGTCAATGCGCGCATGATCTACGAGCTGCTCGACCGCGAGCCGAAGCAGGGCGACGCGCCAGGCGCCACAGAGGCGCATTTCACCACCGGCGCGGTGCGGTTCAACAACGTGTCGTTCCGCTATGTCGAGGAAGTGCCGGTGCTGCAGGATCTGAGCTTTACCGCCGCCGCCGGCAAGATGACGGCCATCGTCGGCGCCTCGGGCGCCGGCAAGACGACGCTGGTGGCGCTGCTGCAGCGTTTTTACGATGTCGATGCAGGCACGATCGAGATCGACAGCCAGGACATTTCCAAAGTCACCAAACACTCGCTGCGAAGTTCGATCGCCTATGTCTCGCAGTCGCCCTATCTGTTCGAAGGCACCATCCGCGACAACATCCGGTATGGCCGGCTTTCGGCCACCGATGCCGAGATCGAGCAGGCGGCGATCCAGGCCGCGGCCGACGACTTCATCCGCCAGCAGCCGCAAGGCTACGACACGCCGGTCGGCGAAAGCGGCGCGACGCTGTCGGGCGGCCAGCGCCAGCGCGTCTCGATCGCTCGCGCCATCGTGCGCAACGCGCCGATCCTGCTGCTCGACGAAGCGACCTCGGCGCTCGACAACGAGGCCGAAGCCCGCGTCCAGGAAGCGCTCACCCACGTCATGGCCGGCCGCACCACCATCGTGATTGCGCACCGCCTGTCGACCGTGGTCAATGCCGACCACATCATCGTCATGGAGCAGGGCCGGCTGGTCGAGGAAGGCACGCACGCCTCGCTGATGGCCGATCCGCACAGCGTCTACGCCCGCTTCCACCGCGTGCAGGGCAAGAAGGGGCTGGGGCTTGTCGACGACGCCAAGCCAATCCAAACTCCGCTGCCGCGTTCGCGTGGAAAGAAGGTGTTGGGGAGGACTGTATGAGCGAATCCGGCGAAATGGGCCTGGTGGTGGTGGGGGCGGCCGGCCGCATGGGCCAGACGCTGATCCGCGCCATCCATTTGATCCCCGGCGCGCGCGTGGTCGGCGCGGTCGAACGCGCCGGATCGCCCTATCTCGGCAAGGATGCAGGCGAACTTGCCGGCATCGGCACCATCAATGTGACGATCTCAGACGACCCGCTGCCGGTGTTCGCCAAGGCCGACGGCGTGCTCGATTTCACCGCTCCGGCCGCTACCGTCGAATTCGCCGGCTACGCCGCGCAGGCGCGCATTGCCCATGTCATCGGCACCACCGGCTGTTCGGCGGAAGACAACGCCAAGATCGAAGCCGCGGCGCGCCACGCGACGATCGTCAAATCCGGCAATATGAGCCTCGGCGTCAATCTGCTGGCGGTGCTGGTGGAACAAGCGGCGCGCGCGCTCGACGCCGACGATTTCGACATCGAAATCCTCGAAATGCACCATAAGCACAAGGTCGACGCGCCGTCAGGCACCGCCTTGCTGCTCGGCGAAGCGGCGGCGACGGGACGCGGTATTGCGCTTGCCGGCAACGATGCGCGCGCGCGCGACGGCCATACCGGCGTGCGCAAACCTGGAACGATCGGTTTCGCCAGCTTGCGTGGCGGCTCGGTGGTCGGCGACCACAGCGTGATCCTGGCCGGCACCGGCGAGCGCATCACGCTTTCGCATCACGCCGAGGACCGCGCGATCTTTGCCCGCGGTGCTGTGAAGGCGGCGCTTTGGGCTCGCGCGAAGAAGCCTGGACTGTATTCGATGCGGGACGTGCTCGGCCTGAGCTGAGGCATCTATTTTTCTTACGCAATTCCGGACGGAAAACCGCTACACACTTTCCCTGGAATTGCTCAGACCCACCCCACAAACTCGAAGGAGCAAACATGTCGGGAACTCTCGTGCTCGTGCGCCACGGCCAGAGCGAATGGAACCTGAAGAACCTGTTCACCGGCTGGCGCGATGTCGACCTGACCGAGCAGGGCCACAAGGAGGCCAAGGAAGCCGGCCAGAAGCTCAAGGCGCGCGGCCTGAAATTCGACATCGCCTTCACCTCGGCGCTGATCCGGGCGCAAAAGACCTGCCAGCACATCCTCGACGCCGTCGGCCAGAGCGATTTGAAGACCATCCGCGACCAGGCGCTGAACGAGCGCGACTATGGCGACCTCTCCGGCCTCAACAAGGACGACGCGCGCAAGAAATGGGGCGAGGAGCAGGTGCATATCTGGCGCCGCTCCTACGACGTGCCGCCGCCCGGCGGCGAAAGCCTGAAGGACACCGGCGCCCGCGTCTGGCCGTACTATCTGCACGACATGCAGTCGCATGTGCTGAAGGGCGGCACGGTGCTGGTCGCCGCGCACGGCAATTCGCTCAGGGCGTTGATCATGGCGCTGGACGGCAAGAGCGGCGAGGAGATCGTCAAGCTCGAACTCGGCACCGGCGTGCCGGTCATCTACAAGCTCAACGCCGATTCCACAGTGGCGTCGAAGGACGTGCTGGAAAACTGAGCCGGCGCGTCGCCGCGGGCGTTTCTTGATTGAGCATGATCTTTTCCGAAAACCGGTTCCCACTTTTCGGGATCATGCTCTGAAAAAGCGCGTTGACACCTGTCGCTTGCCCGCTTACATGAGCCCGCACCAGCCCAGATGGCGGAATTGGTAGACGCGCACGGTTCAGGTCCGTGTTCCGCAAGGAGTGGAGGTTCGAGTCCTCTTCTGGGCACCACCCTTCGCTCTTCGAGCTTCGGGTGGCAGGCCACCCGAAGTCGTTAGACGAAGGAGTGTCCTCCGAAGCCTTGGCGAAGGAGGACTGGTGATGGTTTGATTGAGCCCGCTGGGGCGCATCAATCTTCGTTCAAAAAAAAGCCCGGTTCGTCCGGGCCTTTTTTTATTCCGCGGCAGCGAGCTGTCGGCCCTGGCTGTACTCAACCCAAGCCTGTCCCAGGATCTGAACGGACGAGGTCAGGAATATTCCCGCCATCAGCGCGGCGACGACAAGATCCGGCCAAGCGGTGGCTGTGCGCCAGACTCCTACGGCGGCAGCCATCACCACCACATTGCCGATGGCGTCGTTGCGCGAGCAAAGCCAGACCGAGCGGACGTTGGCGTCGCCATCCTTGTAGGGGCGCAGCAGCAGCACGGAGCCGAGGTTTGCAGCCAGCGCCAGGAAGCCGATGACCCCCATGACCTCCGCGCTCGGAACGCCGAGCACCAGGGTCTGGTAGACCGTCGAACCGAACACCCACAGCGCCATAGCGAACAGAGACAGCCCCTTGAACAAGGCCGCGGTCGCACGTGTTTGCAGGGTTGCACCGATCACGGCGAGGCTCAGGCCATAGGTGACGGTATCGGCGAGGAAATCCAGGGCGTCGGCCTTGAGCGCTTGCGAGCCGGCGAGCTGGCCGGCGACCATCTCGGTGAGGAACATCGCGCCGTTGATGGCAATGACCGCCCAAAGCACCCGTTTGTAACGAACGTCCATGCCGTCAAAAACAGCCACACCGCCCGAGCAGCATGATGCGTTCGGCGCTCCATGACCTGCCGCTTCTGCCCTGTCGGCCCTGGCAGGCAGCACCAAGGGCGCCGGGCTAGCGCAGGTCGTTGCTTCGTGGGCGCAGCAATCGTCAGCCATTGAAAATCTCCATGCTTGCGATCACCTTAGTTCCTCTAGCCACTAGAGGTTCAAGAGGTTTTTCATGGATTTCTCAATCGGCGAACTTTCGCGCCGAACGGCGGTGAAAGTCCCCACCATCCGCTACTATGAGCAGATCGGGCTGCTGCCGGTGCCGCCGCGCACCGAAGGGCAGCAGAGACGGTACGAGAAAGCCGCCGTTTCAAGGCTGGCTTTTATCAGGCACTCCCGCGAGCTCGGCTTTGAAGTCGAAGCCATTCGCGCGCTGCTGTCGCTTCAGGACAACCCGGAGCAATCTTGCGCGACAGCTGATGCGATCGCCAAGGCCCGACTGGCCGAAGTCGAGAGCAGGATCGCCAGCCTAAACGCCCTGCGACTTGAACTGACACGCATGGTCGATGAGTGCGCCTGCGGCAGAGTGGCGGAATGCCGGGTCATCGAGACTCTAGCGGACAGGAGCCATGGACACGGTCCTTTGGCTCTGGGATGAGCTATCCTATGCTGCTTGGGCTCTGCGTAGCGGCTAGCCCTATAGCCATGATGGCGGAATTGGTCGCGCACGGTTCAGGTCCGTGTTCCGCAAGGAGTGGAGGTTCGAGTCCTCTTCTGGGCACCAAATTCCCGTTTCGAGCCATTCGATATGGTTCAGACGCCTGACAGAAAGCCCGGTTCGCCGGGCTTTTTGTTGCCTGTGGTTCTGTGGGCGTCAGCGACCTACGAAAGCCGATCCGTTCTTCCTTCCCGGCGTCTGGGACTGCCCCGAGAATTGAACCCGTTGGCCTCTTGCCTATAAGCGCATGTGGCCCGCGATGTGCTCGACCTCACCAAACAGCGCCAGGTCGAGCAGACCCTCGCGAGCGACTATAACATCGTCATCTTCATGTTCATGGCGGTGTGGCAGCACATTTACGAAAGGCATGGGGGCGTCGCCGAGCGGGTGGCAGTTGATCTTACAAGACGGTGCGCGGGAACGTTCATCGCCCGACCTGCGCCCCTGGCGCTCGCCGATGCCTTCACCGGCACCCCAGCAAAAGCCGGTGAACGTGTTGACGATCTACAGCCGCGTTCATCTGCAACTCTCGAACGAGAGCGCTCCGCAACAGTATCGTTTTATCGTTAAACAGCCATCGGCGACTTGTATTCTCGACTATTCGCTTTGCCTTTGCGTCGATGCCCATAGATGAAAGGGGCCGACGACTTCGAGAAGCGAATGAGATAAGACCCACCGCGCCGGCACGCACATTGTCGAACCGTGCACCCGCCAATCGACAGTGATTATCGAGCGGATCGGCCTTGGTACGAAGTCTTAATATGTCTCACCTAGGTTCATCTTTGACTTCGAGAGCGCTGCGTTAGACAGAAGCACCCCTACACATGATCGCGAGTCTGACAGCGCTCCGCTGAATGGATGTCTCAGAATGCGCGACGTCACTCCTTCTCGACCGCACCCGAGAACCCTGGGATGGATGGGCACGACAGCGCTCGCCATGGGTGGCAGCAATCAAAGCCTCTTTCTGATCGCCGCTCTTTTTGTCGGCCAGGGGAATATTCCCGGTCAAGGAAGCGCCGCGGTACCGTTGCTCGTTATTGGTCTGCTTCTTAGCTGGGCCGCCGCGCCGGCGTGGACCGAACTGGTTCTCATGTGGCCAAACCGCGTCGGCGGTATCTCTGCAGCGTGCGCGGAAGCTTTCCGACCCTACAGTCCCGTTCTCTCGGCCTTGACGGGCACTTGCTATTGGTGGGGCTGGGTTCCGACCTGCGGACTGACAGCGGTTCTTTCAGCGTCTGCAATCCAGCAATGGTACTTGCCGGGCCTCCCCGTGGAGGCGGTCGCCTGCGCGCTCATCGCATTCTTTACGGCGGTCAATTTGTGTGGAATCAAGTGGGTGGTCAGACTGGCGATACCGATCGCCACAGCCTCCGCAATGCTTGCGTTTCTGTCATCCCTTGTCCCGGTCATTAGTGGCGAGGTCGACTGGCGGCAGGCGACGGATTTTACGCTGACCAGCCCGTTTGCCGGCCTTTTTGGCGACATCACGTCAGTGATGGCGGGGCTGTACCTGATCGGATTTGCCGCGCCGGCATTTGAAGCCGCAGCCTGCCATGTTGGCGAAACCATCGATCCCAACCGCAACATTCCTCGGGCGATGTGGGCGAGCGCGGGAATGGCCGGCATCTATTTCCTTGTCCTGCCGGTCGTTTGGCTGGGCGTGCTTGGACCAGAACCACTCGGCACGGACCTCGCCATGGCCCTCGGGCCGACGTTTGCGCCCCTGTTGGGCGGTCTCGGCAAAGCCGCCGCCATCTGGTTCATCATGTTCAACATGTTCCATGGAACGTTGCAGCCATTGGCAGGCGCCGCGCGGACCCTTGCGCAACTGAGCGAAGACGGCCTGCTGCCGAGATTCCTGGCCAGCCGCACCTCAACAGATTGTCCATGGGCGGCAACGCTGCTCACAGCTGCCGCGGCAATCGGTTTCATGCTGTGCGGGTACCCGCTCTGGATGATCGCTGCAGCCAATTTTACGTACCTGATCAGCATCTGCATGCCGAACATCGCAGTCTGGCTCTTGCGCCGTGACCATCCCGATGCCGCGCGGCCTTTCCGAGCTCCCAGAGGAACGATCGCCCTTGGCGTGGGCGCGGCGGCAATATGGCTGTTGACCGCCATACTGGGCTTCCAGCAGTTTGGGCTTCCTACCGTCCTGTTCGGTCTGGCGTTGGCCTATTCGGGTGCTGCGCTTTACGCCTGGCGCGCCATGGAGGATCGCCACGCGCTGGGTCTGCCCTTGCTGCCGCATACGCTTCACCTGAAGCTTACTGGAGCCATGCTATTTGTGCTCGTGCTCGACGGTGCCGGCTATTTCCTGGCGATCGGCAGCGTTCCCAACGTCGATGCTCCATTGATCGCCGCCCTGGAGGACATTTTTGTCGTTGTCGCGTTGCTGACCATCAGTGTCGGCCTGATTTTGCCGGGAATGATCACCCATTCGGCAACCGAGGTGAGCAACGCAGCGAAGCGTCTGACATCCGGAACGCTGAAGGACTTCTCTCTCGCCATGGCTGCTCTGGGGCGTGGAGACCTTGCTGCAGCGCATGCCTCCGTGAACATCATGCCGGTGACGGTAAACTCTCGCGACGAGCTTGGAGAGATGGCCGAAAGCTTCAACCTGCTCCAGGATAAGGTGAGGGAAGCCGCCCACGGCCTGGACGACGCGCGCGAGAATATGAACGTAGCGCGCACCGAACTCATGGCACGGCACGAGGAAATCGCGCATCTCGCGCACCACGATCCGCTTACCGGTCTGGCGAACCGAACTGCGCTTGCAGCGCACCTGACCACGGCGCTCGAGCGGGCGAGAGCAAAGCATGCCAGCTTTGCCGTGTTCAGCATTGACCTTGATCATTTCAAAGAGACCAACGACGTTTTTGGGCACGCCGCCGGCGACGATCTCCTGTGCACCATCGCCCGGCGTCTGCAAGCGGCGGCGCCGGAGGCCTTTATCGCCCGCATGGGCGGCGACGAATTCACTCTTGTCCTGGCCTTGGATGAACGACCCGCCGGAGCCAAGGAAGTCGCCGACCGTCTGTTCGATTCGGCGGCAGGCGAATTCGAAATCCGGGGCCAGCACATTTCAATCGGGCTGAGCATCGGCGCGGCGATCTATCCGAGGGATGGAGAGAGTGCCGCATCGCTGATGGCAAATGCCGACGCCGCGCTCTACCGAGCCAAGGCGGACGGCCGTCGAATGCTGCAATTTTTCGATCCTGAAATGGATCGGCGACTAAGAGAACGCTACGCCTTGCAGCAAGATTTGCGCTTGGCAATCGCACATGGCGAACTTGTGCTCCACTATCAGCCGCAGGCCCGGATAGACGGCGAAATCTTTGGTTTTGAGGCACTCGCCCGCTGGCACCATCCAAAACACGGGCTCGTCTCGCCGGCCGCGTTTGTCCCCCTTGCCGAACAGGACGGCACGATCGTTGAAATAGGGGAATGGACGCTCCGGCAGGCATGCAACGAAGCCGCCTCCTGGGCCAACCCCCTGCAGATCGCCGTCAATCTTTCCCCGGTGCAATTCCGTTTCGGCGACCTGGTGGGCCTGGTTCATTCGATCCTCTACGAGACCGGCCTTGCGCCAGGACGCCTGGAGCTGGAAATCACGGAAGGGGTTCTCATCCGGGATCGGGCAACTGCATTGTCGGTTTTGCGGCGACTGAAGGCGTTGGGCGTAAGGATCTCCATGGATGATTTTGGAACCGGATATGCATCACTTTCCTCGCTACAGGCGTTTCCATTCGACAAGATCAAGATCGATCGCAGTTTTGTTTCGGGTGTCGGTTCGAACGTCCAGTCAGCCGCCATCGTGCGCACGATACTCAGTCTGGGGAGTGCACTGACATTGCCCGTCATCGCAGAGGGCGTTGAAACAGAAGACGAGCGTGTTTTCTTGATGAAGGAAGGATGTCCCGAGATACAGGGGTATCTGGTGGGGCGCCCGCATCCAATAGCGCTCTACGAAGATGTGACGGATGGCTTATCTCCAGGATCTGCCTTGGGGGATTCCGACGTATCCTCCGCTGCAGCCCAGGCGTTTGGCGTGACAGGATAGTATTGGGCGGAGATCGTGGCCTGCGCTGTCGGTCGCGTCATCGATCAGGCTCATTCCTGAACGGATCCAGAAATCCCTCCAAGGTGCACGACCGGGGCGGTACGGTCGAAACCATGGCTCAATCGACCAATACGACCGCCGCCCGCCGCGACCAGATATTTCCCATCCTGGGCGACGCCGATATCGAGCGCATGCGCCGGTTCAGCGAGCTGAGTTCTTAATGCCGCCGGCGAGCATATCGTCGCCTGCCGGCCCGCAGCATGACGCGCTGATCTTCTGTTGCTCCTCGAGCCAGCGGTCGCGCGGCTTGCAGCTTGCCGGCCGGGGCGACAGCCCGACATGCACGGCGTCGGCGACAATTTCCGGCAGGGCAGCGCGGTAGAGCTGCATCGGCCGCACACCGTCGCTGACCTCGAAGGTCAACTTGGCCGAATGGTCTAGCCCGACATGCTCGGTGACCTTGCGGATGATGGCCGAGAATTTGGCTGCCGGCATGTGTGTGCGGTCTTCGTTCACGTCCAACAGCTGCACGAAAATCTCCGACCAGGATTCGGGGTTGGCGCCGCAATCCAGCGCCGCGAACTGGCCGGCCTTCACCTCGGTGACGTGATAGCCGGGCTGGACGACGCGGCCGTCGTAGAAAAACACCAGCTGCTTTTCCTTGTGCGCGGCCAGGAATCCCAGCAGGCCGTCAATGGTGATGTCGGCGGGATCTTGTATCGCGACACGGTCAAATTCGGTGTTGTCAGGGGCGAGCATCTGCGGTAATCCTCATTTCGATATTTTTAGGATTGTTGAAATATGGACGAACGTCAAGCCCTTTCCGCCTTCGGGGCGCTGTCACAGGAAACGCGGCTGAAGCTGCTGCGGCGGCTGGTCGTTGCAGGCCCCGACGGCATCGCCGCGGGCGCGCTGGCGGAACAGGTGGAGGTCTCGGCGTCGAATGTCAGCTTTCATCTGAAGGAACTGGAGCGCGCCGGGCTGGTCGCCCAGCGGCGGGATTCCAGGTCGATCGTCTACAGCGCCGAATATGACGCGCTGACCGGCCTTATTCGGTTCCTGATGGAGGATTGCTGCTCCGGCCGGCCGGAGATCTGTTCGCCGGCGCTCAACCCGACGTGCTGCGTCCCGAAAAAAGAAAGCCGTGCCGATGCCTGAATACAGCGTGCCGCGCCGTGTCGCGGCCGAGGCGCTCGGCACGGCTTTCCTCGTCGCCACCGTAGTCGGCTCCGGCATCATGGCCGAGACGCTGACGACGGACAAAGCTGTAGCGCTTCTCGGCAATACGCTGCCGACAGGCGCCATTCTCGTCGTGCTCATCACCATTCTTGGGCCAATCTCCGGCGCCCATTTCAATCCAGCAGTCACGCTGGTCTTCACGGTCCTGCGGCAGCTGCCGATGCGCATTGCCGGTCTGTACGTCGTGGCGCAAATCCTGGGCGGCATCGTCGGCACGGTGACGGCGCACGCCATGTTCGGTCAGGCCCTGGTCCAGGCGTCAGCACATATCCGAACGGGTGCGGCGCAGTGGCTCTCCGAAGGGACTGCCACCTTCGGTCTGGTCGCCGTCATCCTGGCCGGCTTGCGCTTCGAGCGGACCGCCATTCCCTGGCTGGTCGGGCTCTACATCACGGCCGCGTACTGGTTCACGGCTTCAACGTCCTTTGCCAATCCGGCCGTGGCTGTCGCCCGCTCGCTGACCAACAGCTTTTCCGGCATCCGGCCGGCCGACCTTCCCGGCTTCATCCTTGCCGAGATTGCCGGGGCACTCATTGCCGCCGCCGCAATGCGCTGGCTTCTAACTCCCGCCGACACCACACCACAGACCGAAAGGGCAGGGCCGTGACCATCACCATCTATCACAACCCCGATTGCGGGACGTCGCGCAACACGCTCGCTCTCCTCGTGGCGAGCGGCGAGACGCCTGCCGTCATCGAATATCTGAAAGACCCGCCCTCGCGCGAACGGCTGGTGGGCCTGCTCGAGGCCATGGACTTACCGGCGCGCGCGCTGTTGCGCGAAAAGGGCACGCCCTATGCCGAGCTGGGTCTGGCCGATGCCAAATGGAGCGAGGAGGAGCTGATCGACCAGATGCTCGCCTATCCCATCCTCATCAATCGGCCTATCGTCGAGACGCCGCGCGGCACGCGGCTTTGCCGGCCGTCCGAGCTGGTTCTGGATTTGCTAGACCACCCTGTTCGGGACTTCGTGAAGGAAGACGGCGAGAGGGTCGCCTACGAGCCTAAAGCGGCAGATGCTTCATGAAATAGATAGAGACTTTCGGCTGGCCATGCGGGTCGACAAAGTGATGTGGGACAGAGCCGACCTCGTGCCAGTCGAGCCGCCTGTAGAGTCGCTCGCTGGCCCCGCCCTCGACCGTATCGAGGAGGAGCAAGGACCGTTTTCTGCTGATGGCCTCACGCTCGACAGCCTGCATGAGAGCGAGACCGATGCCTTGCCGCTGGAAGTCGCGATGAACGAGGAGTTTGTAAACCTCGGCCCGGTGTGGTGCGTTCGGCTCCGGCGAAAGATAAAGTTGAACCGTGCCGACGACACGGCCGTCGATATCGGCGCAGACGAGAAGCCGTTCGCCTTCCCTCACCGAACGAAAAACACCCTCCCAATGTGTCAGCGCCTGAGGTTCGTCGAAAGGAAGCACGAAGCCGACGAGCGCGCCGTCTTCGACGCTCTGGGTCAGCATCTCGGCAAGGGCTCGCACATGAAGCCTTGCCTCATTCTCATCAAACACGGCGATGCGCATCAGGTCTTTCCTCTTGAGTGCTCAGAAATAGCGGGCTTTGACGGGCTCGTGAAGGCACCGACGATAGCCGCTCCACTCGCTTCTCGGGAGCATGCCTGAGTGGCTACAATCCCAAGTCGTCCGGTCATCGTCACGACCCTCGGCCTCACGCAAATCATGGCATGGGGCTCCTCCTACTATCTGCCGGCCGTCATTGGCCCTGCCGTGTCGGCTCAGACCGGCTGGCCCTTTCCCTGGGTGATCGGCAGCCTGTCGCTCGGGCTGCTGGTCGCGGGCCTGATATCGCCGCATGTCGGTGCCGCGATCGAACGCCACGGTGGCCGCATGACGCTCGCCTTCAGCGCCGTTTGCCTGGGCATTGGCCAGCTCGTTCTTGCCGCGTCGCCGACACTGGCCGTCTTCGTCGCCGGCTGGCTGATCATGGGTTTCGGCATGGGCGCCGGCCTTTATGACGCCGCCTTCAGCACGCTCGGACGGCTGTATGGGCGCAATGCCCGTTCGACCATCACCAGCCTGACGCTGTTTGGCGGTTTCGCCAGCACGGTGTGCTGGCCGATTTCGGCGTTTCTGCTCGATGCGTTCGGCTGGCGCGGCGTGTGCCTGGTTTATGCGGCACTCCAGCTTGTGGCGGCGTTGCCGGCCTATCTGTTCATCCTGCCGCGCGGCGTTCCCGCCGAAGCGTCTGCGCAGACGACTGTCGCGCCGGAAACGGGCCTGGCGCCGCGCAGCCTGCCGCTGATGGCGACACTGGCGGCAAGCATCACGTTCTCAGCGGTCATATCGTCGACCTTGTCGGTGCATCTGCTGACCGTGCTGCAAACCACCGGCCTGGCGCTCGGCGCGGCGGTCGGCCTCGGCGCGCTGGTCGGTCCTTCCCAGGTCGGCGCCCGCGCCATCGAGATGATGATCGCGCGCTATCACCATCCGATCTGGACCAAACTTGCCTCAGTGACGTTTGTTGTCATCGGTGTGGCGACACTCTGGGCCGGGCTGCCGGTACTGCCGGTCGCCCTGGTGTTCTACGGCGCTGGCATCGGCCTGGAATCGATCGCGCGCGGCACGTTGCCGCTCGCCCTGTTTGGCGCTACCGGCTATGCGAAGCTGATGGGTCGGCTCGCCATGCCGAGTTTGATCGCTCAAGCCGCGGCGCCCTCCGTCGGCGCGCTGCTACTTCAACATACCGGTGAGCGGGGATTGCTGACCGTACTGCTCGGCCTCGCGCTGATCAACGTGGCGCTGGTCGGCGCGCTGTTTGCCTTGCAGCAACGAGCTTTGAATGCTGCCTGAGTGCCAGCCCGGTTGCATTGAGCGCGATCAACCTGATTTTGCGGGAGCCAGCATTCGCTTTAGCGTGCCATCGCGAAGCCAAAACTGGTGAAAAATTGCCGCCAAAGCATGCATCGAAATGAGCACGATAAACACCGGCTTGTTGAGTGAATGGATGTCGCCCCATGGGTCGCCGACATAGAAGGCGAGGAGCCCAAGGATCGGGGTCGCCAGGAGCAGCAGATAGAACAGGCTATGCGAGGCACGCGCCGCAAGCTGCATCCAAGTCGGGCCGCTTTCAGCAGGCTTGGGCGCGCCTGATGCCAAGCGCACCACAAGTCTGATTATGACCAGAGCCAGGATCGACAGCCCTACCCAATAATGTGCAGAACCCATCGCCTGGTCTGCTGGAGAGAGCGCAGTCTTGCTTTCGGCAGCATCAACGACGGTCGTCATGCTCTCCCCAAAGAGCAGCTGAAACAACACAAGAGCTGCTATCATCCAGTGAAGTGAAATTTGAAAAGTTGAATAGCCCGATCTAGTTTCTGTCATTTGTTTCGCCTGATGTTGAAGCAGCCTCGCAGTACTGAATAGCTGGGGAATCTTGGCGCAATTAGGCTTGAATCCTCCCGAAATTGTGGTCGTCGCCTTACTGATTTGTAAGCTGATGACGTCAGTTTTTCGGATCACGGAGGAGCACGAGACGTTCATCGATGGAAGGGAAGAGTGCGATGTGCCCTTTTGGGTCTGGGACGCCGAATTCGCGGAGCCGCCATCAACCTCCCTTCCGGTCATTCCGCAATAAACCGCTTCAACAGAGCCATCCCAGGCGTTGCGGTCCAACCCCATGGCTCCTACCGTCAATGCCGACGCGATAGAGCACCGAATCGAGCTCGGCACCAATCGGCGTTGATAAGTTGTTTCAGGTCAGTATCAAGCCGGCCAACAAGACCGCAAAGATCACCGACACCGGCACGGCAAGAAGCCACCGCGCTTCCAATACGCTGTTGTGTGGATCATCCATTGTCTTGTTCCCTGGTGAAAAGCTGGCTCCAGCGCTCCTCCCGCGCTGGAGCCGCAGCCGATCGGCTCAACCGCCGTTGGCGGGAGCCGGGGCTGGAGCCGCCGGCGCGGGCGCAGGTGCCTCAACCTTGGGCGCAGAGGCAGGCGCCTCGGCCTTGGGAGCAGAGGCGGGCGCCTCAACCTTAGGCACGTCGACTTTCACGTTGATGTCTTGTCCACCACCGCCGCCATTGAGATTGATGACGCCGGTGACGAAAAGCAGGGCAAGGATGGCAACGATTGCGACAACAACCGCTACCGCCGTTCCTGCGCCTCCTCCAGAATTCACTACAGTTGGTCCGTCAGCCATTTCGTCCTCCTTTTAAGTTCTCGAGGGGCAACGGCGGCTGTAAGCCTTTGTTCCTGCTCAGGGTATTCAGTCGTAAAGCGTTAAGACTTCAGTCCGAACCGGAGCGGCTTCCGAGACGCTCGGGTCTCCCGTGTCCGGTCAGCCAAGGAAGCACGCGCCACTCGCACTTGCTGGTCACCAGACATTCCGAGCCTCGTTCGGCGGCCCAGAGCGTGTTTCGCCTGCATAGGACGTAAGTCCGATAAAACGAGCAATGGTCCTATGGGCAGGACTTTTTGGGAACACGGAGCACGTCTGACTGTTGTTTGAGATCGCGGTTTGAAGCCGGAGTTTGCCTGCGATTTAGGTTTTGGTGTGAACAGGGAGAGCCGTCGTGAACAGGATCATATGGGCCGTTGGGGCTGTTGTTATCGTCATCGCCATACTGAGCTTTTTTGGGCTCCGGTAAGACCGGGATTTGAGGTGCAGAGTTATGACTCAATCCGTGCAAGCACCGCTCCTGCCCGAGACCAGCCAAGATCGGGAGATCAATTGTGAAGTCGCATTGGAGGCGGCATTTGGCGAGCTGGTGGCGGCGGCATTGGCTCAAGGGTGGACACCCCAGGAAACAGCTGCCGCTTTGGTCAACATAGCTGCCGAGCACGCCCAGAAAGTTGACGAGCTTGTCGTAGACGCCTCACCTGCTCACACTGGCTAGGTGGCCGGTCTAGTTGGCCTCAGAAGGAGCGTTGCTCCTCCTGCAGACGAAGTCGCGGGGCCAAACCTGCCCTTCCGGTCAGGCTGCCAACAAACTGCTTCAAACCCGGCGCTCATGACGCTACGCTCCCAACCATGGCCCCACCCGCACAGCCGATCACAGTCACGCGCCGCGACCAGATGTTTCCCATCCTGGGCGACGCCGATATCGAGCGCATGCGCCGGTTCGGCGAGGCGAGTTCTTATGAAGCGGGCGAGCATATCGTCACCGCGGGCAGCGTGGCGCCGGGGCTGATCGTCATCCTGTCGGGCGCGGTCGACATCACCCAGGATGTCGGGCCTGGCCGGCGCGAGACCATCGTCACCCATGGTCCCGGCAACTTCATCGGTGAGCTGGCGCAGCTTTCGAGCCGGCCATCGCTGGTCAATGCCGAAGCGAAAGAGCCGGTCGAGGCCTTCGTCATTCCCTCGCAGCGGCTGCGCGACCTGATGGTGCAGGAGGCCTATCTCGGCGAGCGGATCATGCGGGCACTGATCCTGCGCCGCGTCGGGCTCCTGGAAAGCGGCAGCAGCGGGCCGATCGTCATCGGCCCGGCCGGCAATGGCGATACGCTGCGGCTGCAGGGGTTTCTGCGCCGCAGCGGGCAGCCGCACCGGGCGCTGGACTCCGACACCGACCCGTGCGCCAAAACGCTGATCGGGCATTTTCATGTCGACCCGCACCATCTGCCGATCGTGCTCTGCCCCAACGGCAAGCTGATGCACAATCCCGGCGACACCGAACTCGCCCGCTGCATCGGCCTGCTGCGGCCGATCGACCCCGACAAGATCTATGACGTCGCCATCGTCGGCGCCGGTCCGGCGGGGCTGGCGGCCGCGGTCTATGCGGCGTCCGAAGGCCTGTCGACCATCGTGCTCGATTGCCGTGCCTTCGGCGGCCAGGCCGGCGCCTCCGCGCGCATCGAGAACTATCTCGGTTTCCCCACCGGGATCACCGGCATGGCGCTGATGGCGCGCGCCTACAACCAGGCGCAGAAATTCGGCGTCGAAATCGTCATCCCCGACGAGGCGAAGCTGCTCGGCGCAGCGAGCGAGGGCTACACGCTCGCCGTCGGCGACGGCGAAAGCCTGCGCGCGCGCACCGTGGTGATCGCCAGCGGCGCGCGCTACCGCCGGCTCGACATCGCCAATCTGGCCGAGTTCGAGGGCACCTCGGTGCATTACTGGGCCTCGCCGATCGAGGCGCGGCTGTGCGCGGGCCAAGAGGTGGCGCTGGTCGGCGCCGGCAATTCGGCGGGCCAGGCGGCTGTCTATCTCGCCAGCCAGGTGCGCAAGGTGACGATGCTGGCGCGCCGCGGCGGCCTCAGGGAAACGATGTCGCGCTATCTGGTCGAGCGTATCGAGGCGCAGCCCAACATCGAGGTGCTGGGCGAGACCGAGATCGAGGCGCTGGAAGGCGAAGGCGGCAATCTCACCGCGCTCAGCTGGCGCAATCAGGCGACCGGCGATGTCGAAACCCGCCCGATCCAGCATCTCTTCCTGTTCATCGGCGCCGATCCGAACACCGACTGGCTGGCTGAGTGCAATGTGGCGCTGGACGCCAAGGGTTTCGTGCGCACCGGCGCCGACGTGGCGGCGGGGCTGATGGAAACCAGCCGCAGCGGCGTGTTCGCCATCGGCGATGTGCGCTCCGGCTCGGTCAAGCGGGTGGCGGCCGCCGTTGGCGAAGGCGCCCAGGTGGTGGCGGCCTTGCATGCCTATCTCGCGCGAACCAACGCAGCAGCGCCCGAACTGGCCAGGAGAGCATGATGGATGAATGCAGACACACGGCAGGCATCAAGAAGGTGACGCCGAGCGCGCTCGGCTGCGAAGAATGCCTGAAGAGCGGCTCGATGTGGGTGCATCTCAGGCTCTGCCGCACCTGCGGTCACGTCGGCTGCTGCGACGACTCGCCCAACCGCCACGCCACCAAGCACTTTCATGCCACCAAGCATCCGGTCATCGAGGGATACGACCCGCCGGAAGGCTGGGCCTGGTGCTTTGTCGACGAGGTGTTCATCGACCTCGACGGCGACGTGACGCCGCAGAACGGACCTATCCCGAAGTTTTTCTGAGGCGGCGCCCAGGTGCATCGTCGCACCGCGCCTGTCGAGGCTCGCTCGGACTAATCCGGTTTGGTGGTCCAAGCTCCCACCTCGGATCGGCCCATCAATGTGCCGCTCCGACCAGCCTCGGAAAGAATGCGGTCTAGTAGCGTCGGATGGCCGATTTCGGAGGATGCGGCAATTCCGAGCCTTTCCATGGTTGGCAATTGCGTCTCGACCAGATCAGTCACGAGATGCGCGACCTCCAGTGCTCGTGGCCCAGAACCGATGACTGCCTCCAGTCTCAGGTTCGGTGCAGGCAACCCAGCATCCTCGAACACTGACGCGAGACGTGTGCCAAGGCGTGCTTGGGCGCCCGCTGCTTCGATTGTCCGGCTGAGCCAGTTGCAAACTCGATCGTAGGTCGGCGACGATGGAGACGATCGGGCACCATCCCAATCCAGTTCGTGGAATGCGACGATCCCCCCGGGCCGCAAGTGGCGCACGATGCGCCGGAGTGAACGTGCCGGGTCAGGCATGAATTGGAGAACATAACGGCCGACCACAGCGTCGAACGGCTGTTCAAAATCCAATTCGGCCGCATCGCCATGCCTGAATGAGACCCGGCTTGTATTGGCCTCCTTGGCCCGTAACGCAGCCCGTTCGACAGAGGAAACCGAAACATCGGTGCCGACAACCTCTCCGGTCGTCCCTACCATTTCCCGACAGAGAAACGCGACATCGCCCGCCCCGCTGCCGATGTCGAGAACGCGCATTCCCTTTCCTATTCCGGCAGCCTCGAGGAACCGTCGCGTTATCGGATCGATCAGTTGGGCTTGCGTCGTCAGGCGGCGCAATTCCGCCTCCGCATAGCCAAGCGCATAGTCGGCTTCGTTCATGACGAACCTCAATTGGGGATCTGGCAACGTCCGAAGGCGACAAATAGGCTAGCACAGCCCGCCGGGTCCGTCTCACGAGAAGTCTATGGCTGTCCGGGCTATGAACGCGCCTATCGCACGGAGCCGGTTACGGTGCGGTCGATGGCGTCGGGATTGCGCTGGTTGCCGGCAAGCGCGGCGATGACCAGAAGGCTGGCGACGACCGGGACAAACAGGATGGCCACGCGCGCCTGCACATAAAAAATGGCGCGCCATTCGCTGCGCTTTTCGGGGCTGTTGTCCATCACACTCACTCTGTCACGCCTCCCCCAGGCAGGGCATAGCGGGGAAGGGTTAAGCAAAGGCTTCCGATTATGTTAACGGGGGCGAGTCTGGGGTCTTAGGCGCGTCGCTGAAACCAGCATATCGGCAAAATCAATCTCGTCGGCTAGCGCCGCCGACGTCAGACATCGGTGCGCATCCTGTCGCGCCTACCCCCGCAGCGCCTGATCCAGATCCGCGATCAGATCGTCGCCATCCTCGATGCCGGCGGACAGGCGCACCAGCGAATCCGAAATGCCGATCGCTGCCCGCTTTTCCGCGGGAATCGAGCCGTGCGTCATCAACGCTGGGTGTTCGATCAGGCTTTCGACGCCGCCGAGGCTTTCGGCCAGGGTGAACAATTGCGTGCGTTCGAGGAAGCGTTTGGTGCCGGCGAGGTCGCGGTCGAGGTCGACCGAGATCATGCCGCCGAAGGCGTGCATCTGCTGGACGGCGATGGCGTGCTGCGGATGGCTGGCGAGGCCGGGATAGACAACGCGGCGCACGTCTTTTCGCGCCTCCAGCCATTGCGCGATCTTAAGGCCGTTCGCCGAGTGCCGCTCCATCCTGAGCGCCAGCGTCTTGATGCCGCGCAGCGCCAGAAAACTGTCGAACGGGCCGGAGATGGCGCCGATGGCGTTTTGCAGGAATTTCAGCTGGGCGGCGAGATCCTTGTTGTCGCCGACGACCGCGACGCCGCCGACCATGTCGGAATGGCCGTTGAGATACTTTGTTGTCGAATGGACGACTATGTCAATGCCGAGCTCCAGCGGCCGCTGGATATAGGGGCTGCAGAAGGTGTTGTCGGCGACCGTCAAAACGCCCTTGCGCTTGGCGAGTGCTGCGACGCCTTCGAGGTCGACGATACGCAGCAGCGGGTTGGTGGGGGTCTCGACCCAGAGCAGTTTCGTCTCCGGGCGGATCGCGGCTTCGACGGCGGCGAGGTCGGTGAAGTCGACGAAGCTCACCTGCAGATTGGCCGAGCGCTTGCGCACCCGCTCCATCAGCCGGAACGAGCCGCCATAGATGTCGTCGGTGGCGACGATATGGGCGCCGCTGTCGAGCAGTTCCAGCACGGTCGAGATCGCCGCCAGGCCGGAGGCGAAAGCGAAGGCATTGGTGCCGCTTTCGAGATCGGCCACCCCGCGCTCGAAGGCGAAGCGCGTCGGGTTCTGGCTGCGGGCATATTCAAAACCCTTGTGCACGCCGGGCGACTGCTGGCCATAGGTCGAGGTCGCGTAGATCGGCACCATCACCGCGCCGGTCAGCGGGTCGTGGCTCTGGCCGCCATGGATGGTGCGGGTCGAAAACGCCAGGCGGTTCTTGCCCGTCGGGGTGTTTGCATTCATCGCGCGCGCCTCAAATGGTTGATCAGGTCGATACGGGTTATCAGGCCGACGAATTCGTCGCCATCGAAGATGATGGCGACCTCGTTGCGGTCGAACACCGGCAGCAGCGCATCCAGCGTCTGGCTGGCCTGCAGCGTGTGCAGATTGGAGGTCATGGCTGTGCGCACCGGAGCGTTGAAGCGGTCCCAGCGGCCGTCATAGGGACCGTCGACCTTGGACAGGATATCGCTCTCGTCGACGATGCCGACCAGCTTGCCATTGTCCAGCACCGGCAGCTGCGAGACATCGGAGCGGCGCATGCGGCCATAGGCGTTGAGCAGGCTCTCGTCCGGGCCGACGAACACGGTGTCGCCCGTGCGGTGCGAGCGCATGACGAGATCGCGCAGGTCGCCATGTTGCTCCTGCTCGGCGAGGCCCTGTTCGGCCAGCCAGAAATCGTCGAACACTTTCGACAGATACTTGTTGCCGCTGTCGCAGACGAAGGTGACGACGCGCTTTGCCGTCGTCTGCTCGCGGCAATAGCGAAGGGCGGCCGACAAAAGCGTGCCGGAGGACGAGCCGGCCAGAATGCCTTCCTTGGACAAGAGATCGCGCACGGCCAGCATGCTCTGCTTGTCGGGGATGGAATACGCCTTCTTGACCAGCGACAGATCGGCATTGGGCGGCACGAAGTCCTCGCCTATGCCTTCGACGGTCCAGCTGCCGGCCTCTTCCATCTTGCCGGTCTTGATCAGCGGCGCCAGCACCGAGCCCACCGGATCGGCCAGCACCATCTCGGTGTTCGGCGACACTTTTGCGAAGTAGCGGCCAAGCCCGGTGAGCGTGCCGCCGGAGCCGACGCCGACCACCACGGCGTCGACATCGCCCTCGAGCTGCGAAAAGATCTCCGGGCCGGTGGTGGTTTCATGCGCGAGAGGGTTGGCCGGATTGGCGAACTGGTTGGCATAGAAAGCGCCTGGCGTTTCCGCCGCGATCTTCTCGGCCATGTCCTGATAATATTCGGGGTGACCCTTGCCGACGTCGGAGCGCGTCATGCGCACTTCGGCGCCGAGCGCGCGCAGATGCTGGATCTTTTCGCGCGACATCTTGTCGGGCACGACGAGGATGATGCGGTAGCCCTTCGGGATGCCAACCTGGGCGAGGCCGAGGCCGGTATTCCCCGCGGTCGCCTCGACAATGGTGCCGCCGCGCTTAAGCTTGCCCTGTTTCTCTGCCGCCGCGATCATCGACAGCGCGATGCGGTCCTTGATCGAGCCGCCGGGATTCTGACTTTCGAGCTTGATGAACAGCCGGCATTTTCCGGTGTCGAATTTGGTCAATTCGACCACCGGCGTCTGGCCGATGAGGTCTAGGACCGAGGCATAGGGCGGACGCAGGCGTGACAACGCTCCGTCTGAACTGCCTGGCGCAGCTTTTCTCTGCTCGCTCATATCGATGTGCTCCCTGATCCAAGCGACCGCCTCGGGGGCAGAGCGGCAGCGTAGCTTCTTTTCAAGCCGTTTGCAGGCGGAAAGAAGGTAGATCGTGCCAATCAACTGGCCAGAGGAGGAATGGAATTCCGCGAGCGGTTGCCCGGGGTCGCGATCGACTTGCGAGACCGGGAAACAGTCAGGGCACGCCTGGTGTGCGAGGCATTAGGCGGCTGAACGCGCGCGCTCTCTTTGATTTTTGACGCACTTTGGCCGGGGAAATCGCTCACACTTTTCCCAGAAATGGTGTCCAGACGTCCCATTACGGCAGGGACTTCAGTCTTAATTGAGATACAGCTAATATATATGTAGCTTTGCCAGTGCGGGGCGACGATCCCAAAATCCAAGCCTAATCCCGCAATGGCCGGTGCGGCACGCTTTCAACCCAAGCATCCTCCGCACCGGCCATTCTTTTGCCTGCCGCCGTAACCCATGGTGCGATCGCGGAAGGCGCTCTCGGGTCCAGCCGAATACGGATCTGTCAGATTTATAGTCTTTCCGGAATCACCCTAGTCTAGCCCAGCAATTGCTTGCTCAGCCGCGCGCACTGGACGCGAATATCCGGGATGGCATCGATCTCGAAGAAGGTTCCCCGGGTCAGCGGGCCGACGGCAAGGATCTTGGCTGAAACCGAACCGTCGCCGGCGATGATTTCGCATTTGGCTGAGACATCGAGGCCGAGCCGCAGCGGGTCCGGCCGCGCCAGGCCGCGGTCGACCAGCGAGCGCACGACGCTGTTCGAGGTGGTCGAGATGTCCCTGGCGATGCCCGTGCAGTCATAGATGCGGGCGACCTGGAGCGTCTCCAGCGCCTGCGTGTGGCGCGACTGGATGTCGATGGTGAAGCCGTCGCCCGCCTCGATGCCGACGACACGGCCGGCGACGGGCCGGATGCGGCCAGTGCGCACCGCCTCGGTGACGCGGGCATGGACCTCGGGCGCCAGGCGATGGCGGTGGATATCCCACCAGGCCTTGGTGTGCTCGACGAAACGGCGCTTGGCCGAGGACGGCCAGTTCTGCCAGATCTTCTGGTTGAAGGGCCGCAGACCATCGACGACGTCGCGCCAGTCGATGCCGGCTTTCTGGTTTTCGCGGATCAGGTCGCGGAACCAGCTAACGAAATAGGACAATTGGGTGCCGAGCGGAATGTCGGCGACGTCGAGCTTGATCGGGTTGCCCTTGCGGTGCGGTGACGGCAGCAGGCCGCGCCGCGACACGGCGACGATCTCGCCCTTGTGGCCACGCTGCTCGAGCGACAGGAAGGCGTCGACCATACTCAGCCCGGTGCCCAGCACCAGCACTTTGGCGTCGGGATCGAGCGCGGTGTCGGCCTCGGTGCCCATGCGGATGGCATGGCCCTGGCCGGCGCCCGGCTGTTCGTCATGGCCGGTGGCGAGCACCGCCAGATGCGCGACCACGCTGGTGCCGTTGGCCAGCGTCACTTCGACGCCAGACGCTGTCGGCGAGATCGACAGGCTTTCCTCGCGGATCAGCCTGAGACGGCCGCTTTCCTTTTCCCGGGCTTCGAGTTCGTCGAGCAGTTCCTTGAGATAGCGGGCATAGACGCTGCGCGGCGCGTAGAAGGGTGTCTGCGGCGTCTGCTCCTGGCTCACCAGGCCGCGCGCCTGTAGCCAGCGCCAGAAATTGCCGGGATCGTCGGCATAGGCGCTCATCCCGGCGGCGCTGACGTTGAGCACGTGCGCCGACAGCAGCGTCGAATAGGCGATGCCCTGGCCGAAATGCGGACGTTTTTCGATCAGCGTCACGCGCAGATCGGGGTGGGGCGATTTGAGGAGATGCGCGGCAAGCACGACGCCGCTGGCGCCGCCGCCGACAACAATGATCGAATTGGTGCGCCCGACACTCATGTGCGCACGCTCGGGATCAGGCGAGGACCTTCTGCGTCAGCGGCAGGCTGTCTATGCCCCTCGCGACCGCAAGGTCGTCGAGGACGATGTCGCGCATCTCGGCCAGCGTGCGCTGGTCGAGCACCTCGGCGATCGCCTGCCGGACCTCGAGCATCAGATGTCGAACTTGGCATGTCGCCTCATTGCAGTCTTCACAGCGCTGATACTGGGTGCGACTGGCGCACGGAATGGGAGCGAGCGGTCCGTCGAGCACACGCACGACATGGCCGACCTTGATCTCGTCGGCCGGGCGCGCCAGGCGATAGCCGCCTTCCTTGCCCTTGCGGCTCTGGACGAAGCCGGCATTGCGCAATTCGCCCAGAATGGCGTCGAGGAACTTCTTCGGGATGTTGTTGCCGCTGGCGATGTCGCCGACGAAGGCGAGCTGCCCGACCGGCAGGTGCGCCAGGTGGACCAGCGCCTTGAGGCCGTACTTGCCTTTTTTGGTGAGCATTGACCGAACGTTTCCCTGTCAGGCGATGGCACGGAGCCATCGGTTTCGAAACGCCTGACGAGCCTCCCCGCCGCGTCCAAGCTGTCACGACACATAAATTCTAGTGACATGATATACAAGCGGAGAGACCTTGATTTTGCTTCGTTTTCACGCCGCAGGGGCGACTTTAGCGGGGCTTTGTGCCGTTAAGGTCACAGGCTGGGCCGCGAAGGCAGGCGGATGCCGCGAGCGATCATGGTGGCAGGGTGGCCGCGCATCGTCTCCTCCATTCCTCAATGTCGATAAGATTACTACACTTACCCTCGAAGCGTCGGAACGTGTTTTCAAATCGGCGGCCATTTACAGCATGGATTTGCTCAGCCAAGGCGCTGCGCGCAATCTCGTTCGCTGTCGGCGACCAAGATCGGTATGGGCCGGGACGAATGCCCAATCCTCCGCTCAGGACTGGGCGCCGTCGCCTTGCAACTGGTCAGACTTGGCGGGTTTGGCCACCGGCACCCCGCTCGAGCGCAACATCCAGCGATGGCCGTTGCTGCGCAAATCGGTGAGGCTCAGCGGCTCGACATCGATCCTGCGGCAGGCCGAAAGCGGCGCGCCGAGGACATGGACGATTGCTGCGCGGATGACGCTGGCATGGGTGACGGCGATGGTGTGGCCGCTCGTCCGAATCAGGTCGTCTAAGAAGCTCGCTGTGCGACGCGCCACATCGGCCAGCGACTCGCCGCCATGCGGAGCGGCCTCGGCATCGCCGAGCCAGGCGGCGACACCGTTGGGATCAAGCGCCTGCACCTCCGCGAAACCCTTGCCGGCCCAGCGGCCAAAATCCTGCTCGGCCAGCAGCGGCTCGACCGACGGTTTGAGCGCCATCGCCTCGGCGGTCTGGCGGGCGCGCAGCGCCGGGCTTGTCCAGACTTGGTCGGCGCGGCGCAAGGCCGGTGCCATCGTTGCGGCAAGCACCAGGGACCGCGGTTCCAGCACCTCATCCAAGGGAAACGACCCCTTGCGGGTGGCCGAGGTGGCGCCACTGCAGATCATGGTCAGGCGTACCAGCATGAAAAATCTGCCTCTTTCCGGCCGGCTAAGGCCGGCGGATTTATGTTTGCGCCGCCTCTGCACAATGCCATGAGCGCCGCCAGGGCGCATCTGGCCGGAATGATCCGGCGGCGCTGCGCCGGGTTGTCAGAGCGGCGATGCCAGGGACGCGACAAGTCTGACGAGGTCGACCTGGCGGCGAACGTCGGTCTTCTCGAAGACATGGAGAAGGTGCGTCTTGACCGTGGCACTGGCCAGGCCAAGCGACTTTGCGATCTCTCGTTGGGTCTGGCCGGCGACGATCAGTTCGACGATCCGAACCTCCGCCGGGGTCAGGCCATAAAGGGCCGCGAAGGCGTCGAATGGGAGACTTATCGGCCTGTCGACCGGCGCGATGAAGAGGGCCGCTGTCGCCCGCCGGAACAGGCCGGGGCGGCTTTCGCGCTTTTTCAGCGGCAGGACATGAATGATGCGAGGCTCGCCCGAACGGCCACGCGTCGGAAAACCGGTACCGCCGCGGCGTCCTAGTGCTGCCTCGTCCCCCGCCGCCTGGGCGACCGCGTCCTCTATCGCCGACGAGATTGCGGACGTGGCGTCGGAGATGATAACGCGGCCATTGGCAACCTTGATCGGGTCCTTGCGGGCGAGCATGTCCTCGGCGACCGGATTGGCGCGGATCAAGGCCATCAATTCGTCGACCAGCACGACGCCGACCGAGAGACCGTCCAGGACGGATGCCACATTGGCGGAGGCGATCGACTGCAAATCAACCATCTGGCTGATGGCGATGGCGCGCCGGAAGTGCGGAGCCAGAAGACGCAAGGCGTCGAGTTCCCCGTTGCCAACAATGCCAACCGTCTCATGCCGGCCGAACGAAAGGGTGGAAACCATGCGTGAATTGCGCTCCAACCCGATCGCAACCGCGTCGACCACCCCCTGCGGCTGAGCCCATTCGAGAAAATAGCGGCTGGCGACAAGGGCAGAATCCGGCACAGCCTGGGACTGCGCGATGGGCTCCTCGAGCGGATATTGCTTTACCCTGATGTCGCCGCCCCAGAGGTCGACGAGGTCCTGGCCATAGGCGGGAAGCTCGCCGAGTTTCACCGAGTCGATGCCCGTCGCAACGCCGAGCGTAACTTCGCCTCCCGGAAGCGGATACACACCCAGGACCGCGTAGCAGAACTCTAGTTCCCGTCGAATGTCGTCGACCACCGACTGCCAGCGGTCGGGATCGAGGACGCAATCGTAGATGGTGCCGATGAGTTCCGAAATGCGCTCCGCCGGATAGGACCGGCCGGTCATGCCGGCCGCCAATGGTTGGCGGCCACGGTCGAGCATGGCGTGCTGCTGCGCTGATATCGCTTCAACGGGTTCAGTCCTCGTTCGGTTTCGCGATGTGCATGCCTGGGTCGACATCGAGGTGGGAGACCACCCGAAAGCCAACTGAAAGCGATTAGAAAAAAGCTGAATCCGGGAGTCAAGTCTAATCCAAATGGTGGACGCCGCGATGCCTTTTTTGTGATTGGCTCCGTCGGCCTGGGTTGGACTGAGTTCAAGTCATGTGACGCGCATCGGGAGACTTATTGAAGTTTCTCCGTCGCCAGTAGATGCGTCGCCACACCGGCTAACTCGTCGGCCCGCGAGACGGAGCGGCGTCCGCACATACATAGCACAAGCTAAATTACATATAGCTAATACTTGGAGAACGATTCCAAGACGCCGTATCAGCCCCGCCAGCGGGCGTCTTGCCGGAAGGAATGTCGAAGCAGCTCACGCAAGCGGGGCGAAATTGCCAGCCACGGCTGGCATCCGGCGCTGGTATTGCCTGGCCGGCAGACCCCGACGACGCGCGGCCAACGAAAGATGCGTCTGAATGTCGGGGACAACCGAACTTTTCCTCAGCGCGATGCGCGGCGCCTTGCTGGGGTTCGCGGTCGCGGCCCCTATCGGTCCCACCGGCCTTTTATGCGTGCAGCGCACGATCGCGGGAGGCATCGCACCGGGTCTGGCAACAGGATATGGGGCGGCGACCACGCATTCTCTCTATGCCTCTATCGCCGCCGCCGGGCTCGGAGCGGTGGCGCATATGCTGATGGGCTGGCACATGCTGCTGCAACTCTGCGCCGGCATGTTCCTGCTCTACATGTCGGTGACGGCGGCGCGGCTGACGCCGTCGCTGGACACCGCCCTGCAGCGCCGCATGCCATCGAGCCGGGCCTATGTGACGGGGCTGATCTGGACGCTGGGCAACCCGATGACGTTGCTTGGCTTCCTCACGCTCACGCCGGGGATCCTGGGGGCCGGCATGCCGTCCTGGGAAAGCCTGGCGCTTGTCTCGGCCGGCGTGCTGCTCGGCTCGGCGACATGGTGGACAACGCTGACGCTGGCTACCAATCATCTGCGAAAGCGGCTCAGCGCGCGAGGGCTGCGCACCGTCAATCTCGTCTTCAGTTCGGGCCTGTTCGTCTTCGCGCTGTCGCTGTTGGCAAGCGCCCTGCGCCTGGAACTGCTGCCGTAGTGGCAGCACAATGCTATGTCGCTGCGTCAAAAACCGCCGCGTACTCTTTGGTCGGGCCTGTAGGCATGCTTTTAGGCGACATGCTTCAAGGTCTCGTTGCCTTCTTCGGCTGCACGGAAATCGACGGCGCGTCCGGCGGCGGTCCGGTATCGGCCGGCTTCGACTGCTCGGCGACGGGCGTGTCGGGCGCCTGCGGCGCTCCCGAGGTGAGGTTGACCGACACCCCATAGATCTTCCACAGCCGGTTTGCCGGCTCGAACAAAAGCTCGAAATTGACCTGCATTGGCACCGACGGGAAGAAGCCAGCCATGTGCAGCATGCCATTCGGTTCGATCTGCGGCAGCAGGGTCAGTTGCGGCTCGAGCACGGCAACGGCGCCGAAGTCGAGCGCCTGCTTGCGCTGGTTGGCGAAGATGTCGCCGAGCCCTGCCGCGCTGTTGGCCTGGAAGCTTGGCGAACCGAGATCGCGCAGCACGGTGTAGTTGCCAGTCTTGTTGGCCTGGTCGAGCGCCAGCAGCGTGCCGCGGATCAGGATCAGCACGCCGTTGCGGTCAATGTCGGCGGGACGGGCCACATGAACCTTGTCGCCCTTATCGGTCTTTTTCGTCTGCGCCTCCGCAAGGCTTGGGGATGCGGTCATCAGGCCAGCCGATAACAAGCCTGTCACGGCAATTCGCGTCACCCGCCTTGTTGATGAAAATCGCGGGTGCTTCATGTGAACTCTCAAGATCGATTCGAAATCTGGCCCTGGCAGGGGAGACAGGCGGCCGCGTCGCAGGCCAAGGACGCGGCCGCCAGCGGCTTTTTCAAGCCAGCCCCCTCGCACTCCGAATCATACCTACCGGCATCAATTCAGCGTCCATGATGCCCCGACGCTGACGCCGACATCGCCATGGTTGGTGGTGGCGGACAAAGCGGCGTTGAGACGGAAATCCTCGCTGGTGTTGTAGCCGAGGCCAAGCGCCAAGCCCGATTGTCCCTTGAAATAGCCAAAGCCGCCGGCCAGCGACAGCTTTTCCGGCCTGTCGTCGTAGCGCAGCCCCGCCGTCGCCAGCGCCAGCGCCGTGCCCGCACGGGCTTCCGTCCGGTTTTCGCTGATCTGATCCCCCAGGCCTTGGAAGCCGGCCTCGAGCGCGCCGACGCGGCCGTCGAGCTGGGTGATGTTGCTGGTGTTGGTCGTTACCCGCGTGTCGAGGTCCGCGATCTCGGTGGTGTTGTTGGTGATGCGCGTTTCGTGATCGGCGAGTTCCGTCGTATGGCTGCTCACCGTGCCGGTCAGATTGGTGATGTCGGTGCTGTTCTGGGCAACCTGTGCCGGCAGGTTAGCAAGCGTCGCGACATCGAATGTCGACGCCGCCAGATTGCCGCCGCTGTCGGTCGTCACCAGATAGGTGGGGCCGGCCTGCGCGGCCTTGCTCGGCTGCTGGGCGATGCCTGCCAGCGTGTAGGTGCTGAGGCCACCGCCAATCATGACCTGGTTGTCGCGCGTCGTCGTCGTTCCCACGCCGATGGCGATGGAGTTTTCATAGTTAGCCGTCGTAGCGTCGCCGAGGGCAATTGCATTCACGGCATTTGCCTTGGCCCCGTTGCCAAGGGCCGTGGCGTTGCCGCCGTTCGCTTGGGCCGCGGCGCCGACGGCGGTGGCGTTCGCGTCATTCGCCTCGGCCGCGGCACCGAGGGCCGTGGCATTGGCCTGGCCGACCGCGCCGGCACCGGCCTGGGCCCCGTTGCCGATGGCCGTTGTATTGGCATTGTTATAGTCGGTGGTCAGACCGCCCGCGTTCGGGTCAAAAACAAGCCCACCGGCGCCGGCGTTGACGCCGAGCGCCACGCTGTTGTCACCGAAAGCACCCGCGCCATTGCCTACCGCAACCGAGAGAGTGCCATTGCTATTGGCGGATCTTCCGCATGCCGTGCCGCCGGATGACGTCTGGGCGAAAGCCGCTCCACCATCCGCACCATTGAAATCCTGGCAGATGACTCCTGCCGCGCGCGCCGGGCCCGGTGCGAAGGCGACAAAGCCGGTGGCCGCGACCGCCACCATCACCGCTGTCCCGAGAGCGGGCACTTGGGAGGATGCCAGCCCACCGAAAACCATCGTCGCGACGGATCCCAAGCTCATTTGCACTCGGCGCCTTATCGCAATTGTTCTGCTTTTTGTTCCGGCCGCGGCGTCTTCCGATACGCTCACGCCCATCCGTTCGCTCGTTTCCGCAATCACGTTCAAAGCCCTCGCCTAATGGCCAAATAATCGACACCTGCCGGCGCGAACGGTCCCGCGCGACAGCCAGGCCAGGTGGAGAGGCTCCGGCCATGGCAGCGCTGACGATCAGGCATTTGCGCAGTCTACGGTTTGTGCTGTCGTCCCCCAACAGCTGCCGTCTTGCAAACACCGATGCCTCCGAATTCCGCGCAGGACCGCAGCACCCGACGGGCGCAAACGAACACAAAGAAAATGCCGCGTCTTCCACCATTCGGTGGATAGCGGCGACCAAGGCCCAATGATACCGCCAAAGGCCGGATCACCATCTCCCTAGGGAGATGACAGGGCTTGCCCAATCCGGATCATGCGTTCAGTTTGCTGCTGTGCAGCAAAGATTTTGTTGCCGTGCGGCAAGGATGGTGGCGATGCGTTCTGCTTTCTCGATGGCCCAGTTGTCCGAACTGATCGGGCTGATCTACGACGCCGCGATCGATCCCGCGCGCTGGCCCGTCGCGATCGAGGAGATACGCATCGCGCTTGGCTTCGCGACCGCCGCCATCCGTCTGCAAGCGTTGCCGTCGGGCGAGGTGCTGGTCAACGTAACAAGCAACATCCCGCAGCCCTATGTCGACCAGATGGTCAGCTACGGCGCTGAAATCGTCGAGCTATGGGGTGGCATGGCGGTGGTAGGCTCGCTGCCGATGGATCGGCCGGCGGTGTTGAGCCAGCTCAATCCCAACCTCGACACCACGACGAACCGCTATTTTGTGGAGTGCGGCAAACCGCAAGGCATGATCGATTCCCTGGCACTGCCGCTCGCTCGGGATGGGCGTGCTCTCGGCTCGCTGTCCTTCAGCCGCCATGTCGATGCCCCTCCCATCAGCGATCTGCAGATCGAGGCCGCCCGATTGTTGATCCCGCATCTCCAGCGCGCCGCGACGATCAACCGGCTGCTGGACATGGCGGCGATTGCCCGGTCGACCTTCCAGACGGTGCTCGACACGCTGACGGCGCCGATCTTCCTGACCACCGCCGATCTGCAAGTCGTGCATGCCAATCCGGCAGCGCACGAGCTCGTCGCCGGGGGTGAGCTGCTGAACATCCGCAACGGGGTTCTCACCCCCAGCGTTTCCGCCGTGTCCAGCGCGTTGGCGGTCGCGGTGTCCCAGGCAGCGCAGGACGAGAGCGCCATCGGACGCAAGGGGCTGGGAGTTCCAATACATTGGCGGGACGGCTCGGCCGGTGCCTTGCATGTCCTACCGCTGCGACCGGGGCGCGGGGCGTTCGATGCCAGCGTGGTCGCGGCGGTGTTTGTCGCACGAGCGGATACACCCTTTGTCGCGCCGACAGCACTTGTCGCGGCGCTGTTCGGCCTGACGCCGGCCGAGGCGCGTGTCTTCGAGCAGATCGCAGCCGGTCGCACCGTGGAAGAGACGTCCGATGCTCTCGACATCGGCCGCAGCACGGTCAGGACGCATCTGCTGCGGCTGTTCGAGAAGACCGGCGTGCGGCGACAGGCCGAGCTGGTTCAGCTCGCCGCGTCGCTGGCGTCGCCCGTAGCCGCCAGCGTCTGACCGGCTTTGGGAGGGCGACAATCTCCGTCGGCTGGAGACTTGCCCAATCCGGATCATGCGTTCAGTTTGTTGCAGTGCAGCAAGGGTGGTGACTATGCGTTCTGCTCTCTCGATGGCTCAGTTGTCCGAACTGATCGGGCTGATCTACGACGCCGCGATCGATCCCTCGCGCTGGGCCGTCGCCATTGACGAGATCCGCATCGCGCTCGATTTCGAGAACGCAGCCCTCAACCTGCAAGCGTTGCCGTCGGGCGAAGTGCTGCTCAACGTGACCAGCAACATGCCGCAGGACTACGTCGACCGGATCGCGGACTACGCCGTTGACATTATCGACCAGTGGGGTGGGCTGGCGGTGCTGCTGGCGCTGCCGCTGGATCAGCCTGCGGTGATGAGCCGCGTCAATCCAGAGGCAAGTGCGACGAACCGCTACTCGCTGGAGTGGGCCAAACCGCGGGGGTTGGTCGATGTCATGGGGCTGGGGCTCGCTCGCGACGAGCGTGGTTTTGGCTCGCTGGGCCTTGGCCGTCACGAGAGCGCGGAGCCGATCGGTGAATATGAGATCGAGGCCGCCCGATTGTTGATCCCGCACCTCCAGCGCGCCGCGACGATCAACCGGCTGCTGGACATGGCGGCGATCGCTCGCTCGACCTTCCAGACGGTACTCGACACGCTGACGGCGCCGATCTTGCTCGTTACCGCCGATCTGCATGTCGTGCATGCCAATCCAGCAGCGCATGCGATTGTCGCCGGGGGCGAGCTGCTGAACATCCGCAACGGGGTTCTCAGCGCCAGCATCGCCGCCGTGTCCAGCGCGCTGGCCGTCGCGGTGTCGCAGGCGGCGCAGGACGAGAGTGCGATCGACCGCAAAGGGCTGGGGGTTCCGATACGCTGGCGGGACGGCTCGGCCGGTGCCTTGCATGTCCTGCCGCTGCGGCCGGGGCGCGGGGCATTCGATGCCAGCGTCGTGGCGGCGGTGTTCGTGGCGCGGGCGGATACACCCTTTGTCGCGCCGACCGCGCTGGTCGCGGCATTGTTCGGCCTGACGCCGGCCGAGGCGCGTGTCTTCGAGCAGATCGCAGCCGGTCGCACCGTGGAAGAGACGTCCGATGCTCTCGACATCGGCCGCAGCACGGTCAGGACGCATCTGCTGCGGCTGTTCGAGAAGACCGGCGTACGGCGGCAGGCCGAGCTGGTTCAGCTCGCCGCGTCGCTCGCGTCGCCCGTGGCTGGCATGGTCTGACCTACAAGTAGTCCAGCCTGTCAAAGAGGCTCGACGCGGTCGGGTTCCAATCGACAGGACACCTCAAACGGCCCCGTCGCGCGGGTTCATTTCAACCGGCAGTCGTTCGAGCGCACTGTAGTTATTCGGGCTTCCCAAGCCAAAAGAGTTTTTCTTTTTCTTCATTGCTCAGTGAATCGTAGGGTATTCTTTGCTCTGTCCTATGATGTGGAGCGTTATCCGAGTTTTCATATTTCCAGATTGGCATCCAACCTCGCGGCGTGTATATTATTCCTAGCTTCGAGTTCTTGTCTGATCTATTCTCTTGTGTTTTTCGAAATAATTCGTTGATGCTCTCTGTCAATTCCGCCAGATCTTTGGCAAACAGCGCACCATGTGCGTCTGGGGAAACGAAATAATCAACGTCTTTTCTCACGCGTTGATTTTCCCTTTCATAAGATGCGCGAGTTATTACTACACATCCTCCACCATCTAGTTCGCATATTGCTACTAAACCTCCATTTGAATCAGGTGCAAGCTCAAGCGTGAAATTTTTTATCGGCATTATCCACCCTTTTCTGTACGGACACCAACGCTCTGCCATTGGATCGGGGACAGAGGTAGACAGCAGACCACCATGAAAGGGATTTCGCGTCGTCCACCGTTCGGTGGACATCGGCGGATCGGACTCGCTGATTTGGCCGCCCGGAGCCGTGCCCGCGATGTAACGATGGTGCGGGCCACAGCCGTCCTATCCGCTTCGCCACCGCACCGCCGGTGACTTTTTTCCAACAAGCCTGTCTTCCTTGGAAGGATTTAACTCTACAAGAACGATAGAATTAGCTGACTATGAACGGCATCCGGTTTTTCTCATTTCATGGAGCCTTTCATGTCCAGCATTTCGCGACGCATTATCCTTCTGTCGTCGGCAGCCTTGGCGGGTGCGGCCTTCCTCGGCCCGGCCCAGGCGCAGGACCTCAACATCACCATCGGCTACCAGACGGTGGTCGAACCTTCGAAAGTAGCGCAGGCCGACGGCGCCTATGAAAAGGCGACCAAGGCCACGATCGACTGGCGCAAATTCGATTCCGGCGCCGATGTCATCGCCGCCGTTGCCTCCGGTTCGGTCGATATCGGCTATGTCGGCTCAAGCCCGCTGGCGGCAGCCGCCAGCCGCGAACTGCCGATCCAGACCATCTTCGTCGTCGGCCTGATCGGCGAATCCGAGGCGCTGGTTGCCCGCAACGGCTCCGGCATCGAGAAGATCGCCGACCTCGCCGGCAAGAAGGTGGCGGTGCCGTTCGTGTCGACCACGCATTACAGCCTGCTTGCGGCGCTGAAGCATGAAAACGTCGATCCGAAATCGGTCGAGATCCTCAATCTCAGGCCGCCGGAAATCGCCGCCGCCTTCGCCCGCGGCGACATCGACGCCGCCTATGTCTGGGATCCAGCGCTCGGCCAGATCAAGACGACAGGCAAGGTAGTGCTGGACTCTTCGCAGGTCGCCGCCTGGGGCGCGCCGACCTTCGACGCCTGGATCGTGCGCACCGACTTTGCCGAGAAGAACCCGGAAGCCGTGCGCGACTTCGTCAAGGTGACCGGCGAATCCTATGCCGCGTTCCTGGCCAAGCCGGACGCCTGGTCGGTGTCTTCGCCGCAAGCGGCCAAGATCGCCAAGATCACCGGCGCCAAGCTGGAAGAAGTGCCGCAGCTGCTCAAGGGCTACGTTTTCCCGACGCTGGAAGAGCAGGCTTCCGACAAATTCCTCGGCGACGGCACGGTCAAGGCGATCGAGGCGGCGTCGGCCTTCCTCAAGGAGCAGGGCAAGATCGACGCCGTACTGTCCGACTATTCGAAATATGTATCGTCGAAATACGTCACCGAGGCCTTGGCTTCGAACTGATTTTCGTTTTCACGCAATTCCAAAGGGAAAGCGCGAGGCGCTTTTCCCGGGAAAACCGCTTCACACTTTTCCTGGAATTGCTCTGAACACGCGCGGTTTCTCTTCCCTGACGCCGCGTGTTGCCTGTCCCGGAACCGCTTAACGAGGAGCGGTTTCGGGGCAGGCTGATCTCTTTCGGAGCGTCTTCCATGCCCCATCTCGTCCTAGACAAGGTCTCGGTTCACTATGACGGCCAGCCTGCCGTCGAGCGGGTGTCGATCGATGTCGCCAAGGGCGATTTCGTCGTGCTGGTCGGCCGCTCCGGTTGCGGCAAGACCTCGCTGCTCAATGTCGCCGCCGGCCTGGTCGAGCCCGCGCGTGGTGTAGCCACCATCGGCGGCTCACCGATCACCGGCCCAGGCCCAGACCGCGCCGTGGTGTTCCAGAACGATGCTTTGTTTCCCTGGCTGACGACACGCGAAAACGTCGCCTTTGCGCTACGTCTGCGCGGCGTGCCGCAGGCGGAGCGAGGACGCCGTGCCGACGAACTGCTCAAGCTGGTGAAACTCGAGGGCGTCGGCGACAAGCACATCTGGGAATTGTCCGGCGGCATGCGCCAGCGCGTCGGCCTCGCCCGTGCACTCGCCGCCGAACCGGAATTCCTGCTGCTCGACGAACCGCTCGGCGCGCTCGATGCGCTGACGCGCGAACGCATGCAGACGACGCTCCTCGATTTGTGGACAGCCGCCCAGGTCGGCGTGCTCATGGTCACGCACGGCATCGAAGAGGCGCTGGTGCTGGCCACAAGCATTGTCGTGCTGGCGCCGGGACCTGGCCATGTGGTGCGGACATTCGAGACCGGCTTCAGCCGGCGCTATGCCTCAGGCGAGCCCATCCGCTCCATCAAGGCCGACCCTGCCTTTGCCGCGGCGCGCGGCGAACTGACCGATGCAATCTTCGAAGGAGAGGCGGCATGAGCGTCACCTCGTACAATGAGCGGCCGACCATCAAGGCCGGCGAAACCGATACCATCTCGGTGCCGTGGTCGCGGCCGCGGCCTGAACGCAGCTGGATCTCTTCCCGCGCGGTCAGCGCCGTTACCATTCTGGTCGTGCTGGCGGCCTGGGCGCTGTCGGTCCGCCTGCAGCTGGTGTCGCCGGTGTTTTTGCCCTCGCCCGCCGCCGTGTGGACCAAATTCATTGTCGTCGCCCGCGACGGCTTCGTCGACGCCACGCTGCTTCAGCATATCGTCGCCAGCTTGGGCCGTGTGTTCGCAGCGCTGGTTGCGGCCATCGTCATCGGCGTGCCGGTTGGTCTGGCCATTGGCATTTCGACGGTCGGGCGCGGCATCTTCGATCCGCTGCTCGAATTTCTGCGGCCGATCCCGCCGCTCGCCTATCTGCCGCTGGTCATCATCTGGTTCGGCATCGGCGAGCCGTCAAAGATCCTGGTCATCGCCATTGCCATGCTGGCGCCGGTGGCGCTGTCGACGGCTTCTGGCGTGCGCGGCGTCTCGCAGGAGCGCATCAATGCGGCGCGTTCCCTCGGCGCGACCCAGCGCCAGGTCGTGCGCCATGTCATCCTGCCCAGCGCGCTGCCTTCGATCCTGACCGGCCTGCGCATTGCGCTCGGCGCCGGCTGGTCGACGCTGGTCGCGGCCGAGCTGGTGGCGGCGACGCGCGGTCTTGGCTTCATGATCCAGTCGGCCGCCCAGTTCCTGGTCACCGATGTCGTGGTGATGGGCATTCTGGTGATCGCGACAATAGCCTTCGTCCTGGAATTCATCATCCGCCGGATCGAGCGCCAGCTGGTTCCGTGGGCGGGACGCGAATGACAACAGGGCCCGCCCGTTTGGCCGGCTGCTTCCCTTCGCAGCGCGGGGACCACCGATCCCGGAACAGAAGGAGTGATGACATGACCCAATCCACCGCCGTGCTGTTCGCCCATCTCGGCAACTGGCTGCTCGCCTGGCGAGATAACCAATTGCCACAGCCGCAGCCGAAATCGCCGGCGCCGGTGCAACTCGACGCCGAGCGCGACCGCCTGCCGCCGCGCGACGAAGGGTTTTACTGGGCCTGGCAGTACTGGTCGCAGTGAGGGGTGGCGATTAGCGTCCCTCTCCCCGTCTCTATACGGGGAGAGGATGCCGGCAGGCAGGTGAGGGGCAGCGCCAGTCTGGGGGTAATAGTTTCGCCGCAGGCGCAAATGTTAGCGCCGCCCCTCATTGCCCTGCCGGGCATTTCTCCCCGTGAACGGGGAGAAAGAGGCTGGCACCGGCTGTCTCCGCTCGACCGCAGAAAATCTTTCCACGTCTAGCAGCCAACTCGCAACTCCATTCCTCTACTAAATTTATAGAACTACCTAGCCTTAGCCCTCATCCAACGGCGGGGAGCCTTCCCGACGCCGGTTCGCAAGCGAAGGAGAGGGATCATGTTCAGCCTGACCAGACGCGTTTTCGGCCTCGGTCTTTTGGCGGCGAGCGTCGCCTTGTCGCTCAGTGCTTCAGCGCAGGAGCTGAAGCAGCTCAACATCGGCTACCAGAAGACCGGCCTGCCGGTCATCGCCCGGCAGCAGCAGGTGGTCGAGAAGGCGCTGAGCGACAAGGGTGTCGCGGTGAAATGGGTCGAATTCACAGCCGGTCCGCCGCTGGTCGAAGCGCTCAATGTCGGCGCTATCGATGTCGGTTACACCGGTGACGCGCCACCGATCTTCGGACAATCGGCCGGGGCCAACATCGTCTATGTCGCAGCGATGCCTTCCAATGGCGATGGCGAGGCGATCTTCGTCAAGCCGGCTTCCCCTATCCAGTCGGTCGCTGACCTCAAGGGCAAACGCGTCGGCGTCGGCAAGGGCACCAGCGCTCATAATCTTCTCGTCGCTGCGCTGGAAAAAGCGGGCGTCGGCTTCGATCAGATCACGCCGGTCTATCTCAGCCCGGCAGACGCCGCCGCCGCTTTTGCCAGCGACCAGATCGACGCCTGGGCGGTGTGGGATCCGTTCTTCGCCATCGCCGAAACACGTTACCAGCCGCGTGTGCTGGCGCGGTCCAGTGACGTGCTCAAGGTCAACAGCTATATTCTCGGCAACAAGGATTTCGCCAAGGCGCATCCTGAAGTCGTTACCACGACGATCGCGGCACTCAGCGAGGCTGCAAAATGGGCGGACGCAAACCGCGACAAGGTGGCCGCGGCCCTGCATGAGGTGACCGGCGTGCCGCTCGACGCACAGACCATCGCCGCCAACCGCAGCAAATTCGGCATCTTCCCGATCAGCGACCAGATCATCCCCGGCCAGCAGGCGACCGCCGACCGCTTCTACAAGCTCAAGCTGATCCCGAATGCGGTGCGCATCTCCGACGCCGTTTGGACCGCACCGGGCAATTGATCTTTCTCGCGCGGCGCCGGGCGGAAACGTCCGGCGCCTTTTGCCGTTTCCGCTTTGAGGATTTCGCCATGACCGCTCCAGCCGCTCCGCAAGCCAGGCCGCTCGAGTTCTTCTGGTTTATTCCGACACATGGCGACGGGTCCTACCTCGGCTCCGAGCAGCAGCAGCGCCCGCCGGAATTCGCCTACTTCAAGGAAATCGCCCAGGCCGTCGACCGGCTCGGCTTTCCCGGCGTGCTGCTGCCGACCGGGCAGAATTGCGAGGATTCCTGGATCACCGCCTCTGGCCTTGCGGCGCTGACCGAAAAGCTCAAATTCCTGGTGGCGCTGCGGCCCGGCGTCACGCTGCCGACCTTCGCGGCGCGCCAGACCGCGGCGCTCGATCGCTTAAGCAATGGCCGGCTGTTGCTCAATGTCGTGGTCGGCGGCAATCCGACCGAACTTGCCGGCGACGGCGTCTTCCTGCCGCATGACGAGCGCTATGCCCAGGCGCAGGAATTCCTGACCATCTGGCGCGCGCTGGTGTCGGGTCAGAGCGTCAATTTCAACGGCAAATATTACCGCGTCGACAATGGCCGCCTCGACCTTCTGCCGAGCCAGGAACGGCCGCCGCTCTATTTCGGCGGCTCGTCCGAAGCTGGCCAGGAGCTCGCCGCCGATCTCGTCGACATGTACCTGACCTGGGGCGAGCCGCCGGCGCAGGTCGCAGAGAAGCTCGCTGCCGCGCGCAACAAGGCCGAACGGCGCGGCCGAAAACTGCGTTTCGGTATAAGGCTGCATTTCATCGTCCGCGAAACCGAGGAAGAAGCCTGGCGCGCCGCCGACCGGCTGATCAGCCATGTCACCGATGCGCAGATCGAAAACGCCCAGGCGCGCTTTACCAAGGAGATGGATTCCGTCGGCCAGCGGCGCATGGCCGAACTGCATGGCGGCCGCCGCGACAAGCTGGTGGTTGCGCCCAATCTGTGGGCCGGCGTCGGCCTGGTGCGCGGCGGCGCCGGCACCGCGCTGGTGGGCTCGCCGGAGCAGATCGTCGAGCGCATCCGCGAGTACCAGGCGATCGGCATAGATACCATAATCGGCTCCGGCTACCCGCATCTGGAAGAAGCCTACCGCGTCGCCGAGCTTTTGTTCCCGCGCCTTGGCCTCGGCACCAAACGAGCGCGAGCGCATGAGAACATCGCCAACGAATTTGCGGTCGGCTTCCACGGCGCCAACCGCCTGCAGGCTTCGTCATGAGTCTGGCTCAGCGGGTCAAACAGAACGGCATCGGCTGGCTGCTGCCGGGGCTGGTGATCGTTGGTTGGGAGGTGGCCTCCCGCGCGGGCGTCATGCCGGCCAATGTGCTGCCGGCGCCGAGCGCCGTGGCTGAGGCGTTCTGGCGGCTGACGCTGTCGGGCGAGCTGATCCAGAACATCGGCGTCAGCACGCTGCGAGCGCTGGCCGGCTTTGCCGTCGGCGGCTCGATTGGCTTTGCGCTTGGCCTCGCCAACGGGCTGTCGGCGCTGAGCCGCGGCCTGACCGACACGACGCTGCAGATGATCCGCAACATCCCGCATCTGGCGCTGATCCCGCTGGTCATCCTGTGGTTCGGCATCGACGAGGAAGCCAAACTCTTCCTGGTAGCGCTCGGCGTGTTCTTCCCGATCTACGTCAACACGCTGCTCGGCATCCAGAGCGTCGACCCGCAGCTGGTCGAGATGGGCCGGGTCTACGGCATGGACCGCCGCGCGCTGTTCTTTCAGGTGATCCTGCCCGGCGCGCTGCCGGCGATCTTCGTCGGCCTGCGCTATGCGCTTGGTATTATGTGGCTAACGCTGATCGTCGCCGAAACCATTTCGGCCAGTTCCGGTCTCGGCTACATGGCCATGCAGGCGCGCGAATTCCTGCTCATCGATGTCGTCGTGCTGTCGATATTGATCTATGCGCTGCTCGGCAAGCTTGCCGACAGCCTTGCCCGCCTGCTCGAGCGGCTGTCGCTCGGTTGGCACCCCGCCTTCCAGAACGCCTGAGGTATCGATGCCCGCCGCCAGCCTCGCCGCCGTCCGCTCCTTTGTCGCCGCGCCGGAGCCGTCCGGGCCGGCGCAAGCGATCGAAAGCCCGCGCGCCTTTGCCTTCAAGGGCGTTGAGAAGCGCTTCGGCGACAAAATCGTGCTCGACGGCATCGATCTCGACGTGCCGGTCGGACAGTTCATGGCCGTGATCGGCAAGAGCGGCTGCGGCAAGAGCACGCTTTTGCGACTGCTGGCCGGGCTCGACCGGCCGACGGGCGGATCCCTGACATTCGGGCCGGAGGCGAAAGCCGGCGCCGGGGAAGAGAGCCGCTTCATGTTCCAGGAGCCGCGGCTGTTGCCCTGGGCCAGCGTGGTGAAAAACGTCGAGGTCGGGCTGACCGGCCTTGCCGCTGGTGCGGAAGCCCGGCGGCGCGCGCACGCTATTCTGGGTGAAGTCGGCCTTGCCGACCGCGCCGACGAATGGCCCTCGGTGCTCTCAGGCGGCCAGAAACAGCGCGTGGCGCTGGCGCGCGCACTGATCGGCCAGCCGCGCATCCTGGCGCTGGACGAGCCGCTCGGCGCGCTCGATGCGCTGACCCGAATCGAAATGCAGCAGCTTCTGGAACGCATCTGGCTGGAGCAGAAATTCACCGCCGTGCTGGTCACCCATGACGTCGCCGAAGCGGTTGCGCTGGCCGACCGGGTGGTGGTGATCGACGAGGGGCGGATCGCGCTCGATCTCGACGTGGCGGTGGCGCGGCCGCGCCGGCGCGGCTCGGTCGAGCTTGCCCGCCTGGAAGGCAGGATTCTGGACCAGCTGTTCGGGTAGTTCCTTGACCAGGACCGGCCGGCGGCCGCCCACTCAGCCGCGCGAGCGGCTCGCCCAGCCGAGGCCGAGCAGGCCGACCAGCATGGTGACGATGCCGATATAAAGCCATTGCGACTGGCCGGTCATGAAGCTGCCGCCGACCACGCCGAGGCCTTGCAGCGACCACAGCGCGCCTATGGCCAATACAATCAGGGCCAGCAGATATCTGAACAGTCTCATCGCCGAGATTCCTTTCCCAAGTCGATTGTCAACTGCGCCATGGCCGTGATGAAAGAGCGAAAGGAAGAGGTCCAGTCGCGCGTGTTTTTACTTGTATAATAACGCCTTATCTTGCTGAAGGTATCTGCAAGATCGCCCCGAAAGCCGCCTGAAATACCCCGGCGCATCGCGAAAAACCCCTGACAAACTGTTTCCCAGTGACTCCAAACGTGTGCCAGCGCCACGGAACCGCCAGATACTTGCCGCATTTCCTGCCTTATTCAGCACTTACCGGCTGAGGTCTGTAAAAGGAGCCTCCCAAGTGAACAAGAAGAACCAGACCGCGCTTGTCGCGGTAACGATCGCGGCTGGCCTGATGGTCGGCGTAACCGCCTCTTCCGCCGCCGGCCAATGCGGCCGTGCTTCCTGGTACGCTCTGCACTCCAGAACCGCCAATGGCGAGCGCATGAACCCGTCGGCAATGACCGCCGCGCATCGCAGCCTGCCCTTCGGCACCAGGCTGAAGGTGACCAACCAGAACAATGGCCGCAGCGTCATCGTGCGCATCAACGACCGCGGCCCGTTCATCAAGGGCCGCATGCTTGACCTGTCGAAGGGCGCCGCCGGCCAGCTCGGCTTCATCGGCTCCGGCCATACCTCCGTCTGCGTGGCTCGCGTCTGATCTGTCCAAGTCCGGCCCATTCGGGCCGGACGCATCTGCTCTCTATATCAGACGGCCGCGCTTTCGCAGCTGCACATTGAGCCGGCTGGTCCCGTTCGAAGCGGATTCTCAAGGCCTTGGACCAAAGAATGGGATATGTCACGCCACGTGACGTATTGCATCGCAGCAATATCTTGTTAACCTCCGCGCGAGACATTCAAGGCTCGGCGCTGCTCGTCGTCCCTTCGATCACGGCAGCTGCGGAGTACCTGATGTTCTACCAGCTCTACGAAATGAACCATGCCGCCATTCAGCCCGCGCGGCTTTATGCCGATGCGGTGCGGCTGTTCTACACCAACCCGCTCAACCCGTTTTCGCACACACACTGGGGCCGCTCGGTGGCTGCAACCGCCGAACTCTTCGAGCGCACGACGCGCCGCTACAGCAAGCCGCATTTCGAGCTGACCAAGACCGTGGTCGACTGGAAAAGCGTCGAGGTCAGCGAAAAGACGGTGTGGTCGCGGCCGTTCTGCAACCTCACCCGTTTCGAACGATCGGTGCCTGCCGGGCGCAAGGCCGACCCCAAGCTTCTGATCGTGGCGCCGATGTCGGGCCATTATGCGACGTTGCTGCGCGGCACGGTCGAGGCAATGCTGCCCTATGCCGACGTTCACATCACCGACTGGGTCGATGCCCGCATGGTGCCGTTGACCGACGGCCATTTCGACCTCGACGACTACATCGACTACATCATCGACATGCTGCATGCGCTGGGGCCCGACACCCATGTCATGGCGGTGTGCCAGCCTTCGGTGCCGGTGCTGGCGGCGGTGGCGCTGATGGAAAAACGCGGCGATCCCTTCGTGCCCTCGACCATGACACTGATGGGCGGGCCGATCGATACCCGCCGCAACCCGACCGCGGTCAACCTCCTGGCCAAGGAAAAGGGCATCGACTGGTTCCGCGACAATGTCATCATGAACGCGCCCTGGCCGGTGCCGGGCTTCGGCCGCGAGGTCTATCCGGGCTTCCTGCAGCTGTCGGGCTTCATGAGCATGAACCTCGACCGCCACATCATCGCCCACAAGGACTTCTTCATGCACCTGGTCAAGCATGACGGCGACAATGCCGAGAAGCACCGCGATTTCTACGACGAATATCTGGCGGTGATGGACCTGACGGCGGAGTTCTATCTGCAGACCGTCGACACGGTGTTCGTGCGCCATGCGCTGCCCAAGGGCGAGATGATGCATCGCGGCGAGGTGGTCGACACCGAGGCGATCCGCAACGTCGCGCTGTTCACGGTCGAGGGCGAGAACGACGACATTTCCGGTCTCGGCCAGACCCAGGCCGCGCACGACCTCTGCCCCAACATCCCGGCCGACCGGCATGCCCACTACATGCAGCCGGCCGTCGGCCATTACGGCGTCTTCAACGGCTCGCGGTTCCGTTCGGAAATCGTGCCGCGTATTGTCGATTTCATCACCAGCTACGGCCGCCAGAACCGCGTTGCGGTCAAGCCGAGGCTGGTCCGCTCCGCCAAAGGTTGAGGCTCGATACAGCTGTGGCGTGCATTGCCTGCAGAAGCGGGGCGACTTCGCACGCCAGAGGCGTTCTGTTGCACAATAGACGCTGTCGGGCGGGCGCGGGTAACCATGCCGGAGAATCTAGCTCCCCCCATAATTGACACGGACTGTAAATCCCCTTTAACCTTTCGTTAACAACAAGGGCGAACGGGGACAATGACTTCCTCAGCGATGGCACGGACGCTGCGCTTGTGTGCGGCAACAGGGCTGGCGGTTTTGGGATGCTGGGCGGCGCCGGCTTCGGCGGGCGGCGCCATGGCGACCGGCGGCATGACCTCGCAGCCGATCGGCCATTATGATTTCTGCAAGTCCAATCCGGGAGAATGCTCGATCCGGCCAAGCAATCTCAACCCGGCTGCGATGACCGACGCCTTCATGCGCAAGCTGATCAGCGTGACATCCAGGGTCAACGCCACCGTCAAGCCGATGAGCGATTACGACATTTACGGCAAGGACGAAGTCTGGGCCTATCCCGACAAGGGCGTCGGCGATTGCGAGGACTATGTGCTGGAGAAGCGCCGCCAGCTCTCCCGCTCGGGCGTGTCGCTGGCCGATCTCCTGATCACCGTCGTGCGCAAGCCGGACGGCGAAGGGCATGCGGTGCTGACGGTGCGCACCGACAAGGGCGACTACGTCCTCGACAATCTCACCGACAAGGTGAAGATCTGGGACGCCACCGGCTACCGCTTCCTCAAGCGGCAGGCGATCGACAACACCGGCCGCTGGGTCTCGATCCGCGGTGGCCAGCAGGTGCTGGTCGGCGCGGTCCAGTAAATACGTCTTGAAGCACGCTACGGCGAATAGCTTCGTGGTGGTGGTAGCTATCACCAAATAGCCTTAGGTCAGCGCTGTCCCTCATTGCCCCTGCCGGGCATTTCTCCCCGTATAGTGACGGGGAGAAAGAACGCTGTCATCGATGATTTCGCCAATTATAAACGCTGCAGTAGGCGCTGTCGCCGCAGCTTATCTCCCTTCTCCCCGTCACTATACGGGGAGAAGGTGCCGGCAGGCGGATGAGGGGCAGCGCCAGCGCGCGCCCGAACCGCCTCCAAAAAAAATTTCACAGTCACCATGAACCAAACCGTCTCCGCCGGCGACACACAGCCGTAACCAGAACCCAACCAAGGAGACTTCAAATGACTGCTTTTCTGCGTAACACCTTCCTTGCCGCCGTCGCGGTGTCGTCCCTGGCCGGGTCGGCCTTGGCCGATCAGACCATCACCTGCTCCGACACCAAGAGTAACGACTGGTGGGCTGGCCGTTGCTGCAGCGCCGGCACTGCAGATTGCCTTGGCCACGAGGGCCATGGCCGCGACCATCACGACAATGGCGGCCGGGGTAGCACCGCCGGCAAGAAGTGATGCAACGTCTCGCCGGCGATCGCCTATCCAGTTTGTCCAAGCGCCGCCCGGATCGAGGCGGTGATGCGGCGAAGCTCGGCTTCGTCCAGCTTCTCGATGTTCTCGGCCAGCAGATTGGCAAGTTCCGTCGCGGCTGGGCAGAGCCCCGACGTATCGAGTTTTACGCGCGGGTGCGAGGCCTCGGCCAGCCGCGCCAGCTCCTCGGCATCGTCCCAGATAACGTTGAAATAGCCGATGATCTTCTGGATCAACGTCCAGGTCGGCGCACCACGGCGGCCATGTTCCAGTGCCGACAGATAGGCGGCGGAAACACCGATCGCCTGCGCCATGTCTTTCTGGCGAACGCCGCGCTCGGCTCGAAGCGCCCGCAGTTTTTCGCCGAATGGCGTCATCGGACCCACCCCATCAGCGCAGCCGCCTGAGCCGCACATAGAGCGCGCCCGAACCGCCATGGTTGCGGGCGGCGTGGTCATGGCTGGAGACCAGCGGCCGGAAAGCGGGTGTCGACAGCCAGGCAGGCACGGCGCGGCGCAAGACGCCGTCGCCGCCCGACGACGACCCTTTTCCCGTAATGATCAGGACATAGCGGATGCCGCCGGCATGGGCCCGGTGCAGGAACGAAAACAGCAGCGAATAGGCCTCGTCCTGCGTCATGCCGTGCAAATCGACGCGGCCCTCGATCGGCAACCGGCCTTTCTTCAGCTTGTCCAGCGTCGGCTCGTCCAGCGCATGCGAAACATGTTGCGCCTTCGGCTTGGCGGCGACGACCGGGCCGACGGCCGACGGCGTCTGTGCCGGCTTCGGGTCGACGACGATGTCGGGAATGTCGACCGCCATCCTGCCCTTCAATGGCCGCGCCGTGCGCGCCACCAGGTTCCACAACACCCGGTCGTCTTCACTGAGCTTGTCGGGACGTCGGCTCATCGATTCGTCCCCGAAACGAGAGCTCTTGGAACCAGCGCATAGAAGTCTGCCTCGTTGCGCACGACCCCGGCGATTTCGCCGGCGGCGTCGCCGGAACCTGCAAAGAGATCGCCGCGCGCGGGCCCGGTGATGGCCGAACCGGTGTCCTGGGCGATCATCAGCCGCCGGAACGGCTTTTTGTCGAATGCTGTCAGCGTCGGCGCGTCGATGTAAAAGGGCGTGCCGAATGTGTGCAGCAGCCGGTCGATGGCAAGCGAACGGCCCGGTGTCAGCGGCACCTTGGCGGCGGCGATCGGACCGAGTGCTGCATCATCGACATCCGCTTCTCGAAAGAAGATGTAGGAGCGGTTCTGCCAGAGGATCTCGTCGATGCGGTCGGGATGCGCCCTGAACCAGGCACGGATCGACTGCATGGTCACTTTTTCGAGCGGGATCTCGCCGAGATCGGCGAGGATCTTGCCTGGCCCCGTAAAACGCTGGCCGGATTTGGCGGCATAGGTGACGCGGCAGAGCCGGCCGTCGGTCATCTTCAGTCTGGCGGCGCCCTGCACATGGATGAAGAACGCATCGACTTTTTCTGCAAGCCAGGCGATTTCCAGGCCTTTGCCGGCCAGCGCGCCGCGCTCGATCTGGCTGCGGTCGAAATACTCTACCGGCCCCTGCGGCGTCTCACGGGCGAAGACCAGATTCTCGTCCATGCCCTCGCGACGGTTGGCGCCGTCGATGTCGACGAGATCGGCCGGCCGCGCCAAAAGCGGCACCGTGAATTGATCGGTGCGCACCGGCGAGGCCTCGACCTCCGGCTCGTAGAAGCCGGTGACCAGACCCGCACTTTCAGCCTGAACCTTGGCTGGAACGAAATGACGCTCGAAGAAACCCTTGGCCGCCGACCGATTCGCCGGCGAAACGGAACGCGCCTCGTCATAGGCGCCGGCGAAGGCGTCGAACCGGACACCGAGCGAACCGGTGCGATAAGGCTTGGTCAGGACATGAAAGGCCGAACGGCGGAAGGCTTCGAAGGCGGCAAGGTGATCGTCCGCAGCCCAGCCGGGAAGATCACCAAAGGATTTCTCGACGAAAAGGGACGATAGCGACACCGTGGCCCCGCCAATGTCCGGGATTCAGTCTTCTTCCTCGGTGGCGACCAGCTTCCAGTTCGGATCGCGCGAACGTGTGTCGCGGGCAAAGGTCCAGACATCCTTGACCTCGGCCACCGTCTCGGGATCGCCATCGATGACAGCACCCGCCTTGTCGCGGGTCGCCGAAATCAGCTCGCTGACGATGCGCAGCGTGATATGGGCCTCGCCACCCTTCATCTCGGCCGAGACGATGTCGGCCTTGTCGATGCCGACGAAGGAGGACTGGATCTTTTCGGCTTTCGCCTCGCGGTCGCCTATTGCGGCGACGAAACCGTCAAATACCTCACGCGACAAAAGGTTCTTCAGCGTTTTGCGGTCGCCATCGGCATAGGCCATGACGATCATCTCATAGGCCATCTTGGCGCCGTCGACGAAACCCTTCGGGTCGAAGGACGGATCATTATCCTTGATCGTGCGCAGGCCTTTGTTCAGATCGGTGTCGGGCTTGGCGAAAGCGTCGATGGCCGCATAGGTCTCGGCAGCCGTCTCGCCCGGCAGGCGCTTGCGCGGCAGTGAAACCACATTTTCGGGCTTTTGGGTCGCGTCCTTGTCGTTGCGGCTGGCCGTGTAAGGATCGAAGGGCGGGCGTTCGCTGCCCGTGCGGCGGCCGAGCACGTTGCGCAGCTGGAAAAAGATCACCACTGCGGCAATCAGAAAGAAAATGGTGCCGAAGTCGAAGAATCCCATATCTTTCGCCAATCAATCCCTGACCTGGCCGGGACCGCCGGCCAATCCGGGCCGCGGTCGCATAGCGTTCAACATGCAAAGCATATAGAACGCATGGCGCAATCATTCAAATCAAAGGCAGGCATACCTATCTAACGGCCTCAGTGCCAGCGGCGATTGTACGCCGCCCGGCAAAACATGGAAACGATCGGTCAAGACTTGCGCATTTCCTTCCTCCCCTTGTTCCTGCTTGCTCTGCCGCTGCTGGAAATTGCCGGTTTCGTCATTGTCGGCCGCGAGGTCGGGGCGCTGGCGACGGTCGGCCTGGTGCTGGCTTCCAGCCTTGCCGGCGTGCTTCTGCTCAGGCACCAGGGTTTTGGCGTCATGGCGCGGGTGCGCGCCGAGATGGCCGGCGGCGGCGACCCCAGCCGCCAGCTCGCGCATGGCGCCATGATCGTGGTCGCAGCGATCCTTTTGATCATTCCCGGCTTCATCACCGACATTATCGGCCTGCTTCTGTTCCTGCCGCCGGTGCGTGACCTTGCCTGGAGCAGGCTCAAGGGCCGCATCGTCGTCGCTACCGATTTCACCACCGGTGGTTTCCGCGGCAGGTCGCGCGACAAGGTCATCGATCTCGACGACGGCGACTATTCGCGCGAGGACGATTTCAAGCGCGGCCCCGACCACAATTCGCCGTGGCGGCGTTTGAAAGACGACTGAGATCGTTCCGTCTTGATCCGTCCGGTCACAAGGCGGCAAACCTTGTCTTGTCATGCCGACCATGCTAGCCAACGCCCGATTTCAATTCGGTCAGCGCTGCTGCCCAGGCAAAAGGATCAAGGCTCATGGCCAGCAAAGATGACGCGCCGGTCGGCGCCGCCAACGGCAACAACGGCGAAACGGCGCAGCCGTCGCTCAACGTGCTCGCCCAGTATGTGAAGGACCTGTCCTTCGAAAGCCCCGGCGCGCCGAACTCGCTGCGCGGCCGCGACAAGGCCCCCGGCATCGCCATCAACGTCAATGTCAACGCCAACCCGCTCTCCGACAAGCAGTTCGACGTCAATCTGACGTTGAACGCCAAGGCCTCCTTCGACCAGGAAGTGCTGTTCAACGTCGAGCTGGTCTATGGCGGCGTCTTCGCTATCTCAGGCTTCCCGCAGGAACACATGCTGCCGATCCTGTTCATCGAATGCCCGCGGCTCCTGTTCCCCTTCGCCCGCCAGATCATCGCCGAAGCCACCCGCAATGGCGGCTTCCCGCCGCTGATGCTCGACCCGATCGATTTCGCTCAGATGTTCCAGCAGAAGCTGGCCGAGGACCAGGCGGCCTCGAAGGTCAAGGTGAGCTGAGAAGGCTCTACGCTAGTGTTTGAAAAGCCCGGCCTTGTGCCGGGCTTTTTGTTGGAGACGTCGGTGGGACAGCACGCTCTGGTTTAGCTGAAGCCCTCGGCTAACCTCAGGAGTTTCACCCCACAGCCACCTTCAGCCACAGCGCCTTTTCGCCGAGTGTCGCAACCAGGCCCGCATGCGCTGCGCGCTCGCCCTCGGTCAGTCGTGGCGGCAGGGCGATCGGCCGGGCGGCGATCGAGATGTCGATGTCGGCGACGTCACCGTTGCTATTGACCTGCACCGCCACCGTTTCGAGGATGAGCGCCGCCTGCTTGCCGCCGATGAGCTCGATGTAGACTTCGGCCAGCAGTTCGGAATCGAGCAGCGCGCCGTGCTTGGTGCGGTGGCCGTTGTCGATGCCGTAGCGGCGGCAGAGCGCATCGAGCGAATTGGGACCCATCGGGTGCTTGCGTCGCGCCAGCGCCAGCGTGTCGACGACGCGCCCCGTATCGATGACCGGCTGGCCGAGCCGGCCGAACTCGGTGTTGAGGAAGCCGATATCGAAATTGGCGTTGTGGGCGACGAGCTTGGCGCCGTCGGTAAAGGACAGCCATTCCTCGGCGATTTCGGCAAAGGTCGGCTTGCCGACCAGGTCGGCGGCGCTGATGCCGTGCACGGCCTGCGCCTCGTGATGAACGGCGCGCCCTTGCGGGTTGATGAATTTGTGGAAAGTGCGCCCGGTCGGGAAGCGATTGACCAGTTCGACCCCGCCAAGCTCGATGATGCGGTCGTCGCGCATGTCGAGGCCGGTGGTTTCGGTATCGAAGATGATCTCACGCATAGAATCAGCTCACTCCTAAGTGAGCAGAATCATACAGTGGAACAAAATGGCAATGGGCAATGCCGACAGCCTGCCGTCAGGATGCCGACCGACCGGACTTATCCCCCGGGAGTTCAGTGCCCCAAGAGTTCAGCGCCCAGCCAGTTCGGCAATGATGGCGTCGACTGCGGCGCGGGCAGCGTCCATGCCTTCACCGGTGTCGATGATGAAATCAGCCAGCCGGCGTTTTTCGGCGTCGGGCACCTGCTTGGCCAGGATCGCCGCCAGCTTTTCCTCGCTCATGCCAGGCCGCGCCAGCACGCGGGCGCGCTGAACCTCCGCCGGCGCGGTGACGACGACGACCTTGTCGACGCGGTTGCGGCCGCCGGTTTCGAACAGCAGCGGAATGTCGAGCACGATCAGCGGCGCGCCGGCGGCGCGGTGTCTTGCCAGAAAGGCATCGGCGTCGGCGCGGACCAGCGGGTGGATGATTGTCTCCAATGTCTTCAGCGCGGCGGCGTCACCCAGCACCCGCGCGCCTAATTTCGCACGGTCTACGACGCCGGACACGGTGGTGCCGGGAAAGGCTGCTTCGACCAAGGGCGCGGCCTTGCCGGAATAAAGCCGGTGCACGGTCTCATCGGAATCATGCACTGGCACGCCGGCGTCGGCGAACATCTTCGCCGTCGTCGACTTGCCCATGCCGATCGATCCGGTGAGGCCGAGCACGATCATCATTTGGCAACGATATCGGCGACGATCATCTGCCTGAGTTCGGCAGTGACCTCGGGCTTCTTGCCGAACCAGCGCTCGAACCCGGGCACGGCCTGGTGCAGCAGCATGCCGAGCCCGTCGACCGTCTTCAGATTGTGCGCACGCGCGGCGGCCAGCAACGGGGTTTCCAGCGGCACATAGACAATGTCGGAAACGATGGCATGGCCGGGCAGCCCGGCGGGATCGGCGGCGAGCGTGGCATCGCCACGCATGCCGAGCGCCGTGGTGTTGACGAGCAGGCCGGCATCGCCGAGCAAATCGCCCACCCTGCCGTGCGCCGAAACACCGGCGCCGAAGCGGTCAGCCAGTTCCTGCGCCCGCGCCAAAGTACGGTTGACGATGCGGATATCCCTGATGCCGCGTGCTTTCAGTGCGTGGATGATCGCGCGCGACGCGCCGCCGGCGCCGAGCACCACGGCCGGACCGTTCCTGTCCCAACCCGGAGTATACTCGTCGAGATTGCCGGCAAAGCCGATCCAGTCCGAATTGCCGCCCCACAGCAGGCCGTCTTCCAGCCACAGCATATTGACGGCGCCGATCATCTCCGCCGCTTCATCGCGGCGCTCGACCCGGGCGAAGGCAACCTCCTTGTGCGGGATGGTGACGTTGCCGCCCTGGTAGCCGTTGGCCTGCAGCGAGGAGAGGAATGCGGGAAAATCGGCCGGCGCGACATCGATGGCGCGGTAGCTGCCGTCGATGCCGTATGTCTTCAGCCAGTAGCCGTGAATCTTCGGCGAACGCGAATGCGCGATCGGGTGGCCGGTGACGAAAGCTTTTCTCTCAACCATCGATGGCTCCGAGCGCGCGCAATTGCTTGAGCACCGGCAAGAGCGGCAGGCCGACAATGGTGAAATAGTCGCCTTCGATCTTTTCGAACAGCTGGATGCCTTCGCCCTCGATCTGGTAGGCGCCGACGCTTGAGAGCGCCTTGGCGCCGACGCGGGCCAAATGCCGGCCGATGAAAGCAGGATCGAGCTTGCGCATGGTCAGGCTGGCTATGCCGGCATGGCGCCACAGCACCTTGCCGTTGCGGCACAGCACCACGGCGCTGTTCAGTTGATGGGTCTTACCGGACAGCGCCAAAAGATGGCGGCGGGCGCCTTCCATGTCGGCCGGCTTGTGGAACACTTCATCTCCCAGTGACAAAGTCTGGTCGCAGCCGAGCACCAGCGCCGCCGGTCTGCGCTCGCTGACTTCGGTGGCCTTGGCCTCGGCGAGGATCAGGGCGACATCTTCCGGCGACACGCCGCTATCCTGCAACGGCGCCTCGAGCGCGCGCTCGTCGACCTCGGCCGGGACGGCTTCAATGTCGAGCCCGGCGTTGACCAGCATGGCCTTTCGGAATGGACTGCCGGAAGCGAGGATGATTTTTTCGGTCATGTTTCACTCGGACGCAGGAGCGGTTCGATTTTAGTCTGCGACGTGGACGCCGCCCCTCATTGTCCTGCCGGACATTTCTCCCCGTATAGTGACGGGGAGAAAGGGGCAGCGTCAGTTTCGGCGCCATTTCCTGCAACGCCGGCGATTGGCGAAGCGATCGACGACAGCGGCCCTCTCCCCGTCACTATACGGGGAGAGGATGCCGGCAGGCAGGTGAGGGGCAGCGCCGAACCTCCGCTAAGACGAGCGGCAAAGTCATCTCCGCTCAATTACCTATTCTTCCCCCGCAGGGCAACAATGGCCGCTGCCGTCTCTTCGATCGAGCGGCGGCTGACGTCGATCATCGGCCAGTTGTGCCTTGTGCAGATCTGGCGGGCATAGGCGAGCTCTTCGGTGATCAGCGCGCGATCGACATAGTCGGTCGCTTCGTAAGTGCTGCTGTTGCCGAGGATGCGGTTCTGGCGGACATGCGAGATGCGTTCGGCGGTGGCGATCAGGCCGACGATCAGCGGCTTGCTGGCAGCGACCAGGCTTTCCGGCACCGGCACGCCGAGAACGATTGGGATGTTGGCGGTCTTGATGCCGCGGTTGGCGAGATAGATGCTGGTCGGCGTCTTCGATGTCCTGGAAATGCCGATCAGAACGATGTCGGCATCGTCCATATTGGCCGGCAGCTGGCCGTCATCATGCTCCATGGTGAAGTTGAGCGCATCGATGCGGCGGAAATAGTCGGCGTCGAGCACATGCTGGGCGCCGACGCGGCGGCCGGCCGGGGTGCCGAGATAGGACTGGAAGACGGTCAGCACCGGCTCCAGCACCGAGACGCAGGGCAGGCCCATCGCAGCACAACGCTCGTCAATGCCGCGCGCGAGCTTCTGGTCGACGACGGTGTAGAGGATGATGCCCGGTTCCTCCTCAATGTCCTCGAACACTTTCGCCACCTGCTTCTCGGTGCGGATGAGCGGATAGATATGCTCAATGGCGCGCGCATCCTTGTATTGCGCCGAGGCTGCCCGGCCGGCCGCCAGCAGCGTTTCGCCGGTGGCGTCGGAAATCAGGTGCAGGTGGAAGAAGCTCTGGGGTTTGTTCACAGGGGGCACCTGGGGGCTGTGGGCTGGTGTGGATAAACAGGGACCGGAAAGGCGACCGGCTGGAGGCGACTGTATCAGAAGGCAGGTTGTCCACAATTCGACGCGCTGTCGGCTTCGTCGGGCGGTTGGGGACAAATCTGGGGACGGGGATTCTTGCCAGCGCTTCGTCCACAGAGCCCGTTTTGCACGGCTGGCGTCAAGCCCTTGACTCCAGTGATGGAATCCCGGTCATCCACACTCTCCGCCAATCCCAGGGAAGAAGCACGCGACAATATGCTGGCTAGCCTTTTCCAGGGCGAAGCGGGACAGGTGACAACCACCACAACCAACAGACTCTTAGAATCAGAAGATTCTAGAAATAGACTATTTAATTATAGAGAAGGCAGGGGAAGAGAGCGCTCAATGCCCGAGAACCGCATCATGCTGGACGTGCTGAGAGGCAAGGCAGCGTTTCCGCCGCCGCTCTGGATGATGCGTCAGGCCGGGCGTTATCTGCCGGAATATCGCGAGACCAGAAAGCGTGCCGGATCGTTCCTCGATCTCTGCTACAATCCAGACCTCGCCGTTGAAGTGACGCTACAGCCGATCGAACGCTTCGGCTTCGATGCCTCGATCCTGTTCTCGGATATCTTGGTCGTGCCGCATGCGCTGGGCCGCGATGTGCGCTTTGAAGAAGGCCGCGGACCGCTGCTGACGCCGATCACGGCGACTGAGATTTTGGCTCTCAACAGCGAAACGTTTCACGTGAATCTCTCGCCCGTCTACGAGACGGTTCGCCGGCTGCGGGCGAAACTGCCTGACGAGACGACGCTGATCGGCTTCTGTGGCGCGCCGTGGACGGTGGCGACTTACATGATTGCCGGCCACGGCACGCCCGACCAGGCGCCGGCCCGGCTGTTTGCCTATCGCGAGCCGGAAGCCTTTAAGCAACTCCTGAAAGTGCTGGCCGATCACTCAGCCGCCTATCTCATCCGCCAGATCGAGGCCGGTGCCGATGTGGTGCAGATCTTCGATTCCTGGTCCGGCGTGCTCGACGATGCGTCTTTCGACCTGTTCTGCGTGCAGCCCGTGGCGGAGATTGTCAGGCAGGTTCGTGCCGTTAATCCCGATGTTCCGATCATTGGTTTTCCCAAAGGTGCTGGCGCCCGCTACCAGACCTATCGTGAGAAGACCGGTGTGACGGGTCTGGGGATCGACTGGACCGTGCCCCTGGCAGCAGCGAAGACATTGCAGCACTCCGGGGCGGTCCAGGGCAATCTCGATCCCTTGCGGCTCGTGGCTGGCGGCAAAGCCCTGTCGGACGGCGTCGATGCGATCCTGAAGACGTTGGGCGACGGACCGCTGATCTTCAATCTCGGCCACGGGATCACGCCGGAGACACCGGTGGCGCATGTCGAGGCAATGGTGAAGCAGGTGCGGAGCGCGTCATGACCATGATGGGCAAAAGCCCTGCCGAAGGCGGCGCCGGCGCCATGCGTCGTGCGGCGATCGCCATTGCCGTGTTCCTGGTGTTGGCAGGATTGCTGTTCCTGTTCGGCCCCGACGATTTCTATCCCTGGGCGAAGGCGATCCACGTCATCGCCGTCATCTCGTGGATGGCGGGCATGCTCTATCTGCCGCGGCTGCTGGTCTATCATGCCGATGCCGAGAAAGGCTCGGTGCAGTCGGAAACCTTCAAGGTGATGGAGCGCCGGCTGCTGCGCGGCATCATCAATCCGGCCATGGTCATCACCTGGGTGTTTGGTCTGTGGCTCGCCTGGAAAGGCTTTGGTTTCCATGGCGGCTGGCTGCACGCCAAGATCGGCCTGGTGGTTCTGATGTCCGGCGTGCACGGCTATCTGGCCGGTGCGGTGAGGAAATTTGCCGAGGATCGCAACGAAAAACCGGCAAGGCACTGGCGGATCGTCAACGAGATCCCCACATTGCTGATGATCGTCATCGTCGTGCTGGTCATCGTCAAGCCGTTCTGAGGCTTCCCGCATCGACCTGAAAACCAGAAGTTGGTTTTCTGAAAAGCATGATGCCGAGCCTGGAAGGTCCTCCGCAAAAGGCGGCTTGCTCTTTCAACCGACCGACGATACAAGACGGGTCTTCCTTCCCGTCATGCGCCGCCCATTTCGCTTTCCGGCCGCGCCCGGCATTTGTCGCATCCAGCCGATATTTCCCTCAAAAAGCCTACTCAGAGTCCGTCTATGCAAGAAATGAAACTCGCAGAGTTCAAGAACAAGAAACCGCCAGAGCTGATCGCTTATGCCGAATCGCTCGAGGTGGAAAACGCCAGCGTCATGCGCAAGCAGGAGCTGATGTTTGCCATCCTGAAGAAACTGGCCGCCCAGGAAATCGAGATCATCGGTGATGGCGTGGTCGAGGTGCTGCAGGACGGTTTCGGTTTCCTGCGCTCCGCCAACGCCAACTACCTGCCGGGTCCCGACGATATCTACATCTCGCCCTCGCAGATCCGCCGCTTTTCGCTGAAGACCGGCGATACAGTCGAAGGGCCGATCCGCAGCCCGAAAGAGGGCGAGCGCTATTTCGCGCTGCTCAAGGTCAACACCATCAATTTCGACGATCCCGAAAAGATCCGCCACAAGATCCACTTCGACAATCTGACGCCGCTCTATCCGACCAAGCGACTGAAGATGGAGATCGACAATCCGACCTCGAAGGACATCTCGCCGCGCGTCATCGACTTGGTGGCGCCGATCGGCAAGGGACAGCGCGCACTGATCAACGCGCAGCCGCGCACCGGTAAAACCGTGCTGATGCAGAACATCGCCCACTCGATCACGGCCAACCATCCGGAATGCTATCTGATCGTGCTTCTGATCGACGAGCGGCCGGAAGAAGTGACCGACATGCAGCGCTCGGTGAAGGGCGAGGTCATCTCGTCTACCTTCGATGAGCCGGCGGTGCGTCACGTCCAGGTCGCCGAAATGGTCATCGAGAAGGCCAAGCGCCTGGTCGAGCATGGCCGCGACGTCGTCATCCTGCTCGATTCCATCACCCGCCTCGGCCGCGCCTACAACACCGTTGTGCCGTCATCCGGCAAGGTGCTGACCGGCGGTGTCGACGCCAATGCACTGCAGCGGCCGAAGCGCTTCTTCGGTGCGGCGCGCAACATCGAGGAAGGCGGCTCGCTGACCATCATTGCCACCGCGCTGATCGACACCGGCAGCCGTATGGACGAAGTCATCTTCGAAGAGTTCAAGGGCACCGGCAACTGCGAAATCCAGCTCGACCGCAAGGTCGCGGACAAGCGCATCTATCCGGCCATGGACATTCTGAAGTCCGGCACCCGCAAGGAAGACCTGCTGGTCTCCAAGCAGGATCTGCAGAAGATCTTCGTGCTGCGCCGCATCCTGGCGCCGATGGGAACCACCGACGCGATCGAGTTCCTCATCGACAAGCTGAAGCAGACCAAGACCAATGCGGATTTCTTCGACTCGATGAATACGTAGGGAGCTTACCCTCCCCCTTGTGGGGAGGGTCGATCCGCGAAGCGGAGCGGGGTGGGGGTCTGCGCGACGGTAGCGCTTTACGAGCACCCCCACCCCGTCTCACGATCTTCGCTTCGCTGCGATCATGAGCCGACCCTCCCCACAAGGGGAAGGGTAAGAGGCGCTACCGCCGCAACAACTGCTCCAACTCTTCAGCACTCGTCACCACCGGCAAACACACCTGTCCTGTGCACAGCCAGGCGCCCGGTCTATCGGTCGGCGGCAAGACACCACCCGGCAAAGTCGGTCGATTCGTCTCCGTTCCGATTGCCACAACGATATCGACTCGACGCGGGTCAGGATTCCGATTCGCAACCGGAACGAGGCTTGGGCTCTCTGGGGTATCGACCAATACGAGCTTCAGCGGTTCAAGCGCCAGGGCACAGGCGTTAACGATTCCGGCCTGGCCATAGGACTGCTGCCCTGCCCGGCCCATGGCGTGTTCAGCGACCCGCCACGCTTTGTCCTGCAGATCGAGATCGCCGGTAACCGAGGCCAGCCGCACCAGGGCTTCGATGATCTGGCTGGTGGCCGAAGAAATCGCCTCGTCGACATCGCCGCGGATGCGGATCGGCACATCGGTGCTGTCGGACGCCGTCAGGTAGTAACCGGTCCCGTCGCTGTCCCGGTGCCAGCGATCCAGCTGGTCGATGAACTGCCTCGCCCGATCGACATAGCTCGAATTGCCTGTCGCTTCGAACAGCGCGATCGCCGCATTGGTCATCGCGGCATAGTCGCTGGACAGTGCGGGGAACAGTTTTTTGGCGCCGAGCATGGAGTGAGGCAGGCGGCCGTCCTGGCTGGCTTGGGCAATGTTATCGAATGCCTTTGCGGCCGCGTCGATCCAGTCGCGCCGGTCCAGCGAGCGGCCGGCTTCGGCGAGCGCGGCAATCATCAGGCCATTCCAGTCGGTCAGCGCCTTGCCGTCCCTGCCCGGCCGGATGCGCTGCTCCCGCGCAGCCAACAACCTTGCCTTCAACGGGATGAGCAGCTCCCGGTCAGGCACACTCTGGCTTTGTTGCGCGCCCGTCTGATGGACAATCGGTTTGCCCTCCCAGCCATGTGGTGCGGAGAGCGTGAAGTACTTGAAAAACAAGGCTGAATCGTCGCCGACCACGGTTTCGAGCTCATCCTTGCTCCAGGTATAGAAAAGCCCCTCCTCGCCGTCGCTGTCGGCATCGAGGCTGGCGGCGAAGGCGCCGCCGTCTACGCGCATTTCGCGCAGCAGCCAGGCGACCGTGTCTTCGATTCGTATCCGGAACAAATCGGTGCCGGTCGCGGCATAGGCCCAGTTGCACAGGCGGATCAGCTGCGCATTGTCGTAGAGCATCTTCTCGAAATGCGGCACCAGCCACTCGGCATCGGTGGAATAGCGGCTCAGCCCGCCGCCGACATGATCGTAAATGCCGCCGGCCAGCATCTTTTCCAGGCTGATGAGAACGGCGTCGCGATGCGATAGGACGCCGTCGCGCAGCCAGGACAGCCACAGCGTGTGCATGAACGGCGCGTTGGGAAACTTCGGCGCGCCGCTTAAGCCGCCGAGATCGCGGTCGATCATGCCGTCGATGCGGCCGGCGAGATCGCTGAGCGTCGCTTTGTCGAGCAGGGCCTTGGCGTGAACGCCGGCCAGGCGCGCCTCGACGTGGCCGGTCAGGCCGTCGGCGCTCTGGTCCAGGCTTTGCCGCTTCTCGCGCCAGGCCTTGTCGACCGCTTCCATCACCTGGATGAAGCCCGGACGGCCATAACGCGACTCGCGCGGGAAATAAGTGCCGCCCCAGAACGGCTTGCCGTCCGGGTTGAGGAACATTGTCAGCGGCCAGCCGCCCTGCTCGCCCATCGACGACAGAGCGGCCATATAGATCTGGTCGATGTCCGGCCGCTCCTCGCGATCGACCTTGATATTGACGAACAGCCGGTTCATGACGGCGGCGACTTGGTCGTTTTCGAAACTTTCATGCGCCATGACATGGCACCAGTGGCAGGCGGCGTAGCCGATCGAGAGCAGGATTGGCCGCTGCAAAGCCTTGGCTTCGGCCAGTGCCGCGGGCGACCAGGCCCGCCAATGCACGGGATTGCCGCTGTGCTGCTGCAGATAGGGGCTGGCTTCTTCGGCAAGCAGGTTTTGCGCAGGCAAGGTCACGGGCGGGCTTGGCTCGGTTTGGCGGTGTCGGGATGGGTTTCAAGCTAGGGCGATTGGCTAGAGCGGGCAAATGATTTCAGACGATTCGATAGTTGCGCTGTCCAGCGGTCGCCTCCCCGCCGGCATCGCTGTCATTCGCATTTCCGGGCCGAAGGCTCGATTCGTTGTCGAAACGATTGCCGGCGGCATTGTTAAGGACCGTGTTGCCACCCTGCGCAAGCTCCGGGCGGACGACGGATCGCTTATCGACAACGGCCTGGTGCTGTTCTTTCCTGGGCCGGCCAGTTTTACCGGCGAAGATGTCGCCGAATTCCACGTCCATGGCGGCCGCGCCGTCGCCGGCAGGATGCTGGAGACGATCGCCGGCTTTGACGGTGTGCGTCATGCCGAGCCGGGCGAATTCACGCGCCGTGCCTTTCTCAACGGCAAGTTCGATCTGGTCGAGACCGAGGCGCTCGCCGACCTGGTCAACGCCGAAACCGAAGCGCAGCGCCGCTTTGCGGTGCTGAATGCCGAGGGCGCGCAAAGCGCGCTCTATCTCGGATGGCGCCGGCGGCTAATTCATGCACGGGCAATGATTGAGGCCGAGATCGACTTCTCTGACGAGGAGGACGTCCCCGGGTCCGTTTCGGATACGGTCTGGTCGGATGTCCGGGCGATGATTGATGAGATCAGCCGCCATATCGACGGGTTCCATGCCGCGGAAATCATTCGCGACGGTTTCGAGGTCGTCATCCTCGGCGCGCCGAATGCCGGTAAGTCCAGTCTGTTCAACGCGCTGGCCCGGCGCGAGGCAGCGATCGTCACCGATGAACCGGGCACGACGCGGGATTTGCTTGAGGTGGTGCTGGACCTCAACGGCGTGCGGGTAAGGGTAACTGACACGGCTGGCCTGCGCGAAGCGCCGGGCAAGGTCGAAGCCATCGGCATCGAGAAGGCACGCGCCAAGGCGCAGGCGGCTGATCTCGTGTTGCTGCTGGAGGATCTGACTAACCCTGTGGCTGTTGGAGCGACGCCGGTCAACGTCCCAGTTCTGAAGATTGGCACTAAGGTTGATCTGCTGAAAGGTGACCCTACGGCTGGTGCCTATGACGCGACGATCTCGACCGTGGATGGGACGGGACTGGCTGAACTGCTGGCTGACATCGGCGGTCGCGCCGCCGCCGCGATCGGCGATGCCGGCGACATCCTGCCGTCACGGTTGCGGCATGTGGAGTTGCTCAGCGAGACCAGGCGCTTTCTGACCTCGGCCTTGTCGGGGCAAGAGCACGGCCCGGAACTGCGGGCGGAAGAGCTACGCCTTGCCGCGGACCGACTAGGTCGCATCGTCGGTGCGGTGGATGTCGAGGATTTGCTCGACGTGATTTTTTCTCAGTTCTGCATTGGGAAGTGACTCACGTGAAACAGTGCGGCTCTGCGCATGGGTGATTCACGTGAAACGTGGCTGCCGGGTCGTTTCACGTGAAACAAGCACTCACCCTCCCCGGAAGTAAGCGCCGCCCCTCATTGTCCTGCCGGACATTTCTCCCCGTATAAGGACGGGAGAAAGATGATGTCATCGACGGTTTCGCTATCTGCCAACGTGGAGGTTCGGCGCCGACGCGGAAGCCCATCCTTCTCCCTGTTGTTTATACGGGGGGAAGATGCCGGCAGGGGGATGAGGGGCAGCGCTGCCCAAAAGTGATTATCCACCAAGGCCTTGACTCACGTGAAACACCGCAAGCGTAGTACTTTCGTGCGATCTCACGTCAAACGGTAGCCCTGCCATCCTTGACAGGGCCGTCTCGCGGGGACATGTGTCGGGCAATCTCTGAATCTGGAACGGAAAATGATCGATCACTATGATGTGGTTGTGGTGGGCGGCGGCCATGCCGGGTGCGAGGCGGCCAGTGCTTCGGCGCGTGCCGGCGCCAGGACGGCACTGGTCACGCTGCGCTTCGACACGATCGGCGTCATGTCCTGCAATCCCGCGATCGGTGGGCTTGGCAAGGGCCATCTGGTGCGTGAGATCGATGCCATGGACGGGCTGATGGGCCGGGTTGCCGACGCAGCCGGCATTCAGTTTCGGCTGCTCAACCGCCGCAAAGGCCCTGCCGTCCGCGGGCCGCGCACCCAGGCGGATCGCAAGCTTTATCGGCTGGCCATGCAGGAAGCGATTCGGCAGCAGAACGATCTCGACGTCGTCGAGGGCGAGGTTCTGGGTTTTGAGATCGAAGAAGGGCGTATCGCCGCCGTGCTGCTGGCCGACGGGCGGCGGCTGGCCTGTGGGGCCGTCGTTCTGACCACCGGCACCTTCCTGCGCGGCCTGATCCATATTGGCGAGAAGAAGATCGTCGCCGGTCGCATGAACGAGCAGGCGAGCCTTGGCCTGTCGGCAACGATGAGCCGCGCGGGATTTGCGCTCGGCCGACTGAAGACCGGCACACCGCCGCGGCTCGATGGCCGCACCATTGATTGGGAGTCGCTGGAAAGCCAGGCGGCGGATGAGCATCCCTCGCCGTTCTCGCTGCTGACCGATACGATCAAGAATCCGCAGATCCATTGCGGCATCACCCGCACGACGCCGGCCACCCACGACCTCATCCGCGCCAATCTCGGTCGCTCGGCCATGTATTCCGGCTCGATCGAAGGGGTCGGTCCGCGTTATTGCCCGTCGATCGAGGATAAGATCGTCAAGTTCGGCGATCGGGAAGGCCACCAGATTTTCCTCGAGCCGGAAGGGCTCGACGACGACACCGTCTACCCAAATGGCATCTCGACCTCCCTGCCCGAGGATGTGCAGCTCGACATTCTGAAGACGATCCCGGGGCTGGAGCGGGCGACCATGCTGCAGCCGGGCTATGCCATCGAATACGACCATGTCGATCCGCGCGAGCTCGAGCCGACGTTGGAGACCAAGCGCATCGCCGGCCTGTTCCTGGCCGGGCAGATCAACGGCACCACCGGCTATGAAGAAGCCGGCGCGCAAGGCTTGCTCGCCGGGCTGAATGCCGCGCGCAAGGCGTCGGCCGGAGACCAGATCGTGCTCAGCAGGACCGAGGCCTACATCGGCGTGATGGTCGACGATTTGACCAGCCGCGGCATTGCCGAACCCTACCGCATGTTTACGTCGCGGGCTGAGTTCCGGCTGTCGCTGCGCGCCGACAATGCTGACGAGCGCCTGACGCCGCTGGCGACGAAGCTTGGAATTGTATCGCAGGAGCGAACGAAACGGTTCAACCAAGTCACCGTTGACCTTGAGAAGGCGCGCGAACTGGCGGTTGCTACGACGATGACGCCCAATGAAGCGGCGCGTCACGGGCTGGAGGTCAACAGAGACGGTGTGCGCCGCTCCGCCTATGAGTTGCTGGCCTATCCAGGCGTGGATGTTGCCTGGTTGACCCGCGTCGCGCCGGCATTCGGCGCCATCGACGCCAAGACCGCAGAGCGGCTCGAAACGGAAGCGAAATATTCGGTTTACCTCGATCGTCAGCAGGCTGATGTCGCGCAGATCCGGCACGAGGAAAGCCGGCTGATCCCTAACTCTGTCGATTTTGCAAATGTTCCAGGACTTTCTAATGAGCTGAAGCAGAAGATGCGGACGCGGCAGCCGCGCTCGATTGCAGATGCGCAGCGCATGGAGGGCATGACTCCGGCGGCGCTGGCGATTATCGTCGCGCATGTCCGCAATGCCGAATCGGCTGCGCGAAGGGCCGTTGCGTGAGCGCTGTCTCATGGACGAGCCTGCAGGAAGCAGCGGGACCGGTTTCACGTGAAACATTCGAACGTCTGGTGACGTTCCAACAGCTGTTCCTGAAATGGAACCGCAGCATCAACCTTGCCGCGCCATCGACGCTGGACGATGTCTGGGGCCGCCATATCCTGGACAGCGCGCAGCTGGCGCGAATCGCGCCTGAGGCCAAGCGCTGGACGGATCTCGGCTCAGGAGGCGGTTTTCCCGGACTGGTGCTGGCTTTCCTGCTTGTCGAGCGTGACGGCGCGTCGATCGATCTGGTCGAGAGCAACCGCAAGAAAGCCTCGTTCCTGCAAGCTGTCATCGGCCAGTTCGGTTTGCCGGCTCGGGTCGTTTCCCGGCGCATCGACGACAGCTATGCGCTTGTTTCAACACCTGAAATCGTCACGGCAAGGGCACTTGCAGCGCTCCCGGCGCTGCTCGATCTGTCGGCGCCATGGCTGACCAGGGGATCGCGCGCGCTGTTCCACAAAGGCCGGGATTACCGCGCCGAAGTGGAAGAAAGCACTCACCGCTGGGCCTTCGATCTGGTAGAACATCCGAGCATGACCGACGCCCATGGCGTCATCCTCGAAGTGACCGATCTGCGAGCTGCGTAGGCTTCCCGTCCGCAACCGCTTAACGACCCCTTTTGGCGACCCGCGAAATGAATATTTGGCATCGACCCATGAAAACCGGACCCCGCATCATCACCGTCGCCAACCAGAAGGGCGGCGTCGGCAAGACCACTACCGCCATCAATCTGGCCACGGCGCTGGCCGCCATCGGCGAAAAGGTGCTGATTGTCGATCTTGACCCGCAAGGCAATGCCTCGACGGGTCTCGGCATCGACCGCAAGGACCGCACGGTGTCCTCCTATGACGTGCTGACCGGCGAGCTTGACCTGGAAGCCGCAGCAATCCCAACGGCGGTGCCTGGCCTGTCGATCGTGCCGTCGACGCTCGACCTGCTCGGCATCGAGATGGAGATCGCTTCGGCGCCCGACCGGGTGCTGAAGCTGCGCAATGCGCTGCGTGCCGCGTCCGAGCGTGGCGCGCCATTCGGCTATGTGCTGATCGACTGCCCGCCATCGCTCAACCTTTTGACTTTGAATTCAATGGCGGCAGCCGATTCTGTTCTTGTGCCGCTGCAATGCGAATTCTTCGCGCTGGAAGGTCTCAGCCAATTGCTCGAAACGGTCGAGCAGGTGCGCCGCACGATCAATCCGGATCTGATCATTCAGGGCATCGTGCTGACCATGTATGACGGCCGCAACAACCTCGCCAACCAGGTGGTGCAGGATGTCCGCGCGCATATGGGCGACAAGGTCTACGAGACCATCATTCCGCGCAATGTGCGGGTGTCCGAGGCGCCGTCCTACGGTAAGCCGGCGATCCTTTATGATTTGAAGTGCTCGGGCAGCCAGGCCTATCTGCAACTGGCCTCCGAAGTGATCCGCCGCGAGCGTAAATTGCGCGCCGCTTAATTAGGGTTGGTTCATAAACCAAGCCGATTCGATACCGAAACGATTTGAAGATCTGGAATAGAGATGAGCGAAGACCTTTCGAGAAAAAGACTGGGGCGCGGACTGGCGGCGCTGATCGGCGAGATCGATCGTCCGGCGGCAGCTGAGAAGCCGGCCGCGAACGCGGACGGCAAGGTGCCGATCGAGTTTCTGAGCCCGAATCCGAAAAACCCGCGCCGGCATTTTGGCGACGCCGATCTGACCGACCTGGCGCAATCGATCCGCGAGCATGGCGTGGTGCAGCCGGTGGTGGCGCGGCCGTCGCCGACGCAGGCCGGCCGCTACGAGATCATCGCAGGCGAACGGCGCTGGCGCGCGGCGCAGCGCGCCGGCCTGACCGAGATCCCGATCATCGTTCGCGACGTCAACGACCGCACGGCGCTTGAGTTGGCGATCATCGAAAATGTCCAGCGCACCGACCTCAACCCGGTCGAGGAAGCGATGGGCTACCAGCAACTGATCGACGACCACGGCTACACCCAGGCCGATCTCGGCAATGTCATCGGCAAAAGTCGCAGCCATGTCGCCAACACGCTGCGTCTGTTGAAGCTGCCCGACGTTATCAGAGACATGCTGGTCGACGGCGCGCTGTCGGCCGGCCACGCCCGGACGTTGGTAACGGCGCATGATCCGGCCGGGCTCGCCAAGCAGATTGTCGAGGAAGGGCTTTCGGTGCGCCAGGCCGAGGCGCTGGCGCAGATGCCGGCAGGCGGCACGCCGCCCAAGGCCAAACCGGCGCAAGGTGCATCGGACAAGGACGCCGATACGCTGGCGCTGGAAAAGCTGATGACCGACACGATCGGCATGATCGTAACCATCGAGCACAAGGGCAAGGGCGGCGCGATCCGCGTGAATTATCGCAGCCTGGAGCAGCTCGACGAGTTGTGCCGGCGGTTGAAGGACGAGCGCTAGGCGATTGAGGCGCCACGGTATTTAGCCGGCGAAAGAAGTTTTGGCTTAAGGTTAGATTTTAGGCTGATATATTGGTGATAGACAAATGAAGGGCTGGCGCGATGCCGGCCCTTCTTTGTGGCGTTGGCCGCTTGCGAAATCGGCGCGGCAGCGTATCTCCCCCCCTTGAGGGGGAGATGGCCGGCAGGCCAGAAGGGGTCCCAGACATAGTCGCCTACATCTTGCGTGCCGCGAAAGGGTTGGCGCTCTACGCGCGGCGACCCCCTCTGTCGCCTTCGGCGACATCTCCCCCTCAAGGGGGGAGATCAGCTATCGCCTCTGCTTTCGCCGCGGCTTGACAGTGCCGGGCAACGGCGTAACCTCAATTAGGTATAGCTTACATTAATTGCCCTAGCGTGCCGATCAGTCGCGGCGGGGCTAATTGCCGTTCCCGTACATTTGTGAACGGCACCACCTCGCCCAAGCGATATGCCGACGCGCCTGACGCAAGCGGGGAGGTGCAAATGGCGGTCAGTTGGCAACTGTCTGGAAGTTACTTCGAAAATTGCAACTGCGATGTCGTGTGTCCTTGCCTGCTGTCGATCAACGCGCAGCTGACATCGAAGCCGACGCAAGGCGTTTGCGACGTTGGCCTGGTCTTTCATATCGATACCGGCAAATATGGTGACGTTCGGTTGGATGGCCTCAATGTTGCGATGGTTGCTCACGCGCCGGGCCCGATGGCGGACGGCAATTGGACGGCTGCCGCGTATATCGACGAACAGGCCGACGATAAGCAAACAGAAGCGCTGGGCGCGATCTTCACCGGCGCTGCAGGCGGTCCGATGGCGGTGCTGGCACCCATGATCGGCACGAATCTCGGAGCCAAGAAGGTACCGATAAGCTACCGGATCGACGGCAAGAAGCGGTCGGCGCAGATTGCGGGCATCATGCAGATGGCGGTCGAACCGTTGCCGACAATGCGCGAGGACGGGCAGATGTGGGCGGCCACCGGCCATCCGGTCAACCCCGACTGGCTTGCTCTGGCGATGGGGGCGGAAGGCAGCACATTCAGCGACCACGGAATGAGCTGGGATAATTCCCGCCGAAACGGGCACTATGCCCCGATCAATTGGTCCGGCCAGCACTAGAGCGTCTCGCCGTTTCATGGAAACGGCGATCCGCTCTATCTCTTTGTTTTGACGCAATTTCGGACGGAAAACCACTCACACTTTTCCTGAAATTACTCTAGTTCCCGGCCGCAACGGACTTAGCCCATGGCGCTGATATTGCAGCGAAACATCATTCTCGCGCTGCTGATTGTTGTCGCCGCGGCAGCGTGGACCGTGCTTGTCTGGCAGTGGATCGGCATGGACGCGGACATGCGCATGTACTCACCCACCATGGGGATGAAGGCGCCGCTGTTTCTTGCCGTCTGGATGATCATGATGATTGCCATGATGTTCCCTACCGCCGCGCCCATGGTGCTGACGTTTCATCGCGTTCAGGCCGGCAAACGGGGGCGCGGCGAGACTTTTGTCTCGACCTGGTTTTTCGTGGCTGCGTACATGCTGCTTTGGGGCGCGATGGGTGCGCTCGCCTTTGTCGGTGCGGCGGGCGGAGAGCTCATTGCGGCGCATGCGGGAATGTCCGCCGCCACGGCCGCGCGCATCGGCGGCGCGCTGCTGTTGATGGCAGGCGCCTATCAACTTTCTCCGCTGAAGGATCTGTGCCTGGCCAAATGCCGCACGCCCATTGGTTTCATCCTGACCTCATGGCGCGATGGTCAGTGGGGCGCGGTACGCATGGGCCTGGAGCATGGGCTTGTTTGCCTGGGCTGCTGCTGGCTTCTGTTCCTTGCTCTTTTTCCTCTCGGGATCATGAACATCGCCGCGATGGCTGTGGTCACCTTGCTGATCTTTGCAGAAAAGACCCTGCCGTCAGGGGAGAGGATCGCAAAGCTGTCGGGTGTCGCTCTGCTCTTTTATGGCGCAGTGGTGTTGGTCTTTCCGCAGGCGCTGCCAACCTTCCAGCCCATGGAAGCCATGGTCATGAATTGACCGATGGAGGGAGCTGCTGATCTCCCCCCTCGAGGGGGGAGATGGCCGGCAGGCCAGAAGGGGTCGCATCGCGTGAAGCGTGACCCCCTTTTTCATCAAGGATGAGGTCGAGGCGGCTGAGACAACCCCCTCTGTCGCCTTCGGCGACATCTCCCCCTCGAGGGGGGAGATCAGCCGCGCTGCCCCAGCCTCGCGCTTTCCACTGCAATGCCAAGCAGCGCCTGGCGCGCCAACGCTTCGGACAGGTCCGGCCTGCGCCTGGTCTGTAGCACGGCCGATTGCAGACGGATCAACGCGCGGCTGAGCGCATCGACGTTCCAGCGTTCCAGCGCCTTTTCCACCAGCTTGCGCCTGGAGAAAAAGACCGGAGGCCTCGCGCCCGCAACCGCGGAGGCAGCGTTGCGGCCGGCGGAGTCCATCTGTCCACGCATGACCTGAAGCTGCTGCAGCTGCCGCATCGCCGAAGACAGCACAAGAAAAGGCTGGCCGCCGGACAGGCAGTGGCGGGTGAAGGCGGTGTCGAAGTCACTGACTTTGCCCTCCAGCACCGCGTCGACGGCATCGTCGAAGGAGGCGCCGGAGACGTCGCCGGACATCGCCCTGACGTCGTCGAGGCCGATTTCCCTCTGGCCGTGCGCGTAAAGCACCAGCTTTTCGATCTCGCCGCGTGAGGCCAGCCGGTCGCCGCCGAGATTGCGGCGCAGCGCCTGGCGCGCATCGAGCGCCATCGACATGCCGGCCTTGCGCAATTCGTCGTCGATCACGCTGTCGATATCGCGAGCCTCGTCGGCATAGCAAGGCAGCGCCATGGCGGTGTCGGCAGCCTCGACGATCGCGCGCAGGCCGACGCCTTTCTTGAGATCGCCGGCCTCGATCAGAATGATGGCGTCGCGCGCAGGCTCTACCGTCAGTGCCTTGACGTCCTCGGCCAGCGGCTTCTGGCCACTGGCGTTGCGCACCCATAAAAGCCGTCGGTCGGAAAACATCGGCACCGTACGGGCCTCGTCGAGCAGCCGGCCCTGGTCGCGATCGACCTCCGCGCCGTCGAGCCGAACCACCGAAAAGGGGTCGTCGAGCGGCAGGCCGGTCTTTTCGGCAAAGGCTTTGGCGCGTTCGGCAACGAGGCCGCGGTCGGGGCCGTAAAGCAGGACAATCGAGATGCGCGCGTCCGGCTTCGCCAGCCACGAATCGACCTCGTATCCTTTCTTCTGCGCCATGATGGGTGGTTAGCATGATGCGGGCGCGGAGTGAACGGGAGCCAGTGAAGTGCGACTGTTTCCATGCGGCTGCAGTGATGGGTGCCTCATATCCAGGCGACAGCGCTGCCCCTCACCTGCCTGCCGGCATCCTCTCCCCGTATAGTGACGGGGAGAGGGGTCGCTCTCGTCGCTGGCTTCGCTAATCGCCACCGCTGCAAGAATGGCGCCGCGGCTGCGGCAAGCCCCTTTCTCCCCGTCACTATACGGGGAGAAATGCCCGGCAGGGCAATGAGGGGCAGCGCTGACATTGGCAGAATTGTCTGCTGTTGCGCCGGACCCATCATGTCCATTCGCCTAATTGCGCGCAGCCTGAAAACATCGACAAGAAATTTCGCCGCTATATCTGCATGTTGTCGCCGCGTGCCGCATCGGCCCTGAACAGGCCGATGACCGGGAGGATGGGTGCGCGTTCTGGCCCTCACGAAATCGCACTGGTCTGGCGGCGCAGATGTGTTGATATACGCGACCGGGCAACATTGGAGGATGAAGGTCATGGCCGATGCTGGGATGTTGCGGTTTCATGTGCCGGAGCCGGAGGTGCGGCCGGGCGGGACGCCTGACTTTTCCAACGTGCCTATCCCCAAGGCAGGTTCGGCGCCGCGGCCGGAGATCGAGGTCGATCCGCGCACCATCCGCGACATGGCGTTCTCGATCATTCGCGTGCTGAACCGCGACGGCGAGGCGGTCGGGCCATGGGCCGGGCTGCTTACCGATGAGGAGCTGCTCGAGGGCCTGCGCAATATGATGACGCTGCGCAGTTTCGATGCCCGCATGCAGATGGCGCAGCGCCAGGGCAAGACCTCGTTCTACATGCAGCATCTCGGCGAAGAGGCGGTGAGCTGCGCCTTTCGCAAGGCGCTGGCGCCCGGCGACATGAATTTCCCGACCTATCGGCAAGCCGGCCTGCTCATCGCCGACGGCTATCCGATGGTGACGATGATGAACCAGATCTACTCCAACGAGGCCGACCCGCTGAAGGGGCGGCAGCTGCCGATCATGTACTCGTCGAAGGAGCACGGCTTCTTCTCGATCTCCGGCAATCTGGCGACGCAGTACATCCAGGCGGTCGGCTGGGCGATGGCCTCGGCGATTTCCAACGATTCGAAAATCGCGGCGGCCTGGATCGGCGACGGCTCGACTGCCGAATCGGATTTCCACTCCGCACTGGTGTTCGCCTCGACCTACAAGGCGCCGGTCATCCTCAACGTCGTCAACAACCAGTGGGCGATCTCGACATTCCAAGGCATTGCCCGCGGCGGCTCCGGCACCTTTGCCGCGCGCGGCCTTGGCTTCGGCATTCCGTCGCTGCGCGTCGACGGCAATGATTATCTCGCCGTGCACGCGGTGGCCAAATGGGCGGCGAAGCGGGCGCGGCAGAACCTTGGGCCGACGCTGATCGAATATGTCACCTACCGCGCCGGCGCGCATTCGAGCTCGGACGATCCGTCGGCCTACCGGCCGAAGACCGAATCCGACGCCTGGCCGCTCGGCGATCCGGTCGTGCGGCTGAAAAACCATCTCATCCACAAGGGCGTCTGGTCGGACGAGCGTCATGCCCAGGCCGAAGCGGAAATCCTGGAAACGGTGATCGCGGCGCAGAAGGAAGCCGAGAGCCACGGCACGCTGCATGCCGGCGGCAAGCCGTCGACCCGCGACATGTTCGAAGGGCTCTATGCCGAGATGCCGCCGCATCTGAGGCGGCAGCGCCAGCAGGCGGGGGTCTGACCATGCCAAGACGCACCATGATCGAGGCCATTCGTGATGCCATGGACGTGTCGATGGCGCGCGACGAACGCGTCATCGTCTATGGCGAGGATGTCGGCTTTTTCGGCGGTGTCTTCCGCTGCACGCAAGGCCTGCAGGCCAAATACGGCAAGAGCCGCTGCTTCGACGCGCCGATCAACGAATCCGGCATAGTCGGCTCGGCCATCGGCATGGCCGCCTATGGGTTGAAGCCCTGCGTCGAGATTCAGTTTGCCGACTACATGTACCCGGCCTACGATCAGTTGACGCAGGAAGCAGCCCGCCTGCGCTACCGCTCGAACGGTGACTTCACCTGTCCGATCGTGGTGCGCATGCCGACCGGCGGCGGCATCTTTGGCGGCCAGACGCACAGCCAGAGTCCCGAAGCCTTGTTCACTCATGTGTCGGGGCTTAAGACGGTGGTGCCGTCCAACCCGCATGATGCCAAGGGGCTGCTGATCGCGGCGATCGAGGATCCGGATCCGGTGATCTTCCTCGAACCGAAGCGGCTCTACAACGGCCCGTTCGACGGCCATCACGACCGGCCGGTGACGCCATGGTCGAAGCATGAGCTGGGCGAAGTTGCCGATGGGCACTACACGGTACCGCTCGGCAAGGCGGCAATCCGCCGAGCAGGCTCTGCCGTCACCGTTCTGGCCTACGGCACCATGGTCTATGTCGCGCAGGCTGCTGTCGAGGAGACCGGCATCGATGCCGAGATCATCGATCTCAGAACCCTGCTGCCGCTCGACCTCGACACCATCGTCGCCTCGGTGAAGAAGACCGGGCGCTGCGTGGTCGTGCACGAGGCGACGCTGACCTCCGGCTTCGGCGCCGAGCTTTCGGCGCTGGTGCAGGAGAATTGTTTCTATCACCTCGAGGCGCCGGTGGCCCGCGTCACCGGTTGGGACACGCCCTATCCGCATGCACAGGAATGGGAGTATTTCCCAGGCCCCGCCCGTGTCGGACGCGCACTCATTGAAACCATGGGAGCTTAAGATGGGCGAACACATCATCAAGCTGCCCGATGTCGGCGAAGGCGTCGCCGAGGCCGAACTTGTGGAATGGCACGTGAAGGTCGGCGATCTCGTGCGCGAGGATTCCGTGCTTGCCGCCGTGATGACAGACAAGGCGACGGTGGAAATCCCCTCGCCGGTCGATGGCGAGATCCTGTGGCTGGGTGCCGAGATCGGCGACACGGTAGCGATCGGCTCGCCGATCGTGCGGCTGAAAGTGGCGGGTGAGGGCAATGTGAAGCCGGATGCGGCCGGGCAGACGGCGAAGGCCGAAGAGCCGGCGAAGCCGGCCGAGGCGAAGCCCGAAGCTCCGCCTGCGGCCAAACCCAAGGTGTCAGAGCCGGTAGCCAAAGCTGCGCCTGTTGCGGTCGCGCCCAAAATCCCGGAGCGGGTTTCCGGCGCGCCGCGCCCGGAGGGCGAAAAGCCCTTGGCATCGCCAGCCATTCGGCTGCGGGCCAAAGAGGCAGGCATCGATCTGCGCCAGGTATCGGGAACCGGCCCGGCCGGCCGCATCAGCCATGAAGACATCGAGGCTTTTCTGGCGCGCGGGCCGCAGGTGGCGAAAGCATCGGGCCTCGCCCGCAATGACAGCGTCGAGGACATCAAGGTCATCGGGCTCCGACGCAAGATCGCCGAGAAAATGTCGCTGGCGAAGTCACGCATTCCGCACATCACCTATGTCGAGGAGATCGACGTCACCGCGCTCGAGGAATTGCGCGCCGCGCTCAACAAGGAAAAGCGCAAGGGTGTCGAAAGGCCGAAGCTGACGCTGCTGCCGTTCTTGATGCGGGCGATGGTCAAGGCGATCGCCGACCAGCCCAACATCAACGCGCTGTTCGACGACGAGGCCGGCATCATCCATCAGCATGGCGGCGTCCACATCGGCATCGCCGCACAGACGCCGTCGGGCCTGGTGGTGCCGGTGGTCAAGCATGCCGAGGCGCGCGACCTCTGGGATTGCGCAGCCGAACTCAACCGCCTGGCCGAGGCGGCGAAGTCGGGCACGGCCAGCCGCGACGAGCTGTCGGGATCGACCATCACCATCACCTCGCTCGGCGCCATGGGCGGCGTGGCGACGACGCCGGTGATCAACCACCCGGAAGTGGCGATCGTCGGCGTCAACAAGATGATGGTGCGGCCGGTCTGGGACGGCACCCAGTTCATCCCGCGCAAGATGATGAACCTGTCGTCGAGCTTCGACCATCGGGTGGTCGACGGCTGGGACGCGGCGGTGTTCATCCAGCGGATCAAGGCGCTGCTGGAAACGCCGGCGCTGATATTTGTGGATTGAGGGTGATGGAGTTGATCGTAAGGCGCGAGCCGAAGGCGACGGATGAGGGGTGTTCCAGCGGAGTGAGGCGTTGGCGTTCCATGGAACACCCATCGCGCCGATCCACCGCCCTGGGGCGAGCCGCGGGTCTCGCCCCGTCCTTCGGACCCCACAAGGGGAGAAGGGAAGGCGCGCGGCGGCCGTCGCCGAAAGGACAGCCAAGATGAAAGAAATCTCCTGCAAGCTGCTTGTCATCGGCGCCGGGCCTGGCGGCTATGTCTGCGCCATTCGCGCCGGCCAGCTCGGCATCGATACGGTGATCGTCGAAGCCGGCAAACCGGGCGGCACCTGCCTCAATGTCGGCTGCATTCCGTCCAAGGCGCTGATCCATGCTGCGGAAGAGTTCGAGGCGGTGTCACATATGGCCGGCGGCACCAACCCGCTCGGCATTTCGGTAGCGGCGCCCGTGCTAGATCTGTCGGAGACCGTCGCATGGAAGGACGGGATTGTTAGCCGGCTGACCGGCGGTGTCGCCGGGCTGCTGAAGAAGGCCAAGGTCAAGACAGTCTATGGCTGGGCAACGTTTCGCGACGGCAAGACGGTAGCGGTCGAGACGGAGACCGGCACGCAGATCATCCGCGCCGAGACCGTGGTGATCGCCACTGGTTCGGCGTCGGTCGAGCTGCCGTTCCTGCCGTTCGGCGGGCCGGTGATCTCGTCGACCGAGGCTCTGGCTCTTAGTGAAGTGCCGAAGAGGCTCGCGGTTGTCGGTGGCGGCTATATCGGGCTCGAGCTCGGCATGGCCTTCGCCAAAATGGGCGCCGCCGTGACCGTGGTCGAGGCCCTGCCGCGCGTGCTGGCGCAGTATGATGCCGAACTGACCCGGCCCGTGGTGAAGCGGCTGACCCAGCTCGGCGTCGAGGTCATGACTGGCGCCAAGGCGAAGGGGATCAAGGGCGACGCGCTGCTGGTCGAGACTTCGGATGGCAAGAGCGCTAAAATTGCCGCGGACAAGATCCTGGTCACTGTAGGCCGTAAGCCGGTGACCGAAGGCTGGGGCCTCGACCAGATCGACCTCGACATGGTCGGCAAGTTCATCAAGATCGACGACCAGTGCCGCACTTCGATGCGCGGCATCTATGCCATTGGCGACGTCACCGGCGAGCCCATGCTGGCGCACCGGGCGATGGCGCAAGGCGAAATGGTGGCCGAGATCGTCGCCGGCCACAAGCGCAGCTGGGACAAGCGCTCGATCCCGGCAGTCTGCTTCACCGATCCGGAACTGGTCACCGCCGGCTTGACACCGGAAGAGGCGAAGGTGCTTGGCGAAATCAAGATCGGCCAGTTCCCCTTCGCCGCCAATGGCCGGGCGATGACGAAGCTCGGCGAAGACGGGTTCGTCCGCGTCGTTGCCCGCGCGGACAACCATCTGGTGCTCGGCATCCAGGCGGTCGGGCAAGGCGTGTCGGAACTGGCGGCGGCTTTTGGCCTGGCGCTGGAGATGGGCGCGCGGCTGGAGGATATCGCCGGCACGATCCATGCGCATCCGACGCAAGGCGAGGGATTCCAGGAAGCGGCGCTGAAGGCGCTGGGGCACGCGCTGCATATTTGAGGGTGCGTGATCTCCCCCCTTGAGGGACTGTTGCAAAATTGGATGGATGTGATTCCCTGTTTTTGAAACGGGGATTTTGCGATGACGACGAAGCCGAGCGGTCAGTTCAGTTTTGTGGAGGCTCTGCTGCCACAGGGTCTTGGTCGGAGTGGTCGGCTGGACCGGCTGTCGTCGCTGGTGAAGTGGTATCGCTTCGAGAAGATCCTTGCGCGGCTGCGCTCGCCGGCGGGGCCAGGGCGGCCTGCGTACAATTCGCTGGTGATGTTCAAGGC
>NZ_JBFUEG010000018.1:0-106291 GCF_056404315.1 Mesorhizobium sp. P2_D6 | reverse complement strand
GTGTTCCAACGACTATCTCGGCATGGGCCAGCATCCCGATGTCATCGCCGCGTTGCAGAACGCGGCGGGCAAGATGGGCTCGGGCGCCGGCGGCACCCGCAACATTTCCGGCACCAGCAACCCGCTGGTCGAGCTCGAAGTGGAACTTGCCGACCTGCACGACAAGGAAGCGGCCCTGGTCTTCACCTCCGGCTTCGTCTCCAACGAAGCCTCGATCTCGACGATCGCGCGTCTGTTGCCCAACTGCCTGATCATCTCGGACGAGTTGAACCACGCTTCGATGATCGAGGGCGTGCGGCGCTCGGGCGCCGAAAAGAAGATTTTCCGCCACAATGACGTCGCGCATCTCGAAAGCCTTTTGCAAGCGGCAGGCCGCGAGCGCGCCAAGCTGATCGTCTTCGAGAGCGTCTATTCGATGGACGGCGACATTGCGCCGATCAAGCAGATCGTCGAACTGGCCGAACGGCACAATGCCATGACCTATGTCGACGAGGTCCATGCCGTCGGCATGTACGGACCGCGCGGCGGTGGCATCACCGAGCGCGAAGGCTTGGCCGACCGGATCGACATCATCGAAGGCACGCTCGCCAAGGCGTTCGGTACGCTCGGCGGCTACATCGCCGGCAACAGCGCCATCATCGATGCGGTGCGCTCCTATGCACCGGGCTTCATCTTCACCACGGCGCTGCCGCCGGCGATCGCCGCTGCCGCCACCACCTCCATCCGCCACCTGAAGCGCTCACAGGCCGAACGCGATGCGCAGCAGCGCCAGGCGACGCGGACCAAGGAGGTTCTGTCTGCCGCCGGCCTGCCGGTAATGGACTCGCCGACGCATATCGTGCCGGTGCTGGTCGGTGACCCGGAGGCCTGCAAGATGGCTAGTGACCGCCTGCTTGGCGTGCACGGCATCTACATCCAGCCGATCAACTATCCGACCGTGCCGCGCGGCACCGAGCGGCTGCGCATCACGCCGACGCCGTTCCACTCCGATGCACTGATTGCGGGACTGCAGGACGCGCTGGTCGAGACATGGGACGCGCTCGGCATTCCCTACGGTTCGGCAGGCCGGCCCGCTGTCGCCAAGAGCGATCGGATTGTTCCCCTGCTGGTGCAGAAATCCGGCGGCTGAAGGTAGGCGGCGACCAAGCGCTGCCGCCCGGGAAGTCGATGCCGGCCGCAGTCCAGCTTTTCAGCAATTTGATCCCGCTCAATGCTCAAAGGGTCCGGATGCCTGACAATGAGCTTCAAATTGTCGAGGAGCTTCATCATGGGCCATAATTCTCACACGTCCTTCGCTGACTTCACGCACGCTGCCCAGCAGGCGCAGCAATGGGTCAGGGAACTTGCCGGCGATCTCTCCTGGAGCGAACCGAGCGCCTGCCGCCTCCTGAGATGCGTTCTGCACACCGTGCGCGACTGGTTGTCTCAAGCGGAAATGGCCGATCTGTCGGCGCAGCTGCCTGTTCTGGTTCGTGGAATCTACTTCGAAGGCTGGAAGCCATCTGTGCCTGCGTGTGAACGCACGAAGCGGGACTTTATTCTAAGCGTCAGGAACAGTTTTGGCTACGATGACGAGATCGACTTCAATGTCGCCATCAACGCGGTATTCAAGCTTCTCGACCGTCACATTTCGCATGGTGAGATCGTACAGGTCAGAAACTCGATGAAGAAGTCGCTGCGAAAACTGTGGCCAGTGGATTGACCGATGTTCCGCGACCGGGAAGAGGCTGGAGTGAAGCTGGGCCTGGAACTTAGCAGGCTTCAACTGCACCAGCCCATCGTGCTGGCATTGCCGCGTGGCGGCGTGCCCGTCGCAGTGGAAGTGGCCAGGGCCCTCAACGCTCCTCTTGATCTGCTTATCGTCCGAAAGGTCGGCGCCCCGGGCAATCCCGAGCTGGCTGTTGCCGCAATCGTCGATGGCGACCCTGGCGACGTCGTCTTGAACCGTGAGATTGTCGAAACCTATGCGCTCGACGAAAGCGAACTACGTGTCTTGATTGCAAATGAGCGGCCAGAACTCGAACGCCGGCGCGCTGCATATCGCGGGAAGACCACACCGATCTCGATTGCGGGAAAGACGGCGATCATCGTCGATGACGGTGCCGCGACCGGTACGACCATGAAAATCGCGATCCGCGCCCTCAAGCGCCGGTCACCAATGGAAATTGTCGTGGCAATTCCCGTTTCACCGCAAGAGACGGTCGCCGCGCTGGAACAGGAAGCGGACCGTGTGGTCTGCCTTAGTCAGCCAGCACGGTTCCAGACCTTGGGCCACCACTATCTGCGGTTCCCGCAGCTCTCTGGCAGCGACGTTGTCTCCGCCATGGACGGGGCTGCCCAGCTGTACAAAATTGGCCAGCGGCACGTTTCCGGCCTAGTTCAAAAGCCGTGAAGAACAGGAGATCGCACTGATGCAGATCCGCACGCTTTCTGCCTTGGAATGCACCAAAATCCTGACGGCCAACCGTGTTGGCCGCCTGGCATGCGCGAAGGACGGGCAGCCATATGTCGTGCCCTTCTACTACGCTCATTCGGATGCTCATCTTTATGCGTTTTCGATGCCGGGCAAGAAGATCGAATGGATGCGAGCCAATCCTTTGGTGTCCGTCCAGGTTGACGAACATGGCCAGGGCCGAGGATGGAGAAGCGTCGTTGCCGATGGCCGGTACGAAGAATTGCCTGACCGGATCGGCCACAAGCTTCAGCGGGATCATGCCTGGTCGGTGTTGAGCAAGCATTCCGACTGGTGGGAACCTGGCGCACTCAAGCCCGTCATTCCTCCCACAGCCGATGGTGCACCACACGTTTTCTTTCGGATCCTGATCGAGCAGGTGTCCGGACGAGAAGCAAGCGAGTAGTCGCCCCATCAAGTCTTGCGAGAAATGAAATGAAAGGGCCGGCGCAATCTGCACCGGCCCTTTTCTTTACCGTTGAATTGCTATCGCGCCATCAAGACCGGCAGCGATTGACCCGCAAGCATCGACTTGGTGACCCCGCCGAAAATTCGCTCGCGCAACCGGGAATGACCGTAGGCCCCCATCACCATCAGCTCGGCCGCAACGTCGCCGGCATGCTGGCGAAGCACGTCGGCAACCGAATGGTTCGCGCTCGGCAGCCGCTCGACCGTAACCTTCACGCCATGCCGGGCAAGATAGGCGGCGGCATCGGCTCCGGGTTCCGCGCCGTGATGGAACTCGTCCTCGATCGGGTCGACAATTACGAGGTGAACCTCTTCGGCGCCTTTCAGCATATCGAGAGACTCGCGGACGGCGCGCGATGACTCAAGACGGGCGTCCCATGCAACGAGGATGCGTTTCGGCTTCAGCGTCGGGTGCGAACCCTCGGGAGCGAGCAAAATGGGCTTTCCCGATGAGAACAGCGTGCCCTCGATGACTTTATCCTTGAGCGTATGGCTTGTCAGCAGATCTGGTCCGAGAATGGTCAGATCGGCGTAGCGGGCACGCCTTCCGATGACGTCGTCCGCCCAGGCCGTATCGGGATAGTCGTCGCTCAGATCAGCCGATACCGGGCTCTTCGAAAGAAAGGCGCCGACTGCCGAGATTCGCTTCTTGAGCCTTTTGACCTCGGCCTGACGCTCCTCAAGCCAGGCTGGCGAGACGACGGCGGCATACGCACCGCCTGAGGGCGGTGCGGCCAGTTCAAGAACGAGCACGGAGAGATGAGCGCCGATCTGTTCGCACAGGCCGGCGGCGAGCTTCAGATCGCCCTCGCCCTGGTTCGGTCCGGTAACCGTAAGCAGTGTCTTGAAAGCCACGGCAACAACTCCTCATTTCCGCGTGCAGGTTCAATCGTTGCTGAAGCTTAAGCGCGAGAGGCCGGTGTGTTCATTGCGCTGAATCAATCCCTTGGGTGCGGCCCCATTTGATCCGTATCAACGTCCTCGCGAGCCAAGGCTGTAGGCTTCCGCTAATCAGTCGGGGAAACGCAGATGAAATTTCTGATCGCGGTGGCTCTCGTAGGTTTGGCCTTCAATACCGCCGCCGCTCAGGAGCTGGGCAACGGCAAGGCGGAATACATGAATTCCTGTGCCGTCTGCCATGGTCCCGAAGGCAAAGGCGATGGTCCGCTCGGCGACGAATTGGTCAAGCGCCCTGCTGACCTCACTCGTCTTTCGAGAAACAATGGCGGCGCGTTCCCCTACTGGCGCGTTTTCGCGACGATCGACGGCCGCGCCATGGTGCCGGAGCATGGCGATCGCGACATGCCGGTCTGGGGCCGCCAGTTCCTTCCTGGTGACGTGAAGAAATATGGCCCGAACGCCGGGGAAATCGTCACCAGGGAACGGATCCATGACCTGGCTGGTTATGTCGAGACACTGCAGCAATGAGAGCACATGGCGGAAACGGTCTCCGCAAGACACAAGCATCAAGGAGGCGGTCCATGATCGTTGATGACCAGCAATCCGTTACCGCGTTCCTGCTTGATCCTGCCTCATACGCCGCGGCCGGGCCGGTCGAGGCGATCGAGACCCATATCTCGCGTATTTTTCTGGCTGGCGAACGCGCCTACAAGATGAAGCGGGCAGTGAAGCTCCCCTATGTCGATTTCTCGACGCCGGCACTGAGGCTGGCCGCTTGCGAGAAAGAGGTGGAACTCAACTCCAAGACCGCGCCCGGCCTCTATTTGGGTGTGCGGCGCATTACGCGCGAAGCCGACGGCAAACTGGCTTTCGGGGGCACCGGCCAAATGGTCGATGCGGCGATCGAGATGGTCCGCTTCGACCAATCGAAGCTCCTCGATCGCATGGCGACTGCCGGAGAATTGACGCCGGCGTTGATGGCTGCAGTTGCGCGCATGATCGTGGGCTACCACCGCACGGCGCCGACGGTCCACAATGGCAGCGGCTCTTCCAATCTGGCTGGTGTACTCGACATCAACGAGGCCGGCTTTACCACCAGTCATGTGTTCACAAAACCGGAGATCGAGACTTTCGCCGAGGCCTTCCGCACGGCCCTCACCCGGCATTCCGGATTGCTGGACCGCCGGGAAGCCGCGGGCAAGATTCGCCGTTGCCATGGCGATCTGCATCTGCGGAACATCTGCCTTTTCGACGGCGAGCCCCGCCTCTTCGATTGCATCGAATTCAACGACCAGATCGCCAGCATCGACGTCCTGTACGACCTTGCCTTCCTGCTGATGGACCTTTGGCATCGCGGTTTTCCGCAGCTCGCCAACCTTGTAATGAACCGCTATCTCGACGAAGCCGACGATGAGGACGGCTTCATCCTGCTGCCCTTTTTCATGGCGGTGCGGGCCGCTGTGCGCGCCCATGTCACCGCAACCCAGGTCGAGGAAGGCAGCGCGGATCCCGACAAATTGATTCGCGAGGCCAGATCCTATTTCGACCTTGCCCGGACATTTCTCCAGGAAACCCCGCCGCGTCTCGTTGCCATCGGCGGCCTCAGCGGTTCCGGCAAGACGACCGTGGCAGAGGCGTTCGCCGCCCATGTCGGTGTGCCGCCCGGCGCCCGCATTGTCGAAAGCGACCGTATCCGCAAAGCCATGCACGGTGTGCCGGCCGAAACGCGGCTACCGGACAAAGCCTATCGGCCGGAAGTCTCCGACCGCGTCTACCGCGAAATGGCGTGGCGGGCCGGCCTGATCCTCGCGGAGGGTGGATCCGTTGTCGCTGATGCCGTGTTTGACAGGCCTGCCGATCGCGATCGGATCGAGAAGTCGGCGAGTGACAGGGGCGTCGCATGCTCTGGATTCTGGCTGGAAGCGGATCCGCTTGTTCTCTGGCAACGGGTCAGCGAGCGCAAGGCAGGTCCTTCCGACGCCACCATAGATATCCTCTCGCGACAGTTGCAGCGAAATGCCACTCAATCCACCTGGCGCAAGGTCGACGCTGATCGGAAGCCTGCCGATATCGTCGCGGAGTTGACAAGGTTTTCCGATAGCGACGCCTCCGAAACCCTGCGCACGGCCTCATGACGGCAAGGTGATCGACCTCAACGCAGATCGAGTATTGCCTCGACGAGGCCGGGTTCGCTTGGATGATGCGTTACCGAAAAGCCAAATTCGCGGCACATGGCCAGCATCTTGGTGTTTTCGCTGAGCACAATGCCTTCGATCCGACCGATCCCATCGGCCTTTGCATAATCTACGATTTGCTTGAGCAATTCCCAACCCAGACCGTGACCTTGCAAATCCGTGCGCACCAGCAAGGCGTATTCGGCGACAGCGTGGTCCGGATCGCAAGACAGGCGGCTGATACCCGCCAGCAATCCTGTGCTCGTCTCCAGAGCGACGAAGGCCATGTTGCGGTCGTAGTCGAGTTGGGTGAGCCGCTTCAACATCTGGTCGGAGAAGCTTTTGCGCGGCGACAGAAAACGCAGGCGCAGATCGTCAGGCGAAATCCTGGCAAGGAATTCGGGATAGAGCGCGATGTCGGACGGCTTGATCGGCCGGATGTGATAGTGCGTGCCGCCACCGGAAAACGCCTTCTCCCAACCCGACGGATAAGGCCTGATGGCGAGAGCGGGGTTCGGCCCCACCTCTTCCACCCGTTCCGGCGCGATCTCGATGCGGGCGTCGAGCGCAATCACGCCCTCGGCGTCGGCCAGCAGCGGGTTGATATCCATCGAAACGAGGCCCGGAAAGTCGACGGTCATCTGCGACAAGCCGTTGAGGGCCGCGATGATCGCTTGCCGATCGGCCGGCTTGCGATCGCGAAACCCGGCAAGCAGGCGGCCGATCCGCGTTTGCGCGATCAGGTCACCGGCAAGAACGTCGTCGAGCGGCGGCAATGCGATCGCTGTATCATCCATAACCTCGACCGCGACGCCGCCAGCTCCAAACAGGATGGCCGGCCCGAAGATCGGATCCCGGCTCATGCCGAGGATGAGTTCCTGCGCCTGTTTTCGCACCACCATCGGCTGAACGGCATAGCCTTCAATATCGGCTTGCGGTGCGTGTTTGCGCACACGCGCCTCGATTGCCTGTGCGGCCTCCCCGGCAGCGGCGGCGTCGGCAATGCTGAGCACCACCCCGCCAATGTCCGATTTGTGCGAGATCGCCTTGGACAACAGCTTGACGACGACCTGCTCGGACGTCTTGAGGAGTCGGCGGGCCGCCGCTTCCGCTTCGTCGGGAGATCTGGCGACGATCGTCTCGGGCACCGGAATGCCGTAAGCGGAAATTGCCGCCTTGGCTTCGGGCTCGGTCAGCATTCGCCGCCCCTCCTTCGCGACCTGCCTGAATATGGCGAGCACGGCTTCCCTGTCGCTCGTGATGTCCTCGCTGCGGCTCGACGGCGTGCGCATCAATGCCCGCTGGGCACGCGACCATTCGCTGAGGTAGGAGACGGCTGTTGCCGCGTCAGCCGGCGTTTCAAAACTGGCAATGCCGGCATCCTGAAGGATTTGCCGCCCGGCGCGCGCCGTGTGTTCACCGAGCCAGCAGGTCAGGACCGGTTTGCCGGCAATCATCCCTTCCCTTGTGAGTTCCGCCACCGCGCTTGCCGCGGCAAGCGGTGAGCCCAACCCCGTTGGACAATTCATCACCAGGACGACGTCCGTTTCAGGATCGGCCGCCACAGCTTCGACGGCGGCCTTGTAACGGTCCGGCGGGGCGTCACCGATGATATCGACCGGATTGGCGTGCGACCATGTCGGCGGCAATACGGCATTCAGGCGTTGGATGGTGGCGGGTGATAGCGCGGCCAATTCCCCTTTGCAGTCGATGAGTTGATCGATGGCCAATACCCCTGCCCCGCCGCCATTGGTGACGATGCCGACGCGGGCTCGTTTGAGCGGAGTGAAGCGGGCGATCGTTTCAGCGGCATCAAACAGCTCGGTCAGGCCTTTGACGCGCAGGATACCTGCGCGCAGCAATGCCGCATCGACGACACGGTCAGCCCCCGATAGCGCGCCGGTATGGGTCGCAGCCGCTTTGGCCGATTGCTCGTGCCGGCCCGACTTGATCGCGATCACTGGCTTGACCCGTGCCGCCGCACGGGCGGCCGAGATGAACTTGCGCGGATTTGGAATTGTTTCGAGATACATCACGATGGCGCGTGTGTGCATGTCGCCCGCCAGCATGTCGAGACAATCTCCCACGTCGACATCCGCCATGTCACCGAGCGAGACGATCTGCGAGAAGCCGACATTGTTGTCAGCCGCCCAGTCGATCAGCGACGTGGCAATTGCGCCGGATTGCGACAGCATCGCGATGTTGCCAGGCTTAGCGGCCATATGCGCAAATCCGGCATTGAGCTTCAAAGGCGGGATCATCAGACCAACCGTGTTCGGCCCGATGATGCGGAAAAGATTGGGCTTGGCAGCGTCGAGCATGGCCTGGCGCAGGCCGTTCTCGCGCGTAAGCCCGGCGGTGATCACGACCGCCGACCGTGTGCCCTTGTCGCCGAGCTCGCGCACGATGCCGGGAACAGTGTCCGGCGGCGTGACGATGACACCAAGGTCTGGAACACCCGGCAGGTCGGCCGCCTTCGCATAGCAGCGTCGACCGGCCACTTGCGAATATTTCGGGTTGACCGGCCAGATCTCGCCCGCAAAGCCGCCATTGACGATGTTGTCGAAGACGACACGGCCGACCGAGCCGTCGCGCGCCGATGCCCCGAACACGGCAACCGACTTCGGAGCGAACGCATGGTCGAGATTTCGGATCGTCACCCCTAGTGTCTCCTGTTCCTGGCGATCATCGCCAGTCGATCTTGCCCGTTCGTTGCGTTGGATCAAAGCGTTCTCCGGTTATCGCGATTAGCTCTTGCGCGAGGTCGCTCGCAAAGTGGCGACGAGCTACAGCGATCAACGATTGGAGAGTCGGATGAGTTACTATTTCAGCAAGATCGTCGCCATGCCGTTCACAGCGGCGATCGACCACGTGACCGACAAGCTCGCAACCAAGGGGTTTGGCGTTCTGACCTCGATCGATGTCCAGCAGACCATGAAAGCCAAGCTTGGCGCAGATTTCAGGCCCTATGTGATCCTGGGCGCGTGCAATCCGCATTTCGCATGGCGGGCGCTTCAGGCCGAAGACAAGATCGGAACCATGCTGCCCTGCAATGTCATCGTCACGGAGGTCGGACCGGGAAAGGTGGAGGTCGCAGCGGTGGATCCGGTCGCTTCAATGGGCGCTATCGGCAATCGCGAGCTTGCGCAGGTCGCAAACGATGTGCGGCGCCTGCTCGAGGAGATGGTCCGCGAACTCTAGGGCCAGGGGCCATCAAGGTTGAGGGACATCGGATGAACGAGTCCACCCTGCGGCGCGCATTGCTGGTCATCGCCATCCTGGGCCTCGCCGTTGGAATCGGAGCCTGGCGAACCGGGCTCGGCCCCCTTGAGGCCGACACGATCTGGACGGTGGCGACCTTGCCAGTGGTGGCAGCTCTCGCCCTCTCCATTCTGCGCGATTTCTGGATTGGCCGCTTCGGCGTCGATGCAATTGCGCTGGTCTCGATGTCCGCTGCACTCTTGCTCGGACAATCCCTTGCAGCAGTGGTGGTCGCGATCATGTATGCCGGCGGTACTGTGCTAGAGGATTTCGCCCGCGGCCGCGCGGAACGGAACCTGAAGGCATTGACCGACCGGTCACCGCGTGTCGCCCATCGGACGTCAACGCGGGGGACAGAGACCATCTCCGTCGAGGACGTAGCCGTCGGCGATGAGCTGTTGGTGCGTGCCGGCGAACTGCTTCCTGTCGACGGCACCCTGCTCGATGCTTGGGCCTCGCTCGACGAATCGGCGGTGACCGGTGAGCCGCTGCCGGAACGTCGGACAGCGGGCGACATGCTGCGCAGCGGCACGATCAATGCGGGCGAGCCCTTCAGCATGCGGGCTTCTGCCTTGGCGGAGCAGAGCACCTATGCCGCGATCTTACGTATGGTGGCTGCGGCGCAGACGGCGAAATCCCCGTTCATCCGTATGGCCGACCGCTTCGCCCTGTTCCTGCTGCCAGCCACTTTGCTGGTTTCCGGTGCCGCCTGGTACATCTCCGGCGATCCAATCCGGGCGCTGGCCGTGCTGGTGGTCGCGACACCTTGCCCGCTCATCCTTGCGGCGCCGGTTGCCTTCATCGGCGGCGTGTCCCGCGCCGCGCGCGCCGGCATCCTGATGAAAGGCAGCACGGCTCTGGAGGCCCTTGCGCAAGTCCGAACCGCGATCTTCGACAAGACGGGAACCTTGACCATCGGCGGCGCCGAGCTCATCGAAATCGAAGGCGCACCCGGCAGTGAAGCAAACCAATTGCTGCAATTGTTGGCATCCCTGGAACAGGCCTCGCACCATGTGCTCGCCGACTCGATCATCGGGGCGGCGCGCTGCAGACAGCTGATGCTTTCGCATCCGCGCGATGTCCGAGAGCATCGCGGTGCGGGCCTGAAGGGCCGGGTCGACAACATGGTGATCGCGGCAGGATCGCGGGCTCTCGTGCTCGCCGACAAGCCGCTGCCCGGCTGGGCGAAAAGCGGCGAAGAAAAGTACCGGGACGAGCCGGTGCTCAGGGTTTTTGTAGCACTCGGCGGACGGCTTGCCGGTGTTTTCACGTTCGGCGATGCCCTGCGTGTTGATGCGCATGATGCACTCGGCAAGCTGCGCTCAGCTGGCATTGCGCGCATGATTATGCTCACAGGCGACGACGGCGTGGCGGCCAAGCGCATCTCCGCCCGGCTCGACCTCGACGCCATTGTCGCCGATGCGACCCCTGCCGAAAAAGTCGCGACGGTCGAGGCCGAAAAAGCGCAGGCACCCACAATGATGGTCGGCGACGGCATCAACGATGCTCCTGCCCTGGCGGCGGCAACGGTCGGTGTCGCCATGGGCGCACGTGGTGCCACCGCCTCCTCCGAGGCAGCGGATGTCATCGTGCTGACCGACAGGCTGCAGCCCGTGGCCGATGCGGTTCGGATCGCGCGGCGAACGCGGTCGATCGCCTTGCAAAGCATCATCGCCGGGCTGGCGCTGTCGGGGCTGGCAATGATCGCGGCTGCCCTGGGGCAGATCACCCCGGTTGCCGGGGCGCTGCTTCAGGAAGGGATTGACGTGGCGGTTATCCTGAACGCGTTGCGCACCCTTGGCGATGGACATCTGTGGCGCGCATAGTGGTTGAGAGCAAAATCGGTAAATGGCCATGGCCCAGCAGAATTTGGTGGTTTGCAGCAAATGTGGTGGGGTCAACCGCCTGCCACTGGGCCGCAACGCCATGGAGGCGAAATGCGGAAAGTGCGGGAACAGGCTGTTTTCCGGGCATCCCGAAGATGTCGATGCCGCGATCTTCGATAATCAGATCGCGCGCAGCAGCCTTCCAGTTGTCGTCGATATCTGGGCACCGTGGTGCGGTCCATGCAAGATGATGGCGCCAGCTTACGAGGCTGCGGCCATCGAATTGGAGCCGCATGTTCGCCTGATCAAACTCAATTCCGACAATGAGCAGGCCGTTGCGGCCAAGTTTGGCATTCGCGGCATCCCGACCATGATCCTCTTTCATGGCGGGCGCGAAATTGCGCGCACATCCGGCGCAATGACGGCAGGCCAGATCGTCAGGTGGGTTCGCGACCGCCTGCCGACGGTCGCCGCCTGAGAGGCGCCGCGCCAATGGATCCGCTCATCGCCCGGCTGGGACTGGCCCTCGCGATAGGTCTGCTCGTCGGCTTGGAGCGTGGCTGGCAGGAGCGGAATGCGCCCGAAGGCAGTCGCACGGCCGGCATCCGGACATTCGGCATATCCGGCCTGCTCGGCGGCGTCCTCGCCGCCCTCGCCAACGCACTCGGCTCCGTATCCGTGCTGGTCGGCGGTTTCATCGCCTTTGCGGCAATCTTCGCCTGGTACAAGGCGCGTGAGGCTGCCCATGACGAGGATTTCAGCGCCACCAGCGTGATCGCAGGCCTGGGCGTTTTTGCGCTTGGTGCGCTTTCCGTCGCCGGCGATTATCGGGCTGCTGCTGCCGGTGGGGCGGCATTGGCGGGAATCCTGGCCAGCCGCGAGATCCTGCACGGTCTTTTGAAGCGACTGACCTGGATCGAACTGCGTTCAGCTCTGATCCTGGCCGTGATGACGGCGATCGTTCTGCCCCTGCTGCCAAACCGGACGATGGACCCGTGGGGCGGTTTCAATCCATGGGAAGTCTGGTTCCTGACGGTGCTGATGGCCTCCATATCGTTCGCCGGCTATGTGGCTGTTCGCATTCTGGGAAATACCCGCGGTCTGCTGGTCAGTTCGCTCGCCGGTGCGATCGTTTCCTCCACCGCCGTGACCTTGGCGCTTGCCCGCAACGCCATGTCGGCAAGCAACCCTCTGCCGCTTGCCGGGGCCGCTTCGCTGGCTGCAATGGTTTCGGTTCTCCGCGTCTGCGCCGTGGTTTTGATCATAGAACCAAGCGTGTTCGTCTGGGTCGCCATACCAGCGATTGCCGCGGCGCTCGCCTTCGCTGTCTGCGGAACATTGCTGCTGACTCGCGACAGCGGAAACGGCGAAGGCAGCGCTATCGCGCGCAATCCATTCGAACTGGGCCCGTTGCTGCTCTTCGCCTTACTCTTTGCGATCGTCGCGACCGCAAGTGCCGGGCTGGCCGCTCAATTCGGTGGGCGCGGTCTGCTGGCGAGTTCGGCGCTGGCCGGCGCATTCGATGTCGATGTCTCGGTGCTTGGCGCGCTGCGCCTTGTCAAGCATTCCGTGTCCGTCGAGACCGTGGGCCAGGCAGTGCTCGGGGCACTTGCGGCAAACGCGATCGGCCGCCTGTCGCTCGCAATATTTGCCGGTCCCGTCAGGTTCTGGTTGCCACTGGCCGTCGCAACCCTGATCGCCGCGATCGTGGGCGCCTGCGCGATGTTGTTGCTCAGCCCTTGATTGAAACGCGGTTCTCTAGCCTTCCTTGATGCGGATCAAGGGCCAGGTCCCGCCACCACTCTATGAAACTCCGTGAAAGGAGTTCGCCATGACCAGTTTGAAGGACCTCACCCCGAAATTCCGCAATGTCCGGCTGCTGCTCGCGCGTGAAAAGGGCCACCCGGGAGGCGACCGCGAGGAAGGCTACGACGTGCTGGCACCATTAACCGGCGAAGGCCGGATCGATGCGGAAGAGTGGAAGTCGCACAGGGCCTCTTGCCGTGTTCGTCGCTTTCGCACCGGCGAGGAGGATCTGATCGGCCGGCTAAGGCGCAAGCCCGGTGGGCAGTGGTATTTCGACTATGCCGAAGGCGATCGCGACGACGAGATTGGCTTCCATCTCGGCGACGAACGGTTTGTGACCGGTGAGTACGTGTCGATCGAGCGCAACGGCGCCATGCACACCTACCAGGTGGCGAGGGTTGAACGGCCCTGAGGCCGCACGCCAGGCTCCCTGGGAGTAGATCATGTCGCGACGCATCCTCATTGTGGTTAGCCATCCCGACCCGTCCCCGGACCGACTCTGCCGCAGCCTTGCCAAGGCCTATGGCGAGGGCGCGGAAAAGGCGGGGCATGCCGTCCGCGGGGTCGATCTGGCAGCGATCGATTTTCCGATGCTGCGGACAATGCAGGAGTTCGAACATGGTGCGGTTCCCGACGAGTTGAAGGATGCAGCCGACGCGATCGTCTGGGCGGAGCACATCGTCTTCGTCTTCCCGCTGTGGCTCGGAACCATGCCGGCAATGCTCAAGGCATTTCTGGAGCAGGTCATGCGGCCGGGAACGGCCTTCGCGTACCCGGACAAGGGCGGCGGCTTCACCAAGACGCTGCTTCGCGGCCGCTCTGCGCGCGTCGTGGTGACGATGGGCATGCCTTCCCTTGTCTACCGGCTATGGTTCCTCGGACACGGCATCGCCAGCATGAAGCGAAGCATTCTACATTTTGTCGGCATCAGTCCGGTACGCGAGACCTTGTTCGGCATGGTCGCCGGCACCAGCGATGCGACCCGCGCGAAGTGGATCAGCCAGATGCGTGGATTGGGTGAACGGGCCAGATAGTGCTCGCTGAATTTCAATCGCGGCACGTATCTGGTGTTGACCTTGCCTTCAGGGGTTTCCGTGCTGTTGTGCGGCGGCCAAAGCGACAAGACCGGCGAGCCCGGCAAGCTTGCGAGACTACGACAGTTCTAGACAGGGCAGCCTAGTTCAGCGCCTATGGATCGACGGTGAATTCAGCCCACATGCCCGCCCCATAGTGACCTGGCACGTTGCAGACAAGCAGATATTTTCCAGCCTTCAGCTCGACGGTCAGGGAGCCTGATTTGCCGGGATCGAGCTCCGACACCTCGCCCTTGTCGCCGGCTTTGTCTTCGTCGACCCGGTTCTCGGCCTCAAGGTAAGGAAGCGGCTTGCCGGGTTCGGCAAGGTACATCACGATCATTTCGTGGACGGTGTCCTTGGAGTCATTTTTCACATTGAATGTGACCTCTCCGGCCTTCACTGCACCGGGCAAAGCCTTGATGCCCATGGTCGCCTTGGCGAGATCGAGGCCGGGCGCCGCATAGGCGAGCCCCATCGGCATCTCCGTACTCGCGCCCTTGTCCCACAAAGAGATCTCGACAAGCGATGCAGCCTGGACGACGCCGGCACTGCCGGCCATGAGCATTGCGGCAGCAACCGTGAGCGCAGCTCTCCTCAATATGGTTTTCATGGCGAACTCCTTCAGGACGACAGCACAAGCGCTCTACGTCCCGACCGTCATCCTGCTTTCGGCGTCACCCGCCGTCCTTGCGCCAGATCAAACCGACCGGCGCGAGCCCATCGACGGGGTCCAGCCATCATTGATCTTTGTCAAGACGCCCCTGAATCCTGATCAAGGCGCATCAAAGCTGCCGCCCTTGTTCCTCGACTGCCTTCAATCGGACGACCGAAACCGAGCAAAGCGCCTGTGCCACCACCTTGGTCGAAACGCTACCGAGGTGCCGGCGAATGGCGGAAGACGCCCGCGCTCCAACCACGATATGCCCGACGTCATTGTGCTCTGCATAGTTGAGGATCGCATCGGCGGGGCTGACCGCTTCAAGCACATGATAGCTGATGCGGTCTTCCGGCAGATGCAGTGGATGGGCCCAATCCTTGAGAGCGACGAGCCGCTTCAAATAGACCGAGCGCCCTGTTTCGTCGGTCGCCGGCGTCTCGCCGATGATTTCGGTTTTCAGGACCGTCACGCAGGCCAGCCACGAATCCTCACGCGAAGCCAGCACGCGGGCGGTTTCGTTGCGAACCTCGCCCGCCAGCGCATCGCCGCCATTGGCCAGGTCGACTGCGGCAAGAACAATCGACGGTCCGGCCTGTGTCCTTTTCGAACTCGGCCTGCCAACGAGCGACCTGTCATCCGTCTTGCGAAACAGGCTGGTGATCGCACCCCACACACCCTCGTTCCGGGGCTTGCGCTTGGCAACGACCACCTGGTCAGGGCTCCTCAGATCGGACAGGATGTGTGCCGCCTCGACGTATCGTTGAGACCTGTCCACTTCCATGCATTTCAGAATGATGGCTTCCAGCCACCGCGGAATGGCGTCGTTGATACCCCGCGGCAATCTAGGCGCATGATAGAGCCTTCGCTTCATTCCCGCCAAAGTCGCCGGCCGCCCGAACGGCTCCTCACCCGTGGCCAGTTGATAGAGGATGCAACCCAGCGCGAACAGGTCACTTGCTGGATCGGATCGCTCCCCGAGCACCTGTTCGGGTGAGATATAGGCGGCGGTGCCCATTGGCACTGAGCTTTCCGCGCCGAGAAGATCGGGAAGCTCCGCATGCCGAGCGAGCCCGAAGTCGAGGAGCACCGCGCCGCGCTTGGCGAGAATGACATTCTCTGGCTTGAGATCGAGATGAACGACTTTCTGCCGGTGCAAAGCAGCGAGCGCCGTCGCTATCTCGATGCCGATCCTTGCCACCTCGTCCATAGGCAGCGGCGCGTTGCCGACGATATCCGCCAGCCCAGTGCCGGCCACGAACTCCATGGCTATGTAGGGAACCTGCGCCAAGCTGCCGGATGCAGCGAAACGCGCCACATGTGGTCCCGACAGGCGTTTCAGGATCAGCTCCTCCACCTCGAAACCGAGGATGACGGAAACATCCGCGCCCGGGTCGAGAAAAGGGATCTTCAGCACAAGCGGAAAATCGTACCGCGGGTTGGTCACCCGCCAAAGCGAGGCCATGCCGCCGGAGGGGAGCTTTTCGACCAGCTCGAAACCATCGATGACCGCGCCTGCCTCAACCCGTCGCATCATATAGATCTCCTTGAAGCCTAGCGGCCGATCTTCAGCCGCATGCCAAGCCATCCAGGCAGGCCGGCGGCGTGGATCTTGCGGGCTGTTTCTTCGTGATCATAGGGAACACGAACCATCGTGACCTCGTGCCGCTGCGTGTCGACAAGAACAAAACACGCCGCCGGGTTGCCGTCGCGCGGTTGGCCGACCGCGCCGGCGATCACCAGGTGCCGCCTCATCTCGGACAGGGGTGCAGCCACATTGTCATGCGGCCGAAAATGCATCGGCCGGCGACCGGGCAGCGCGTAGTAGATGGCGGGAATGTGGGTGTGGCCGCAGAAAACGAAGCGGGCCTCGCTTGCCGAGAGGCAGCGTTCCGCTGCATCCAGGTCGCGTATATAGAGCCACTTCCCCGGTCGCTCCGCACTTGCGTGCACATAAAGGCGGTCTTCGGATTGCAGCGAGAGCGGCAATCGCGCCAGAAAATCAAGATGTGCCGGAGCGATGCGTTCGCGAGTCCACTGGACGGCGAATCGCGCGTTCTCAGTCATGTTGCCTAGATTCAGCGCCACTGCCTCGTCGTGGTTGCCCATGATGCAAAGCGCGCCGTCAGCCATCAGATGGGCGGCCTTCTCGATCACATAGACGGGATCGGGACCGTAGCCGACCAGATCTCCCAGCAACACCAACTCGTCTAGACTGCCGCGTTCGTGAACAGCTTCCATGACCGCGTCGAACGCCTCGCGATTGGCGTGGATGTCAGACAGGATTGCAATGCGCATTCACCCTTGTCCCAGAGTTTGGCAAAGAATGGCAAGGCGCGTGCCGCGAGTGATTTGATACGGCTGCGTCGCGATCATAGGGGACGGTTTAAAGCAACGTGCCGTCTCTTTGGGGTGGCGCAACATGGTTGAGTGACGCCGAGCCTGCTTCAGCGTCTGCCGTCGCGTCTTTGGAAACCAGGCGTATGACAAAGACGAAGTATCCGACCTGCAGAACGACCAAGTCGAAAATCGCCCAGCCCAGTGCTGTCCAGACCGAGCCCGTCACCGCGTAGGTCCACACCGCGACGATGGTCGAGGTGACAAACATTCCCACCAGGAATTGCGGAAGATACATCGCTGCCCACCAGCCGTTCCGATGCAAGAATTCGAAACGACTCCCTATTGCTATCACCCAAAGCGAAGGAGGACTTAAGCGACCGGCGCGCCTGGACACTTGATGTAGATCAACAATCCGCCCGACTAGGTAGTTTCCCGTAGGGACAAAACCGAATTTCGCGACCCGCGGATTCGCGCGATTGCTGTGTCACGGATCACCGGGAAAACAGCCATGCACGCTTACACCGCCTCGAGAATCTCACTGTCGTCGCATTCTGCTCAGCCAAGCCTGCCGGACGCGTTCGACCCGGCACCGCTGCAGCCGGTCAGCTTTTTTCCCGCCGGCGCGGAAATCTATGCCCAGGGTGAGAAGGCTGGGGCCTTCTATCAGGTCGAGTTCGGCGCCGTGCGCATCTACCGCCTGCTTGCCGACGGTCGCCGGCAGATCAGCGCCTTTCACCTTGCCGGAGAGACATTTGGCTTCGAGGCTGACACGACACATCATTTCTTTGCAGAGGCAATCAACGCCACCGCTGTCCGCGTCCTGCGGCTCACTGCCGGGGCGGACATGTCGCGCCAGCTGCTGCCCTTGGCGCTGAAGGGTCTGACCCGGGCGCAGGAACATCTGCTGGTTCTCGGCCGCCAGAACGCCATCGAACGCGTCGCCGCCTTCCTGGTCGACATCGCGGAGCGGCAGGGCGGCTTGCGGCAGGTCGAATTGCCCATGTCTCGTATGGACATCGGCGACTATCTCGGCCTGACCATCGAGACCGTGTCGCGGGTCTTCACCCGGCTGAAGGACAAGGGCGTCATCCGGCTGCTCAACCTGCGGAGCATCGAAATCGTCAAGCACGACGCGCTCCACTGCATGAGCGAATGAAGCGGCTGCCTGCGCAAGAGACGACAATGGCGCCGCGATCCGGCCTCAGTTCAAGGACCAGGTGACGATGGACAACACACTTACCACCCATACCGGCTTTCGCTTCGAAGTGCGCCGCGCGCGCCCTGAAGATGAGCCAACGCTGGCCGAGTTCTTCACCCATGTGACTGCTGACGACCTGCGCTTCCGCTTTCTCGGGGCCGTGAAGGAAGTCTCGCATGAGCGGCTGGTCGCGATGACGCGTTCAGATGACGCCCATATCCATAATTTTCTAGCATTCTCGACCGACGGGATGCTCATCGCGGTTGCGACGCTGGCAAGTGATCGGGCCGATCGAAACGGCGAGATTGCCATATGCATTCGCCAGGATCGCAAGTATCTGGGCGTTGGCTGGGAGCTGCTCGCCTATGTTGCGAAATATGCCGAAGAACTCGGCCTCAAAGCAATCGAGTCGATCGAGAGCCGTGAAAACCGTGCTGCGATCGAGGTCGAGCGCGACATGGGTTTCACCGTCACCACCGATCCCGACGATGCGACGCTTGTCCTGGTTCGGCGGGAACTGGGGGCGCGATCAGCCGGTTAGCTACCGCGGTCTCTCCCTGGTCGTTTCGCACGCGGCAGGTCGAAAATCCAGTATCTCGGTGGCCACAGCTCTTTCTTCATCCGCTGGAATGACAAGGACATCGACGCGGGAATTCGCTGCGCTGACCACCTCCTCGCCTCCTCGGTTTCTCTCCTCGTCGAGACCGACTCCGAGCCAGGCAGCGGCAACGCTGATCCTCTTCCGGACCAACGGCGCGTTTTCGCCGATGCCGGCCGTGAACACCAGCGTGTCCAATCCTCCCATGGCAGCGGCCAGCGATCCTATCTCGCGTCCGATGCGGTAGACAAAGAGATCGACAGCCTCGGCGGCGGCGGGATCGTCTGAGTCGATCAGCGTCCGCATATCGCCAGATATTCCAGACACTCCGAGCAGGCCGGATTGCTCGTAGAGAAGCGTGACCAGTTCTTCCCCAGAAAGCCTCCGTTCCTGCAGCAAGTGGAGGATGACCCCCGGGTCGAGCGCACCGCAACGCGTGCTCATCAAGAGGCCGTCCAGCGTCGAAAACCCCATTGTCGTGGCGATGCTTCGTCCAGCGTCCATGGCGCACAGGCTAGCGCCGCTGCCGAGATGAGCGACGATCGTGCGGCCGCCGGCGCTGACGCCATATCGGTCGCGCAGCTTCGAAGCGATATGGCTGTATGATAGACCGTGGAAGCCGTAGGAAACGATGCCCGCCTCGGTCATAGCGCGCGGCAACCCGTATATTTTGGCAAGCTCCGGCCGGGCTGAATGAAACGCCGTGTCAAAGCACCCGATCTGGAGGGCCTGCGGCAACAGTTCAGCAGCCAGCACGACAATCTCGAGATTGATCCGTTGGTGGATGGGCGCCAGCGGCTCTAGCAGGCGCAGTGCTTCGAGCGTGCGTTCGTCGAGCTGCTTCGCATCGGTGAAGTCACGCCCGCCGTGAACGATCCTGTGCCCTACTCGGTCGATGCGACGCAGGAGATCGCTATCGGCGAGCACGGAGGCGACCGCCGCGAACGCCTTGTCGATATCGATCGGTGCGTCGCCCAGGCTCCTGTCGATCTCGGGCCTGCCAGCTGCAGCCTCCACGCGCAGCCGCGGTTGTTGACCGAGAGAGGAGACATTGCCGCGCAGCAGTAGAGGGAGCTCGCCGCGTTGCTCGAAGACGGCGAACTTCAGGCTCGAAGAACCACCATTCAGGACAAGAATCGCATCGGTCATGAAGCCATCCGGCATCTTGCCGTCCTTATGTGCTCGGATACGGGCAACCGCTCAATCTGAAGGCTTTGGCGCTGCGTCAGGATCCTGCCCCCACTTCCAGTCAAGGATCCCCGGCATATCCTGCCCATGGGCGCGAATATAGGCTCGGTGTTCAAGCAGCTTGCTTTCCATCGCCTGCTTTAAGGCGACCCGACCGCTCTTGAGGCGCGGCACCCAGTCGAGGACGCTCTGGACGATATGAAAGCGGTCGAGGCCATTCAGCACCGTCATGTCGAAGGGCGTCGTGGTCGTGCCCTCCTCATTGTAGCCGCGCACATGGATGTTGTCGTGGTTGGTGCGACGATAGGTCAGGCGATGGATGGTCCAGGGATAGCCGTGATAGGCAAAGATCACGGGTTTATCCGGGGTGAATAGCGCATCGAACTCGCGGTCCGACAGGCCGTGCGGATGGTATTCCTTCGGCTGAAGAGTCATCAGGTCAACGACATTGACAACCCTGATCCGGAGATCTGGAACCTGTTGCCTGAGGATCTGCACTGCGGCCAGCGTTTCGAGGGTCGGGACGTCGCCGGCGCAAGCCATCACGACGTCGGGCTCAGCCCCGTCGTCCGTTGACGCCCAGTCCCAGATGCCGATCCCTGCCCGGCAGTGAACGATTGCCCTGTCCATCGACAGCCACTGCCAGGATGGCGGCTTTCCGGCGACAATGACGTTGATACGGTTCCATGTCTGCAACACATGATCGGTTACGCAGAGCAATGTATTGGCGTCCGGCGGCAGGTAGACCCGCACGATATCGGCCTTCTTGTTGAGAGCGACGTCGATGAAGCCAGGATCCTGATGGCTGAAGCCGTTGTGTTCCTGATGCCAGACATGGCTCGACAACAGATAATTCAGCGATGCGATCGGCCGCCGCCACGGGATATCGCGGCAGGCATCCAGCCATTTCGCATGCTGGTTGAACATGGAATCGACGATGTGAATGAACGCCTCGTAGCAGGAAAACAGGCCATGGCGGCCGGTGAGCAGGTAGCCTTCCAGCCAACCTTGGCAGGTGTGCTCGGAGAGGATTTCGAGAACCCGGCCATCGCGCCCAAGATGAACGTCTTCGAGCAGGATCTTTTCCATCCAGCCACGCTCGGTCACTTCAAACACGTCCTGAAGGCGGTTCGAGGCCGTCTCGTCCGGGCCGACGATCCGGAAGTTCTTCGAGGCTTCGTTCAGCTGCATGACATCGCGCAGGAATCTGCCCATGACCCGCGTCGACTCAGCCTTCATGGTGCCAGGGCGCTCAAGCGCAATGGCGTGGTCATGCAGCGCCGGCAGATCGAGAGACCTGCGCAGCAGGCCGCCATTGGCATGCGGGTTCGCGCTCATCCGTTTCGTTGCCTGGGGTGCCGTGGCGCGGATCGAAGAGACCGGAGCGCCGGTGGCGTCGAACAGCTGTTCGGGCCGGTAGCTTCTCAGCCACTCCTCGAGCAACTTGAGATGCTCGGGGTTTTCCGCAAGGCCCGACAAGGGGACCTGGTGCGAGCGCCAGAAGCCCTCGGTCTTCAAACCGTCGACCTCTTTCGGGCCGGTCCAGCCCTTGGGGCTGCGCAGCACGATCATCGGCCATTTTGGTCGCGACGCGTTCGCCGCAGATCCGTTGCGTGCGGCGTGCTGGATAGCCTCGATCCGATCAAACGCATCTTGGAGCACACTGGCCATCCGCTCATGCATCAGGATTGGCTCGTGGCCTTCCACGAACAACGGCTCATAGCCGTAGCCGGCAAACAGCGCGCGCAATTCGTCTTCCGGAATGCGGGCCAGAATGGTTGGATTGGCGATCTTGTAGCCGTTCAGATGCAGGATAGGCAGCACCGCCCCGTCGCGCGACGGGTTGAGGAATTTGTTGGAATGCCACGCGGCCGCCAGTGGTCCCGTTTCCGCCTCGCCGTCACCGACCACGCAGGCGACCACAAGATCCGGATTGTCGAAGGCGGCGCCATAGGCGTGCGAAAGTGAGTAACCCAACTCGCCGCCTTCATGGATGGAGCCGGGCACATCGGGCGCGGCATGGCTCGGGATGCCGCCGGGGAATGAGAACTGCCGGAACAGCTTGCGCATTCCTTGCTCATCCATCGATATATCCGGATTGAACTCGCTGTAGGTGCCCTCGAGATAGGTATTGGCCACCATTGCCGGGCCGCCGTGTCCGGGGCCGCAGACATAGATCACATTTGCGTCCCTGAGCCTGATGACGCGATTGAGGTGCGCATAGATGAAACTCAATCCCGGCGACGTTCCCCAATGGCCGAGCAGGCGCGGCTTGACGTGTTCCAGCCGCAACGGTTCGCGCAGCAGAGGATTGTCGAGCAGGTAGATCTGGCCGATCGTCAGATAGTTGGCAGCGCGCCAATAGGCATCGATGTCATGCAACTCGCGATCAGACAGCCGGCCACTGGAAGCTGGTATTGTCGTATGCTCTGTCATGTCTGGCTCCAATGCCCTGTTGGCGCCCTGTCGCTGGATTGCGATATGGGCTTGTGTTCGTCGATCTGCTGCGAATGGACACCAACGCGCTCGTGCGCTTTCAGTTCATCGCTTCGCGGCCTCTATGCGTCCTTGTCCTCGCCAGGTAGACAGCGGCCATGAGCTTCATCGGATTCCGCCTCGATTCGAGCAGGCCCAAATGGCCATCTTTCATGGCATTTGTAATCACGAGGGGTGAGCTGGGCTTTGATCCACCGCAAATGCGTTGGCAGTGGATGACGAGCACACCGATGTCTGAATTGCCAAACCGTCGAAAGCCCTGAGGGGTGGCCAACCGTCGTCTAGGAACGGTGGGCGCCCTCTACCAGGTCGAATTCGGCGCAGGGGTGATCCCTAGCGCTGGACTTTGCGACCTGTGGCGCGACGAACTATGTCTAGGAAGGGATGCTGCCGATTCCAGTTCGTTGCTAGGCCCTTTGGTTCAATAGGTACGCAAGCACATGCCTACTTGGAAGTGCGTGCCACGCAGATGTGCGGCGCTTCGGTTCTTTCTGTCGCGAGCGCCCGGCTTCGAGCATCCGACGTGAGATAGCTTCCTGCTGCTGGCGCAGGTGATTGCTCAGCAACTTTGTTGCGTGTGATGTAGCCCGCATTAACTCCCAGGATCGAGTGGTTCATCAGAAGGTGAACGTCCAGCTCCGCAACGCCCGCGGTTTGCGCGATTGTGCGAAGCGTCTGCCGCAGATCATTTCCCCATTTCGACAGATCGCTACGTTTCTCTTAGTGCTCGATGATGTGGCCGCTTTCGCTCTCGGCAGGGAACAGCCATTCACGCGATTGGGTAGTGTCTCAGTTTGAATCTCCAATCTTCGACCTTGGAAGATTCGCTACGCCGTCTTGCCGGGTGTAGGGTGCCTTGTCGTCCGATCTAAAAGGCCCACGGACGCTTGAAAGAGTCGATCACGCTTTCTCTATGGGGCGGCGTCGCCGACCCCGATCAACTGGCCGCACTCGGAAAGCTCTTAGATTGAACTTCGTCAACCGATGGGAGGACTTCGATGCATAGTATGCGTGGTTTGATCCTTGGCCTGGCTGCCCTCGTGGTCACGTCGTCATCTGCTCAGGCAGCAGGCGACAGCACCGCCGGCCGGGCAGTCACGGTGAAATGCCAATCGTGCCACGGCAAGGAAGGCCTCGGCAGAGCTCTGGCCGGCGGTGGCGAAGCGCCCAATCTCGCCGGGCAGAAGTACGACTATCTCGTCCACTCGCTGATGGCTTACAAGGCCGGAGAGCGCAAGAGTTATATGATGTCGTTGGTCGTCAAGAACCTCAGCGATGAAGACATCGCCAATGTTGCGGCTTACTATGCCGCGATCAAGATTACCGTCGAAGCTCCGCCGCCTTAAGGGTTTAGCCCGCAACGCTCAACTTATAGGCACGTCAGCCATTGCTCAACTAAGACTGAAGTCCCTGGTCTTCCGTGGGTTCTGTCCCTGCAGGCTCGCCGAGAACACCCCACCCGAACCCTCAGCGAGCCAGCCGCCCCGGCATGAGGCTACAACGGAGCGACCTCCCACCTGTACGGTTCGACGTGCGGAAAGTTGCGAAGCATCTCCCAGAGACTTCGGGCCACTTGACCTAAGGCTGGGTAGCATCATCCAGACCGACGAAAATTTATGAGGATTCACTAAAAAGTTCGGAACATCAAATGGACAGGAACAGAACCAAAGCGGTTACATCAGACCTTCGAAAGCAAGCAGCAAGACTTTAGTCCGATAGAGAAAAAGCCCACCACCGAGGTTTCAGCAGCGGGCTTTTAAGGGGCTACATCCACGAAGGGAATCGACCGCCTTGCAAGTACAACCTCGGATGGGGCGGCTATGGCTCCCGGTGGTTCCGTTACGGTCTGAGTTGGGCGTCGCCAACTCAATGAAAGCCGGCCGCAACCTAGCTGGCAACCAGCGGAACGGTGACGGTCGTAGCGTAATTTATCGGATACTGGTCGAAATACGGGAAGGCGATGACGAAGGCATAGCTGGCGGTCAGATGCGCCATCTTGAAGCCGCCGCTGGCAGGGTCGATCGCGATCGTCACAACGACGTTCTGCAGACCCAGGTTCGCCAATTTCTCCGTAGCGATGGCCTGGATGTCGCTCTGCGAAAGCGTGTTGTTCAGTTGCAGCGCCCGAGAAGAGGTCTCCAGCGTATAGCGGACGGTCGACACGGCGTTCATGGCCCAGCCGAAGGCGAAGATTCCGAACAAGAGCATCACCAGGATAGGCGCGATCAAGGCGAATTCCAGCCCTGCTGCGCCGGAACAGTCACGGCGCCATCCGGACCCGATCCTTTCAGCGGACACGGATCACCTCCTGATGGGTGATCGCGCGCGGGTCCGGGAAGACGCCGAAGTTGAACGGGGGCACCCAGGTGCCCGTCGCCGTTATCTGGACGAAGACGGTTGGCAGCTTCGTTCCGCCGCAAATGGTGGTCGCAGTCACGACCGTGGTGCCGCACAAATAGGAGCGGACCAGCACGACCGCGGCATCCTCGGGCTTGTGGTTCCAGCTCGAAAGCGCGACCGCCTGCGTTCCCGTGTCATTGGACGCGCCGGCCATCACGAGATTGGCCGCGGTTTTGACGCCGGCGCGCATCTGCAGGTAACTCGTCACGTAGGACCAGCCGTCGGCGATGCCGAAGCAGACGAGGCACAGGATGGGGAGTAACATGGAGAATTCCACCGCAGCTACCCCGGATTCATTCCGGACAATGCGCAAGGTCCGCCTACCCATCCCGCTACTCGACAAGCTGAACGGACTGCGTCGCCGGAATGTTCTTCATTCCAAGGCTGGTGCAGTCCTGCTTGATGGTCGTACTGCCGGACCACTGGATGGTGTCAGCGACGACCTGAGTGCAGCCGCCGCTCCCCGAGAAGTTGCCAAGGTAGTTGACCTGCTGCCTGGGGAAATAGATGGCGCCTGTCAGAAGCGAGTTCGCGGTGCCATTGAAGGTGCTCTGCGCCGCAGTCCCGGTCCTGTCGCCGTAGAACAGCACGCCGGAATAGGTTCCGGATGTCGGCGCGCTCAGCGTCACCTTGGCGTTGCCGTTCATGCTGACGGTGTTGCTGCCTGCCATGAAGATGGTTACCCCGCTGCCCGCGACGACCGCGTTGGCGTTGACCTTCATACTGCCCTGCACGACATAGACGCCGGGCTGCAGGGTGACGTTGCCGCTGAGGCTCATGCCGCTGCAGTAGGTGCCAGGCTGGAGCGTTTGCGAGGATTTGTTGCCGTTGACGTTCTTGCACGGGTTGCCGGCCGCAGGAGTCGGCAGGCTGGAGAAAGGATCGGATGCGGGCAACGCCTGGGTGATGTTGGACTTGCAGACCGTGGTCGCCGGATTGTTCAGCACCATGCCGCCGACCGTGATCAAGCAGTCGGCGTTGAGCACAGCCGATCCCTGCGTCTTTATGGCGTCCGAGGCAATCGAGTCCGACATGACCGAACAGCCGGTGAGGTTGACGGTGGTGTTGCCGGAAAAGAGCGCAGCCTGGGCGGCCGACGGACTGAGCGCCAGCACGCAGGCCTTGGAGGCGTCGGTGATCAGCGCCACCGCCCTTGCCTGTTCGGCAACGGGCGCCTGGTTGAAAATCGCCGTGAAGTAGCGATCGAGGTTCTGCTTGACGATGACCTCCACCGCCTTCTTCGCGGTGTTCGGGCCGGACAATGGCGGCGTGTTGACCTCGATCGTGCCCGGCGTGGCAAAATTGTTCGAGGTCGCCGACTGCGTCGCGGCGGCGATGATGGTTGGGTTGTCGGACCCCGCGACTTTCTCGAGCGCGCCGGCGTAGGCTGCGGCATCGGCCACCGCCTGCAGCTTCAGACTGTTGTAGTACCAGAGGGAGGTCTCGACACCAAGTCCCGCGCCACCGACGACGACCGGCAAGGTGAAGGCAAAGATGACGGCAACGTTACCGTTCGTGGCGCGTCTTAGGCGGCCGAAAACAAACCACATCCAGGTGAACACATTGAATGCCATATGTTATTAGAAACCACGAATAGATAAACGAATGTCTAAAAACTCCATTCCGATTCGACGTAGTCCTACGGGCTGGGCGCAATTGCCGCGACCGCGCCTCATGTTGTCGGAGGTATCGCACCAGAATCGATGAATGCGGACATCGTTTTCATGGAGAGGTCATATGCCGCTATCGCGAACTTTGTTGTCGATCAAATGACATTTGCTGCCCGTCTGCGAAGAAGCTATCGAGAAGACAGGGGATGGTTTCAAGGCGCAAAATTGTTCAAATGTGCGGCGAGGCCGGAACGACAATCACCGGCACACTGAAGGGGCGCCTGACCGGGATGGGTTTCGATTGGCAGAGCATCAACGCTTCAGCTTCGTTTGCCGAGCGCGACTACGTGACGAACAAGCTGTCGACGTGGATGCCCATTCTTGAACCGCTAAGGGACACGCCGCTTTCGATTCTGGAAATTGGCTCCATGGAAGGTCGCTCCGCGCTCTTCTTTGCCAGCTATTTGCGAAAGGCCGTCATCACCTGCGTTGATCCCTTCCACAAACGGGAGAAAAGGTTCGACAGGAATTTGAAGCGCTACGAAGATTCGCGACTTCTCGCTGCCGGCGCTGATCAGGCTACGCCAGGCAGGTGCGGAATTCGACCTGGTTTATCTGTCGATGGCTGTCACGAGCGCGAAAGCGTCATGATGGATAGCGTCCTGGCATGGGGGATGCTCAAGCTTGGCGGCATGCTCATTTGGGACGACTACACTGACTATAAGGACGACAAGGCCAATTGGGAACGTCCCACGTCCGCCGTCGATGGCTTCCTGGTCGCCTACGCGCAAGAGTTTCAAGAGATCTCGCGTACCAAACAACTCATCGTGAAGAAGACTGCTGATACCCCGCGCTGCCCGGTGAGGGGAAAGATCGGTTCACGCGGCCTCAGGAACTTTGTACGATCCATCCAGGGCTGGCTTTGAGAGCCACGGCGACGGGACGCGCCTCGGACAGACTTTCCGTCCGAAACCAGCCATTCCGCCGCGATCAGCCCGCGAGGCGCGCACGAAACAACGTGCAGCCGTCCGCCAGGCGCGACCTCGAGATATCCCGAAATCCTGCCTCGCTCATCCACGCGCGATACTGACCGTCGGTGTACGATTCGCCTGCGCGATAGAGGTTCAGGAAAGTGAGATTGAGAAAGACACCCTCGGGCGGGCCGAGGCGGTCGTCATCGACGGCACCCCACCCCGCAATTACGATCTCGCCTCCTTGTGTGAGGCAACGTGCGGCATTCAGGATCGAACTGCGCGCCTGATCCGGCGGCAGGACCTGGACGACGGCCTTCAGGATCGCCAGATCGTGCCGACCGATCGATGGCGCGACAGTTATGTCGCCTTCTTCTACGACCACGTCGTCGGCACCGTATTCCGACAGGATGGCTGGCGCGACCGCTGCGACCGTTGGCAGTTCCATCAGGGTCGCCGCAATGTGCGGCCACCGCTCGCGAAGTCCGACGAGAATGGTCCCGGCGCCGCCGCCAATGTCGATCACCGAGCCGATCGCCGACAGATCCAACGCGCGGGCCAGATTTCGGCCGAAAATCACCCCGCCCGGTGCGAGCATGCGGCTGAAGGCCGCCGCAGACTCAGGCCCCGCTTCGGAAAAGTCGTGCAGCGCAGCCGGCCGGTTCTGTCGCAACGACTCGGCGGTCAAAAGGTCGGCTCCCCAGAGCTCGCGCAGCAGCGCATGGTCGCCGCCGCGATAGGTCGGCTTGGACGCGTCGAGGAATTCCGACGCTTCGGCTCCGTTGCGAAATTGACCATCCTCGACTTCGAGGAGAGCGATGCTGGCGAGCGCGTAGAGGAGCCGCGACAGACGATCGGGCTCGACCTTGAGCGCCGCCCCAAGGCTGTCGGCAGTCATCGCGTTGCCGCCGAGCCGGGTGAAGATGCCAAGATCCAGCCCGGCGCGAAGCGCCAAGGCCGGGGGCACCCCTGCGATCAGCTTGTCGATCCGATCAAAATTCACCATGTCATATCCCGTTGCGCGATCCGGGACCGACTTTGAAGCAGCTCGGCTAACCTCGTCAAATCAGCCTACCAGCGCTCGCCCGCTCTCCGCGTCGAACAGGTTCAGCTTGGCGGTATCGGATTCGACATAAAGCGTTTCGCCCGGACGCGCGCTGATCCTTTCTAAGCAGGCAAAGCCAGCAGCGCCAACCCGGCCAGCGCCGAGCCGGCTAATGTCGGCAGCATGCCGATCTTCAGTTTCAGCATGGCGACCATGGCGGCTGCCGCCAGCAGTGCCGCGCGCCAGTCCAGCGACGACAGCACCGGCACCTCCATCCCGAGGCCGACACGGTGCACCGCGCCGAAAACGACATGCAGCGCGAACCACAAAGCAAGGTTCATCACCACGCCGACGACTGCCGCCGTGATCGCTGTCAGGGCCGCCGACAGCGCCTTGTTGCCACGCAGCGCCTCGATGTAGGGGGCGCCGAGAAAAATCCAGAAGAAGCACGGCACGAACGTCACCCAGAGCGTCAGCAACGCGCCGAGCGATCCGGCGACGAGCGGGCTCATCACGCCGGCATTCCGGTAGGCGGCGACGAAACCGACGAATTGCAACACCAGGATCAGCGGTCCCGGCGTCGTCTCGGCAAGGCCGAGGCCGTCGACCATTTCGCCGGGTGCCAGCCAGCCGAACGAGGTCACCGCTGCTTGCGCGACATAGGCGAGTACCGCATAGGCGCCGCCGAATGTGACCACCGCCATCAGGCTGAAGAAGCCGCCGAGCTGTGTCCACACGCTGGCTGGGCCGGTCAGCGCCAGGATCAGCACAACCGGTCCGAGCCAGATCGGCAGCCAGATCGCAATGGTGCGCGGCGCATGCCATTTCGTCGGCCTGGTATGGGCGAGTTCGCCGCGTTCGAACATCAGATCGACCGCGCCTCTGATATCAGGCAAATTGTTCTTGCCGTGTGCGGCTCCGGAAAACCGCGCCGGCGCCAGGCGATTGCCGATCCAGCCAGTCAGCCCTGCAAACAGGATGATCAGCGGAAACGGCAGCCTGACGACATAGATGGCAAGGAAGGCGACCACCGCGATCGCCACCATCACCCGGTTCTTGAGCGCCCGTTTGCCGATGCGGATGACCGCCTCGACGACGACGGCCAACACCGCTGCCTTGATGCCGAAGAACAGCGCCTCGATGACAGGCGCATCATTGTAGAGCACGTAGAAGATGCTGAGGCCCAGCATGACCAGGGCGCCCGGCAGCACGAACAGAATGCCGGCCACAAGGCCGCCGGCTGTGCGGTGCAGCAGCCAGCCGATATAGATCGCCAGCTGCTGTGCCTCGGGGCCGGGCAAAAGCATGCAATAGTTGAGCGCATGCAGGAATCGCTGCTCGCCGATCCAGCGCCGTTCCTCGACCAGTTCCTTGTGCATCAGCGCGATCTGTCCGGCCGGTCCGCCGAAGGAGAGCAGGCCGATTTTCGCCCACAGTTTTGCGGCTTGCCTGAAGGTCGGCGATGAGGGCGCCTCAACGCCATGCGCCTTGTTGTCCACGGCAAGGGCGCTCACGGCGCTTTGCCTCCGCTCGGCCAGTTGTGGGTTTCGTCGGTGGCGTCGCGGCACCACCGGAAAAACGCATCGTAGAGCAGCATGCCGGCCTCGAGCTGTTCGAGGTCGTCGCGGAACATGCGCGACAGGCCGAGCGATGCCGCGAGGAACCCTGCCGCCTGCGGTATGAGATCGAGGCGCGCCGTGTCGGCCGCACGCACGATCAAGGCAAGATGGTCGAGCGCCTCGGAGCGCAGCCCGAATTCCTCGATCATGGTGTCGAAGGTGCAGCGCTCGCCGCGATGGCTCCAGAACACGTCGTCGATGTCGAAGGGGATCGCCGCGAACCGGTCGGCCGCAGCCACCACTTCGGCCGGTTCGACGAACAGGAATACCGCCGAAGGATCGATGAAACGCCGGATCAGCCACGGGCAAGCGATGCGGTCGACCTTGGGGCGCGCGCGCGTCACCCAGACCGTGCGGCCCTTGTCGTCGCGGCGCGGCATCTTGTCGGCCGTGACCAGAACCCCCTTGGCGGCCAGCCAGGCCTCGAAACCGCCTTCCAGGGATTCAGCAGCGATGCCCTCATGGCGCAGCCAGGCAGCGACGCCTTGCGAAAGTTTTTGCCCCCTTTGACAGATGACGACGACGTGGCGTCCGGCGAACTCGGCCGCCCAGGTGGAAACGGCCTTGAAGTCGCGCCGGGATGAGGCCGGAAGCAAGCGCGGATCGGCGTCATAATCCTCGTCGATGCGGACATCGACAAGAACAGGCGCGTCCGGCAGGCCGACGAGACGGGAGAGCTGCGCTACGGTGATTGCGGTTGTTGACGGCATGGCGTCCACCTCCAGAGTGAGAGTTTGGACGCGATCATTGGGCTGACGCCTCACGGGGTCGTCGCGAAGGAACCCCTTGTCACTATGCTGGATTGATCGACCACGATTGTCAAGGAAAGAGCAGCGCTCGGGGCCTTCCTTTGGGGGCGGCGCCTATTGCGCCGTCCAGCCCCCATCCATCGGCAAGGTCGTGCCGGTGATCTGCTTGGCTGAATCCGAGCACAGGAACAGCGTCAGCGCGGCAAGCTCCTCGACGGTAACGAATTCCTTGGTCGGCTGCGCTGCCAGAAGCACGTCGTGCTTGACCTGCTCCTCGGTCATGCCACGCGCCTTCATCGTGTCGGGGATCTGCTTTTCGACCAGCGGTGTCCAGACATAGCCAGGCGCGATGGCGTTGACGGTGATGCCATCCTGCGCAACCTCGAGCGCTACCGTCTTGGTCAGGCCGGCAATGCCGTGCTTGGCCGAAACATAAGCCGACTTGAACGGCGAGGCGACCAGCGCATGCGCCGACGCGGTGTTGATGATGCGCCCCCATTTGCGCGCCTTCATGCCCGGCACCGCGGCCTTGATCGCGTAGAAGGCCGCGAGCAGATTGATGCGGATGATGGCTTCCCACTTGTCGTCAGGAAACTCCTCGATCGGCGCGACGTGCTGGATACCGGCATTGTTGACCAGAATGTCGAGGCTGCCGAAGGCAGCTTCAGCCTCGTGCACCATGGCGGTCACAGCCGCGCCGTCCATCATGTTGGCGCCGGAGTAGCGGCACTTGACGCCAAAATCCTTCTCGATGCCGGCGCGCTCCTGTTCGATCGCGGCGGCATCGCCGAGGCCGTTGATGGTGACGTTGGCGCCTTCGGCGGCAAAGGCGCGGGCAATGGCCAGGCCGATGCCGCTGGTCGATCCGGTGACGAGCGCATTCTTCGAAGACAGGGAACCCATGGGAGATCTCGCGACTGGTGGGAGGGACTATGAATGGCACATAGTTTGTGCGCCGCAACATGACAATGCCAGAGCCATATGTCGGCGCTGTTACAGCTCTGCGGCGCCCTTTGCCCGCCCCTTGGAACCACGTCTTAAGGCTGACACGGCAGTGTCATGGTGCCGTGCAACATAATTGGTCGCGCTTTCGCGCGGGGTTTTTCTGATCCAAACGGGGCAACACCATGGAAATCGCCGACGTTGTGAAGCGCGCCTATGCCATGCCGCTGACCAACCCTTCTTTCCCGCCCGGCCCATACCGTTTCTTCGATCGCGAATACGTCATCATCACCTACCGCACGACGCGCGAGGCGCTCGAGGCCGTGGTGCCGGCGCCGCTGGAGATCGACGAGCCGCTGGTCAAATACGAATTTATCCGCATGCCTGACTCAACCGGCTTCGGCGACTACACCGAGACCGGCCAGGTCATCCCGGTGAAGTACAAGGGCCAGCATGGCGGCTACGTCCATTCCATGTATCTCGACGACGACGCGCCGATTGCCGGCGGCCGCGAGCTCTGGGGTTTCCCCAAGAAACTTGCCAACCCCAAGATCGTGCATGAGGGCGAAGTTATCGTCGGCACCTTGCATTACGGCAGCGTTCTCTGCGCCACCGGAACCATGGGTTACAAGCATCGCGAGGCCGACCACGATCAGGTGCTCGCCTCGCTCGCCGCGCCAAACTTCCTGATCAAGATCATCCCGCATGTCGACGGAACCCCACGCATCTGCGAGCTGGTGCGCTATTACCTGACCGACATCACGCTGAAGGAAGCCTGGACAGCGCCGGCCGCGCTCGATCTTCGCCCCCACGTCATGGCCGACGTGGCGAAATTGCCAGTGCTCGACATCGTCTCGGCCGTCCACTTCAAAGCCGATCTTACGCTTGGCCTCGGCGAAGTCGTGCATGATTACCTCGCCGAAAACAGCCAGTCTGCTGCCGGCGCGACCAGACTGGAGAAAGTCGGTGCTTGAGCGTAACCGCAGCAAGGCGGCTGCCGCCACGATCGCGGAAATCACCGCGCAATACGATCGCATCGCCCTGGTGTTCCAGGGCGGCGGCGCGCTCGGCGCCTACCAGGCCGGCGTCTATCAGGCGCTTGCCGATGCCGGCTGCGAGCCGACCTGGCTGTCCGGCGTCTCGATCGGCGCCATCAATGCCGCCATCATTGCCGGCAACGAGCCGAGCCGCCGGCTGCAGCGGCTGGAACAGTTCTGGCAGACGGTCTCGGGCCGCAAGATCTGGCCCTATACACCCGAAGGCGACATCTATCGCGATATCCGCAACCAGACCTCGTCCTTCGTGACGATGGCGATGGGCCAGCCCGGCTTCTTCAAGCCGCGCTCGCGCAATCCCTGGCTCCAGCTGTCGGGCGCCGAAGGCGCTACCTCCTTCTATGACACCGCTGAGCTCAAGGACACGCTGGAAAGCCTGATCGACTTCGATGTGCTTAACGACGGCAAGAAGCGGCTGAGCGTCGGCGCGGTCAATGTCCGGACCGGCAATTTCGTCTACTTCGACACCGAGAAGGTGCGCATCGAGCCGGAGCACATCATGGCCAGCGGCGCGCTGCCGCCGGCCTTCCCGTCGATTCGCATCGAGGGCGAATATTACTGGGATGGCGGCATCGTCTCCAACACGCCGCTGCAATATCTGCTCGACCAGGAAGAGGACCGCTCCTCGCTGGTGTTCCAGGTCGACCTGTTCAGCGCCCGCGGCGTGCTGCCGCGCGGCATGGCCGACGTGCTGTCGCGCCACAAGGACATCATGTATTCCAGCCGCACACGCCAGAACACCGACAATTTCCAGCGCATCCATGCGCTGAAGATGAAGTTGCTCGATGCGCTGAAGCGCGTGCCGCCGGAGCAGCTTAAGGACGGCGAGAAGGAATTGATCGCCGATTATTCGGATGCCGGCGTGGTCAACATCGTCCACCTGATCTATCAGCACAAAGGCTACGAGGGGCACGCCAAGGACTACGAATTCTCCGGCACCTCGATGCGCGAGCATTGGGAGATGGGCCTGGAGGATACGGAACGCACGCTGCGCCACAAGAAATGGCTGATGCTGCCGACCAATGCCGACGGCGTCACCATCCACGATCTGCACCGCGAGGATCCGACCTAGGGTCGAGCAGAAGGACAACTTGACGAGGTCTTTCCGGCATAGGAAATCGCCGCAGTCAAGTTCCTTCAAACCCCCTCTGTCCTGCCGGACATCTCCCCCGCAAGGGGGGAGATCAGATGTCGCCATCGCTTTCGCCAATCACCGGCGTTGCAGGAAGAGAGCGGCCGGCGAAGCTGCTAATCTCCCTCCTTGCGGGGGAGATGGCCGGCAGGCCAGAGGGGGGTGCTGTCCCTCCCACGCTTCGAAGCTCCGTAGAACATCCATACGACAAAAAAGCAGCGCCGGTCGCCCGGCGCTGCTTTTTTGTCGAAACTCTGCTCCGCTCAGAACACCTGGCGGAAGATGATGAACAGCACGAAGGCGAGCGTGATCGAGCACGGCAGCGTCAACACCCAGGCCAGCAGCAGGTTGCGCACCGTCGACCATTGCAGGCCAGAACCGTTGGCTGCCATGGTGCCGGCAACGCCCGACGACAGCACATGGGTGGTCGACACCGGCAGGCCGAAACGGTCGGCCATGCCGATGGTGATCATGGCAACCAGTTCGGCGGCGGCCCCCTGGCCATAGGTCAGGTGGCTCTTGCCGATCTTCTCGCCGACCGTGACGACGATGCGCTTCCAGCCGACCATCGTGCCGAGGCCGAGCGCCAACGCCACCGCGATCTTCACCCATAGCGGGATGAACTTCGTCGCGTTGTCGACAGCCTTGTGATAGTCGGTCACCGCCTTCAGGTCGGCGTCTTGCATCGGCAGCAGTTTCTTCTTGTCGATCAGCTTCTGCGCCTCGCCGATCAGATAGATGTCGTTGCGCGCGTTGCTGACGAGGTCAGTCGGCACATTGTTCACCGAAGCGTAAGGCTGCAACGAAGCCGTGGTGTCGTGGATGTATGTCTGCAGCGCCACCGCAGTCTGGTCGCTCCAGGTCTTGGTGCGCACCGCATCCTGCACCGCTGCCTTGGCGTCGGTCACGGTGACGCCCGGCTTGACGTAATTGCCGAGCGCCGTCTCGACGCCGACCGAAGCCGCCTTGTAGGCGTCGAGATAGTTGATGTCGGGCGTGCGGTTGAGCGCATAGGCCGTCGGCACGACGCCGATCAGGATCAGCATGATCAGGCCCATGCCCTTCTGGCCGTCATTGGAGCCCGTGCGCAGAGCTCACGCCGGTGCAAGTGAAGATCAGCAGGCCGCGGATCCACCATGGCGGCGGCGCGTTGCCCTTCGGCGCCTCGTAGAGAGCAGGATTACGCACCAGCAGCTTCATCACATAGAGCAGGACAAAGGCGGCGAAGAAGCCGACGATCGGCGACACCAGAAGCGTGATGCCAACATTGGTCGCCTGGCCCCAGTCGACACCGCTGGTGGCGCTGCCGGCCGGCGCCATGAACTGATTGGCGAGGCCAACGCCGATGATCGAGCCGACCATCGTGTGCGAGCTGGAAGCCGGCAGACCGAGGAACCAGGTGCCGAGGTTCCACAGGATCGCCGCGACGAGCAGCGCGAACACCATGGCGAAGCCCGAGGAAGAACCGACCTGAAGGATGAGCTCGACCGGCAGCAGCGATAGGATGCCGAACGCAACCGCGCCGCTCGAGGTCAAAACGCCAAGGAAGTTGAAGACACCCGACCACATGACGGCGAATTCAGCCGGCATGGAGCGGGTGTAGATGACGGTCGCCACCGCATTAGCGGTGTCGTGGAAGCCGTTGACGAACTCGAAACCCAGCGCAATCAGCAAGGCAATGCCAAGCAGGATCCACGGCACGGTCTTGGCCACCGCCAGATCCTGGCTGAGCGCGTAGCCGACATAAATGACACCGACGAGCACCAGCACGCCGAAGGCCGGCAGGAACCACTTCGCGCCGCCTGATTGATTGAGCGGATGGTCCGGTCTCGGAATACCCGCCTCGCTAGAAACAACGTCCACCATCGTCCCACTCCGTCTGCACTGCAGCAAAGAACCACGGGTGACGCTATGGCCGGACGATGAAGCTGATGTGACGGCTATGGTCTTTTGATCGCGCAAGGGGCGCAGCAGCGCCGGGATTTGACCCGCCCGCTTGCATCGTCCTGATAGAACTATCCCGCAATCTCGAGCAGCGCCGATACCAGCAAGCGGCGTTCGTCGGCAGAAAGCACGTCGGAATCGAAGAGGTTCATGCTGCGCATCCCTTCGATAGCCAGAAAGCAGACCAGCAGTGTCTTGAGGTCTGGTGTCTCGTTCTTCAGCCGCTGCAGAAGCTGCGACTTGAAGGCTTTTATCGGCGTCAGGAAATCCGGATCCTCGGCGATCGCCGAGAACATCCACGAGGCCGCCGGCTTCGGTTCCTCGCAATCAGCCGCGGAGAGCCGGATATAGGTGGCAAGCAGGCTCTCGCCGCTGGCGCCGGCGACGCGGCCCGATTCCAGCGCCAGTTCGAAGGCGCGCAGGTAATTCTCCACCAGGCCCTGCATCAATTTGGCCTTGGTCGGAAAATTGTAAAGCAAGCCGCCTTTCGACACGCCAGCGCGGCTGGCGACGGCATCCAGCGACAGGCTGCCGGGGCCGGCCTCGCGTGCTACGTCGGCAGCGGCGGCGAGTATCTTGTCGCGCGAATTTGCCCTTCGGGTCTTCATCGGTCCCTTCCCCCACACGAGCCTAGGCGGAATTGACAAGACCGTCCAGACGGTACAGTAAGTTCGCCGCCATTTGTAATCGGGACCTGCCCGTGGATAGGTGTCCCGAAATTCGGCTATTTTGCCGGACACCAGCCGAGGGGACAGTTCGTGAAGCGCTTCATCTCTATCACAGCAATTCTGCTTCTGCTCGCTCTGGTGTGCGTCGGCGTCGTCGGCTTCAACCTGTTCCGTGACAGCGCCATCAAACAGTATTTCGCCACCATGAAGCCGCCGGCGACGACCGTGTCGACGGTTGTCGCCAAGCCTTCCGACTGGACGCCGGGCGTCGAGGCGATCGGCACGGTGCGCGCCGTGCGCGGCGTCGACCTGACCGTCGAGACCAGCGGCGTTGTCAAGGAGATCCTGTTTCACGCCAATCAGAAGGTTGCCGACGGCGCAGTCCTGCTGCAGCTCGACGACGCCGTCGAGCGCGCCGATCTCGAAGCAACGAAGGCGCAAGTGGCGGTCGTCCAGACGGCGCTGGAGCGCGCCATCGAACTGCAGAAGCGCGGCGTTAATCCGGAGGCTACGCTCGACACGGCACGTGCAACCGCAGCAGCCACCGAAGCCCAAGTGGCCAAACTGCAGGCGGTGCTCGACCAGAAGCAGCTGACGGCGCCTTTCAGCGGCACCGTCGGCATCCCCAAGATCGACATCGGCCAATATCTCTCGCCCGGCGGCGCGGTGGTGACCTTGCAGGATCTGGACACTATGCGGGTCGATTTCACGGTGCCCGAACAGCAGCTGCCGCTGCTCAAGATCGGCCAGACCGTGCGGCTCGGCCTCGGCGGCAGCGGCGGCGGCGCCGACATGCCGTTTGCCGGCGCCATTCGCGGCATCGACCCCAAGATCGACGCTTCTAGCCGCCTGGTGTCCGTCCGGGGCGAAGTCGCCAACCCTGACGGCAAGCTGACGCCCGGCCAGTTCGTCCAGGTTCGCGTCGAGCTGCCGCAGGAAAAAAATATCCTGTCCTTGCCGCAGACGGCATTGACGTCGAGCCTCTATGGCGACTTCGTCTTCGTGGTCGTTCCGGCAAAGCCCGCCGAGGCGAGCGCGGCTCCGCCGGCAAAGGCCGAGGATCAGAAGCCGGCCGCCGACAAACCGGCCGACGATGCCGCAAAGCCGCAGGCCGAGGCCGCCGAGCCCGCCGCCGACGCGGCGAAGTCCACGGACAAGGCCGCCGACAAGTCCGCCGCCGCCGACGCCGGCAAACCGGCCGCTGAAGAGGAGAAGCCGGCGCTTGTCCTGTCGCAGGTGTTCGTGAAGCCCGGCCGCCGCAACGACGGCATGGTCGAGATCGTGGAAGGCATCAAGGCCGGTGACGAAGTCGTCACCGCCGGTCAGAACCGTCTCTTCAACGGCATGTCCGTTGCTGTCGACAACACCATTGATCCCAGCAAGTCGGCGAACCAGCAGGCTCAGCAATGAACGTTTCCGATATCTTCATTCGCCGGCCGGTGCTCTCCACCGTGCTGGCCTGCATGATCCTGCTCCTGGGTTTCCAGGGCATCTTCAACCTGTCGATCCGGCAATATCCCAAGGTCGACGAGACGGCGATCACCATCACGACCGCCTATCCCGGCGCCAGCGCCGACCTCATCCAGGGCTTCATCTCAGCCCCGATCGCGCGTGCCGTCGCCTCGACCGAGAACATCGACTACGTCACCTCGTCGAGCCGGCCCTCTTCCAGCACCGTGGTCGTCCAGATGAAGCTCGGCTCCAACCCGGATGTCGCGCTGACCGAGGTGCTGTCGAAGGTGCAGGGCGTGCGCGGCACCTTGCCTGACGCCTCGAAGGACCCTGTCATCGTCAAGGGTACCGGCCAAGAATTCGCGATGATGTACATCTCGATGCAGAATCCGAACATGACGAAGGAGCAGCTCACCGAATATATCGAGCGCGTGGTGCGGCCGCGCATATCGACGGTGGAAGGCGTCGCCGATGTGCAGATCTTCGGTGCCGAAGAATATTCTATGCGCGTCTGGATCGACCCGGTGAAGCTTGCCGCGCGCGGCGTGACCGCGGCCGAAGTGCTGACCGCCATCAACAACTCCAACTTCCTGTCGGCGCCCGGCAACACTGAGAACGAATATGTCGTGTCGTCGATCACCGTTCGCTCGACCTTGCAGACGCCGGAGGCCTTTGCCGAACTTCCGCTGCGTTCGACCGACGGCCAGGTGGTGCGGTTGCGCGACGTGGCGCGCGTCGAGCTTGCCGCCGAGAGCACCGACACCAGGGTGAGCTTCAATGGTAAGCCGGGCACCTTCCTCGCCATCTTCCCGACGCCGGCCGCCAACCCGCTGACGACGGCGGAAGCGATCCACAAGATCGTGCCTTTGATTCAGGACACGCTGCCGAAAGGCATGACCATCGAGATCGTCTACGATTCCACCGAGCAGATCAGCGCTTCGATCGACGAGGTCTTCAAGACGATCGCCGAGGCCGTCGCCATCGTCATCGTGGTCATCCTGTTGTTCCTCGGCTCGTTCCGCTCGGTGATGATGCCGATCGTGACCATCCCGCTGTCGCTGGTCGGCGTCTGCTTCCTTTTGTTTGCGGTCGGATATTCGATCAACCTTCTGTCGCTGCTGGCCATGGTGCTGGCCATCGGCCTTGTCGTCGACGACGCCATCGTGGTGGTGGAGAATATCCATCGCCACATGGAGGAAGACCACATGTCGCCGATGCAGGCGGCCTTCAACGGCATGCGCGAGATTTTCTCCGCCATCGTGGCCATGACGATTACGCTGGCCGCCGTGTTCGCGCCGCTGGCCTTCACCGGCGGCCTAACCGGTGCGCTGTTCCGCGAGTTCGCGGTGACGCTGGCCGGATCGGTGGTGCTGTCCGGCGTCATTGCCGTCACCATCACGCCGATGATGGCGGCGCGCCTGCTGAAGGCCGGCGCCCCCGGCCGCTTCCAGCGCATCGTCGACGGCACCTTCAGCCGTGTCGAGCATGTCTACGAGCGGGCGGTCACCGCCTCGTTGAGAAATCGGTCGGTGACGCTGCTGATGGTCGTGGCGCTGGTTGCGCTCACCGGCTTCATGTTCACCAAGACTTCAAGCGAACTGGCGCCGGAAGAGGACCAGGGCTTCCTGCTGTCGATCGTGACGGCACCGCGCTATGCGACATCCGACTACACCGAGACCTATGTCAACCAGATCCTCGGCCTGGTGAAGGACATTCCTGAAACCAGGGCGCAATTCTCCGCCGTTGCCTTTGGCGGCGCGACCAACGGCGCCTTTGTCGGCTTCGCCTTCAAGGATTGGGCCGAGCGTCAGCGCAGTTCAAAGGAGCTTCAGGCCGACATCCAGGGACGTCTCGCCAAGGTCGCCGGCGTCGAGGCTTTCGTCTTCGCGCCGCCGACGCTGCCCGGCTCCGGCGGCGGCTTGCCGATCTCCATGGTGGTTCGCTCGACCGGCGGTTCGGCCGAGGTCTACGAGGCGGCCGAGCAGATCAAGAACAAGGCGCAGGCCTCCGGCCGCTTCATCGTCGTGCAGAACTCGATGTCCTTTGACGCGCCGCAGGTGACGGTGACCATCGACCGCGACCGTGCCGCCGCCCTCAACCTGCCGATCGCCGACATCGGCCAGACGCTGACGCTGTTGGTCGGCGGCGCCGAAGTGGCGCAGTTCGACCGCGACTCCAACAGCTATGACATCATCCCGCAGGTGCCGCAGGAATTCCGCGACAATCCCGACAAGCTCGGCGAATATTTCGTGCGCAGCGTGACCGGCGAGATGGTGCCGCTTTCGGCGGTGGTGAAGATTTCGACCAACGCCTCGCCGGCCGCGATCGAGCAGTTCAACCAGCTGAACTCGGCGACGATATCAGCGCTGCCGCTTCCAGGCGTCACCACGGGCGACGGGCTGCAGACCCTGGAGAACCTTGCCAAGGAGAGCTTGCCCGAAAGCTTTTTCATCGATTATTCCGGCCAGTCCCGGCAGGAGAAGGAGCAGGGCAACACGATCCTGATCGCGTTCGCGGCCGCCGTGATCGTCATCTACCTGGTGCTGGCGGCGCAGTTCGAAAGCTTCCGCGATCCGCTGATCATCATGATGGCGGTGCCGCTGTCGATCTTCGGCGCCATCGTGCCGCTCAATCTGGGGCTTGGAACGCTTAACATCTACACGCAGGTCGGCCTGATCACACTGATCGGCCTGATCACCAAGCACGGCATTCTCCTGGTCGAGTTCGCCAACCAGCAACGCGAGAAGCACAAGATGTCGCGAAGGGAGGCCATCATCGCCTCGGCGAAGGTGCGCCTGCGGCCGATCCTGATGACGACGGCGGCAATGGCGCTCGGCGTCGTGCCGCTGATCGTGTCCAGCGGCGCGGGTGCGGCGGCGCGTTATTCGATGGGCCTGGTGATCTTCACCGGCATCCTGGTCGGAACCATGTTCACCCTGTTCGTGGTGCCGATGTTCTACACCTTCATCGCCAGCAAGGACCTGCCGCATCACGCCGAGAAGCCGGACCCGAAGCTGATGCCGGTGCCCGTGGACTAAAACTGCCCCACTCGAACTGCGAAGCGAACAAACGAAAAAGAGACCGGAAACTTCCGGCCTCTTTTTTTGACTGGATTGATTTACCGCGAAGCCCTGATGGAGCTTCAGGCGGGAGCTTGCGGTGCGGCACGGCCGTCTGGCCGCGCTGCACCACCACTCCAACCGCAGTCTGCTACTTGACGATGACGATGCTGGTGTTGGTCGGGCCGAAGGTTTCAACCAGCTGGTAGAAGTCCGCGGCATTGTCGGGATGCAGCCGCACGCAGCCATGCGACGCCGGCTGCCCGAGGCGCTTGATGGCATAGGTCGCATGGACCGCATAGCCACCGCTGAAGAACACCGAATGCGGCATCGGCGCGTTATCGTATTTCTTCGAGTACCACATCTCATGCATGCGGGTCGGCTTGAACGAGCCGGTCGGCGTGACGTGCGCCCTGTCGCCGGTCGAGACCTTCCAGGCGAAGGTCGGCCGGCCGTTGACCAGCACTTCCATGGTCTGCTGCGACAGCGAGACACGCGCCACGATCTGGTTTGCCGCAGCATGGGCGGCGCTGTTGGCGGCGCCAAGCAGGAGCGCGGCGCCGGCAGCGGCGACGGTCACGTTGATGAGTTTGGCGGAAATGGCTCTGTACATGATGGCTCCCTTTTTGCCGGCCCGGCCGGCGTCAATTCGATGACCGCCTTATCCCCGCGTCATGTTTCAGGCTGACTTCGCTTGATGCTCGTTTGTGTTTCGAATCTGTTTCCTCTGGTTAACAAGCAAGGGTCGATCAAGGGAGGAGCCGAGGGGTGCTTCCTGTCTGCCCGGCTCACTCTCGATCATGACCCCAGCCACCAAACGAAAGTGCGAATATCCTTTATATGAAAGGAGTTTAGCTACCCTCGAAACCGACTTGCAACAAAGCGCGGCCCGGGCGGCATGATCTGGTTACAGGCCAACGGCACAGTCATCCCCAACGAGAACAGCCGGCGCGAAACGAAAATGAGCATCAGATCGACCACTCTGTCCTGGCTCTTCAGGATAAGCATTGCCGCATTTGTTGTCGGCGGCATCGGCACAATAGCCGGCACCCCGATGACGAAACTGGCGGTCATGAATTCGGGTGAGGTTTCGACGCTGCATGCCGCGCTGTTCATAGCCTTGGTCTGGATTGTCTCCAGTCTGCGCATCAACCGCCTCAAGGCCTTCTGGCGGGTCGGCCTTGGGTTGAAGTGGATGCGCGGCCCCTCCGGTAACTTGCTGCCGAGAGGACCGAAGGCCCGCGCCGCAGCGGGGGGCTCCGTGGGCGGCGCGGGCACTTCGGGTTTATCCTGAAGCACCCGCGGTTTTTGATTTTTGGGGATACCGATGAAGACGAAATCTGCTGCCACGGTGCTTTCGGCACTGCTCTACGCACAGGGCTTGCTCGGCTTTGCCGGTCTCGCCACAGTTCTCCTGAAGGACCGCGCGCAGGCTTCCAGCGACATCGTGGTCGCCAGCGAATTGCCGTCGGGACCATCGCTTCTGGTGGTGCGCTGACGCCTATGCATGCCGCCCAAAATTGCGCAGCGGTTTTGGGCGAGCCGCGTAACAATCCAGCCTTACTGCTCTCAGTCGGCGCGCTGCGTCGGCGGGTCGAACCGGTAACCGGCGCCGCGTATGGTGATGATGGTTTCGGTGTCGAGCTTGCGGCGCAGCCGCACGATGCGCGAATCGATCGAGCGGTCGAAGGCATCGGCATTTTCAGCCGGCGCCGCTGCAATGATGTCGTCGCGCGTCAGCACCTTGCGCGGGCTGGCCAGAAACAGCCTCAGCAGCGCCACCTGGCCCGGCGACAGCTGCTCTTCCGCACCCGAGCGGTGCATGACGATGGCCGACCGCAAATCGACGGTGGCATTTTCCAGCACGATCAGTTCCTGGGCAGACCTGCCGCGCCGCGTCAGCAGGCCGCCAATGCGCGCCGCAAGCTCCCGGACATTGAGCGGGCTTTCAACGACGTCGGCGGCGCCAAGCTCGAGTGCCAGCACCTTGTCGACCAGATCGGCCGGTCGGCAGATCAGGATGAAATCGGGCCCGGCCTTCCCGTCCACGCTCTTGCCGCCGCCATAACGCCTGAGCAGGTCCCGCCCATCCGCCTGGCTGACGCTGTCACCGACGATGACGACGTCTATGCCTCCGGCCGAGAGCAGGGATTCGGCTTCCCAGGGCTGCCGCGCCTCGCGCACGTCATGGCCACGCCGGTCGAGATGGTCGGCGAGATCGCCGGCCACCACATCGGCGACGGAAACCAGCGCGATGACGGATCGTGCAGCCATATTTTCTTCCCCTGCCCCTGCAACCGGATATGAGTGCTGGACATCATGTTTATACCCAATCTAGTTTCTGCTGAAAGCGGGAGCGAGGCCATAGTGCGGGCACGAATTGTCATCGTCGAGGACGAGCCCGATCTCAGGGACGCTGTCGCCGAGTATCTCGGCGCCAATGGTTACGATGTGACCCAGGTCGGAAGCGCTGCCGAGGCGCGCACCTTGCTGGAGACCGAAGCGTTCAACCTGGCCATCCTCGATATCGCCATGCCCGGCGAGGATGGCCTGTCGCTCGGCCGCTGGCTGCGCTCGAAAATGCCGATCGGCATCATCTATGCCACGGCTGCCGGCACCGCGCTCGACCGCATTGTCGGGCTGGAGCTTGGCGCCGACGACTACATCGTCAAGCCCTATGAATTGCGTGAGGTGCTGGCCCGTGTCCGCTCCGTGCTGCGCCGGGTGCCGCAACCGAGCCCGCCGCAGGCCGCGAAGGCGCAAGCCGATGGCGGGCGCCGGCTGAGCTTCGGTCAATTCCAGGCTGACCTCGACGGCAGGCTTGTCACCGGCGCCAACGGCACCGTCATCGACATGGCCAAGAGCGAGTTCGACGTGCTGGAGGTTTTCCTGACCCGTGCCAACCGGCTGTTGACGCGGGCGGCGATCTCCGAGGCGATCGGCTTCGTCGAAGATCCGGAATCGTCGCGTGCGGTCGACATCCGCATCATGCGGCTGCGCAAGAAGATCGAAGCCGACCCGGCCAATCCAAAATTTTTGCGCACGGTGCGCGGCGAAGGCTATATCTTCTCGCTGCCGACCGGCGACGGACACTAGCAATTCCAGGAAAAGTGCGTAGCGGTTTTCCGTCCGGAATTGCGTCGGAACAAAGAGATGGAACGGGTGCACCGTTCTAGAGCCCTGCCACCCACGGCCCTGTATAGATGGCTGACATGACCGCTGACCCAGCACGCATGGACCTGAAGGGCGTTCGCCAGGGCGCCGCGATGGCGGCCGTGCGTGTCGTGCGCCGGCTGCGCGAAGCCGGCGACTGGCAGCGCGAGATGGACACCATCCTGGAGACGCTGTGCGTCGCCATGCACTGCCAGCGCGGCATTCTGTTCAGGCTGCGCGAGCTGCCCGGCCAGGGTTTTGCCCAGTCGGTCGCCGCCTACTGGATCGACCCGCGCTTCGGCGGCGAGCTGGCCTCACCGACAGTGATCATGCAATCGATCGTCGACAACGACCCGCTGCTGGAGCGGGTTGCGGAGGACGAACGGCAAGGCAAGATCTTCGCCGGCCACACGCGCAACCTCGACGGTTTTCTCAGGACCGATTTCGAAAAGCAGCACATCAAATCGTTCCTGTCGGTGTCGGTGTTCGCCCACGGCCATCTGTGGGGCACGCTTGCGGTCAATGACTGCGTCAGTGAGCGTGAGTGGACCGACGAGGAAGAGGCGGCGCTGCACATCATCGCGCTTGCCATCGGCGACGCCATTGAGCGGTCGCCGTCGGATGCCCACGCCAGCGAAGTCATCCGCCGCACCATGCTGCAGGCATCGCTCGACGCCATCATCGTCATCGACGAGACCGGCTCGATCATCGAATTCAATCCGGCCGCTGAAAAGATGTTCGGCTTCCAGCGCAGCGACATTCTCGGCAAGGACCTGCTCGATACGGTGGTGCCGGAATATTATCGCAAGGGCTATGTCTCGGGGGCCGAGTACATGTCTGGCCGCGGCGCGCCGATGGTCGGCCAGCGGCTGGAGACGGTGACCCAGAATGCGGCCGGTGAGGTGTTTCCCATCGAGCTGACCGCGACCGAGATGCGGGTTGCCGACCGCCACCTCATCTTCGGCTCGATCCGCGACCTGCGCGACAAACTGCGCGCCGAGGAAGAGATCAACCGCCAACGCGAGAAACTGCACCAGAACGAGAAGATGGCGGCGATGGGTTCGCTGCTGGCCGGTGTTTCGCACGAGCTCAACAACCCGCTCGCCGTGGTCGTCGCGCAATCGACGCTGCTGCATGAATTCGCCACCGACCCGCAGACCAAGGTGCGCGCCGAAAAAGTGCGCGCCGCCGCCGAGCGCTGCGGCCGCATCGTCAAGAGCTTCCTGTCGATGGTGCGCCTGCATCCGGCAGCGCAGGCCGAGACCGATCTCAACCAGGTGATCCGCGCCGCACTCGAAGTGACCGCCTATGGCGCGCGCTCGAGCGGCATCATCATCGACACCGATTTCGCGCCCGGCCCGCTGCTGGCGATGGCCGATGCCGACCATGTAACGCAGGTGGCCGCCAATTTTCTCATCAACAGCCAGCACGCTCTGGCCGGCATTGGCGGTGACCGGCTGATCAAGGTGCGGACATTCCGCAGCGACCGCGGCAATCCCGGCTTTTCGGTCGAGGACAATGGACCGGGCATTCCGGAGGCGATCCGCGGCCGCATCTTCGAATCCTATTTCACCACCAAGCCGGTCGGCGTCGGCACCGGCATCGGCCTGTCGATCTCGAAGTCGATCATCGAGCGGCACAATGGCAATGTCTGGTTCGAGGAGGTGCTGCCGCGCGGCGCGCGCTTTGTCGTCCAGCTGCCAGCGATCAGCAGCGGCGCGGCCACGGTCGGCGACAACCCGGCCCGTTCGAGCGGCTTGCGCCACGCACTGATCATCGACGACGAACCCGACGTCGCCGGCTCGCTCTCCGACATTCTGGAATTGATGGGCATCAAATCGCGGATCGTGCCGGTCTGGACATCGGCGGCGACAACCCTGAGTGACCACATGCCACCCGACATCGTCTTTTCCGACCTGCGTATGCCCGGCATCAGCGGCATCGCCATCTACCGCGAGCTGCTGGCCGAGAAGTCGGCGCTCGCCAAACGCTTCGTGCTGGTCACCGGCGACCTGATCGGCGCCAAGGCCGAGATCGAAGCCTTGCCGGCGCAACAGCGGCCGCAGATCCTGGAAAAGCCGTTCTCGACGCTCGACGTCCGCGGCGTGCTCTCCGCCATCGCCGATCAGGTCGCCGCCGCCGGCTGAACTTCTTCGAGCTGCGGGCTGAGTTCTTGTCCAGGCGCCGACTGGGGGCAGCCGAGATTCAGGTCAGGCCGCGGCGAGAATGGTTGATACCGAGAACCGGAGCGGAGCGTACTTAAGTACGTGAGCACCGGAAGCGCAGGTATCAGCCATTCGCAGCCTGGCCTCACCTGAATATCGACTGCCCCCAAAAAAAGAGGCTCCCGACCGGCAGGACCGTCGGGAGCCAAGAAAGAGCGCGGGAGGAAGCGCTCGGGAGGTTCAGAAAACGTTGGGTGTCGTGGTCAGCGGCGCGGCGTTGGCGATCATGCGGATGGCACGCGCCTTGTGCACGCCGGACTGGGCTGCGATGACGCGCAGGCACTCCGCGCTCTCGGCGCCCCAGGCCTGGCCCTTGCAGGCAAAATCGATTTCCGGCACCGGCAGCCGGGCGGTCTTGATGGTGGTCGGCGCGCCATCGACGACATTGGCCGGCGGGTTGAGCGATGCGAAGGCCGGACCGGAAGCCGGCGTCAGGAACAGGACGGCAAGCGCGCAGGCACCCAGCATCGAGAACATCACGACCGGATGGTCGCTGGCGCGCTGGCGCAGTGCCAGTTTGGCGCGCCGTTCATTGCTGGCGATCTCGGCTTTCGTATACATGTTGCTCCCCTTCGATTTCTTATGAAACGTACTTAAACGCGCCTGGTAACGGGCGAACGATGCGCTTGGCTTGCCCGCGTAACAGGTTTGAAACAAGAAATTCGGGCATGTCCGGGCAAATCCGGTCATGTGCCGAGGGCAGGGTTCGTTTGCGGTGCTGTTTCATGCGCGCAATCAAAACGTTGACGACAGGCGGGCCGTGAACGCAGCAAAGCCTACTGCTGGCCAGTCGAACTATGAACAAGCTCACACTGCGGATTGAATTTGCGGCGGCAGGCATTTTTTCATCTCCGGACAGGGCCGCTTTTTTCGGTCCGGGGCGTCCAAATCCGTATGCGCGACGGCCATTTCATTACCTGGGCTAACGCCCGGATTTTCCGGGATTTTCTTCGATTGAGCCGGCTCCGAGCTGGCTTGACTACACCATTGTGAAACGTCCTGATTTACACAAACCATTGCATTTCAATGCAAAATATGATTTTATTGAATGAGTATTCAACAAAAGAAGAGCTTCCGATGAACCCGCACCTCCGTGACGTGGCGATCCCCAATGATTGGGACCGGCGGGGCCTGCCGGGCTGGGCTTATCACTCCGACGCACTTCTCGAACTCGAGAAGGAATACGTCTTCCGCAACCATTGGCAGATCGCCGGACACGTCTCCGACGTGCCGAATGCCGGCGACTATCTGACCATGGACGTGGTCGGCGAGCGGGCGCTGATCGTGCGCGGCAAGGATGGCGTCGTGCGCGCCTTCAACAATATGTGCCGGCATCGCGGCAGCCGCGTCGTCGCCGACAGCCAGGGCACCTGCAAGAACGCCCTGGTCTGTCCGTTCCATGGCTGGGTCTACAATCTCGACGGCACGTTGCGCGGCGCTGCCCGCCCGCGCTCCTTCCCCGATCTCGACAAGACCGAATTCGGCCTGATGCCGCTCGACCTCGAAATCTGGATGGGCTTTATCTTCATCCGTTTCCGCAAGGGCGGCCCGCAGCTTTCGGTGGCCGAGCTGCTGAAGCCTATCGAAGCCGAGATGGCTCACTATGGCGTCGCCGACATGGTGCCGTCCTGGGGCATCTGGACCCAGAAGTCCCCGGTCAACTGGAAGTCGGTGCGCGACGTCGACAATGAAGGCTATCACGTCGCCATGGCGCATCCGGCGCTGCAAGACCTCTACGGCGCGACCTATTTCGACGAGCCGTTCATCAACGGCGTGTCGCGTTCCTTCGCCACCTACAACCCGCATGCCGGACGGCGCTGGAGCGTGCGGGAATACATCAAGCACGCGCCAGCGGCGGAGCACCTGCCGGAGCACCTGCGCAAGGCCTGGATCTACTACGGCATGTTCCCCAACAACGCGCTGTCGATCATGCCGGAATCGGTGCAGTTCTATCAGGAGTTCCCGCTGACGACCGGCGAGACGCTGCTGCGCGGCGCCATCTACCGCTACCCCGACGAAACCAGGGAGCAGGCGGCGGCACGCTACCTCGCCTACCGCATCGATCGCGACACCATGAACGAGGACGTGCAGCTCTCGGTGTGGTCGAACGAATCGATGCTGTCGGAAGCCTTTGAAGGCTTTTACCTCTCCGACCTCGAATATGGCGTGCGCACCCACCACGACCATCTGCGCAAGCAGATTCCGGTTCTGGGCCTGGAGACGGCACCTGAGGAAAAGGACATGTGGAACCTCAACGAGGCCATGCGGTCGCAGGTGTAGGGCTTTTTCCCTTCTCCCCGTTTCACGGGGAGAAGGTGCCCGAAGGGCGGATGAGGGGCAGCGCCATCATCTCGCTATTGGTTGCTGAACCCTAACCCCGGCAAGCGCCTGCGCCAAAATCTCGCAAGCTGGCGCCGCCCCTCACCTGCCTGCCGGCATCCTCTCCCCGTAGAACGGGGCGAGGAACGCTATCACCCCTGCCAAACCCCTTCTTTCCTCAGATCATCCATCGTCCGCGAAATGCCTTCGCGCAGGATCGCCACCATGTCGTCGATCTGCTCGCGCGAAATGATCAGCGGCGGCGACATCACGCACATATTGATCAGCGGCCGCACCAGCAGGCCGAGCTCGTGGCAATGCGCGTCGATGCGCTTGCCGACATCCTTGTCGAGCTGCAGCGGGTCCTTGCTTTCGCGGTCGGCGACGCATTCGACGCAACCCATCAGCCCCATGCCGCGCACTTCGCCGACCAGCGGCAATTCCTCCAGCGTCTTCAGTTGCGCCTGAAAATAGGGCGCGACCTCGCGCGTGTGGGCGAGCACATCTTCCTCCAGGATATCGAGGTTCTTCAGCGCCACGGCGCAGCCGACGGGATGGCTGGTGTAGGTCAGGCCATGGCCGAACATCGCGTCCGGATGGTTCGAACGACGCAATTCCTGCAGCAGCCGCGCCGAGATGATGACCCCGCCAAGCGGGAAATAGCCCGAGGTCACGCCCTTGGCAAAAGTGATCATATCAGGATCGATGCCGAACACCTCGCCGGAGGCAAAGACATGGCCGAGCCGGCCGAAGGCGGTCACCACCTCGTCGGAGATATGGAGGATATCGTTGTCGCGGCAGATCTCGCGGATGCGCTTGAGATAGCCATCCGGCGGCACGATGACACCGCCCGATGCCTGCACCGGCTCGCCGACGAAAGCCCCGATCTTCTCGGCGCCGACACGGGCGACTGTATCGCGGAACTGATCGACCAGGAAATCGGTGAAGGCAGCAAGGCTCATGCCTTTCGGGCGCCGGAACGGATCGGGCGACGACAGTTTGACGACCAGTTCGTCGGCGCCGTCCATCCAGTCGCGGTCGCGCGGCCGGCCATTGAGCGAGGCCGACAGATAGGTCGAGCCGTGATAGGCGCCGCCGCGGCTGAGGATCAGCTTCTTTTCCGGCCGTCCGCGCACATTGTTGTAGAACTGCATGAAACGCAGCGCCGTCTCGACAGCCGACGAACCGCCGGTGGTGAAGAAGGTATGGCTGAGATCGCCCGGCGCATGATCGGCAATGCGTTTGGCGAGTTCGGCCGAGGGCGCATTCATCGTGTACCAGGGCGTGTTGTAGGACAGCATCATCGCCTGGTCGTACATCACCCGGGCCAGTTCCTCGCGGCGATGGCCGATATTGATGCACCACATGCCGGCAGGTCCGTCGATCAGCCGCTTGCCTGTCACATCGGTGATGTAGATGCCGTCGCCTTCGCCGATCAGCGCGCGTGCTTCATTGCCGACCGAGCCGGCATAAGGCCAGGGCTGGACAAGATGGCGCTTGGCGAGCTCGACCGCGTCGCCGTCGCCAGCCATTTCCACTCTTAGGTCTCTTGCAGCCGCCATCATTGCCTCGCAGGTCTGGGGCGTAATTTTCGCCGGACACGAAACGAAGCGCCATGCCTTGAAAAGCGGGCTTTCTTCACTTCATTTTGAATGTCCGTTCAATCAATATTACAGAAATAGCGCTTGATTTCAATCCACGGATGCGCTCATGATGAAAGAAAGCCGGCAAGCTTGAAGCGCGGCCAGCAAAAGCAGTCATAGGCTTTGGTTCGATCGCGCTCCGCAAAAATTGGGAACAGGCAGCCGGCCCGGTCAATGGGAGCATCATGGCGGGACACGAGCCAGCAACCGAGATCACGCCCGGAGCGCTGCAGTGACAGCTGCTGCCGAAGGGTCGCCCGTATTCGGCATGACGCGGGCCAGGCGAAACGCCCTTCTGCAGTCCGAATCCGTCCAGGGTTTTGCCCTGATCAGCCCGACCTTCGTCTACGCTTTGATCCTGCTTGTGCTGCCGATCCTGGTGGTGCTCGCCCATTCGTTCTGGACGCAGCACTACCTCGACATCGACCACACTTTTACACTGGAAAACTACCGTATCGCGCTGACCGAGCCGATCTACCGCGATCTCCTCTGGCGCTCGCTCTACATCTCGCTGACGGTAAGCTTCTTCACCGTCATCCTCGCCTATCCCATCGCCTACTTCATCTCGTTCCACGGCGGCCGCCACAAGAGCCTGTGGCTGTTCCTGATCACCATCCCGTTCTGGACCAGCTATCTGCTGCGCGTGATGTCGTGGAAGGTGATCCTCGGCTATAACGGCGTGCTGAATTCCGGCCTGATGGGCCTCGGCATCATCGACGAGCCGTCGACAGCACTGCTCTACAATTCCAGCGCCGTCATCATCACGCTGACCCATGCCTGGGCGGCCTTCGCCATCCTGCCGATCTTCGTCTCGCTGGAGAAGGTCGACCGCACGCTGGTCGAGGCGGCCACCGATCTCGGCGATGGCCCGCTGCGCTCCTTCCTGCGGGTGACGCTGCCGCTGTCGGCGCCGGGCGTCATTTCGGCGGCACTCATCGTCATGATCCCGACGGTAGGCGATTACGTCACCCCGAAGCTGGTCGGCGGCAAGGACGGCGTGATGATCGCCAATGCCATCCAGGCGCAGTTCGGCAAGGCCGCCAGCTGGCCGCTCGGCGCGGCACTTTCGGTCACCACCATGCTGGTCGTGTCGCTGATGGCGGGCGCCACGGTGCTCATCATCCGCGCCATTCAGAGGCTGGCGCGATGACGGCGATGCGGCGCCTCTTTGCCGGCGGCTGGCTGACCGCCTACGCCTTCCTCTACATCGTCTTTCTCTATCTGCCCGTGATCTTCCTGCCGATCTTCTCGATCAACACCGCGCCGACGCCGAAGTTTCCCCTCACCGGCTATACGCTGAAATGGTACGAAGACCTGCCCAAGACGCCGGCACTGGTTGATGCCGCCTGGAACAGCCTGATCGTCGGCGTCTCGGCATCGGTGCTGGCGACGCTGCTCGGTATCCTCGCCGCCCGTTCCATCACCCGCTACCGCTATCCCGGCCGCCGCACCATCAACGGCCTGATCATGGCGCCGCTGGTGCTGCCGGAAATCATCCTCGCCATCTCCATGCTGCTAGTCATGCTGCAACTGGGCCTCAGCCTGTCGCTGTTCACCGTCGTGCTCGGCCATGTCCTGGTCTGCATTCCCTATTCGATGACGGTGCTGACCGCAGGCTTCGAGGGCTTCGACCGCAGCCTTGAAGAGGCCTCCGCCGATCTCGGCGAAAGCGCCTTCGGCACCTTCCGTCGGGTGACGCTGCCGATGGTGGTGCCGGCGATCATTTCCAGCCTGCTCGTCTGCTTCACCATCTCGCTCGACGAGTTCGTCATTGCCTTCTTCCTGACCGGAACCGAGACGACGCTGCCGATCTACATCTGGGGCCAGCTGCGCTTCGCCGCCAAGCTGCCGGGCGTGCTGGCGCTGGGCACGCTGCTGCTGCTCGCATCCTTTGTCTTGATGACCGTTGCCGAAGTCCTGCGCCGCCGTGCGGCCAGGCGCACCCAGAACGAGGGAGGCCTCTATGCCTGACCCAACCCAGACCCAACGGCCCCAATCTGATCGACCCCAAACCGAGCGTGCTATGATCGAGATCCGCAGCGTCACCCGCAGCTACGGCGCCATCAAGGCGCTTGACGATGCCACGCTGACCATCAGGGAAGGCGAGTTCTTTTCGCTGCTCGGCCCCTCCGGCTGCGGCAAGACAACGCTGCTGCGCATGATTGCCGGTTTCGACAACCCGACCAGCGGTTCGATCTCGGTCGGCGGCCAGTCGATGGAAGGCATCCCGGCCAACCGCCGGCCGACCAACATGGTGTTCCAGAGTTACGCCATCTTCCCGCATCTCAATGTCGAGCAGAATGTCGCCTATGGGCTGAAACGGCTGAAGCTGGGCGGAACGGAAGAAAAGCGCCGCGTCGAGGAGGCGCTGGCGCAGGTGTCGCTGACTGGACTCGGCAAGCGCCTCGCCACCGAGCTTTCCGGCGGCCAGCGTCAGCGCGTGGCGCTCGCCCGCGCGCTGGTGATGCGGCCCAAGGTGCTGCTGCTCGACGAGCCGCTGTCGGCGCTGGACAAGAAGCTGCGCGAGCAGATGCAGGTCGAGCTGCGCCGCCTGCAGCAGGCGGTCGGCATCACCTTCGTGCTGGTCACCCACGATCAGTACGAGGCGCTGGCAATGTCCGACCGCATCGCGGTGATGTTCGGCGGCAAGATCGCCCAGGTCGCCTCGCCCAAGGAAATCTACCAGCGGCCGGTCAACCGCCAGGTCGCCGACTTCCTCGGCGGCATGAATTTCGTCAAGGCTCAGATCGTCGAGGAGAATGCCGCCTCGCTGGTCGTCGACACACTGGGCTTCGGCCGTGTCAGGACCGACAAGCCGAAGGCCTTCGTGCGCAATGGCGGCGCCGCCACGCTAGGCATCCGACCGGAGCGCCTGCGTGTGCTGTGGGACAATGCGACGGCCAAATTCGAGGTCGCCGGCAAGGTGGTCGAGCGCCACTATTTCGGCGAGATCACCCATCTGATCGTCGAGATACCGGGCCTGGAAAAGCCGCTGTCGGTGACCGAGACCAATGATTTCGGCGCCGACGATATTCCTGTCGGAACTTCGATCCGCCTCGCCTACGACCCCGAGGCTTTGGTGGCTATGGCCGACTGAAGCGCGGCCGCAATCTCTTTGGCGGCAATCCGCCCCATCACGATCGCACCTTCGACATAGCCCGGAAAGGACGGCGACAGTTCCGACGATGCGAAATGGACAGGAGCCGCGCCGGCGCGGATCGTGTGTTCGGCATCCCGTGCCGTCACATCGACAATGAGGTCGCTGTAGGCGCCGCCGCTCCAGCGGTCTTGGATCCAGTCGCGCTGGCTGAAATCGATAATGTCGGCCGCGTCCGGACCAAGGGCGCTCACCAGCCTTGCCGTTACTTCCGCGCGCAGCGCAGCATCGTCCAGTGGGCACCAGCGCAGTGCCAGCGGTCCGCCGACGAAGACGACCAGGGCGGCGTGGTCGATATCCTTGCTGGCGTCACAGGCGAACAGGCCCGGCAAATCGCGCCACATCACCATGCCGCACAAGTCACGATCGCGCCAAAACGGCTTGGCATAGCGCACCAGGATCTTGATCACCGCACCGCTTTCCCAGACGCCAAGCGCCTTCTCGAGGACCGACGGCAAGGCCGGCGCGAAATCGAGCTTCGCGGCCGTTGCCGGCGGAAGCGCGACCAGCACTTTTCGCGCCTCTATGACGCTACCGGCCGAGACGACACGAACGCCATGCAGCCCGTGCTCGACGCGCGTAACGGGTTCGTTGAGCCGCACCCGGTCGCCGAGATCGCCGGCCAAATCCTCGGCCAGCGACTGCATGGTATCGCGCAGAGAATATTGCAATTCCGGCACCTCGTTGGTGATGCGGCGGTCATTGTCGATCAGGTGCCACAGCGGCACCCTGTCCATCGCCAGGCACCACAGGCCTTCGATCATCGACCGGAAAGCCGTCTTGGCATCGGTGGGATCAGGCTGGCGTTCGAGCCAGACGGCAACACTCATGCCGGCGATCGAAGGATCGTCCGGCTCGATCGCATTCATGCGCTCGCGGATCGCCATCGCGCCGTAATAGGTCCGCTCGGCCTGTTCGACCGACAGCGACGGATGGGTGATGAAATCGCCATCCACATAGGTCTCGACGAAGGCCTTGCCGCGGGCCGCCGCCAGCGCCGTCACCTCCGGCATGTCTTCGCAGAAAAACTGGCCGCCGCTGTCGATCCGTTCGCCAAGCCCGTTGCGAACCGCTTCGACCCTGCCGCCGACACGGTCGCGCGCCTCGAGCAGCACGACATCGATGCCGGCTTGCTTCAGTTCAAGCGCGGCCGACAGCCCGGTGAAACCGGCGCCGACGATGACGACGTCGGTTCTTTCGGTCTTGTCGCTCAATAGCCGGCCTTGATCTTCTCGAATTCGGTAACCATGCGCTGCTTGAGCTCTGGCGGCACCGGCTGTTGGAACAGCGTCTTGTCGAGGAACTTGTCGAGATTGTCGAAGCCGCGGTCGGTCAGCACCTGATGGTCGATCGCCGCCATGCCGGCGCTGTTGCCGTGGCCGTAGCCGAAGGTCTTGACCAGATAGTCGGACACGGCATGCGCGTTGACCGCGCTCAGGAAATCATAGGCCTGGTCGAGCTTGCCCGGCGCGTCCTTCATCAGCACATAGCCGCACACCCAGGTCGATATGCCTTCCTTGGTGTCGCGGTTCATGGCGATCGGCATGCCTTGGCCCTTGAGCGTCACGAAGGTCTCGTTCCAGCCCCAGACGAGGTCGACCTCATTACCGGTAAAGGCCTGGTTGAGGTCGGTATCGTCGGTCCAGTAGAAGCGGACATTCTTGTGCACGTCGCGCAGGAAGGCTGACGCCTCCTGGAACTGCGCGTCGGTCATCTTGGTCCAGTCCTTGAGGCTGACGACCAGGCTTGCCAGCGCATAGGCATCGTCGACATTGTCGCCGATGGTGACGCGGCCCTTGAATTTGGGATCGGCAAAAATCCTCAGTGATTGCGCCTCCTCAGCCGTCACCTTGTCGGTTCGGTAGAGCAGCGATGTGTTGCCCCAGTCGAACGGCATGAACCACGCCTTGCCGTCGGCGGTGGTGGCGAGGTTCTTCATCGCCATGATGCCGGGATTGAGATCTTTCCAGCCGGCAATGCGGCTGGTGTCGAGCGGTTGCAGAATGCCGGCCTCACGCCACTTGACCACGCTCTGCGAACAGGGATGCGCTATGTCGGCCTTGAAGCCGGCCCGCATCTTCTGGAAGGCTTCTTCCTCGTCGCCGAAGAAGGCAAAGGTCGGCTCGGCGCCGTATTTGGAGGTGTAGTCGGGATGCAGCAGCGGATCCTCATAGCCCGACCAGTCGAACACGACGAGGTCGCCACCGCCCTCGGCATAGGCCAGCACGGCGCCGGCGCCCACTGTTATGGCAGCGGCAAGGGCAACGCGGCGAAGCATGGAATTCATGGTGCGAAACTCCTCATCGCTAAAAGCGGCCGGGCGACGTTACGGAATTTCAGCGACCTTGGCGAGACCGTCCGCTCGCTTCAATCGCGGGCAGACGGATAAGGCCGGACAGGGCTTTAGTAGCCCGCTTTGATCTTCTCGAACTCGGCGATCATCTTGAGCTTGAGCGCAGACGGGACCGGCGATTGGAACAGGGTCTTGTCGACGAATTTCTGCACGTCGTCATAGCCCTTTTCCTTCAGGATCGCCTGGTCGACACCGGCCATGCCCTTGGCATTGGCCTGGCCATAGCCCCAGTCCTTGACCAGCACCTTGGCGGTTTCCGGATCGTTTATGGCGTTCAGATAGTCATAGGCCTTATCGACGTTGCCGGGCGCGTCCTTGAACAGGACGTAACCGCACACCCAGGTCGAGATGCCTTCGTCAGTGTCTTTCTTGGCCTTGATCGGCACACCGGCAGCGACCGACTGCACCGTCGCGTCGTTCCACGCCCAGGCAAGATCGACCTCGCCGCCGGAGAGCAACTGCACGACATCGGTTGTATCGGTCCAGTAGGAGCGGACATTCTTGTGCACCTGGCGCAGGAAGTCGGATGCCTGCTTGAACTGGTCATCCGTCATTTTGGTCCAGTCCTTAAGTCCGATGGCAAGGCTGGCCAGCGCATAGGCGTCGTCGACATTGTCGCCGATCGAGACCCGGCCCTTGAACTTGGGATCGGCGAAGGCCTTTAGCGACTGCACATCCTTGGCGTCGATCTTGTCGGAGTTGTAGGTGAGCTGGGTGTTGCCCCAGTCCCAGGGCATGAACCAGGCCTTGCCATCCGAGGTGGTGGCCAAATCCTTCATCGCCATGATGCCGGGATTGAGGTCTTTCCAGCCCGTGATCTTCGACGTGTCGAGCGGCTGCAACAGGCCTGCCTCACGCCACTTCGTCACGCTCTGCGAACAGGGATGGCCGAGATCGGCCTTGAAGCCGGAGCGCACCTTCTCGAAGGCTTCGTCCTCGTCGCCGAAGAAGGCGAAGGTGGGCGAGTCGCCGTTCTTCTCGACATATTTCGGGTGGAAGCTCGGATCCTCATAGCCGGACCAGTCGAACACGATCAGATCCTTATCGGCGGCAACCGCGAGCGCCGCGGCGGAAGCCGCAAGCGTTGCCGTCAGCGCCAATGTCAGCGTCAGACTGGTTAGTCTTTTCATTGCTGTTCCATCCTCTCTTGTCGTTGCGTCGCCGGCTCGACTGACCGGCTTCTGGTTATCCGTAGTGCTTGGGGAAGGCCGCCGCGAGGAACGCGTTCGCGGCTTGCAGCGCAGTCTCGCGCGTGGTGTCTTCGGTTCCCATCATCAGCCGCAGCCATAGCCCTTCCAGCATGGCCGACAGCGCCAGCGCCATCACCTGCGGCTCATAGCCGTAGCCGCCGCTCTCTTTGAGCGTCGCACAGAGATCGATGAAGACCTGCTGGTAATACGCGTCGCGAGAACTGCTCAGCGCCTGATAGACCGGCCGCGACTTGGCCTCGCCCCAGAAGGCGAGCCAGGCGGCGAGCTTGCGCTTGTTGCAGATCGAGCGGTCGAAGTCGGCCCAAACCAGCACCTGCAACTGGCGGGCCGGATCATCGCCGGCTTTCTGCAGGGCCGCACGCCAATGTGCCGAATACTCGTCATACATATACTGCAGCGTGGCGATCAGCAGCTTCTCCTTGCTCTCGAAATGAAAATTGACGATGCCGCGCGACAAGCCGGCGCCATCGGCGACATCGGCCATTGTTGTCTCCGCATAGCCGCGCTTGGCCAGCGAATCGATGGTCGCCTCGATTAGTTGCTGCTGCCTGACCTCCTTCGACGCCTTGCGGCCGCGTTTTTCCGGTTCGGTTTTTCCAGACGTGTCGGAGGATCGCTCTTCGCGCGCTGCAGCTTTCATCGGTGCCGTCATGCTCCACATTGCCGGCTATCCCACCATAGCCGGCTTCCACCCGCGAAGATGAGTGGGACGGTGCTCACCACTGTCAAGCACCTTCTGCATGGCTTCCCAGGTTCGTATGTTCTTGTCGACATAGGCGGCCCCAACCGCGGCCGCCACGGTCCCGTAGAGCGGGCCTTTCAGCCTTTCCAGCTCGCCGCGCGCGACCTCGCGATACCAGGGATTGCGGTCCTTAACGACCACATCGGCAAAGCCGGCGCGCTGCATCGCCTGCGCATAGCGCGCCGGCGACGCCATGGCGAAGGACAGGCCCTCAGCCGCGACATAGGCCTTCATGTCAGGTGACGGTTCGCCGTCATGGCCGATCAACCAGTCGGAGGCGGCAAAGACGCCGCCCTGTTTCAGGACGCGAAAAATCTCGGCAAACAGCGCGTCCTTGTCGGGCACATGCAAAAGCGCATCCTTGGAGAAGACGACATCGAACGAAGCATCGGCAAAAGGCAGCGGCGGCGGCGGCGCCTGAATGAAGCTTGCGCGGTCTGAAAGCTCGCGCGCGGCGGCGCGCTGCATCGCCGCCTCGATCACCGGGCGCTCGATGTCGAAGCCGGTGGCACGGGCGGCACCGTGGCGCTCGATCAGATGCAGCGCGATGCCGCCTGAGCCGCAGCCAATATCGAGGATGGTCTTGCCGCTCAGCGACAGCCCCTCGACGACTCGGTCGACCTCATCAGGTCCGCCCGGCGACAGATAACCCTCGCCCCACAGCGCCTCGAGGAAGCGGATGGCGGTGTCGTCATATTCCGGCTCGGCATCTGCCGCTTCGATCATCGTACCTCGGTCCCGTCAGCCGAATTCAACACGTTCGATTGCCGGCAAAACGTAGCGCATATCAGAGAAAACGCAACACCATTTGTTGAACATTCATTCAATATGGCTGGACAAAATGGCGGCTGCCGTGCCAAATTCCGCGCATTCGGGAACAGACCACGCAAAAATGAACAGCGGATCGCCTACGCAATTCCAGGAAAAGTGTGGGCGGTTTTCCGTCCGGAATTGCGAAAAAGAGAGAAGACTGAGGCAGAATGAAAGCTTGGGATGCGATCATCATCGGCGGCGGACACAATGGCCTGGTCAACGCCTGCTACCTGCAGCGCGCCGGGCTCGACGTGCTGGTGGTGGAAAAGAACGACTGGGTCGGCGGCGCCGCCACCAGCCGCGAGCTGACGCCGGGTTTCCTCTACTCCAACTGCTCCTATGTCTGCTCGTTGTTCCGTCCAGAGATCATGCGCGACCTCGAACTGCCGCGCTTTGGCCTGCAGGTCATCTCCTACGAAGGCGGCGCCGTGTTCACCCGCGACGGCGACTACCTCGCCAACCACCGCGACCATGACGCCCACCGGCGCGAATTCGCCCGCTTCTCCAAACGCGACGCCGAAGCCTACGATCGCTATTCGCGCGACGTGACGCGGCAGTGCCGCTTTATCCAGCCGCTGTTGATGCGCACCGCCCCCGACCCGACCAGTTATCGGCCACGCGACCTCGGCGAACTGCTTTATCTCGGCAAGAAATTTGCCGGCCTTTCGGCCGAGGAAATGGCGCTGACGCTGCGCTTCTGGACCATGTCGATCTCGGAATTCCTCGACGAGTATTTCGAGACCGACGTCATCAAGGCGAACTTCGCTCTGTCCGGCATCATCGGCACCGCGCTCGGGCCGATGTCGCCCGGCACGGCCTATGTGCTGCTGCACCACTATATGGGCGAGGTCGACGGCTCGGTCGGCGCCTGGGGCTATGCACGCGGCGGCATGGGCGCCGTCACCAAGGCGCTCGCCGCCTCCTTCAAGGCGAGCGGCGGCACCATCCGCACCGGCGCCGAGGTTGACCATGTGCTGGTCGGCAGGGGCAAGGCGAAGGGCGTGGTGCTGGCTGGCGGCGAGGAGATTTACGGCAAGCTCGTCGTCTCCAACGCCGACGTCAAACGCACCTTCCTGAAACTGGTCGAGGAAAAGGAACTGCCCGACATCTTCCTGCGCCGGGTCAGGAATTTCAAGATCCGCGGCTCGTCCGGCAAGGTCAACATTGCGCTGGATTCGCTGCCCGAATTCCCGGCGCTGCCGAAGGATTCGCCGGTCTATCGCGGCGACATGCATTTCACCGATTCGATGGAGCGCATGGAGCGCGCCTATGACGACTGGAAGGCCGGGCGCTGGTCGGCCGACCCGTTCCTCGACATGGTCATCCCGACGACGCTCGACCCGACGATGGCGCCGCCCGGCAAGCACTTCATGAGTTGCTTCGTGCAATATGCGCCGCCCAAGGTGAACGGCCGTGACTGGACCGATTCCGACCGCGACGGTTTCGCTGAAAGCGTGATTGCGCAGATCGCCGAATACTCGCCGGGTTTCCGCGACCGCATCGTCCACATGGAGGTGCGAACGCCGCGCGAGATCGAGGCCGAGGTCGGCCTCACCGAAGGCAACATTTTCCAGGGCGAACTGACCTTCGACCAGCTGCTGTTCAACCGTCCGGTGCCGGGCTACGCGCAATACCGCTCGCCGGTCGGCGGGCTCTATATGTGCGGCTCCTCGACCCATCCCGGCGGCGGCGTCATGGGTGCACCCGGCCGCAATGCGGCAGCCGAGATCCTTCGCGACCTCGCCAAATCGACCTCGCACATGAGCCCGGCCCATGACGTCATTTGATGCAATCGTCATTGGCGGCGGCCATAACGGCCTTGTCGCAGCCGCCACGCTGGCGAAGGCCGGCCGCAAGGTATTAGTGCTGGAAGCCGCCGTCGATGTCGGCGGCGCGGCGCGCACCGAAGACTTCGCGCCGGGCTTCCGCGTCTCCTCGATCGCCCATGTGCTCAACCGCCTGCACCCCGATGTGGTGAAAACACTGGAGCTGGAAAGGCACGGGCTGCAAATCGCGCGCGGCGACTTCATACCGTCCGTTGCCTTGTCGAAGGACGGCCCGCCGCTGGTTCTGCATGGCGCCTATGGCGAAGTGCTGACCGGTTCCACTCCGTCCGAGCAATCCGCCTGGAAGGAATTGCGCGCGCAGTTGCTCCGCTATGCCGGCATATTGAAACCATTCCTGTCCCGCCGCCCGCCCGATCTCGCCAGCATGTCGCTCAAGGAGACGGCGGCGCTTGGCCAGACCGCTCTGGCGTTGAAAAAACTCGGCAAGGAAGACATGCGCGATTTCCTGCGCGTTCTCCTGATGAACGTCGCCGACCTGCTCGACGAGCAGCTTGCCGATATCAGGCTGAAAGGCCTGCTTGCCTTCGACGCCACGCTGGGCAGCCATCTCGGCCCGCGTTCGCCAACCTCGCTGCTCGGCCTCTACTACCGGCTGGCTGGCGAGACCGGCGGTGCGGCCGGCGCGCAGATGCTGCCGAAAGGCGGCATGGGCGCGGTCGTCACCGCCATAAGGTCTGCGGCGGAGAAAGCCGGCGTCACCATCCGCACGGCGGCACCCGTGGCCAGGATCATTGTCGAGAAATCCCGCGCCGTCGGCGTCGCGCTGGACAGCGGCGAGATGCTGCACGCCAGAACCATCGTCTCCGCCATCAATCCCGCCACCACCATGCTCGACCTCGTTGGGCCGCGCGAGATCGATACCGGTTTCGTGCGCAAGGTGAAGAACATCCGCATGAAGGGCGATGCGGCGAAGCTCCATCTGGCGCTCGACCAGCCGCCGCAGTTTTCCGGCGTCGACGCCGCCGACCACAAGGGCCGCATGGTCATCGCGCCCTCGCCCGACCATGTCGAGCGCGCCTTCAACGCGTCGAAATATCGAGAGTTCTCGCCCGAACCGGTGATGGAGATCACACTGCCCTCGCTCTCCGACCCGTCGCTCGCGCCAAGCGGCGCCTGCGTATTGTCGGCGGTGGTGCAATACGCGCCTTACGCGCTGAAAGAAGGCTGGGACGCCGGCAAGCCGAAATTCCTCAAGGCGATCATGGCGCAGCTCGAGGCTTATGCCCCCGACATCGGCAAGTCCGTGCTGCACGCCGAGCTTTTGACACCGGCCGATATCGAAGCCCATTGCCGCATGCCGGGCGGCCATTGGCACCACGGCGAATTGCAGGCCGATCAGATGCTGATGTCGCGACCGGTCTCCGGCTGGTCGGGCTACGACACGCCGGTGGAAGGGCTGTTCCTCGCCGGCGCCGGCTCGCATCCGGGTGGCGGCGTTTCAGGTGCGCCGGGGTTGAATGCCGCGAAGCGCATCATCGCGGTGAAGGGGTGAGCATGATTTTGCAATTCGTTACCGCCGCACTCTACGGCGCCCCCCTCTGTCCTGCCGGACATCTCCCCCACTTGGGGGGAGATCAGCAGCTCGATTTGTCGGCGCCTTTCTTGCAGCGTGGGAGATTGGCGAAATCGCTGGTGAGAGCCAATCTCCCCCCTCGTGGGGGAGATGTCCGGCAGGACAGAGGGGGGCGCGAAGGATCGCTGTCATGAACCATCAGCCCACCATCAAATCATCGAAGGCCCGCAGCATCGCGCAGGGTCATTTCCGCACGCTACGCCTCGGCACGCCGTTCCAGCCACGCATCGATGCACTGGCCAAGACCCAGGACTGGTACAACTGGGCCGGCTACCGCGCCCCGCATTCGCTGTGGGACGAAGAGCTCGAGTATTTCGCCATTCGCAGCCAGGCAGCTTTGTTCGACATTTCGCCGATGACGAAATACCGCGTCGAGGGCCCGGATGCCGAAGCCTTTCTCGATCGCGTCACGCTGCGCGATGTGACGAAGCTGAAGCCCGGCCGCGTCCACTACACCGCCTGGTGCGATGACGAGGGTTTCGTGCTCGACGACGGTACGCTGTTCCGGCTGTCGCCGACCCGCTTCCGCCTGTGCTCGCAGGAACGGCACCTCCCCTGGCTGCTCGACAGCGCCATTGGCTTCGATGTGGCGGTCGAGGAAGAGACCGAAAGCGTCGCCGGTCTCGCCCTGCAAGGACCAACCTCCTTCGCCGTGCTGCGCGATGCCGGTTTCGCCGGCGTCGAGACGTTGAAAATCTTCGACCTCGCCGAGTTCCCGCATGATGGCGGCACGGTAACCATCTCGCGCACCGGCTTTACCGGCGATCTCGGCTACGAACTGTTCGTACCGGCTGAAAATGCGCTGAGTCTGTGGGACCGGCTGATGACCGCAGGCGAACTGCGAGGCATCCGCGCCATCGGCTATACCGCGCTCAACCGCGCCCGCCTCGAGGCAGGGCTGATCGTCGCCAATGCCGATTTCACCACCGCCGAGCATGCCATTCGCGCCGACCGTTTGCGCATGCCGGATGAGATCGGCCTCTGCTTCATGGTCGATCTGGAAAAGGGTCATTTCAACGGCCGCCGCGCCATCCTCGAAGCCCGCACCAAGCGCAAGCTGCGCCATGTGCTGGTCGGGCTGGAGATCGAAGGTAACGTCCCAGCCGAACACGCCATCGTCTACCACAAGAAAAGCCAGGAGGTAGGCCTGGTCAGCGCCGCCATGTGGTCGCCGATGGCCAAGCGCAACATCGCCATCGCTTCGCTTACGCGGCCCTACGGTGATACGATGGTGGAAGACCTCTGGGTCGAGATCTACGCCATGCGCGAGTTGCAATACCAGAAGCTGATGAAGCGGGCCAAGGTGGTGGCGCGTCCGTTCATAAAACTCGACCGCCGCACCGCCAATCCGCCGGCGGATTTCTGACCATGGTCGATCAACAGGACGATGAGGCGGAAACCGCCGAACAGTGGCAACTGGTCAACACGCCGCTCGGCGAAAAATGGTCGGGCCGCACGCGCTACGCCGCCGCCATGTTCTTCTACAAGCGCGGCGAGATGAGCGCCGAGACGCTCGAGGTCTACCGCATCTGCGCGCGGCTGGATTCCGAGAACCCGCTGCCGATCATCAGGGATCGCGGCGCCGGCCAGGACTGGCTGAAGCGCATGGGCGCCTAGCCGATGGTCCTCTCCAGCACATTGAGCCAATTGCGATAAGCGATCTTCTCGATCAGCGCGCGGCCGAAACCGCGCGCGGCGAGCGCATCGATCAGCTTCGGCAGGCCGGCGACGTCGCCGATGACCGCCGGGATCATCGCCCCGTCGAAGTCCGAGCCGAGACCGACACCGTCCTCACCCAGCGCCTGCAGCAGCGAATCGACATGGCGCACCATGATGTCGAGGCTGGTGTCCGAGTTCATCCTGCCGTCGTCGCGCAGGAAGCCGGTGGCGAAATTCAGCCCGACCATGCCGCCGGTCTCGCGGATGGCGCCGAGCTGCCAGTCGGTCAGGTTGCGCGAATGGGTGCAAAGCGCATGCACGTTCGAATGGGTGGCGACCAGCGGCGCGTCGCTGAGCGCGGCGACATCGCGAAAGCCTTTCTCGTTCAGATGCGAGAGGTCGATCATGATCTTCAGCTGATTGCAGGCCTTGACCAGCGCCTTGCCGGCATCGGTCAACCCCGGCCCAGTGTCGGGTGACGAAGGAAAGCGGAACGGCACGCCATGGCCGAAGGCGTTGGGACGGCTCCAGACGATGCCGAGCGAGCGCAGGCCGGCTTCATAGAGCACATCGAGCAGCGTGAGCTCGGGGTCTATCGCCTCGACGCCTTCGATGTGGAAGACCGCCGCGATCGAATCTTTCGCCATCGCCGCGCGAATGTCACCGGCGCTGCGGCAGACGGTCAGCGCTCCCGCCCGCTCCAGCCGAAACAGGATCGACGCCATGCCGATGGTGGAATTGAGCGCTTCAGCACGCGGCAGTTCCGGCGGCAACGGCTCGTTGTCGCTCGGCGCCGGTGGCACCGGAGAGCGTTTGCTTTTCTCGACCGGTGGCGGGAAGATCGCGAACATGCCGCCTGCAAAGCCGCCCTTCCTGGCGCGCGGCAAGTCGATGTGACCGCCCTGCGTTCCCTCGACGAACAGCTTTTCGACGTCTGTGTCCTTCGACTGGTAAAGTCTCAGCAGCGTGTCGTTGTGGCCGTCGAAGACGGGGACGAGATCGGATTCGGTCATCAGGAAGCCATTCGGTCAGTTGGCAGGAGCGGACGAACCGCAGCGAACTGTGTACTTAGGCAAGAAGGCCGAACTGCGCAAATGCCAGAGACGTGTTCGCTCTTGTGGCTGAGCGGCTCCGATCCACCTGCCGGGTCACCGCTGCTTCGCAGCGTCCCGCCGTTCGCCAGCCTTTCATCGTGCCACCGGCACGATGAATTCGCTTCGCGAACCGGCTGCTCACCCTATTGCTTCAGCACATCGGCCCATTCCGGATGGCGGCGGAACTGGGCATTGGCGAAGGGGCAAAGCGGGATGATTTTCTTGCCCGCTGCGCGCGCATCCTCGACGGCGCGGGTGACGAGCCGAAGCCCGGCACCCTGGCCGCGAAACACGTCCGGCACTTCGGTGTGATCGATGATGATCTGGTGCTCGCCGACCTTGGTGAAGGTCATCTCCGCCTCGGCGCCGCCCGGCCCACGCAGGACATAACGGCCCTTCGGGCCGCGGTCCTCCAGTTCGATTTCAGGCAATTGGTCAGGCATTGCTTGCTCCTTCAACCGGCGCGCCAGCGAAAAGCCGCCTTGCCGCTTCGATCTCGTTCGGCTGCACCTCGTGGCCGCCATCGTGCCATTCCACTGTGACATCGGCGCCATCGGCGCGCAAATAGGCTTCCAGCCGCGACGTCAGATTGGGCGGGCAGATCGGATCGCGCTTGCCGGCGGTGAGCAGGATACGACGGCCGGCAAGGCTGCCTTTCACCTCAGGTTCGAACGGGATCAGCGGATGCATCAGCACCGCCGCATCGAACAGATCCGGCGCAGCGAACATCACGGAAGCCAGTATGTTGGCGCCGTTGGAATAGCCGAGGCCGAGCACGGAAGACGGCTTTGCCGCTTCCACCTGCGCCTTGATGAAGCCGGCCATCTTTGCGGTCGCCCGGCCAAGGTCGTCCATGTCGTAGACACCCTCGCCGGTACGGCGGAAGAAGCGGGCAGCACCATATTCAGAGACATCGCCGCGCGGCGACACGATGGTCGCCTGGGGCGCGAGATCGCGCCCCAGCGACAGTAGCTGATTCTCGTCGGCTCCGGTGCCGTGGAAGACGAAGAGCAGCGGACCGCCGGGCGAACCCGGCAGCGCCTTATGAATGTAAGCGTCCTTGCTCATTTTCTCAGCCTTCCAGCTTCTGCAGATGTTCTTCGAGATAGGGCCTGAGATGCTGGTGCTGCGTCGGCAATTTCAGCGCCTCGCCGAGATGAGCAGTGTCCTCGTCGCGGTCGAAACCCGGCTCATTGGTGGCCACTTCGAACAAGACACCGCCCGGCGTGCGGAAATAGATCGCCCAGAAATAGTCGCGGTCGATCACCGGCGTCACGCCATAGCCCGTATCGATCAGCGCCTTGCGCACTTCGAGCTGCTTGGCGCGGTTCTCCACGGCGAAGGCGACATGATGGACAGAGCCGGCGCCGAGATTGGCGAAGCCAGCCGTCGGCAGCGATTGGATGTCGACGACATCGGCGCCGTTGCCGTTCTTGATGGCGAGACGGCTGACATTGCCGGATTTGTCGACCTGCTCGTAACCCATGAACTTCAACAGCTCCTCCGTGGCGCCGCCATCCTTGAGGCGCAGCGACACCGAATGAAAGCCGCGGATCGCTTCGTCGGCGGGAACACCGCCCTTCAACCACGGCGCGCGGCTGTCAGCCTTGTCTTCGACCAGCGCGAAGCCATCGCCATCGGGACCGGCGAAGGCAAGCCGCTTCTCGCCGAATGTTTCTTCGCGCGAGAGACCGCTGACGCCTTCATCGGCAAAGCGCTTTTCCCAATAGCCAAGCGTGCCCGCCGGCACGGAGTAGGCTGTGGTGCCGACCTCCCCGACGCCGTGGCGGCCCCTCGCAATGTCGGGAAACGGAAAATAGGTCATCACCGAGCCCGGCGTGCCGTGCTCGTCGCCATAGTAGAGGTGATAGACATCGGGCGCGTCGAAGTTGACGGTCTTCTTGACCCGGCGCAGACCGAGCTTGTGTGTAAAGAAATCATTGTTCTGGCGCGCATCGCCGGCCATTGACGTGACGTGATGCAAGCCCTTGATCTGGTCGAGCATTGTCTTGCTCCTTCCCTTGGTGTTTGTGCGGCCCTCGCCGCTGTCCACGCCTATATGAGGGGCCGCCCGGCGCAGGCAAAGGCGGCAAACTCAGAATGGACTGTATCCCAATCGTGAACAGTAGAAAAATTTCGTTCACCATTTCAGTAAAGCTGACGGTCTTGCGCCGCCGCCAGAATCCGGTTCATTGAGCGTCTTCCCGACGTGACAGGATACAGGTATTGGCCGCGAAAAGCAGACGTCCGAACATCCTCCTGATCTCCTGCGACCAATGGCGCGGCGACTGTCTTTCGGCTGCCGACCATCCGGTGGTGAAGACGCCGAATACCGATGCGCTCGCCGCCGAGGGCGTCCTGTTCAAGCGGCACTACGGCGGCGCGGCGCCCTGCTCTCCAGCCCGCGCCTGCCTCTACACCGGTCTCTACCAGATGAACAACCGCGTCTGCCGCAACGGCACGCCGCTTGACGCCCGCCACGGCAACATCGCGCTGTCGGCCCGCGCCTTCGGCTACGATCCGACGTTGTTCGGCTACACCGACGTCTCGTCCGATCCACGCACAATGGCGCCGGGCGATCCCCGGCTGAAAACCTATGAGGGCGTGCTGCCGGGCTTCAGCGTGCGCCAGTTCCTGCCCGAGCATCAGAAACCGTGGCTGTCATGGCTGAAGGCGCGTGGCGTCGACACCAGCGCCGGTTCTCCCGGCATCCATCGCCCCTTGGGCGGGGAAGCGAGCGACGCCGTCACCAACGCACCACCTGTCTATTCCAGGGACGAGACGCCGACCGCGTTCCTCGCCGGTGAGTTCATCCGCTGGCTGGGCGAGCAGGATGCGCCATGGTTCGCGCATGTCTCCTTCATGAGCCCGCACCCGCCCTTCATCGTGCCGGAGCCCTACAACACGCTATATGATCCCGCAGACGGTCCGGCCTTCCGCCGCCAGGAAAGTTCGCAGGCGGAAGCAGAAAGCCATCCCTATCTGGCTTACGAGCTCGGCCGCCAGAAGCGGAGAAGTTTCCGCCCTGGCACAGACGGCAAGGTCCGCGACTGGGGCGATGACAATCTCCGCGCCATCCGCGCGATCTATTACGGCATGATCTCGGAGGTCGATGCGCAACTCGGCCGCATCTGGCAGGCACTCAAGGCCGCTGGCGCCTGGAGCGACACCATCATCGTGCTGACCTCGGACCATGCCGAAATGATGGGCGACCATTTCATGCTCGGCAAAGGCGGTTTCTTCGACGGCAGCTATCACATCCCGCTGATCGTGCGCGACCCGCGCCGCGGCAATGCAGCCGGCTCGACCGTCGATCGCTTCACCGAGGCCGTCGACATCTTCCCGACCTTGCTCGATCTGCTGGATGCCGACGCCCAGCCGCATCTCGACGGCCGCTCGCTGAAACCGTTCCTGGAAGGTAAACCGCCTAAGGATTGGCGCGACGCCGCGCATTGGGAGTTCGATTTCCGCTCCATTGCTGAAGGGGAAGCCGAGCGGCACTTCGGCATCGCCTCGCGTCAGTGCAACCTCGCCGTCATCCGCACGGAAGACTTCAAATACGTGCACTTCGGCGGTGGTTTGCCGCCGCTGCTGTTCGACCTGAAAAAGGATCCGGGCGAGTTGGCCAATGTTGCCGCCGACCCGACCTACCTCGCCGCGCGGCTCGAATTTGCCGAGCGTCTGCTTGCCTGGCGCGCCGAACATCTCGACCAGTCGCTGGCGCTGGCAGAGCTGACCGAGGATGGCGTGGCTGGGTGTGTGGTAGGGCAGTAGGGCAGTAGGGCAGTAGGGCAGTAGGAAAAGTATGGGATAGGCGGTGCTATCGCGCTCCCTAATTTTTATCCCTACTGCCTTACTGCCGTACTGCCCTACTCCCTTCCTCTACTGCATCATCAACCGCTGCTGATCCCGCTTCTCGGCATAGCTGCCCTTGTCGTAGGCGGCCTGCGCTTGCAACTGGTCCTTGGTGAAGTTGGTGTAGAGGTACTTCTTGCCGTCCTTGTCGGTCATGAACTTGAGCTTGTCCATGCCGATCGCGACCTCCTTGGCGCCGATACCGAGGAAGCCGCCGACATCGACGATGACTGCATCCGGCTTGCTGTCGGGCGCCAGCACGACGTCGCCGATCTCGCCAACCTTTTCGTCGTTGGCGCCATAGACGGTCGTGCCTTTCAGATCGTCGCCCCTGATTTCACCGACCGGCATTTCGGTCAGCGTCGATTTGTCGATAGCCGCCGTCTGGGTCGGGTCCGTGGCCTTCACGTCAGGCGACTTGGCCGCCGGAGCCTCGGCCGTCTTGTCCGTTGGCGCAGCCGTCTCAGCCGGAGCGGTGGCTGCAGGGGCAGCCGGCGTCCCGGCGTCGGACATCGTCGTCACCGGCACCGGATCATAGACCTTGCGGTCGAAATCAGGCTGTGCCTGCAGTTCCTCCTTCGTGGTGTGCGCCACCAGCCAGCGATCGCCGTTCTTCTGCGCCCACTCGGCCTTGGCGAAATCATAGGTGACATTCTTTTCGCCCAGGCCGAGGAAGCCACCGACGCCAATCACCAGTGATTGCGCCTTGCCCTCCTTGGTCAGCACGATGTCGTTGACGTCACCGATCTTCTGGGCATCGTCCGCAGTGCCGTTATAGACGCTCTCGCCGATGATGTTGGTGGCGAGGTTGCCCTCGGCGCGTTTCACCACTGGCTCCGACGGCGCGGCGTTCAGATCGACAGGCTTCTGCGGATCATTCTGCGCGCTGTCCGTAGTGGCGGTCGCCGGCGCCGGATCATAAGGTTTGCGGTCGAAGTCCGGCAGCGCCGTCAGCGCTTCCTTGCTCGTCTCGGCAACCAGCCAGCGGTCGCCATTCTTTTCGACCCATTTGAGCTTGCCGTAGTCGAAAGCGACATCCTTGCTGCCTATGCCGAGAAAGCCGCCGACGCCGATGATGGCGGATTTCGCATGGCCATTTTCATCGAAGACGACATCGCTGACGTCGCCGATTTTCTGTGCGTCGTCGGCAGTGCCGTTATAGACGGATTCGCCGATAACATTGGTCATCAGGGCGCCCTCGGCCCGCTGCGCGGCCGGCGCGATGGTGGCGGGGGCTTCAGCCGGCGCCGGAGTTGTCGCCGGGGCGGTCGTTGACTGCGCAAACGCACCAGTTGCGATCAGCGTTGCGAGCGCGGTCGTCGCGAAAAGAGTGCGGATCATGATTAAGTCTCCTCTTGCGTGATCTCGTGCGCGCCGCAACCGGCAAACCGTCGCCGGGAGACCGAAAGCGGCGCCTCCAATGCGTTCACAACGTCGTGACAAGGCGCTTGTTCCGAAAAAACGGGGTTGTAGCCGCACCTCGGGCAAGTCCGTGGAATCGCCCGACATTTCCGGCCAGTCGTGGAACCTTTGTAAGGCTTGCCCGTTTCAGCCTGTGGCTGGATATTCCGGCCGCTAAAAAGAATACGGAGCGGGCATGCGATTTGCGGCGGTGCTGAACCGGGACGGCGGCACCTTGCGGACGACCGATCTTTCCGCGTTTTCGGACCGGATGCGCCAGACGCTTGAGGCGGCTGGCCACACCATCGATATCGACATCGTAGAAGGCAAGGACATTGTCGCGGCGCTCGACAAGGTCGCCTCGCGACGCGGCATCGAGGTGGTGCTGGCCGGTGGCGGCGACGGCACCATTTCGGCCGCTGCGGCGCGGCTGATGAATAGCAAGAAAGCCTTGGCTGTCCTGCCTGCAGGGACCATGAACCTGTTCGCCCGCGGCCTGGGCATTCCGCAGACCCTCGACGGGGCCCTGACTTCCTTTGCTAACGGCGAGGTCATCGCGATCGATATCGCCAGTGCCAATGGCCGACCTTTCGTGCATCAGTTCTCGATCGGCCTGCACGCCAGGATGGTGAGGCTCCGCGACACCATGGAGTTTGCTTCGCGCCTGGGAAAGATCCGTGCTTCGGCAAAGGCCGCCTGGACGACGATCAACAATCCACCCGCCATGAAGGTGACATTGACGGTCGGCGACGCCGAGATCGTCACCCGTATCAGCGGCATCGGCATCTCCAACAATCTGTTCGGCGAGGGCCACCTGCCCTATGCCGACAACCCTGCCGGCGGCGTGCTCGGCATCTATGTCACGGTGGCGCGGCAGCGCGGCGAACTGGCCAGGGCCCTTTTCGACATGGTGCGCGGCCGGTGGCGCGACAGCGACCATGTCGAAATCCATCAGGCCGACAAGGCAGTCGTGAAAATCCACACCGGAAGCAAAAAATTCGGCGCCGTCATCGACGGTGAACTGGTCAAGCTGGAGCGCGAAACAACTGTGCAGATTCACCCCGGCGCGTTGAATGTTCTGGTGCCGGCGCGGGCTGCGCAGGCAAAGGCCGCCTGATGCGAGCGCCTAACAAGAGGCGCGCTTCAGCCGCCGGCTGGCTGGTCCTGGCCGGCGGGCGCGCTCTGGTTGGCGGGAGCCCTGTTGTCGATCTTCTCGCCATAAATCTCGGCGGCGCCCCAGGCGATGAAGGCCAGCAGCAGCGCGGCGATCAGGATGCGCAGCCCATGCCAACCCCAGCGCCCCTGACGGGCTTTGTTCTCAGGGATGATCTTGGTCATTGGCGGCGTTCCCGTGGTGCGACTGCAAGCGTGGTGGACAAGACCACGCCTGGCGAAACATGGTCGGGTAACGATTGCTTGCTACAAAAGTTCCGGTTCGCGACGGCTGCGCAAGACGCGCGCCACTGCGGATGGGGCCTGCAAGCGAGGGGGCTTGGTGGATAGCAAGGTGGCGAAGCAGGCTGGTCTGCCAGTCGAGGTCCGCCGCGCCGTGGCGGCGCCGGAGCGGCTTGCCGTGCTGCACGGGCTTGACGCGATCGACACCGCCTCGGACCCCGACTTCGATCGCATCAGCGGTCTTGCCGGCGCCGTGATGCAGGCGCCCATCGCCATGGTCACGTTGCTCGACACCGAACGCCAGTGGTTCAAGTCTTGTGTCGGCCTCGACGAGACCGAGACCGCCACCGACATCTCGTTCTGCGCCCACGCCATTGCCGCCGGCGACGAGCCTATGGTGGTGACCGATGCAAGCATCGATCCCCGCTTCGCCACCAATCCGCTCGTGATCGGCGAGCATCATCTGCGCTTTTATGTCGGCGCGCCCATGGTCGTGGCCGGCGCGCGCATTGGCACCGTGTGCGTGCTCGACCGGGAGCCGCATAATTTTCCCTCCACTGCCGCACTGCATCAGCTGAAGGCGCTGGCCGGCCTCGCCGCCAGCCTGTTTACGCTCAAGGACGCGACCCGCAGCGGCGCCATCGCCGCCGCAGCTTTGGCGCAGGAGGAAAAGCGCCGTGCCATCGCGCTTGATGCCGCCTCGCTCGCCAGCTGGGCCTGGGATATCCGCACCGACATGATCGAATGCGATGTGCGCCTGTCGGAACTGTTCAACCTGCCGCGCTCGAACCGGTTGCGGGCGCGCGACATATTGGGCGCCATCGACCCGCGCGACGTCTACCAGACCGAGACGCGCTTTCGCGACGCCTTGACCGGCAGCGACGATTATTTTGGCGAATACCGGGTCAAGGGCTTCGATCCGCCGCGCTGGATAGCCACTCGCGGCCGCGTTATCGAGCGCGACGGCGAGGGCAAGCCGACGCTGATCTTCGGCGTCAACTACGACATATCGGAACGCAAGCTCGGTGAGGAGCGGCAACGGTTGTTGCTGCGCGAGCTCAACCACCGGGTCAAAAACACGTTGGCGACGGTGCAGGCGCTGGCGACGCAGACCGTTCGCCACGCCCGCCGCCCAAGCGAATTCCTCGAAGCCTTCGGCGCCAGGCTGCAGGCGCTGGGGGCTGCCCATAACCTCTTGTCCGATCGCGAATGGCGCGGCATCGGCATCCGCGAACTGATGCAGATAGAGGTTAAGCCGTTCGATTCGACCGAACAGTCGCGTATCGCGATTTCCGGTCCGGATCTGCTGCTTTCGCCCGACCAGGCGGTGGGGCTCGGCCTGATCATGCACGAACTGGCCAGCAACGCGCTGCAATACGGATCGCTGTCGGTGGGCTCGGGAAAGGTCGACGTCGACTGGAAGGCGCTGGGCAAGAAAGGCGCACGCCGCCTTGTGCTGACCTGGCGCGAAAGCGGTGGGCCGCAGGTCCAGCCGCCGGAACGCCAGGGATTCGGCTCGATCCTGATCCGCCGCAGCCTGGCCAAGGTTTTGTCCAGCGAGGTTGTGCACGAGTTCCGTCGGGAAGGCGTGTTCGCGAAAATATCGATGCCGCTGGAAGATTTGCCGAGCTGAAGCGTCGGGGGAGTTCGGGCCTACTCGGCGTCGCCGTCCGGATCGCCCGGGCGCGGTTTGACGTTTTCCTTGTAGATGGCATAGGCCACCAGCGCGATGATCGGTCCAAGGACAAGTTCCTTGCCGCCTTTCCCCTTGAGCAGCGACGGCAATACGGCAAGGGCCGCCGTGATGCCGAGTGCCTTGAGGTCGGCATTGCGCCTTCGCGCACGTCTACGGGCGCGCGTGCCGGCCGCCAGTTGATGGATGAGCAGGATGAGCCCGGCAAGCACCAGGAAGCCGGCCGCGAAACCCAGGCAGGCCGCCATCGACCCATAGCGGTCGGCGGCCCAGATATAGGCCGCTCCCAAGAAAAATCCGAGCCCGCACAGAGCCGCAACCGCGGCGAGCCCATAGACGATCGCCGCCGTGCGCGCGCGGCGCATGGCGGCAATGGCTTCACCCGAGGCCAAAGCCGAAATCAACGATGCCAGCGTCCCCATCTCTAGCGAAAACTAGCGCCGGGCGAGAAGCGCGAACAGAAAGCCGACGCCGGCTGCGATGGCCAGCGACGTCACCGGCTTTTCGCGCACATTGGCGGTGATCTGGGCTTCGATGTCCTTGGCGTTGCCGCGCAGGCTGTCGAAGGCAGCCTCACCCTGGGCGCGCAACTGCTCGACGCCTTCGGCGGCAGCGCGCCGCGCCGTTCCGTAGCCATGCTCGCCGGTCTTGGCCAATTGCTTGGTCAGCTTTTCTATGTCGGCCTTCAACTGCCGGATATCGGCTTCGAGGTCGGCGTTCGTCTGGGTTTCGCCAGCGGTTTTTCCTGTGGCAGTTGCCATTCTATAACTCCTTGCGTTTGCTTGGTTTCAAACGCCCCACACACGTCAAGGTTCCGAAATCGGAGACCATATCCATGAAAGGGTGTTTGCTTGTGCGAGTCCAGCCCGGCGGACTCGTTTCCCTCTCAGATCAGCCTCAGATCAGCGGCCGGCGGCCCTCGCTCAAGCCCTCCCAGCGTGCGAGGTCCTTCAGCGCCTCCCGGTCGACCACTTCGCAACCGCCGTCGCGCCAGACGATCAGCTTGCGGTCGATCAGCTTGCGGATCGTCTTGTTGGTGTGGACCAGAGACAGGCCGAGCGTATCGGCGACGTGTTGCTGCGTGATCGGGATTTGCACTGGCGCCTTGCCGTTGAGCCCAACTATCGCCGCGCGGCTGGCGATGAAAGCGATGAGATAGGCGGTGCGCTCTAGCGCCGTGCGCCTACCGATGCTGAGCAAATTCTCGTCCAGCATGCGCTCCTCGCGCGATGCCAGCCAGGTGATATCGTAGGCAAGGCCCGGATGGTTGCGGTAGAGCTCGTGCAGGTTTTCGCGCTCAAAGACGCATAACAGCATCGGCGACAGCGCCTCGATCGAGTGCTGCATCTCACCAAGCAGGCTGCCCTGCAGGCCGATGAGATCGCCGGGCATCGAATAGTTCAGAATCTGGCGGCGGCCGTCCGACAGCAATTTGTAGCGGAAAGCCCAGCCCGACAGCACCGTGTAGAGATGAGCACTGTGGCTGCCTTCGACGAGGACGGTCGCGCCTTTGTCGACGGCAAGTTCGCCCTTCTTGAACGTGCTGACGAACGCAAGCTCCTGCTTCTCGAAGTCCCGGAACACCTGCAACGGCCGGAGCGGGCACTTCTCGCACGGATATTGGCGACTGGAAAAGGAACGACCGTTCTGGCCAGACATTTCGACCCCTCTTCGAATGCCCCTTTGACAGAGACTGACTGCAACGCCTTTGCAAGGGCCGCAGTTCCACGCCGGCGATGGGCATGTCTTTTTTAAATGACAGGATGGCAAATAGCGATCATGACTCACTGCACTCCCGTGAGGCGAATTCGAAGCTCGCCTGGCGTTGGAGCAGACCCGGCGAGCGAATTTTTCGGATTAAGGCCCACTGGCCATTCCCCCCAAGGTCCGCGATGCGGTTGACTGGAGTCATTGAGCCCGATGCCGCAAGAATTAAGGAGAGATTGCCAGGTGCCCCCATTACTTGAGGGATTGCGAATTCTTGTCCTGGAGGATGAATTCCTGATCGCCATGGATGTCGAGCAGCTTTGCCGCGACCATGGCGCCGGCGACGTGGTGATTGCCCGCGACCTGGCAGAGATCGACGAGCAGACGATCGCCGACAAGTTCGACGGCGTTATCGTCGACCTAATGCTGAGTGGAACGTCGACGCTCGACTTCGCCGCGCAACTGCGCCAGGCGGGCACGCCCTTCGTCTTTGCCTCCGGCTATTCGGACGCGGACGAGATCAGGGCGTCTTTCCCCGGCGTACGACTGGTAACCAAGCCATATTCGGGAGACGATCTCGTCGGGGCGCTGGCGGTGGCCTGCGGCCGCGCGCCAGTCTGAAATGCCTTCGATCGGCACTCGAGAGCCCGAGCCCGCAAACGGGCTCCGCTGTCAGGCGGCGTTTGAGCCGGTAACCTGCGACGAGATGGCGTCGGGGCCGTATTCGTCTTCGCCGGAGATTTTCAGGATCTCCTGCAGCCGTGTGCGAGCCCGACTGACCCGGCTCTTGATCGTTCCGACCGCGCAACCGCAAATCTCGGCCGCCTCCTCATAGGAAAAGCCGGAAGCGCCGATGAGGATGATGGCTTCGCGCTGGTCCTCGGGCAGTTGCTCGAGCGCGCCGCGAAAATCCTTGAGGTCGAGCTGGCCGTGCTGGGCCGGATGAACGGCGAGCCTGGCGGTCATGATGCCGTCGCTGTCCTGCACCTCGCGGCCGCGCTTGCGCATCTGCGAATAGAACTCGTTGCGCAGGATGGTGAACAGCCATGCCTTGAGGTTGGTGCCGGGCTGGAAGCTCTCATGCTTGTCCCAGGCCTTGACCAGCGTCTCCTGCACCAGATCGTCGGCCTTGTCGGCATTCTGCGTCAGCGACACGGCAAAGGCCCGCAGGCTCGGGATCGAGCCGAGCAAATCGGTCTTGAACCCTTGTGAGACAGCTGCCATGCCTCAGTCCTTCTTCTGTGCGGGTTCGGCCTGTTCCAGCTGGCTGAGCAACTGGGCGAAGCGATCCGGCACATTGTCGGAGACCAGCTCGTCATAATATTGTTTGAGTTTGCGGCCGATTTCCGAATTCGCCCCGAGCGGGTCACCGGAATTGGCCCGGCGCCTGTCAGCGGCGCCAGCCAGTGTTTCTTTATTCATGTCCTCATTTCGCCCTTAAATTCCAGCGCCTTAGCCGCCCTGTTACACAACGCCAAAAGCGGCCCCCTCGTCTGGTTGCCCATCGCACCACAAACGTCGTCCTTGGAGATTCGTTCCACAACCCTCGGAACTTTTTCACAAAACCCGCGTTGTTTGCCGGGGCTTGCAATCAGCTTGACCTGGAATCTATGCAATTACGTCATCTGAGGGAGACGTCTATCATGAGCCTTTCCGCAACCATTGCTCCGCACCTGCCGTTCCTGCGCCGCTTCTCGCGCGCCGTTTCGGGATCACAGGAGAGTGGCGATGCGCTGGTCGCCGCGATGCTCGAAGCCATCATCGCCGATGTCGACATCTTCCCCGAAGCGTCGAACGACCGCATCGCGATCTATAAGGTTTTCGCAAAATTGTTCACCTCCATTGCCATCCGCGTTCCGCAGGAGCATGCGCAATCGGCATGGGAACAGCGCGCCGCCGCCAATCTGAACGCCATTGCGCCACGGCCCCGCCAGGCCTTCCTGCTGGTCGCCGTCGAAGGCTTTAGCGAGGACGAGGCGGCTGAAATTCTCGATGTCGACGCCAGGGAATTCTCCGAACTGCTGGCCCAGGCGAGCAACGAGATCTCCCGCCAGGTGGCGACCGACGTGTTGATCATCGAGGACGAGCCGCTGATCGCCATGGATATCGAGGAAATGGTCGAGAGCCTCGGCCACCGTGTCGTCGGCACCGCCCGCACCCATGCCGAGGCGGTGGCGATGTTCGGCAAGACCAGGCCGAAGATGGTGCTGGCCGACATCCAGCTTGCCGATGGCAGCTCGGGCATCGATGCCGTCAACGAAATCCTGTCGTCGACTTCGGTGCCGGTGATCTTCATCACCGCCTTCCCCGAGCGTCTGCTGACCGGCGAGCGGCCCGAACCCGCTTTCCTCGTCACCAAGCCGTTCAATCCAGACATGGTCAAGGCGCTGATCAGCCAGGCGCTGTTCTTCGACCGTCAGGCCAAGGCCGCCGCCTGACGCAATCTCCAACGTCGCCGCATCCCGGCGTTGCCAAGTACTGGCGATCGTCCACCCGGTGATCGCCAGTTGTCGGCCGCTCCATGCCGCGCTTTGCGTGGTCGCGCTCGCGTGCCCCGAATCAATTCGCGTCCGGGCCTTTCCAAAGCCTGTCTTTTTCGGCAAATGGTGGAACAAACACCAACCACCCACGTTTTTATCTCAGCATCGGAAGGAGACGGATCAATGCTCTACTGGGCGCTCGTATTTCTTGTCGTGGCGATCATCGCCGGCGCGCTTGGTTTCGGCGGTATCGCCGGCACCTCCGCCGGCATCGCGCAAATCTTGTTCTTCATCTTTCTCGCCTTCCTCGTCATCTCGCTTCTGGCCGGCCTGTTCAGGCGGGCCTCGTAAGACCGGCAGCGAGCCAACACTGGAAGCCGCACCCCTCAAACGGTTTCCAGCCACCGCCGGGCGGTGTCCTCAACGGGACACCGTCCGGCGGACCTGTTTTGGGGGTTATTTCAGGAACTGATTTCAGCGTGAATCGTTCAGCTTGAGTGGGTGGACAGGTGACTGATGCGTTCCAGAGGCGGAGAGACAGGCGAAAGCGGGCGTAATGACGAAGTCATCGCCCTGCATCCCGCTGAAAGCGGCATGCAGCTCGGCCGCGCCTTGCTCCATGCTCTGCACAATGCCGGCATTTCCGTTCTGTACCAGGACCGCGAGATGAAGACCGTGTGGGCGCGCAACATGCGTGAGCCATGGGCTTCCGATACTGCGGACAGCAACGGCATCCTGCCGCCGGCGCAGGCAGACCACATCGATACCACCAGACGCCATGTCATCGCTTCCGGCAATCCTGAACGCCTCGAGCTCAGCGTTCCCACGGCTGAAGGCATCCGCTGGTTTCAAGTCTGGGTCGATGCCGATCGCGGCGACGGCGGCGATGTCCAAGGCGTTGTCACCACAATGGTGGAGACAACCGAGCAGAAACGCCGAGAGCAAACGTTGAAGACGCTGCTGCGCGAGGTCAGTCACCGCTCCAAGAACCTGTTGGCCATCATCCAGAGCATTGCCACACAGACCAGCCGTTATTCCGAGACATCGGACGATTTCCTGGCGCGCTTTCGGGGTCGGCTGCAGTCACTGGCCTCCTCCCAGGATCTGGTGACGTCGTCGAATTGGCGGGGTGCCGCACTACGCGAACTAGTCCGTGGCCAGGTCGTGCGCTATGGCGCCGATCCCGCGCAGAGCCTGCGGTTCAATGGCGTTAATCCCTACCTCAATCCCAACGCCGCTCTTCATATCGGCCTGGCCATGCACGAACTCGCAGTCAATTCATTCAGTTACGGCGCCTTGGCGCGGCCGGATGGCTTCGTCGAGGTAACCGCCAATCTGTCGAGCGTCACGGAGGCCGCTGATAAGCCGGCTTTGTCGCTGACCTGGGTCGAGGCCATTGTCGCCAATGACAACAGGCGCACGGAGAAACGCTTCGGCAGCGTTGCTCTCGAACGCGTTGTGCCGGTATCGCTGAACGGCACGGCGACGCTGGAAATCACCGGCGACCGCCTCGAATATCGGCTTGTCGTTCCGCACGGCAATTTCGAAACCGAGTGAGCGGCCAGATTTGCCTCAGAGCAATTCCGTCCCCGAATTGCGTCAAACAGAGAGCCCGGAGCGCCGGATTCCTTAACCGGCTGTTCACCATAAAGTCCGATGCTGAGGCTCCCAGAGATTGCCGGCTCTTGACCGATTCAACCGACGCTTCGGCCGTGGCCTGCAACCCAACTATGGGAGGAATGATCTTGACGGTTGCCGATATGAACAGGCTGGAGCAGGCCGCCCGCGTCTCGATGAGCGGCTTTCAGGATCCTTATGCTTCCGCCTCGCCTGCGCCGCACGCCTGGCATCCCTTGCTTCGTTTCGCCGCTGTCGCGCTCGTCGCCGCCATCGTTCTGATCGTGGCGTCGCAGCTGGGCTGAGCCGCGTTCGCTTCGGGTTCACGCTGCTCCCAAATCTGGCTGAGCTGAAGGCTGGTCTGGCTCCTGGCCAAGCCGATTATTAACGTTCCAGCTTGCATCACAGGAACTTTGACGGCTGTTGACCGTTCTTATGGCGAGAGGATCTTTCGCCGTGGAACACATCGCTGCTTTGCTTCTGATTATCGGCTGTTCGAACAGCATGACCGAGTGCCGCGAACTGTCGGTGCCGGTCAGCGTGTTCGAAACCGCGGAGGCATGCACCGCCGAGCGGCCTTTTGCCATGGGCGACGTGCAGGGTCAGGCCCAGCATGTCGTCGCCAAATGTCTTGCCGTCGATCCTGCCTTGGAGGACGACTACGACCAGATCGTCTGGAACGTGCGCCCGGACGGTTCACTTGACGCATCCTTGCAGATTTCCAACGTCATGGTCGCGTCGAATGTGGCGCGCCGCGAAAAAGACTATCTTAGCCAACAATAAGATCGAGCGGGCAAAGGCCGCCATTTCATGCTAAATGGCGGCTGGAGCTTACTAAAGTGAGGACGAAAGTGAGGAGAGACTCAATGCGGAAATTGATTATTGCCATGGTTGCCGTGGTCGCCGTCAGCGGCTGCAGCACGACCGAACAGGACGTGGGTGTCGGCACGTTGGTAGGCGCCGGCGTCGGCGGCCTGGTTGGCGGCGGCAAGGGTGCGCTCATCGGCGCAGCCGTTGGTGCCGGTTCCGGTCTGCTGGTGCGCAACCTGCGCAATGGCTATTGTCAGTATCGCGACAATCGCGGCCGGCTCTACACCGCTCGCTGCTGATCCGCTTCAAAGCGTCAAACAATCGAGACGGAGACCGGTTAGCCGGTCTCCGTTTGTTTGCGTGTATCGGGCGGCGGAATCCTGATTTCCACTGTAAGCCCGTCGGCACGAAAATCTCTGGCGATCGTGCCGCGCAATTCGCGCGTGACATTGAGATCGATCAGCTTGGTACCGAAGCCGGTCTTGGCCGGCGCTTCGAGTTGCTTCTGCCCGGCCTCGCGCCAGTTCAGAACCAGCATCCTGTCGGATCCGCGTCCCTCGAACGACCATTTCACTTTAAGCGCGCCGACCGAATTGCCAGCTTCGCCATATTTCAGCGCATTGGTCGCCAGTTCGTGAAAGGTCAGGCCAAGCGCCTGCGTCGTCGTCTCGTCGAGCAGCACCCGAGGGCCTGACAATATCCCGTCCGGGAGCTCCTTGCCGAACACCTGGCCAAGCTCGATGCGCAGCAAATCGCCAAGGTCGGCCTTCTGCCAGCGCGATCGCGTCAGCATGTCCTGGGAAGCCGCCATTGCCTGCAGGCGAGCCGAGAAGGAAGAGGAGAACTCCTTTACGTCGGTGGCGTGCGCTGCCGTCTGACGCGCGATCGCCAGCACCCGCGTGATCGAATTCTTGATCCGATGCTTCATCTCCTGCAGCATCAGATCCTTTTCGAGCAGGCTCTTTTCCGTCGTCTCATGCAACAGCGACTTGGCGTCATAGGCGCGCTCCTGATAGCGCGCCACCAAAGCGATCGCGCCGGCCAACAGCAACCCGAACAGGCCGAGCATCACCGGAATGGCGCGCGAAGACGGCTGCGAGAAAGCGCTGGTCGGCCGAAACAGCACCGTCCACGGCCGGCCGGCGACGATGATCTTGCGCGTCACCAAGAGCCTGTCGCCGAAGCTCGCAACCGGCGGCGTTTCCGACTGGAACAGAAGATTGTCGGCATCGACCTTGCCGTCATAGACCTCGGTGTTGACCGGCAGCAGCGGCGTGCGGCTGAGCGCGGTCTGGAACAGGTCGCGGGCGCGGAAAGCGGCGTAGAGAAAGCCTGATGTTGACGACCTGGAGGCGTTAATGCCATCCGGCGCGGTTTCGACATTGAGCCTGACGAAGACCAGGAAGCCGGTAAAGGTCTGTGCCGCGCCCGCGCCCTGGCCGAGTTGAACCAGGCCGCTTGCATGCTGTGCGTCATCGGCCATCGCCTTTTCGATCGCTTCGCGCCGCGCCGGTTCGGTGAACATGTCGTAGCCGATGGTCGACTCGTTGGCAGGATCGAGCGGCTCGAACAGCACGACGGGCGTGCGCCAGGACTGTGACGTGTCCGGATAGACAGCGTGGGGCACGCCACGGTCGCGCAACATGTCGCGCTCGACCGCCGCTTCGTCGCCGGTTTTGGCCAGCCTGAGATAACCGATGCCGCGCAGGCCGGCAAAATTGCTGTCGACGTCGAGCGCGCTGAAGAAGGCCTTGAATTCGCTTCTCGAAATCTCGCCATTGCGGGCGTCGAACAGCGCCTGCGTCGAGCGCAGCAGCGACAGATGCAGGTCGATGCGGCTTTCGATACGGTTGAGCGCATCGTCGGCCGTTGCCTCGAATTTGATCCGTGCCGCCTCCTGGGTGGCGAAGTAGGCGAAGCCTGCCATCGTCATGCTGATCAGCGCGACGGCAATGAAGGCGACGATCGGGAAAAACTTCTTCAAAGGATGCTGCGGCCCATGTATCTGGGACCTTTATGGCACGTCACCGTGCCAACACAATGGCGAGGCCAAACCATCGTGACAGCTGGCACATCACGTTCCAGATATTAGCCGGCTTATCGATCGCGCATCGGAGAAGATGACCGTCAGCCGATGATGGCGCTCGTCTCAGGCGGCGATCTTCAGCGCGCCCGGTCCGGGAATGGCGCCGGGTGGGCATTTGCCGAGGATGATCATGCCAAGCACCTCGTCCTGGGTGACATCGGTGGTGCGCGCGGTGCCGACGACCTGGCCGTTCTTCATCACGCAGACGCGGTCGGCGAGTTCGAACACGTCGTGGATGTCGTGGCTGATCAGGAAGATGCCGATGCCGTCGGCCTTGAGCTGCTTGACCAGCTCACCGACCTGCGCCGTTTCCTGCGGACCAAGGGCGGCCGTCGGTTCGTCCATGATCAGGATGCGGGCGTTGAACAGGATGGCGCGCGCGATCGCCACCGACTGGCGCTGGCCGCCCGACAACTTGATCACCGGCTCCTTGAAGCGCTGGAAACGCGGATTGAGCCGGCCCATGACCTTGCGCGCCTCGGCTTCCATGGCGACATCGTCGAGCGTGCCCCAGCCGGTCATCAGCTCACGGCCGAGGAAGAGGTTGGCGGCGGCGTCGACATTGTCGGCCAGCGCCAGCGTCTGGTAGATCGTCTCGATGCCGTATTTCTTGGCGTCGCGCGGGTTGGAGATCGCCGCCTCCTGGCCGTTGACGAAGATCTGGCCCGCGTCGCGCTTGTAGGCGCCCGACAGGATCTTGATCAGCGTCGACTTGCCGGCGCCGTTATGGCCGAGCAGCGCCACGACCTCGCCCGGGAAAAGATCGATGGAAGCATCGTCGACGGCGCGGATGCCGCCGAAGGCGATCGAGATGTTGCGCATGTCGATCAGCGCTGTGCCCGTGGGAGCAGTTTTTTCCATGATCGTTCCTCCCCTAGACCCGCTTGCGGTAGACGGTGTCGAGCCACACGGCGATGACCAGCACGGCGCCGACGACGATGCTCTGCAGCGGCGAGTCGATGCCGAGCAGCACCATGCCGGATTGCAGCGACTGCATCAGAAGCGCGCCGAGCATGGCGCCCATCACCGTTCCGGCGCCACCGGCCAGCGACGTGCCGCCGATGACGGCGGCGGCGATGACCAGCAACTCGTCCAGCGTGCCCAGTGCGTTGGTCGACGCGTTGAGGCGGGCTGACGAGATCGCGGCGCTGATCGCCGCCAGCACGCCCATGATCATGAACACCTTCATGGTCACCCAGCGCGTGTTGATGCCGGCAAGTTCTGCTGCTTCCGGATTGCCACCGATGGCGAAGACATAGCGGCCGAAACGCGTGCGCTTGGTGATGAAGGTCATGATAATGCCCGTGGCCACCGCCATCAGCACCGGTATGGCGATGCCATGCGCGATAAACAGCCCGCCTTCGGGAAGGGTGATGCCGTTCTGCAGCGCATACTGGCGCACGATGCCGATCGGCCATGGATAGGAATTGGCGATCCAGACGGCGCCGAGGATGGCCGCGCAAGCGACCACGCCAAGCAAGGTCTCAGCCCACACGGGGCGCAGTGGAAAGCTGAACCGCTTGCGCTGCGAGCGGCCGTTGAGCAGCGCGAAGGCAACCGCCGCACAGGCGACGATGCCGACGATCCAGCTGGCGGTAGCACCGATCGAGCCGCGTGGTCCGCCACCCATCAGCTGGAAGGTGGCGTCGAGCGGCGCGACCGTGCGCCCGCTGGTGATCAGCCATGCCATACCGCGCCACACCAGTAGGCCGCCCAGCGTCACGATGAAAGCCGGAACCTCCATATAGGCGATGATGAAGCCCTGGAACGCGCCGATCAGCAGACCAAGCACCACGCCGGCGGCCAGCGCGATGATCCAGAGCCAGGGATTTCCGAGCTGGAAGCCGATGACGCGAATGAGGAATTCGGCCTGCGCCACACCCATGATCATACCGATCACGCCTTCGACGGAGCCAACCGAAAGGTCGATGTTGCGCATGACGATGACCAGCACCATTCCGGTCGCCATGATCGCGACCGAGGAGGTCTGCACCGACAGGTTCCACAGATTGCGCGGCGTCAGGAAAAGCCCGCCCGACAGGATGTGTATGCCGACCCAGATGACCAGCAGGGCGCCGACCATGCCGAGCATGCGCGTGTCGAGTTCGGTAGCCTTGAGGAACCGCCCGACGGCGCTGAGCTCGGATGCGCGCGCCCGGTCCGCAGCAGTGCTGGCGACCGGCTGATTAGAGGTCGTGTCGGTCATGCTATCCTCCCACCGGTTTGCCGTCTGGCGCGGATGCCGGAACATGGATGCTATTTGCTTTCCGTGGTCATTTGAAGCGGAAAGCCCTTGGAGAAACGCCGCGGCTTTTGGGCCGCGGCGCCGAGATTTCGAACCGATAGGGTCCGGTTTTAGTTGCAGGCTGCAACGCTGCCGGCAGTGACGCCGGCGCAGACTTCGTCCTTCTTGATCCAGCCGGCATCGATGACGACGTTGAGGTTGTCCTTGGTGATGGCAACCGGGGTCAGGAACAGCGACTTGACGGTGTTGCCGCCGGGCGTGGTGAAGTCCTTGGCGCCGGCAATGTCGCCCGTCTTCTTGCCGTCGGCCAGCTGCGACGCGATCTCGGCGGCGTTCTTGCCGAGCTCGCGCGCGTCCTTCCACACCGACACGGTCTGCGTGCCGAGCGCGATGCGGTTCAGCGCGGCATGGTCGCCGTCCTGGCCCGAGACCGGAACGGTTCCGGCAAGGCCCTGCGCCGTCAGCGCCGCGACGACGCCGCCGGCGGTTCCGTCATTGGCCGCAACCACGGCATCGACCTTGTTGTCGTTGGCGGTCAGGAACTGTTCCATGTTCTTCTGGGCGTTGGCGGGCAGCCAGCCATCCGTGTAGGCCTCGCCGACATTCTTGACCTTGCCCGAGTCGATGGCTTCCTTGAGCACTTCCATCGAGCCGGCGAACAGGAAATCGGCATTCGGATCGGCACCCGAGCCCTTGATGAAGACATAGTTGCCTTCGGGCTTCGCCTTGAACACTTCGCGGGCCTGCATGCGGCCGACTTCCTTGTTGTCGAAGGTCAGATAGAAGACGTCCTTGTTCTCGATCAGGCGGTCATAGCCGACGACTGGAATGCCTTCGTCCAGCGCCTTCTGCACCGCCGGGCCGATGGCCGAGGCGTCCTGCGCCAGGATGATCAGCGAGTTGGCGCCCTGCGAGATCAGGCTTTCGACGTCGGTCAACTGCTTGCCGGGGTTGGACTGCGCGTCGGCGGAAATGTACTTGTCGCCGGCCGCCTCGATCGCCGCCTTCATCGCCGCTTCGTCGGTCTTCCAGCGCTCTTCCTGGAAGTTCGACCACGACACGCCGATGACCTTGTCCTTCGCCTGCGCGACCGACACTAGCGTCAGCGACATGGCGACACCCGCCAGCATGGCGGCTGCAAATCTGTTCATGATAACCCTCCCTGCGCCGCGCGCGGCGCGACAAAACTGGCCCGAAGGCCGGCACACAGAGGCTCTATTTTTTCGAGCCTCGAAAAAATACTGGTCCAACGGCGAGGCGCTGTCAACATCGATTCTGATGGAATCTGATGGCCTCTGTGAATTTTTTCGAGACTCGCAATAAACAATGACAGCGCGGCCTGCTTCTGCCAATATTTGGCTGGTGCCACCAAATGCCTCCACTATCATGAGGCGCGAGGAGGACCGGGAGGAAAAATGTCGGTTGGAATCCGCCACGACGATCTGCGCCGTCGCAACCGTGCGATGGTGATTTCGGCCGTGCGCCGGGCCGGCCAGCCGTCGCGGACCGAGATTGCGGCGACCACCGGCCTCAGCCATTCGACCATATCGGCGATCTCGTCTGATCTGATTCAAGAAGGCATCCTGGCCGAGAGCAAACCCGGCGAGACGGGTGCGCTGAAGCGCGGCCGGCCGCAGGTCGGCCTTGGCCTCAATCCGGAAGCGGCGGCGGTGATGACCGTGGTGCTGTCGCTGAACTTCCTCTCCGTCACCGTCATCGACTATGCCGGCCATGTGGTCGCCGAGGAGCAGCGCCGGCTGGACACGCTGACCATGCCGCGCGACGAGCTGATCGGCGAATGCACGGCAATCGTGCGGCGGCGGCTCGAGGATCCCGATCTTGATGTTCAGAGCATCGCCCGCATTGCCATGGGCATCCAGGGCATCACCGATTCGCAGGCGCGCGCCATGCTGTGGTCGCCTATCACGCCGCTGACCGACATTGCCTTCGCCGACATACTGGAAGCGGAATTCGGCATTCCGGCCACCATGGAAAACGACTGCAACATGATGGCGGTGGCGCTGCAATGGCGCCAGCCTGAGCGCTACCGCGACAATTTCATCGCCATCCTGCTCTCGCATGGCATCGGCATGGGGCTGGTGCTGAAGGGCGAATTGTTCACCGGCACCCATTCCTCGGGCGGCGAGTTCGGCCACATGATCCACCGGCCCGGCGGCGCGCTGTGCCGTTGCGGGCGGCGCGGCTGCGTGGAGGCCTATGCCGGCAACTACGCCATCTGGCGCAGCGCCAAAATGATGAGCGAGGATGCCGAACCGGTCGATGTCGGCGACGCCGACATGCGGGCGCTCGCCGCACGTGCCCGCGAGACCGACGGCCCCGAGCGCGAAGCCTACCGCAAAGCCGGCGAGGCGCTTGGCTTCGGCCTCGGCAGCCTGTTCGCGCTGATCGATCCAGCACCTGTCGCCATGGTCGGAGTCAGCGCCGCCGCGTTCGATCTGATCGAACCGGCATTGCGCGAAGCGATTGCTCAGACTGCCGGCGGCCAGCACTCGAAATCGATCTCCTTCGACACCGAGCCCAACGAACTGCCGCTGATCCGCGAAGGCTGCGCCATGCGCGCGCTCAGCTTCGTCGACCAGGAGATTTTCGCACCGGGGATTCAGGCGAAAGCGGGCAAGCATGTCGCCTGAGGGGCCGGCAACAGCGCGGCGCGCCTAATCTTCCCGGATAGCGTAGCCGGCGCCGCGGATGGTGCGGATGACGTCGGGCATGCGGCCATTGTTGACCGCCTTGCGCAGTCGGCCGACATGCACGTCGACCGTGCGCTCGTCGATATAGATCGTCTCGCCCCAGACATTGTCGAGCAGCTGGCTGCGCGAGAACACGCGGCCGGGATGGCGCATCATGAATTCGAGCAGGCGGAACTCGGTCGGTCCGAGCCTGATTTCGCTCTTCTTGCGGTAGACGCGGTGCGATTCACGGTCGAGCACGATGTCGCCGACCTTGAGCACGCTGGACAGCACTTCCGGCTTGGCGCGGCGCAGCAACGCTTTCACGCGCGCCATGAATTCCGGTGTCGAGAACGGCTTGACCAGATAGTCGTCGGCGCCGGTGGACAGGCCACGCACGCGGTCGCTCTCCTCGCCACGCGCGGTCAGCATGATGATCGGCAGCCGTTCGGTCTCGGGCCGCATGCGCAGCCGGCGGCAGAGCTCGATGCCGGACACCGCCGGCACCATCCAGTCGAGCACCAGAAGGTCGGGCACATTTTCCTGCAGCCGAATTTCGGCCTCGTCGCCGCGCGTCACCACCTCGACCTGGTAGCCTTCGGATTCGAGGTTGTAGCGGAGAAGCACGCCCAGCGGCTCCTCGTCCTCCACGACCATGATGCGTGGCGCGATCATCAGCAGTTCACCCTTGTCAGGCCGAAGTGGCCATCGCCGTCTCGTCCTGCTTCGGGCGATTGGCGGGCAATTGCTGGCCGGTCAGCACATAATACGCATTTTCAGCGATGTTGGTGACATGATCACCGATGCGCTCCAGATTCTTGGCGCAGAACAGGAGATGCGTGCAGGCGGTGATGTTGCGCGGGTCTTCCATCATGTAGGTCAAGAGTTCACGAAACACCGACGTGTATTTGACGTCGACACGTTCGTCCTCATTCCTGAGTTTCGCCAGGGCTGCGGCATCCGCGGCGGCATATTCCTCGACCACCCCTTGCACCTGGATCAGCACCAGCTGCGCCATCGCATCGATGGAATGCGAGAGGTCGCGCGGCGTGACGCTGAGGCCCACAGTGCCAACGCGCTTGGCGATGTTCTTAGCGAGATCGCCGATGCGCTCGAGGTCGCCGGCCATGCGGATCGAGCCGACCACGGCACGCAGATCGTTGGCCATCGGCTGGCGCTTGGCGATGAGCGTGATGGCGCGATCGTCGAGTTCCCGCTGGCGCGCGTCCATGATGGCGTCGTCGGAAACGACACGTTGCGCCAACGCATTGTCGGAATTGAGCAGCGCTTTTGTCGAGCCGCTGACCATCGACCCGGCCAGATCGCCCATGTCGCGGATCAGCTTGCTGATCTGGCCCAACTCTTCATCGAAGGAGGCGACGGTATGTTCACCCATGATCGTGGTCCTCGTGCCTGAAAATTCAACCGCTGGACGGCTCAGCCGAAGCGGCCGGTAATGTAGTCCTGGGTGCGCTTGTCGTCGGGATTGGTGAACATCTTGTCGGTGGCGCCCTCCTCGACCAGGTAGCCGAGGTGGAACATCGCCGTGCGCTGCGACACGCGCGCCGCCTGCTGCATCGAGTGGGTGACGATGACGATCGTGTAATTCTGGCGCAGCTCGTCGATCAGCTCCTCGACGCGTGCGGTGGCAATCGGGTCGAGTGCCGAGCAGGGTTCGTCCATCAGGATTACTTCCGGCGACACCGCAATGGCGCGCGCGATGCACAGGCGCTGCTGCTGGCCGCCGGACAGGCCGGTGCCGGGCTCCTGCAGGCGGTCCTTGACCTCGTTCCAGATCGCCGCCTTCTTCAAGCTCGACTCGACGATCTGGTCCATGTCGGACTTGCGCTTGGCTAGGCCATGGATGCGCGGGCCGTAGGCAACGTTCTCGTAGATCGACTTCGGGAACGGATTGGGCTTCTGGAACACCATGCCGACGCGAGCCCTGAGTTCGACGACGTCGATGTTCTTGTCATAGATGTCATCCTCGTCGAGCGTGATCTTGCCGGTCACCCGCGCCGAATCGATGGTGTCGTTCATGCGGTTGAGGCAGCGCAGGAAGGTCGACTTGCCGCAGCCGGACGGGCCGATCAGCGCCGTCACCTGGTTCTGGCGGACGTCGAGATTGACGTCGAACAGCGCCTGCTTCTCGCCGTAGAACACGCCGACCTTGTCGCCGCGCATCTTGATGACTTCGTTCGACTTGGCGTTCATTTTGTCGCCCACTGCGTTTTCAAGGGACTGTTCGGTCATGATGTTCATACCAAATTGCCTTTTTTCTACCAGCGCCGCTCGAACCGGCGCCGAAGCACGATCGCGGTGATGTTCATGGCCATGAGGAAGACGAGCAGGATGATGATGGCGCCGGACATGCGCTCGACAAAAGCGCGTTCGGCCTCGTTTGCCCACATGTAGATCTGCACCGGCAGTGCGGTCGCCGGATCGAAAGGCGTCTTCGGATAGTCGGCGACGAAGGCGACCATGCCGATCAGAAGCAGCGGTGCTGTCTCACCCAGCGCACGCGCCAGGCCGATAATCGTGCCGGTCAGGATGCCGGGAGCGGCAAGCGGCAGTATGTGCTGAAACACCATCTGCATCTTCGAGGCGCCAAGCCCAAGCGCTGCCGAGCGGATCGACGGCGGCACCGCGGCAAGGGCCGCGCGCGTCGCGATGATGATGGTCGGCAGCGTCATCAATGTCAGCACCAGGCCGCCGACAAAGGCGGCCGAGCGCGGCATGCCGAGGAAGTTGATGAACACGGCAAGGCCGAGCAGACCGAAGACGATCGACGGCACCGCCGCAAGATTGTTGATGTTGACCTCGATCAGGTCGGTGAAGCGGTTCTTCTTGGCGAATTCCTCGAGATAGATCGAGGCCGCGACGCCGATCGGCAGCGCCAAAAGCAGCACGATCACCATCATGTAGAACGAGCCGATGATCGCCACGCCCATGCCTGACGTCTCGGGCCGGCTGGAGGCGCCATAGGTGAACAGACCGGTGTTGAAATGCTCGGCCATTACGCCGTCGGCCTTGAGTTTGTTCATCCAGTCGATCTGCTGGTTGGACACCTTGCGGCGCGCTTCATCGACGCTGAGGTCGATCTGGCCCTTGAAGGCGGAGTCAAGATTGGCCGCGGCCAGGATGTTGACGTCGCGCGTCGTGCCGATCACCGACGGATCGGCGGCGACGATGTCGCGCAGCTGGACGCGGGCGCCTTCCGACAGGAAGCCCTTGAGCTTCATGACCATCGGCTTGTTGCTTGGGTCGATGCCAAGCTTGGCCATCAGCGCAGTGTCGGCGAGCTTGGGATAGTTCGCCTTGATCAGCACGCTCGGATCGGTGGCGCGCTTGCCGGAGGGGTCGATGACTTTCTCGTCGAAGCTGATCGGCAGCGTCACCGTCGTCTGCCAGAAGGCGGTGTAGCCCTTCGAGACGATGGTGATCAGCATGATGGCCAGGAAGGCCAGGCCGACCGAGATCGCAATCACACCGTAGATGCGGAAACGGCGTTCAGCGGCGTAGCGCGCCTTCAGCCCTATGTCGCGGCGCGGACGCGCAACGGCGCCCGCCATCGTGTCCAGGGGAATGTCGGTCATTCGTACTGCTCCCGGTACTTGCGCACGATGTAGAGGGCGACGATGTTCATCACCAGTGTCAGCACGAACAGCGTCAGGCCGAGCGCGAAGGCGACCAGCGTCTGCGGTGAGTTGAACTCGAGGTCGCCGGTCAGCTGGTTGACGATTTTGACGGTGATGGTCGTCATCGCCTCGAATGGATTGGCGGTGAGATTGGCGGCAACGCCGGCCGCCAGCACGACGATCATCGTCTCGCCGATGGCGCGCGACGCCGTCAGCAGGATGGCGCCGACAATGCCGGGAAGTGCGGCCGGCAGGATCACCCGCTTGATCGTCTCGGAGCGCGTCGCGCCCAGACCAAGCGAGCCGTCACGCATGGCGCGCGGCACCGCGGTGATGATGTCGTCGGACAGCGAGGACACGACCGGGATCAGCATGACGCCCATCACCAGACCGGCGGTGAAGATGCTCTGGCCCTGGATGAAGGGCGAACCGCCGGCGAGTGCCCCCGACAGGTCGCGCAGGAACGGCCCGAGCGTGACCACGGCAAAGATGCCGTAGACGATGGTCGGGATGCCGGCCAGCAATTCCAGCGCCGGCTTGACCACCGCGCGAACCTTGGGCGAAGCATATTCGGCCATGTAGACCGCCGACATCAAGCCGACCGGCACCGCCACCAGAAGAGCGACGGCGGCGATATAAAGCGTGCCGGCGAGAAGCGGTATCAGGCCGAACTGGCCCTGGCTGCCGCCGGAGCCGGCAGCGGCGAAACGCGGATCCCAAACGGTGCCGAAGAAGAAGCTCATCGGCGACACGCTTTCGAAGAAGGTGATGGTCTGGAACAGCATCGACAGCACGATGCCGACCGTGGTCAGGATGGCGATGGTCGACGCCGCAAGCAGCCCCCACAGCATCAGCCTCTCGACATTGTTGCGCGCCCTGGCGCGCGGCGCAATTTGCCTAATCGCGTAGAAGGCGCCGGCGATCGACAATGCCAACGTGATGACGGCGCCGAACAGCCCAAGCCGGTCCTGAACGGCATTCGCCTCGACCGCGATCGGGATCATGTAGTCCTGGGTATCCGTCGCCAGCGCCACGCCCTTGGCGATGAGCAGCGGCTGCAATTCAGCGAACGTGGCGGGAAGCGGCGTTCCGGCATCGAGCCGGCGCAGGCCCTTGGCGAGGCTCTTCACCAGGCTGGCGTCGAGCGCTTCGCTGGCGATCTTGGAGTCGACAGTGCGCTCGGGCAGGGCGGCGTGGATGTGCCGGTCAAGATAGAAGGACGAGCCGATGTCCCAGACGGCGAGCAGCAGGACGGCAGGCAGGACGGCGAGCAGAAAGGCCCACCAGCCGTGATAGTGGGCGCGCGAATGCGGCTTTACCTTGCCGGTTTCGTGCCCCGTGGCGCGCTGGCGGCCGATCACGAAGGCGACCACGCCGATGGCGATGACTATGGCGAGTACGAGCAAGGACGACATCACCCACCCCAGAGAAAATTCAGATCGCCGCCGCCGTTGCGGCATACAGCGAAATCAGGGCGCGGATTTGGTCCGCGCCCTGATCCAGTCGTTGATTACATGCTCTTCCCGGCAGCGAACGCGTCGCGCTGCGCCTGACGTTCGGCATCCGGAGCCGAAACCAGGCCGTACTGGGCGAGCGGGCTTTCCGGGCCGATCATCTGGTCGTCAAGGAAGAACTCGACATATTCCTTGAGACCGGGAACGACGCCGAGATGCGCCTTCTTGACGTAGAAGAACAGCGGGCGAGAAACCGGATACTTGCCGGTCGCGATCGTCTCGGTCGAAGGCACGACGCCTTCCACGCTGGCGACCTTCAGCTTGTCGGCATTGTTCTCGTAGAAGGCGAGGCCGAACACGCCGACGCCGGTCTTGTTGGAGTCGATGCGGGCGAGCGTCTCGGTGTAGTCGCCGTCGATGTCGACAGCCTTGCCGTCCTTGCGGATGGCAATGCAGGTCTTGCCGATTTCCTTGTCGTCGGCAATGCCGGCGGCCTTCAGGGCGGCCTTGTCGCAGCCGGCGTCGAGAAGCTTGGTCTCGAACACTTCGCGGGTGCCGTGCTTTTCACCGGGGATGTAGGCGGCGATATCCCAGTCGGGCAGCTTCGGGTTGACCTGGTTCCACTTGGTGTTCGGATTGTCGACCAGCTTGCCGTCAACGACCAGCTTGGCGGCGAGCGCCTTGTAGATGTCGGCGGGAACCAGCGCCCAATCCGGGCCCTTGATGTCGGTGGCGAAGACGATGCCGTCATAGCCGATACGGACTTCCTGGACTTCCTTCACGCCGGCGTCGGCGCAGGACTTCAGCTCGTCCTTCTTGATCGGACGCGAGGAGTTGGCGATGTCGATGGTGTCTTCGCCGACGCCCTTGCAGAATTCCTTGATGCCGGCGCCGCTGCCGCCGGACTCGACCACCGGGGTCTTGAAGTTGGTGAAGGTTTCGCCGAACTGCTCGGCGACGATCTTGGCGTAGGGTAGCACGGTCGACGAACCGGCGACCTGGATCTGGTCGCGCGCGGCGGCGACACCCGACGATGCGGCGAACGCTACCGCCACGGCCGATGCCGTAACGAGGAATTTCTTCATGTGGCCTGCTCCTGTTCGGAAGATGGTCTCTCGGCGCCCTCTTCAGCCGGCGCCCGCTGAGGCCAATAGCCTTCGATTATTACAGTCGCATGACAGTTTCGTGTCAGCCCGGTAACGTCGGATGGACGCACCGAAAGCCGCAGCCGGCCGGCATCTCCGCGAGAGCCGCAGTTTGCCGCTGGAATCATAAGCTTGCGGGATTTTGCGCCGGCATTTGTCCCGGCGGATCGCAGGCCGCGATGCCGAGAAAGAAAAACCGGACGGGAGCGCGTTGCCCGTGGCCAGAGCGTATCTTGGCCGAGCCATCGCCAAAAACAGGTCCGTTGGGGTAGATTTCGACGCTGTTTCTTTGTCGGCGGTCGCTTGCTCCCGCCCGTAACTGAATGAGCGGTTGAGTTGCCGCCATTTTCCCGACTGGGCGCAAGCTTTGATATGGTGCGATCGCACCATATCCCTGGACGTCGCGGCACCGCCGAATCCCGGCGCTGATATCAGCTAGCCGGCGTCTCGCTGGGCTTCGCTCGCGATGCCGGCCCAGCGCTCGACCTTTTCGAGCAGCGCCTTGGGACTGATCGGCTTGGGCAGATAGTCGTCCATGCCGGCTTCCAGGCAGCGCTCGCGATCGCCCTTCAAGGCATGCGCGGTGACGCCGACGATCGGGACATGCGTGCCGCTCTCTTGCTCCAGCCGGCGAATCGCGGCCGTGGCTTCGAGCCCGTTCATCTCCGGCATCGAGACATCCATCAGGATCATGCGCGGATTGAGCCGGCCGAAAGCGTCGAGCGCCTTGCGGCCGTTGCCGACGATCTCGAAACTGTAGCCGGTTTCACCGAGGATCTGCGTGAACACCATCTGGTTCACCTCATTGTCCTCGGCAACGAGGATGTCGAGCCCGCGTTCGCTGCCGCCGGCCCGGGCGCGGGCGCGCACTGGCGGCGGATGCAACTGCGCCCGCTCGGACGGGGCGCGTGCCGGCGGCACCGACACCCGCTGTACCATCGCTTCGCCGGAACCGCCGCTTGCGGCTTCCGGCGCCTGACCTGTCGTGCCGTGGCGATGGCGCTGGATGGTCGCGACCAGCGTCTCCAGCAACACCGAGGAACGCGCCGGCTTGATCAGCTGCGCGTCGATGCCGAGATCGCGGTAGCTGGTGTTGGCGAGCGACTGGTCGACCGAGGTCAGCATGATGATCGGTGTGTCGGCCAGCCCTGCGGTGTTGCGCACGATGCGCGCCATTTCGGCGCCGCTCATCCCCGGCATCTGGTAGTCGAGGACGACGCAGTCGACAGGCACGCCATAGGCAGCCGCGGCGACCAGCACCTTCAGCCCTTCGGCACCGCTTTCGGCGGCGCAGGAATCGAACGTCCACGACACCATCTGCTCGGTCAGGATCGACCGGTTGACGGCGTTGTCGTCGACGATCAGCACCCGCGCGCCGGTGACGTCCACCGGCATGATGCGCTGCCCCGTCTGCTGACCGGCCCTGGGCAGCGTAACGGTGAACCAGAAGGTCGAACCCCTGCCTTCGGCGCTCTCGACGCCGATCTCGCCGTCCATCAACTCGACCAGCCGCGAGGTGATGGCAAGGCCGAGCCCGGTGCCTTCGTGGCGCCTGGTCGACGAGGTATCGACCTGATTGAACTTTTCGAAGACAGCCTTCAGCTTGTCCTCCGGAATGCCGATGCCGGTGTCGGTGACCGAGATGGTGAGCCTGGTTCCGGCCACAACCCTCTCGCCGGTGACATCGACCAGCACATGGCCTTCGTCGGTGAACTTCACAGCATTGCCGAGCAGATTGGTGACGATCTGCCTTATGCGGCCGACATCGCCGATGAACAGGCTTTCCAGGCCCGGCTCGACACGCACGATCAGTTCGAGATCCTTCTCCTTGGCGCGTGTCGACACCAATGTCGCCACATCCTCGATCGCCTCGGGCAGGTTGAACGGCGCCGGGTCGAGCACGAGCTGGCCGGCATCGATCTTGGAGAAATCCAGGATGTCGTTGATGATCGTCAAAAGCGCGTTGCCCGACTTGACGATAATGTCGGTGAACGTCTTCTGCTTGGTGTCGAGGTCGGATTTGGCGAGCAGCTCGGCCATGCCCAGCACGCCGTTCATCGGCGTGCGGATCTCGTGGCTCATATTGGCCAGGAATTCCGACTTGGCGCGGTCGGCGAGCACGGCGCGCTGGCGTGCCTCGCGCAGCTCGGCCTCGCGCATCTTCAATTCGGTGATGTCGGTGGTCGATCCGATGAGATAGAGCGAACCGTCGGAGGCGATCATTGCGCCCTTGCGCGCGAACTGGTGGCGCACATTGCCGTCGGCAAGCGTCACCGTCTCCTCGATCTCCTGCGTCTCGCCGGTGCGCAGCACGGCCATATCACCGGCGACGAAGGCCTCACCGTCCGCGCCGAAGATCTCGACGTCGGTCTTGCCGATCGCCTCCTCCTTGCTGAGACCGGTCAGGTCGCACCAGCCCTTGTTGACGTAGAATTGGCGCAGGTCCGAGCGCTTGGCGTAGATCGACACCGGCACGTTGTCGATGAGATTGCGGAACACCTCGTTCTCGCGCATGCTTTCTTCCAGCGCCTGCTCGCGCGCCTTGACGTCGGTGATATCGGTGCTGGAGCCGACCAGATGCACCGACCCGTCGAGCGCCACCAGCCGGCTCTTGCGCGTCATCAATTGCCGCACCGTGCCGTCGCGATGGGTAACGGGCTCCTCGATCTCGCGGCCGCGGCCGGTGACGACGACCTCGGTGTCGTCATGGGTGTAGGTTTCGGCGTCGTCGATGTTGAAAAGCTGGAGATCGGTCCGGCCGATAACCTCCTCCTTGGGGATGCCGGTCAGCGCGCACCAGGCCTTGTTGACGAATTCCATGCTCAGATCCTGCGCCTTGATGAAGGCGGCGACCGGAAGTTCGTCCATGACGTGGCGGAACAGGTCGATCTGACGCATGCTTTCCTGCAGCGCCTTTTCGCGGCTTTTGATCTCCGAAATGTCGACGCGCACGCCGATGAAGGTGCCGTCCTCGGTCCGCATATCGTAGACCTGGTACCAGCGGCCGTCCGCATTGAGGCGCTCGTAGGAGGTGTTCGGCAAGTGGTAGCGGGCGAGGATGGCACTGAGCCAGACGTCGCGGTCGCCGTCATAGAGTTTGTCGATCTCAGGATCGCCGCTCGATCGGAAATAGCCGACCGAATGTCCCAGTTCCAGCGCGTCGCGGAAGCTGCTGCCGGGCTGCCATGCCGGCACCAGCGCCGGCAGCGTGTCCTGCAGCTTGCGGTTGGCGAAGACGAACTTGTCGTCGCGGTCGTAGATGATGACGGCCGCGGGGAGCGATTCCAGCACCGTGGCAAGGTTCTTGCGCGCGTCCTCGGCTTCCGTCTCGCGGCGCTTCATGTCTGAGATGTCGAACAGGAAGCCGGCGACGTAGTTGCGGCCACTTGGCATGCCGACGCGGTTCTTGCGTACGATGCGCGAGCGCCTGGCGCCCTCGACCTCGAAATTCTCCTCGATCTCATAAGGCGTGCCGGTCGCCAGCACGGCGCGTTCGCTGTCTTCGAACAGCGCGGCATCCTTCCCCGGCATGAAGTCGCCGCCGGGCCTGCCCAGCATCGCTTGCGGCGTCTGTCCGAACAGGGCCGAGAACGCCTCGTTGACGAAGACGAAGCGCAGATTGTCGTCCTTGACGAAAATCGGGTCCTCGACGGCGTTGATCACCGCCTCGGCCAGCCGTGATTTTTCGAGCGCCTCGGCGAGTTCGGCCTCGCGGTCCTTTATGTCGGTGACATCGACATAGGAGATCAGCCTTTTGCCGCCGGCGAGCGGCGCCAGCGATGCAATCAGCGTACGGCCGTCATTGCGCGGCAATTGCCTAGAGCCCACCACGCCGGCCGAGATTTCTGCTTCGCGCTCGGCGATGTGGCGCTGCCATTCGGCGTCGTCGGCGCCGTAGGGGTCCATATCGCGGCTGGCTTGCATCAGCTCACGGAAGCCGCAGCCGATCCCGGCGCGTCGGGGATCGATTTCCCAGAAATCATAGAAGGCGCGGTTGATCACCTCCGTGCGCATGTCCGCATCGAGGACAAGCACGCCGATCGGCATCTGGTCGACCATCGTGCGCAGATTGGCGAAAGTTTCGGCGGTCCTGGCGTTGGCGCTTTCGATCGCGGCGTCGCGAAGCGTCAGCTCGGTGATGTCGTAATAGGTCAGGAGCCGCTTGCCGCCGGACAGCGCCGTTACCGAGAACATCATGGTGCGGCCATTGGCATGGGTGAACTCGCGCGGCGCAACCGAGCCGGCGCGGATCTCCTCGATACGGGTGGCGAGGTAATGCTGCCACTGCTGTTCGTCGAGATCGCCATAGATGCCGTTGCGGCGGTTGAGCTCCATCAGGAGGCTGAACGGCGCGCCGACAGTGACGGCGCCGTCGGGAATCCTTGAGAGGTCGCGATAGGCCTTGTTGACAATGAGCGTGTCGAGCTTGGCGTCGAGCAGCACGACGCCCATATGCATGGCATCCATCGTCCGCTCGAGATCGGCAAGATGCTGCGTGCTCTCGTCTGCGGCTGGCGGCACCTGCCGAAGGTCGTCCAGCGCACCGGCCAGCGCCGTGACGTTGCGGCCAATGCCGCGATAGCCGGTAAACTCGCCCTCGCTGTCGAAACGGGGCGAGCCGGTGATCGAAACCCAGCGGCAGCCGGGGCGGCCGCCCTTCAATTCATAAACGAAGTCGCGAAATGGCCGATGCGCCTGCAGATCCTCCAGATGCGCGGCGGCGTGTCGATTGCCATGCACCATCTGCTTGAGGAAATCGAAGCGGAAGCGACCAAGAATGTTGGCGGGATCGATGCCGGTGGCAGCCTGGTAATTTTCTGAAAGCCAGGAAAAGCGCAGTTCCGCGTCGGTCTCCCAGACCCAGTCAGCACCGGCCTCGACCAGTTCGCGCAGCGCTTCGGGTGAGGCCCCGGCGGACGCGTTCTCGCCACACAAAGCAATCTCGACCAGCCGGCGCAGCGCTTCGGGCGAATCCTCGCCAGGAGTGTCCTCGCCACGCAAAGCGGCCTCGAACAGCTCGCGCAGCGCTTCGGGTGAAGCCCCGGCGGAATCGTCCTCGCCATGCAAACCGGCCTCGACCGGCTCATGCGGCGCTTCGGGTGAACCCCCGACGGACGTATCCTTGCCGTTCACAGCCCCCTCTTGGGAACCGCGTCCGCCGCGTGTTCCAACAGTCCCGTCAGCCATTCCGTTCCCACCCCGAAAGCCAAGGCCGAACCCCCTCAGCGGTTCGCCGGCGAAATGTGCCCGAGAAGCATTAATGATCCGCTAACCATAACGCATCCAAACTCCAACCAGAGCCCACATTGCCCTGCGGTATTCCGCCGGTTGTCGGCGGAACCCCGGCCGGGCTATAAGTCGGCAGGGGTATTGCGGATGACTGGTTGGATCGTGCCTTGTTTCCTGGGCGTGGCGTTGCTTGCCAGCAGCGGCTGCGCGCGCAGCTATGACGGCACGGTTGTGATCCCGAGGCCGCTCGATATCAGGCGGGTCTGGGATCGCGATCCGTCGCTGACCGAGGCCAGCAAGATGCAGGCGGCAGCCGGCGTGTTTCCGACGCCGCCGCCGCAGGAGCCGTACCGGCCGGCGGCGCGCCGACAGACGACATCGGCTCCGCCGAGACGGCACGTCAGGTCCAGCCCGCCCGCGATGACTTCCGAACCGGCCAACCCGCTCACCTGCAAGAATGTCAGCCAACCCGGCAAACGCTACAAGATGGTCTGCGAATAGCCTGATGCATGTCGCCCTACAGCGGCCCGCGGTTTTGGGATCAAAACATGGATAAAACAGGGCATTTCGGCGCCGCGCGGGTCAGTCCGCCGGGAAGAAAGCCGGCCCGACCATCCTGACCGGCCGCGAGCCGGCCAAAGCTTCGACCGACTTCTGCTGGGCAGCGCCCGTGGCCTCTGGGGTAGAGCCGTCGGTCCGGGGGATTTGCGCAACGGTTACGAGGTCCGGCTTTGCCGACGGCAGGGGAATGATGGCGTTGCTGATATTGGCTGGCGTAACCGTGCGCGCTCTCAACTCGGCGACACGCCTGGAGTAGCGCTTGACGTCACACGCTTTGAAAGTCGCGTCGTCGCGGTATTTGAAGGCCGCCTAGGACGGTCGCCGTCATCGACACCAGTGCGAAGATCACGGCTGGCCACAAACGCATCATCGGCGATCCTAGTCCTTGTACCTGTGGGGCCGACAGCCGCTCCAGCCGATCGAGCCTCAATATATGACGCAAGTCTAATTCAGCGGAATGTCAGCAACAGTCAGGTATTTTACGCCACCTGTATTATGCCGGCTCCTGTAAATTCGCTATTACACTTTTGTTTCAAGATTGAGACGAAGCCAGGCATCGACGATGGCTGGCGTCGCCATGATCAATCCCGCGTTATCGGCCCTTGCGGTTGAAACCTTTCTCCGCTGTCTCGCGTTGTATCGGGCAAAGGAGACCGAAGATGTCTATTCACTTCACTGTCTCTGGCCTGACCAGGAACCTGTTCCACTCGCTGGGGCTGGACCATGAATGGGCGCCGAGACCGCTCGATCCCGAACAGAGCCTGCTGTTGGAATGCTACCTGGCGGGGCAGATTCCCGAATCCGCCTGGGCCGACTACGTCTTCGAGACACCCGACCTGCAACGGTATGTCGACATAAGGCGCCGGCACAACTGATCAGAGCAATTCCAGGAAAAGTGTGAACGGTTTTTCCGGGAAAAGCGCGTAGCGCTTTTTCCTTGGGAATTGCGTCAAAACAACGAGAGAGTGGGTCGCCGTTTCTGTGAAACGGTGAAACGCTTTACCGCTCGCTATTGCTTGGGCGAGGCGAACTGCATGGTGAAGACATTGCCAGCTACGCCTTGTGCAAGCTTGGGCGAAAAGCTCAGCGGAAGACATTTCTGCAGAGCCGTGGTCGCAGCGTCGACAAACGCTTTCTTGGCATTGGCGTCGCCATCGACCTTGATCGCCGTCGGTCGCGGCGGACCGATCAGCGTGCCGTCACGCTTGAAGCTGAAGCTCAAGGTGACGCTGTCATTTCCAGCATCGGTGGGTGGCGTCCAACACGCCTGGATCGCATCGCCGACCTCCGTCATGGTGTCGAGCGGCGCCGCATCGGACGGGTAGCCTCCGGCCAACACAACGCCGGCAACCGCAAACAATTTCGCCACGCCCTTCATTCGCAAAGCTCCTCGTACCTCGGCCGCCAAGCATGATGGTAGGGTCGACGCAGGCAAGGGCAATGTGCCCGATGTCAGACTTTATGGCGGAGCGCGGGGACGCGTCTTGTGGCGCATCGGCGAAAAGCAAAAGGCCGGCTTTGCGCCGACCTTTCCTTCCACTTCGGCGCCAGTACATCCGTGGTCGCGGGGTGGATTGCCCTCAATAGACAGGGCTTTGGTTAACGAATCCTTAGCTTTGCGCGTTGGCCTGTGATTTCACATAGGCGATATAGCCTCTGACATCGCCTGCCGGCTCGGCATAGGCCTTGCCGAGTTTCTTCTCGATTGCCGCGACATACTCCTTCGCCCATTTGGGCAGTGGGTAGTCGATGACGGCCAGGAATTCGAGCGTCGATGCCAGGCGGATGTCGGCAATCGACGGATGCTTGCCGCCGATGAACGGCTTGCCGTCCCTGAAGAAGGAATGAAACACCTCCAGCGGCTCGGCAATTGCCGCCATCGCGGCCTTCTGCGCCTCGGACTTCTTGTCCGGATGGGCGTCACTGTGGCCGACCTCGCCGGCATATTGCGGGAAGCCGAGCGCCGGATAGGTCGCGCGCGCCACGTAGGGATAGAGCGTGCCGATCAGATAGAACATGGCGCTGTCGACCATCGCCCGCTTGGCCGGCGCCTTGGGATAGAATTTCTCCAGCCCGTGCTTGTTGGCGAGATACTGCATGATGGCGCAGCTTTCCCACAGCACGCCTCTGGGGAGACCCTTGTCCTCGATCATCGGTGTCAGATGCGCGGGGTTACGCGCCATATATTCGGGCGAACGCGTGTGGCCCCAGGCGTCGGTCTCGGCGGGGTCGAACCCGGCCGCGCGCGCAAACACCCGAACGGTCATGTTGTTGACGCTCGGCTTCAGCATGCTGATCTTCAAGGCCGGCTTCTTCGCAGCCTTGGCCGTCTTCGGCGCGGACTTCTTGGCGGCCGGCTTCGCCGCGGCTTTCGCAGCCGGCTTTGCGGATGCCTTCGCCGCAGGCTTGGCAGCCGCTTTTGCTGCCGGCTTGGCGGCGGTTTTCGGCGCGGCCTTGGCCGCAGATTTCCCGGCGCTCTTTGCAGTCTTTGCCATTATGGTTCTCCCCTTTTTGTGGCCGTCAGTATGGATTCTTCGGTGTCCGGTCGTCCGACAAGGTCGCGCGTGACCATTCGACCAGCGTCTGGATCGCGTCGGCGAGATGCACTTCGGCGATGTTGTAGTCGCCGCGCGCGACGCGCAGCTTGTGTGCCTGCATCAAGACGTCGGCATGGGTGAAGCCCGCCGGCGGCTCGAAGCGGTAGGACGCGAGCTCTATCAACAGGCCGAGCGGATCCTCGAAATAGATCGAGTCCATGAAGCCGCGATCCTTGACGCCGCTGTGCTTGATGGCGCGCTCGTCGAGCCGGGCGACCGCCTGCAGAAAGGTAACGCGCGACACGGCAAAGGCGATGTGGTGGACGCAGCCCGGCTCTGTCGGCGTGCGCCGCTGGACCGGCGTGCGGCTCTCGTCGGTGAAGACGGTGATCAGCCTTCCGTCGCCGGGATCGAAATAGAGATGGCTTTCGCTGGCCTTGTCGAGATTCGGCTGCTCGAAGATGAACGGCATGCCGAGCACGCCCTCCCAGAAATCGATCGACGTCTGGCGGCCAGCGCCGACCAGCGTGATGTGATGGACGCCCTGCGATTGCAGTTTCTGCATCGGTCTCCTCCCCGCCGACCCCTCGCCTTCTTGTGCGAACTTGGATCTTGCCAAATCATACCATCGCCGCACGCCATGCGCGCGGCGGATGTGCATGCCTGACGGCTTTTCCCGATCCGTTCCCCGGCGTTCTGCGCGCCGTAACGGCGTCGTGCAATGATGCTAGTGCAATTGGCAGCGACGCGCCAGAAGCGACGATGTCGACCGGCGCATGGCGGTGAAGATGAAAGAGAGCCAGGCCTTCAAGGCTGCAGGACATTCGCTAAGAGGATATTCGCTAGGCGACAGCTCTGAACTCGGCTTCCGCCAATGTGCCCTGGCCCGCGCATTCAGCGCATGCCATGGTCTGCCCCGGGCAGCCGGCCCGATGCGTCCCTTGCGGGCAGCAATGCCCTTTTGACGCGTGCCATCTGGAGCAATCGAAAATCTTCCCGCTGCCGAGGCAGTGCGGGCATGGCATTTTCACCGAACTCATACCTGCTTTACCCGACCCAAATCCGCGCTGCCGCAGATGCTGCCCCGTACCGCAAGTAGCAGAGATTGCTACGCTTTCAAGCGTAGCGGCCTGACTTAAATTGGGTGTATCCGTGTGCACCGACTGGCCGGGTTTCGCTGATGCCGCCGACCCTCGCGGTCAAAACGCGATCCACGTTCGAGCTTGTCAGAAGTAGTGGGGGAAGAAACGGCCCAGCCGTTATTTGGTACGCCCAAGGGGAATCGAACCCCTGTTCCCGCCGTGAGAGGGCGGTGTCCTGACCGCTAGACGATGGGCGCGTTCAAGAACCGGCGATATAGGCTGACGGTTTGGAAAAAGCAACTGGGCTTCGAGCGGCCGGACCGCTTCTATGGAATGTAGGTTTGCGGACCTAGCCTTTCGGCTCGATCAGGTCCCACAGATTGCCGTAGAGATCGGCGAAAACCGCCACTGTGCCGTAAGGCTCATTGCGTGGCGTCTCGCGGAAATCGATGCCATTTTCGAGCATCGCTCTGTGGTCGCGGGCAAAATCGTCGGTTTCGAGGAACAGGAAGACGCGGCCGCCGGTCTGGTTGCCGATGCTTTTTCCTTGCGCCTCACCGTCGGCTTCGGCCAGCAGCAGCCGCACGCCCTGACCGTTCGCCGGCGCCACCGTCACCCAGCGCTTGCCACCGCCGAGATCGACGTCTTCGGTCAGCAGAAAGCCCAGCCGTTCGACATACCAGGCGATCGCCTCATCGTAACTGCCGACAACGAGCGTGACGGTCGCGACCCGGCGATGGTTGGCAAACCCGGTCATGCCTGCAGGCTCATTTGTTGCGGATTGCAAAGCGGCCGATGATGCGGCGCTCGGCGATGTCGTAGACGAAAATGGTGCGGCTGCCGTCGGCAAGCTCAGCGTCGATCGAGATGCGATTGCCCGACAGCGCCTGGCTGATCACCTTGGCTCCCACCGGCAGCACGATGTCGGCCGCGAGCGGCTCGCCGGGCGGTACTGGAATATCATTGGCGAGCGGCGGGGTTGTGGGCGGCGCTTTGCGCGATTTGTAGACAATGGCCGCGATCACCACCATAAGGGCCAGCAAAAGCAGGCCGAGATTGATGGCCATGAAGCGGATGAGCCTGCCGCGCACCTTTTCGATCTCGGGATCGAGCGGCTTTTCTTCTTCGTCGGCAACGGGCCGGGCCATGGCAGAACATTCCGGAACTTTTTTCGATGAGCGCTCATAGCGAAGAGACCAGACAATTCATAGAGGCGGAGCCAACCGTGCTCGAAGCCGGCGCGGATGCGGCCGGCCAGCGCCTCGACCAGTGGCTGGCGGCGAGCCTCGGCCCCGAAATGTCGCGCAGCCGCGTGCAGATGCTGATCAAACAGGGCGCGGTGTCGGTCGACGGCAAGCGTGTTGACGAGACCAAGCGCAAGATGAGTGCTGGCGAGCGTGTCTCGGTCGTCATGCCCGAACCCGAACCGGCCGAACCGCAAGGCGAGGCCATCGCGCTCGACGTGCTTTATGAGGACGGCGAGCTTATCGTCATCAACAAGCCGGCCGGCCTCGTCGTCCATCCCGGCGCCGGCAACTGGACCGGCACGCTGGTCAACGCCCTGATCCATCATTGCGGCGACAGTCTCTCAGGCATTGGCGGCGTCAGACGCCCAGGCATCGTCCATCGCCTCGACAAGGAGACCAGTGGTGTCATGGTCGTGGCCAAGACCGACCGTGCCCACAAGGCGCTGTCGGAGGCCTTTGCCGACCATGGCCGCACCGGCGACCTCGAACGCGCCTATCTGGCGTTGGTCTGGGGCATCCCGCCGCGGCCGACGGGAACGGTCGACGCGCCGCTCGGCCGCGCCGCCGACCGGGTGCGCCGCGCCGTGGTGCCGGAAGGCCGCGACGACGCCCGCCACGCCATCACCCATTTCACCGTGCAGGAGCGTTTCGGCGAGGACCAGCAGGCGTTCGCCACCGCCAGCCTGGTCGAATGCCGGCTGGAGACCGGCCGCACCCACCAGATCCGCGTCCACATGGCCCATATCGGCCATCCCGTCATCGGTGATCCCGATTACGGCCAGGCCTTCCGCACCAAAGTCAACCGGCTGCCCGAGCCGCTGAAAAGCCAGGTCAACGCATTTTCCCGGCAGGCTTTGCATGCCTGGCTCCTTGCATTTCGTCACCCGACTACCCATCTACCGATGAGGTTCGAGGCGCCGATGCCGAGGGACATGGAGGAACTCGTCGGCGGCTTTCGCAAACTCTAAACCCGCCATCTAAAACCTGAGCGGCATTGTTCACTTTGGCGTGACACACTGTTTCGTGTTGAACAAATGCCTGTCTTTTCTGGTTTTGTTCCTATATAAGTCGGTTGTCGCGGGCGAGCCTTTTGGTGCTCGCGTCATATGCCCGCCGCGTTTCGGGGGCATCACTCTAATAGAGAGGGGGCGCTATCATGGCCCAGTCACTACCCAGTATCGTTTCCGGCGAAGGCGGCCTCAGCCGCTACCTGGAAGAAATCCGCCGCTTTCCCATGCTTCAGCCGCAGGAAGAGTACATGCTCGCCAAGCGTTACGCCGAGCATGAAGACACTTCCGCTGCGCACAAACTCGTCACCAGCCACCTTCGGCTCGTCGCCAAGATCGCCATGGGCTATCGCGGCTACGGCCTGCCGATCGGCGAGGTGATCTCGGAAGGCAATGTCGGCCTGATGCAGGCCGTCAAGAAATTCGAACCCGAGCGTGGCTTCCGCCTCGCGACCTACGCCATGTGGTGGATCAAGGCCTCGATCCAGGAGTACATCCTGCGTTCGTGGAGCCTGGTCAAGATGGGCACGACCGCCAATCAGAAACGCCTGTTCTTCAACCTGCGCAAGGTGAAGGGCAAGATCCAGGCGCTGGACGATGGCGACCTTAAGCCCGAACAGATCACCGAGATCGCCACCAGGCTGAACGTCTCCGAAGCCGAAGTCGTGTCGATGAACCGCCGCCTGTCGGGCGACGCCTCGCTCAACGCGCCGATCCGCGCCAGCGAAGGCGAATCCGGCGAATGGCAGGACTGGCTGGTCGATGACCACGAAAGCCAGGAAGACATGCTGATCGAGCAGGACGAGCTGGAAAACCGGCGCGGCATGCTGTCGGGCGCCCTTGCCGTGCTCAACGATCGCGAGCGGCGCATCTTCGAGGCGCGTCGCCTCGCCGAAGAGCCGCTGACCTTGGAAGAGCTGTCGGCCGAGTTCGACATCAGCCGCGAGCGCGTGCGCCAGATCGAGGTGCGCGCCTTCGAGAAGGTGCAGGATGCGGTCAAGGCCGCCGCCAAGCGCCAGACGCAGGCCCTGCGCACAATTGAGGCGCAGCCCGCGGCTTAAGGTCGGGTTCGGTTACGAAAGACACGAAGGCGGCGCCAGGAAACTGGCGCCGCCTTTTTGTGTCCGCTGGCGATTGGCGAAACCGGCGTGACAGCCCTTTCTCCCCGTCACTATACGGGGAGAAATGTCCGGCAGGACAATGAGGGCAGCGCCGAGATTTCGGGTTTGCCACCACAAGAGCAGCGGCGCGATCACAACAAACGTTGGCGCCGCCCCTCATCCGGCTGCCGCTGTCCAGCCGATAGATGGGTAACAGAATGAACCGGATACATAGGTAACACTTCTCTTCCCCTATGCGTCCGGCGCAGCGCCAAGCGGTTTGGTTGGCGCGGCGCTGCGGCGGACAAGCTTCATACGCCTGGTGTCGATGATGCCGAGCGGATGGGCATGGAAGGAGAGTGTCCATTCGCCGTCCTCGGTCTGCGCGGCTGCGACCGGCTCGCCGGCCAGCGCTTGCGAGACATAGATGAAGCCGCCA